>NZ_JAJCXE010000022.1:0-564349 GCF_021056325.1 Lentzea sp. CC55 | reverse complement strand
CCCCTCCAGGCATGCAGCGAGGGCTGTGGCGCGACTCGTGACGGGATACCCCACCGGCGAGGCCGCCTGAAAAGCCAAAAGCAAAAGCGGCTCGGCTTCGCCGTCGCTACGGCTCGCCTTCGGCCTCGCTGGGAGTCCGGCTCGGGTCGGCTCGCCTCCGGCGTCGCGGCGGTTCGACCCCGCGTCGGCTGTTGTCGCGGTCTTGCGGCCTCGCGGCCTCGCGGCAGTGTCAGACCTGCTCGGTACGTTGGGTCGCGGGGGGCGCTGAAAGCGAGGGGACCCCTGCGTCAGCCTGCGGTCAGTTGCAGGTGCGCGGGCAGGCCGTGCACGGCTCCGCGTTCGGCAGGACGTAGTGGAAGCAGCAGCTGTTGCGCTTGCGCTTCCAGCCCTCGTCGGTGAAGTGCAGTGAGGAAGCGGCGACGAACGGGGCCAGCTTCTCGGGGAGGATCATCGCCGCGTCGGTGACGCCCGCGTTCTCGTCGCCGAACATGCGGCCCGCTGCCCAGGGGCCGTATTCCAGCATGTCGGTCGCTGCTGCCCAGAGGGTGCGGCGGCCGAAGCGGACCACCTGGCCGAAGGAGGCCACGAACTGGGCGGCGTGGGCCGCGTAGCGGGCTCGCAGGACGGCGGCGAGGGCTGCCTCGTCGGCCACGACCGTGGCCGCCGGGTGGTTCGAGGCCGGGTCGTCCGGGAGGCACGCGAACTCGTCGCAGAACAGCGCGATGCCGTCCGGGTGGGGGCGGCCCTCGGTGTTGATGCGGAACGCCATGTCGCTCGGCTTGAGGGACGGGACGCGGCGGGCGGTGTGGAAGAGCAGGCCCGCCAGGTAGCCGGGCTGGTGCAGGTACCAGCCCATGACGTAGCCGGCGGTCGCCCTGTCGTCGGACTCGCCGTACTGCTCGACCATCCACTCGGACAGGTCCTTGCGCCACAGGTCGAAGCGCGAGGGCTCCGCCAGCAGGTCCGAGCAGATCGTCCAGTCCTCGGACGGCATCCCGAACCTGATCTCGGAGCCGACCCGCAGGCGGGCGACGGACTCGGCCAGCGGCGTGAGCGCACTCGGGTTCTGCTGTGAGACCCTCGCAGGTACGGTCAAGGCGCAAGTCCAATCTCATGGGTACATGAGGCTTGCCTAACCTTACCCACGATCACCGGATTTATGCCTCTTCAGGTGGCCCCGGTCACAGCCGCGTCGCTCGGCGGTGGGTTGTTCGCGCTCAGCGGACATCGCCCGATCTGTGGAATCCGTTGCTCCCGACCTGCGTTGATGCTGATGTCAACGTTCCCCGGACGCGATGGTCCGCTGACGGGAACCACAGGCCTCGGTACCGCCCACTACAGTGGAGTCACGGTGCCGCGCTCACCAGGGTAGATCGGTGGAGCCGAGGACCGCCGACGCAGCAGTCAGGGAGTGCGAATGTTCGAAAGGTTCACCGACCGCGCGAGGCGGGTGGTTGTTCTTGCCCAAGAAGAGGCGAGGATGCTCAACCACAACTACATCGGCACCGAGCACATCCTCCTGGGTCTGATCCACGAGGGTGAAGGTGTCGCCGCCAAGGCGCTCGAGTCGTTGGGGATTGCGCTGGAAGGCGTCCGCCAGCAGGTCGAGGAGATCATCGGCCAGGGCCAGCAGGCCCCCAGCGGACACATCCCCTTCACCCCACGTGCGAAGAAGGTCCTGGAGCTCTCGCTGCGCGAGGCGCTTCAGCTCGGCCACAACTACATCGGCACCGAGCACATCCTGCTCGGCCTGATCCGCGAGGGCGAGGGCGTCGCGGCCCAGGTCCTCGTGAAGCTCGGCGCCGACCTGAACAGGGTGCGGCAGCAGGTGCTGCAGCTGCTGTCCGGCTACTCGACGGAGAAGGGCGCGTCGGAGTCGCCGGGTCGTGGCGAGGGCACGCCGTCCTCCTCCCTGGTGCTCGACCAGTTCGGGCGCAACCTCACGGCCTCGGCCCGCGAGGGCAAGCTCGACCCGGTGATCGGGCGCACCAAGGAGATCGAGCGGGTCATGCAGGTGCTGTCCCGCCGCACCAAGAACAACCCGGTCCTCATCGGCGAGCCCGGCGTCGGCAAGACCGCCGTCGTCGAGGGCCTGGCGCAGATGGTCGTCAAGGGCGAGGTGCCCGAGACGCTCAAGGACAAGCAGCTCTACACGCTCGACCTCGGCTCGCTGGTCGCGGGCTCGCGTTACCGCGGTGACTTCGAAGAGCGCCTGAAGAAGGTCCTCAAGGAGATCCGCACGCGCGGCGACATCATCCTGTTCATCGACGAGATCCACACGCTCGTCGGTGCGGGTGCCGCCGAGGGCGCGATCGACGCCGCGTCGATCCTCAAGCCGATGCTGGCCCGTGGCGAGCTGCAGACGATCGGTGCCACCACGCTCGACGAGTACCGCAAGCACGTCGAGAAGGACCCCGCGCTGGAGCGCCGCTTCCAGCCGATCCAGGTGGGCGAGCCGTCGCTCGAGCACACCATCGAGATCCTCAAGGGCCTGCGCGACCGGTACGAGGCGCACCACCGCGTCTCGATCACCGACTCCGCGCTCGTGGCCGCCGCCACGCTGGCCGACCGGTACATCAACGACCGGTTCCTGCCGGACAAGGCGATCGACCTCATCGACGAGGCCGGTGCGCGCATGCGCATCCGCCGGATGACCGCGCCGCCGGACCTGCGCGAGTTCGACGAGAAGATCGCGGACGTGCGTCGCGACAAGGAGTCCGCGATCGACGCGCAGGACTTCGAGCGCGCGGCGAAGCTGCGTGACGCGGAGAAGCAGCTCCTGGGCCAGAAGGCCGAGCGGGAGAAGCAGTGGAAGGACGGTGACCTGGACGTCGTCGCGGAGGTCGACGACGAGCAGATCGCCGAGGTCCTCGCCAACTGGACCGGCATCCCGGTGTTCAAGCTCACCGAGGAGGAGACCTCGCGTCTGCTCCGCATGGAGGACGAGCTGCACAAGCGGATCATCGGCCAGGTCGACGCGGTCAAGGCCGTGTCGCAGGCGATCCGCCGCACCCGCGCCGGCCTGAAGGACCCGAAGCGCCCCTCCGGCTCGTTCATCTTCGCCGGCCCGTCCGGTGTCGGTAAGACCGAGCTCTCGAAGGCGCTCGCGAACTTCCTGTTCGGCGAGGACGACGCGCTCATCCAGATCGACATGGGCGAGTTCCACGACCGCTACACGGCGTCGCGGCTCTTCGGTGCCCCTCCCGGTTACGTCGGCTACGAAGAGGGCGGCCAGCTCACCGAGAAGGTGCGCCGCAAGCCGTTCTCCGTCGTGCTCTTCGACGAGATCGAGAAGGCGCACAACGAGGTCTACAACACGCTGCTCCAGGTGCTGGAGGACGGCCGCCTGACCGACGGTCAGGGCCGGACGGTGGACTTCAAGAACACCGTCATCATCTTCACGTCGAACCTGGGCACGTCGGACATCAGCAAGGCCGTCGGCCTCGGCTTCACCTCGGGTCAGGACACCGCGTCCAACTACGAGCGCATGAAGAACAAGGTCAACGACGAGCTGAAGAAGCACTTCCGCCCCGAGTTCCTCAACCGCATCGACGACATCATCGTCTTCCACCAGCTCACCCAGGACGAGATCATCAAGATGGTGGACCTGATGATCGCCCGCGTCGAGACGCAGCTGAAGAACAAGGACATGGCCCTCGAGCTGACCGACAGGGCGAAGTCCCTGCTGGCCAAGCGCGGCTTCGACCCGGTGCTGGGCGCCCGCCCGCTGCGCCGCACGATCCAGCGCGAGATCGAGGACGCCCTGTCGGAGAAGATCCTGTTCGGCGAGATCCAGCCGGGCCAGATCATCATCACCGACGTCGAGGGCTGGGACGGCGAGTCCGACCAGCACGACAAGGCGAAGTTCGTGTTCCGCGGCGAGGCCAAGCCGAACCGCGTGCCGGACGCCCCGCCGGTCGACCTCACCGCCTCCGCGGCCGCCGAGCAGCAGGACGCTCCGGCCACCGAGTCCGAGTGATCTAGGCAGTACCGAGAACGGCCCCCAGGCTCCGGCCCGGGGGCCGTTCTCGTGCGCCCACCCGCGTAGGCGCCGCGAGTGAGGCGTTGCGCGCGTCACGCGGCCACACAGATTCGCCCGTTCCACGGCGCACGTGAAACCCGACCTGCCACTATGGCGCCCGCTCCGCGTGGTCTTGCGCGGACGGGTTGTCCCAGGAGGAGGTCCCAGTGCCGTCGGCCGCGTTCGAACAACTGGTAGCTCAGTTCGAGCAGTTCCAGTCACGGATGCAGCGCGTTGACCAGCAGTTCGCCAACATCGGCGAGATGCAGCAACAGCTGTCCGAGATGGAAGCGGTGGCCACCTCGGCCGACCGCGCCGTGACCGTCGTTGCAGGCCCGTCCGGCAGCATCAAGGCCATCAGGCTCACCGACCTCGCCATGCGCAGGCCGGCCCCCGCACTGGCCGCCGAGCTGATGACGGTCCTGCAACAGGCCGTCGCCGAAGCCGCCCGCCGCCAGGCAGGCATCGTCGAGGGCGCGATCGGCGACGACATGAAGCTCTCCGAGCAGGTCCTCGAAACCCAGTCGCAGCTCTTCGGCATGTCCAAAGAGGAACTCCGCGCCGTCAGGTCCGACGAGACCGCACCCACGCCACCTCCGGCGCCCCCACGCCCGCCGATGCCGCCCGCGCCGCCCGTGCCCCAACCCGGTCCGCAGCAGGCCCGTCCGCCGGCCCCGCCGCGCAGGCCCGCCCTCGAGCAGCCGGACGACTTCGGCGACCAGAACATCATGCGCGGCAACAGCTGGAACGACAGGTCACCGCAGCCGCCCGCCGCGCCGCCCAAGCAGGACGGCAAGTTCCTGAACCTCTACGACGACGAGGACGGCCGGTGAGCGGGTTCAGCGTCAGCCCGGAGGAGCTGCGGACGTTCGCGGGCAAGCTCGACGGCCACCACAGCACCGCGAGCAGGATCGCCGAACTGGTCGCCCTGGCCGACGTCGGCGACAAGTCCTGGGGCGTGGTCGGGATCTTCGTGAAGGACCAGTACACGCAAATGCTCGGAGACCTCAAGGAGACGATGCAGGCCATGCAGGACGGCCTCCAGTCCGGTGCCGACAAGTTCCGCGACACCGCAGAGGGTTATGCGCAGCAGGAAGAGGCGCTGAAGCAGATCCTCGACGGCATCCACGTCGAGCGGGGGTAGCGCGGCCGTGACCGAACCGGATCTCACCGTTCCAGGCCTGAGCGGCAAAGAGGGCACGCTCGAGGTCGAGGAGAAGTCCACCGGGGAAAAGGCGCTCGAAGCCGCGCCGTTCGCCGGCAGCTTCATGAAGGCCATGGAGGCAGCGGGAAACGTCGGAGACCCCGGCGGAATCGCCGCGCTGGCTTCCGAGGGCAGCGCGTTGATCAGCTCGTTCAGCGAGGCGGCCCAGATCGCGACGGACCCGATCGGCTGGCTCGTCAACCAGGGCCTGAGCTTCCTCATGAGCATCTGCGAACCACTGGAAGACGCGATCCACTTCGTCAGCGGCGACGGCCCCGCCCTGCAGCAGGCGGGCGAGAACTTCGGCAAGCTCGCGGAGGGCCTCACCAAGCTGAAGGAAGGGTTCACGAGCGACCTGACGAGCTCGGTGCAGAGCTGGGGTGGCGAGACAGCGGACGCGGCGGCCACGAGGCTCGGCGAGTTCGCCAGCGGCATCGACGGCGTCATCGGACAGGCCGGTGAGCTCTCCGACCTGCTCCTGATGTCCTCGATGATCATGCAGGTCATCGAGGACCTCCTCAAGGCGATCCTGACCGAGTTCATCATCTGGCTGGCGATGATCTGGATCCCGGCCCTCGCGGCCGCCGTGCCGAGCTGCGGCTCGTCGACCGCCGCGGCAGGTGCCGTGACCGGCGTGCGGGCCGCCACCACCGCGAGCCGGGTGTCGCGCATCATCGCGAGGCTCAAGGCCTTCCTCGGCAAGATCATGCAGTTCCTGCGCAACCTGGTGACCCGCACGAAGAACCTCGGCGCCGGCATGAAGAAGGCCATGGCGGACAAGAGGGCCAACGTCGCCGAGGCGGACCGCCGGCGCGCACTGCCGGAGAACAAGGGACTGTTCAAGAGCTGGGGTGACAAGAAGGACGGCTCGCAGGGCATCGTCGGCGAGCGCATGAACCAGGGCTTCTGGAAGTCGATGGGTGAAGCGTTCGGCCTCGAGGCGGCCGCGCAGGTCGACCCCCGGAACGAGAAGGGGCTGCGCAACCGGTCCCTCCAAGAGCAGGCGGCCGCGGCACGCGAGACCGAGACCGACTACTCGAAGCACCAGATCAAGGGATACCTGGACATCTGATCATGGACAAGCTCATCAAGGGTCTGCTGGACCTGCTGACCGACCCGATCTTCCTGACCATGATCGCCGGTGCCGTCGTGGTCACCCTCGTGCGGCGCTGGTGGCAGTTCCGCTCCCACCGGGCCGCCCAGGCCGAGCAGATCAGCGCGCTGAACCCGTTGGCCGCCAGGCTCGGCGGAACGGTGATCAGTCCTGAGCAGGGTGACACCGCGGCCTGGTCGGCCGGCTTCCTGGAGCCGGTGAAGAGCGACGGCAGTGCCTACGACACGGTGCTGAAAGGCAAGTGGCTCCGGCGGTCCAAGCCCCAGTGGGACATCGCCATGGACTTCCGGCGGGGCGACTGGCACGTCCGCGTGACCGAGGCAGCGGTGCGGATCGCGGCGTACACCGGTTACGGCGTGCGCTGGGAGCAGGAGCACCGCGTCGAGGTGGCCACGGCGCCCATGGCACCGATGCGGATGGCCCGGCCGAAGAAGTACACCGACGACGGTCGGCCGATCCCGTTCGCGGACTTCGAGAAGCTGTGGGATAGCTGGCTGTCCGAGCCGCCCGCGACGGTGCGGAGCCGTCAGGCGGCGTGGCAGCGCGTGCAGCTCCCGTCGCCCATGGACCAGGAGTTCTTCGTCTGGGGAAGTGACCCCTCCGCGGTGGTCAGGGACATGAACTTCGACGCGCTGCACTGGCTGATCGACCACGAGGAGCACCTGCCGCCGCAGGCCCGTTCGATGCGCCTGACGTTCGAGGCTGGGGTCGTCTACATCGTCATGGACCACCACATCGATCAAGCGGGCCTGATGGCCGTGGTCGACATGATCTGCGGGCTGCTCGACCGGATGCCGGGTGCGCGGCCCAGGCACCCGGCGGCGGCCGTCTGAGCCGCACGCGCCGGTGGCGCGGGTGCTGGGCGGGACAGACCAGCGCTCAGCGCGCAAGGCGTCGGCGGGTGGCGACGCCGTGGAGTGCGAGCACGAGCACCGGATCCAGGCGGACACGGTCCGGCTGGCGCCGGTCAAGGTCCTCCGGCCGGTCCGGTTCGGGGCATGGGCGACTGGGCCGCCGTCGACTGTGGAACGTGAGCGGCGTGGATGTTGCCGCTGCCCGGCGCAACCTGGACCCACGAGTGGCTGCTGAGCCGGCAGGACGGTCTGCCGGCTCAGGACGCGGTACCTGCGGCTGACCGTGGAGGTCGGGTTCGCGTACGCGGTGATCCCCGAGCACGTCCACCCGGCGGCGGCCGTCTGAGTCAGCGCGGCGTCACGGCGTAGCCCGCCAGCACGATCTTCTCCAGGTCCGGGTCGTCGTCGTGCCACTCGCCCTCGTAGTTGAAGCCGAACAACGCGCGCAGGGCTGCCTCGGCCAGCGACAGCGGGTGGAAGCGGAACGGGTAGTCGTCGTCCTCGTCGAGGTACGCGAGGAACTCCGGGTCGCCCGCGAGGTACTTCTCCTCGAACGGCAGGGGTGTGCCCACGTCGGCGATCACGCCGCTGTCCGGGGAGAGGCTGAACGCCCGGCGCAGGGTGCCGTCGGGCTCCCAGATGGCGTAGGCGAAGAAGTCGACGACGCTGTGCATGGCGTGCGAGTAGAGGGTTCGGCCGGCGGCTTCGCGGTGGAAGCGCTCGTCCAGGCCCCTGGGGTCGTCCAGGGCGGCGTCGGCGGTGCAGATGATCGACAGGCCCGGGAGGACGGCGGCGTAGACCTCGCCGTCCGGTGGGTTGGCGTGGTCGAGGCTGCCGTCGGCGATCGGGCGGATGTCGTGCGACGGGTGGAGGCGCTGCACGAAGGCCGCGGTGGCCTCCCGGTCGATCTGCTGTGACGAGCGCAGCACCTTGCTGACGTCGTCCGACGCGTAGAAGAGCATCCAGTCCTTGGCACCCACTGCGGTCCCCCTGAGGTCGGTTGGGTTCAGTGTGGCGGAGGGGTCTGACAGTTTCGGCGGGCAACGGAACACCCTCGTCGGCCGTCTCCTGATCGTGGGGACCACACGGGAGACTGACGACGGTTCGGCGACACTGCACGGCGTGGTGACCACCGAGGTGAAGCCGCCGCGGAGCGGGTTCGCCACGTTCCTGCTGGTCGTGTGCGCGATGGCGTTCGTCACGGCGGCGCTGGTCAGGCTGCTGGGCATCGACGGGACGCGGTACATGATCGCGACGACGTCGTTGACCCCGTACATCACGGTCGCGGGCCTGCTGGTCGGGTTGTTCGCGCTGTTCCGCCGGCGGTGGGTCGTCGGGCTGACCATGACGCTGGTGGGCGTCGTGCTCGTCGCCAACGTGGCGCCGCGGGCGTTCCCGGACCCGCGGCCCAACGGGGTGGGGCAGCAGGTCAGGCTGATGAGCTCGAACCTGCTCGTGGGGATCGCGGACGCGGAGTTCGTCGTGCGGCAGGTCCGCGCGCGCGACATCGACATCCTGGCGTTGCAGGAGCTGACGCCGGAGATGGTGCGCGACCTCGAACGCGCCGGGCTGGACCAGGTGCTGCCGAACCGGGTGTTCCTCGACGAACCGGGCGGGTCGGGCAGCGGCATCGCGTCGCGGTTCCCGCTCTCGCGGCGGAACCTGACGCCGCCGGGCACGTTGCAGCAGGCCGGCGCGCTCGTGGACCTGCCGGGCAGGGACATCGAGGTCGTCTCGGTGCACCCGTTGCCGCCCGTGGTCACCGCCGGGCCGGAGGCGTGGCAGCGGGAGTTGGCCGGGCTGCCCTCACCCGACTCGACCGGGGCGATCAGGGTGCTCGCCGGCGACTTCAACGCGACCCTCGACCACGTCGGCATGACGCGGCTGCTGAACAAGGGCTACGTGGACGCGGCCGACCAGGTGGGCAAGGGGCTGATCCACACCTGGCCGAGCGGCAGCGGGTTCTGGCCGCCGCCGGTCACCATCGACCACGTGCTGGTGGACTCGAAGGTCCTCGTCGACACGGTGGACGTGTTCGACGTGCCCGGCAGCGACCACCGGGCCGTCGTCACGCAGTTCGTCGTGCCAGGGCGGTGAGGGCCTCCAACGCCCCCACCGGCAGCGACACGCCCCGGCCGTGCCGGACCGCGGGTTCGCGCGTGTTGATGCGGATCAACGCCCCGGAAGCCGCGCTCGCCAGCTCGGCCTGACGCCGCACGGTCGGCACGGCGGTGCCGGCGCCGATCTCGACCACGACCAGGTCGCGGTGCGCACGACGCCATTGCGCCAACGCGTCCAGCTGCGCCTGGCTGCGGTGCGGCACCCAGCCCCAGTCGCCGAACATCAGGATGTTGGGCCTGGCCAGGCCACCGCACGACGGGCACGACGGCAGCTCGCCCACAGCGCGCATCGAGACAGGATCGACCTCCACGTCGAACGAGCACTCCCAGATCTCGTCCGTGCACGGCTCCACGCACTGGGCGTGGTGGATCGACCCGTGGACCTCGGCGACGTCCGCGATGCCGGCCTTCTGGAACTGACCGTCCACGTTGGACGTGAACACCCGCGCGCCCCACGACCGCAGCACCGCGAAACCCTCGTGCGGCACCGTCGCGCGGTACAGGGCGAGCCGGTGGCCGTAGAAACCCCACGCCAGCGCGGGGTCGTCGGCGAAGTGCACCGGGTCGGCGATCTCCTCGAACTTCAGCCCGAGCCGCTCGTACGGCGGGTACGCCCGCCAGAACCCCTCGGTGCCGCGGAAGTCGGGCAGCCCGGAGTCGACCCCGATGCCGGCACCGGCGCAGACGAGGACGGCGTCCGCGCCGGTGATCAGCTCGGCGGCTCTGTCGTAGGCCTCGTCGATCACTGCTTGGGCTTGCTGCCCAGCACGACCTCGAACTCCAGCAGGTCGGCGCCCGAGGCGACGGGCTTGGCCCGCTCACCGGAGTGCGCCGCGGCACCGGCCTGGCCGTCGCGCCAGGCGACGAAGTCCTCGTGCGTCTCCCAGTGCGTGACGACGAAGTAGCGGTCGTCGCCGGACACGGGGCGCAGGAGCTCGAAGCCGAGGAAGCCCGGCTGGTCGTCGACGGCGCCGAGACGGGCGGCGAACCGCTTCTCGAGCTCGGGGCCGCTGCCCTCGGGGACCTTGATCGCGTTGATCTTCACGACTGCCATGCCACCCACACTAGCGGCGCACTCCGACAGGCAGCAGGTACTGCTCCTCCGGGATGCCCGAGTCGCGGAACCACGCCTTGAAGAACCCGTCCAGCGGCTGCCCGGAGGCCTGCTCGAAGTGCTCCTCGAACTCGGGCCACGAGGCGTTGCCGTCGCGGTGCTGGGACGCCCACGACCGCAGGGCCTGGAAGAAGACGTCGTCACCGACCTGCTTGCGCAGCGCGTGCATGCCCATCAGGCCCTTGTCGTAGACGCCGCGGAACTCGTTGCCCTTGCCCATGTCGTAGAGCTTCGGCGCCCAGAACGACGCCCTGCCGCGCCGCTGCTCGACGCTGTCGCGGTAGCGCTGGTCGAGGTCCGTGCCCTCCTTCTCCAGCCACAGCCACTGCGCGTAGGACGCGAGGCACTCGTTCAGGCAGATGTCCGCCCAGTTCTCGATCGACACCGAGTCGCCGAACCACTGGTGGGCGTTCTCGTGCACGACCGTCTCCAGGTCCGCCCACGCCGCGTAGATCGGCCGGGTCTGGGTCTCGAGCGAGAACCCGATCTGGTCGGCCACCCAGATGCTGCCGGCCGCGCGCTGCGGGTACGGCCCGAACTTCGTCTCCAGAAACGCGAGGACCTCCGGCCCCCGCGACTGGATCGGCTTCTTCGCACCGGACGTGCCGGGCGCGTACGCGTCGACCACGGGTGTGCCGTTCGGCAGCTTCGAGCGCACGACCTCGAACTTGTCGATGGCGACGGTGGCCAGGTACGTCGCGAGCGGTGTCTCCTCGGACCAGGTGAAGGTCGTCCAGCCGCCGTCGCGCGCCACGGGGCCCTCCAGGCCGTTCGAGATCGCCGTCCAGCCGTCGGGGACACGGGCCGAGACCTTCAGCGCCGCCTTGTCGCGCGGCGTGTCGTTGGCCGGGAACCACGTCGTCGCGGAGTGCGGCTGACCTGCGGCGAACGCTCCGCCGGTCGACGAGATCTGCCAGCCGCTGCGGCCCAGCGAGGCGTCGTCGATCGTCGTCGGCTCGCCGCCGTAGGTGACGACGGTGGTGAACGGCCTGCCCTTCGCGAGGGGCGCGGACGGCGTGATCACCAGCTCGTGGTCGCCCTCCTGCGCGAACTTCGCGGGCCGGTCGCCGACCTCCACCTCGCTGACCCGCAGGCCTTCGAGGTCGAGGTTGAAGCGCGACAGGTCCTGCGAGGCGGTCGCGGTGATCGAGGCGACGCCGTCGAGCCGCTTGGACCCGGGGTCGTAGCTGATCGCGAGGTCGTAGAGCGTGACGTCGTAACCGCTGTTGCCGTCCGTCGGGTAGTACGCGTCGCCCGCACCCGCCCCGGCCTCGACCGCCGCCTGCGGCGACGTCTCCCGCTGCTTCGCGGGGTCGTCGCCCGGCGTTCTGAACACGACGAGCAGACCTGCGACGAGCACGATCAGGACCAGGGCGATCAGGTACGGGCGGGCCTTCATGCGTTAATCATCCCCGTGTCGGTGGTCGAGTTCGGCGGAACGGGTCAGGGCGTGCTGCTCCTGCACGGCCTGATGAGCAGGGCCACCGCGTGGTGGCCGGTCGCGCAGTGGCTCAGGCCGTTCGGCCGCGTGGTCGCGATCGACCAGCGCGGGCACGGCCGGAACCCGCGGCGGGGGCCGTTCCGCACCGAGGACTTCGTCGACGACGCCGCGCGGGCGATCGAGGAGCTCGGTCTCGGTCCCGCCGTGGTGGTGGGGCACTCCATGGGCGGGCTGCACGCGTGGTGTCTCGCGGCGACCCGGCCGGACCTGGTCAGCGCGATTGTGGTCGAGGACTTCGCCCCGGACAACAGGGGCCGGACCACCGACGAGTGGAAGTGGCTCTTCGACGCCTGGCCGGTGCCCTTCGAGTCGCTGGGCCACATCCGGTCGTACTTCGGCGCCGAGCTGTTCTGCGACTACTTCGAGGAACGCTCCGACGGCTGGCACCTGATCGCCGAGATGGACGACCTCTACGAGATCGCGGCGCACTGGGGCACGCGGGCGTACTGGGACTTCATCGACGCCGTGCGGTGCCCGTCGCTCGTGGTCGAAGCCGGTCGCGGCGGGCAGCTACCAGGACAGATGGCCGAGGCGGCACGACGTTCCGGAGGCCAGTACCTCTACGTCGAGGAGGCTGGTCACGTCGTGCACGACAGCGCGCCGTGGGTCTACCGCGGCGCCGTGGAGGCCTTCTTGAGCACGTCGATCTCGCCGGTCTGAGTGTCGACGATCGACACCTCGCGGACCTTCGCGCGGATCGGCTCGACCGGGAAGACGGCGGCGAACGCGGCTTTCACCGCCTCGTCGCCGACGTCGTGGACGAGCGTGCAGTGGGGGACCCAGTTGCCCGGCAGGTAGTAGGCGCTCGGGTTCTTGACCTTGCTCGCCAGCACGTCGTGGATGGCCGAGTGGACCGCCAGCAGTTCGGTGTCCACGACGGCGCCGAGCATCAGCACGTTCTCGGAGGTGGAGAACGTGCTGAGCGTGTGCAGGTAGAGGTCCGGCAGCCACAGCCGTTCGAGGTCTTCGCGCAGCTCCTTGCGGACCTTGGGACCGATCGTGCCCGCTACGGCGTAGGTGAGGTGCGGCGGGTACCTGTGCTTCGCTCCGACGCGTTGCTGCAGCTCACGGACGCGTTTGTCCGCCTCGTCGTCGAAGAACGCCACCAGCGCGTGCACTCAGTGCTCCCCGGGCAGTGCGAACAGTCCGTCCCGCGTCACCTCGACGAGCCCGTCGTCGAGCAACGAGACCAGGCACTTCTCCCGCTGCGTGATGTCGTTCCACACGATGTCGAGCTGCATCTTCGGCACCGGTCCGGGAGCGCCCCGCAGCACGTCCAGCAGCTTGCCGCGCACCTGGCGGTCGGTGCCGGCGAACTTCTGCACCTTCTTCTCCGGCCCCGCGTAGGCGGGACGGCCGGCCAGCTGCCACGCGCACTCGGTGAACAACGGGCAGTCGGCGCACTTCTGGTTCCTGGCCGTGCAGATCAACGCGCCGAGCTCCATCAACGCCGCCGAGAACACCGCCGCGTCCTGCTGCGACGAGGGCAGGATCGCCTCGACGTCGCGCAGGTCGCGCTTGGTCGACGGCGGACCGGCGTCACCGGCGCCGTGCACAGCGCGCGCTACGACGCGGCGGACGTTCGTGTCCACGACTGCGCACTTCTTGCCGTACGCGAACGTGGCCACCGCACGAGCCGTGTAGCTGCCGATGCCCGGCAGCGACTCCAGCGTCTCGACGTCGGACGGCACCACGTCGCCGTGGTCGCGGGCGATCGCGGTGGCGGCCTCGTGCAGCCGCATGGCACGGCGCGGGTAGCCGAGCTTGCCCCACATGCGCAGGACCTCGCCCTGCGAGGAGGCGGCCATCGCGGACGGCACGGGCCAGCGCGCCAGCCACTCGTGCCAGATGGGCTCCACGCGGGAGACGGGCGTCTGCTGCAGCATGATCTCGCTGACCAGCACACCCCAGGCGGTGCAGTCGGGACGGCGCCACGGCAGGTCGCGGGCCGCGGTGTCCCACCAGCCCAGCAGCAACTCGGGATTCATCGCCCACCATTGTCGCGCAACGAAAAGGCCCCCCGAAGGGGGCCCTCGAAGCGTCGAAGCCTAGGCGGCCGCGGTCTCCGCCGCGTCGACCTCGCGCAGCTCCCCGGTGTGCACGTCGTAGACGAACCCGCGGATCTTGTCGGTGTGGGGGATGAACGGGCTGCGCCGCAGCCGCGCCATCGACCCGCGCACGCTCTGCTCCACGACCTTGAACGCCTCGACGGCCCAGGTCGGGCGCAGGCCGGTCTCGGCCTCCAGCTCGTCCTTGAAGTCGTCCTCGGTGACCATCTCGAGGCCGCAGTTGGTGTGGTGCACGAGGAGGACCTCGCGCGTGCCCAGCTTGCGCTGGCTGAGCGCCAGCGACCGGACCATGTCGTCGGTGACGACACCACCCGCGTTGCGCAGCACGTGCGCCTCACCCTGCTTCAACCCGAAGATCTCGAACACCCGGATGCGCGAGTCCATGCAGGTCAGAATTGCCACCTGCAGGGACGGCTTCGCGGACGAACGATCTCCGGGAACCACGTTCCCGAGCTCGTAGTTCCGCTTGAGCAGTTCGTCGATCGCGGTCATGTGACACACCTCCATGGCCTACCGGCGGACCCCCGCGTCGATTGGAACCGGAGTTAGCACACGTTCACAAGGGGTTCCGCCCAATATCACGTTCACCGGATCGAGCGATGCTCGCCTCCGACTGGATGCGGGCCGGTCGAGCTACGTTCGGGCCGTGATCGAGCCCACGGGTCCGCTGTCCTCCACGGTGTACTGGCGCCGCCGCATCGCCGCGATCGGGGCGGCCCTGGTCACGCTCCTGCTCGTCATCTGGATCATCGCGATGTTCGGCTCCGACGGCGGGACGGCCCAGCCGACGAACGCGGCCGCGGCGTCGGCCTCGAACCCGCCGCCGAGCTCGTCCGAGAGCCCGGCCGCGTCGTCCTCGTCCACCACGCCGGTGCCCTCGCCGAGCGAGGCCGGGCCGCCGCCCCCGCCTCCCGGACCGCCTCAGGCGTGCCCGGACGACGTGATCGGGGTCGTGGCGAAGGTCGACAAGCCGCTCCACACCGTCGGTGACCAGCCGGGACTGTCCATGGACATCGTCAACAACGGGCCGGTGCCGTGCATCAGGGACATCGGGCGCCAGCACCGCGAGCTGACGGTGCTCACCGCGGACGGCGCGACCGTGCTGTGGTCGAGCAACCACTGCCTGTCGGCGGTCGGCACCGAGGTGCGCGTCCTGCAGCCGAAGGAACTCTTCAACTACGGCACGAAGTGGGCGGGCTCGACCTCACGGCCGGGGTGCGGGGCCCACACGCGAGTGGGGCCCGGCGACTACCTGCTGGTGGCGAAGCTGGCCGGGAAGGCCAGCTCACCCGTGGTGTTCAGGCTCCAGAACTGATCACGGACCGAACCAGCGCTCCTCGGCACCGCCGCGCGGTGCCCCCGACGTCTTGCCGATGATCAGCTCCGTCGCGAGGTTCACCGACCGCGGCCGCGAGCGCTCGTTCGCGTCGAGCAGCAGCTTGCCCGCCGCCCTGCCCTTCTCGAGCACCGGCTGGCGGACCGTCGTGAGCCCGGCCTCCTCGCCGGCGCGGATGCCGTCGAACCCGGTGACCGAGATGTCGTGCGGCACGCGCAGACCGCGGCGGGCCGCCTCGGTCATGGCGCCGAGCGCCAGCACGTCCGAGGTGCAGATCAGCGCGGTGACCTGCGGGTCGCGGTCGAGGACCTGGGCCGCGCCGGACGCGCCGGAGGCCATGTTGTGGTCGAAGCGCTCGACCACGGGCACCTGGGACCAGTCGACGCCCGCCTCGCTGAACGCCTCGGCGAGGCCGGACAGGCGGTTGCGCTGCACGTGGAAGTGCGCGGCGTGCTGGCGGTCCGGCGTCACGAAGCCGTCGTTGCGGTCACGCGCCAGACGCATGCACACGACGCCGATGCGGCGGTGGCCCAGCCCGATCAGGTGCTGGGCGAGCTCGTACATCGCCCCGCGGTCGTCGATGCCGACGCGGTCCACGGTGCCGAGGTCCGGCTGGTCGCAGACGACGGTCGGCACCGGACGCTCCAGCACGGCGGCGAGGTGCGGGTCGTCGTCCGGGACCGAGTAGACGACGAAGCCGTCGACGCCCGCGCGGTGCACGGACGCGACGTCCTCGCGCTCGGGGTTCGCGGGCACCAGCAGCAGACCGGTCCCGGCGTCCTCGCACGCCAGTGCGAGGCCCTCCAGGAACCCGATCGCGGCCGGGTCGCGGAACGCGTAGGAGAGGTTCTCGGTGAGCAACAGGCCCACCGCCCCGGCCTTGCGCGTGCGCAACGAGCGCGCCACAGGATCCGGGCCGGGATAACCCAGCCTTCGGGCCGTGTCCAACACCCGCCGACGCAGCTCGGGGGAGAGCTGGTCGGGCCGGTTGTACGCGTTGGACACCGTTGTCCGGGAAACGCCCAGCTCAGCGGCCAGGGAGGCCAGCGTCGCCGGACGTCGCACATGCATCGACCGCGCCATGAAAGGACCGTAACGGTTCAGAACCAATTCGTGAAGTCAGGGTGACCTGTGTCCCTCCAATGACGCATCAACGCAGGTTGACCCATCTGCCTTGTTCAGAATTTGGTCCAGACCATTTAGGTGAACAGGTCGTCTCACTTCGACGGCGCGGACGATTCCCTCACGACGAGCCGCGGCCGGAACACGCGGGTGTAGTTGTCGGTGCCCTGCCTGCGGCGATCCGGGTCGAGGCGCAGCACGAGCTCGTCGATCGCGGCCGCCGCCATCTCCTCGATCGGCTGCGCGAGAGTCGTCAAAGCGGGCGAGGAGTAGGCGGCCAAGGGGATGTCGTCGAACCCGACGACGGACAGTTCGTCGGGTACCGAGATCCCCCTCTGGTGTGCTTCGCGCATGACGCCGAGCGCCATGTGGTCCGACGAGCAGATCACCGCGGTCGGCGTCACCGTGTCGAGCAGCTGGGCCACGGCCTGGCCGCCGCCCTCCGCGCTGAACGGCGCGTGCGCGACGTACTCCGAGCCCGCCGGCAGGTGGTTCTCCTCCAGCGCGGCGGCCCACCCGGCGCGCTTCAGGCGCGACGGCAGCGACCGCGCGGGACCCGAGACGAACCCGATCCGCTCGTGGCCCAGTTCGATCAGGTGCTTGGTGGCCATGTAACCCGCGAGCTGCTCGTCCACCGTCACGTCGGGCACGTCCAGCGCGGGCGTGGCGCCGTTGAGGAAGACCATGTGGACGCCGTCCGCCACGAGCTTCGCGTAGTAGCTCGGGCGCGGCGCCTGGCCGAGCGGCACCTCGACGTTGGTGATCTCCGGTGACACGAACACCATGCCCTCGACGCCGCGGGCCAGGAGCATCCGGACGTACTCCTCCTCGCCCATCGGGGCGCCGCTGCGCGTGTTGCACAGCAGCGACGAGTAGCCGAGGCGGGCGGCCCGCGTCTCCAGGGCTTCGGCGAACGCGGGGAAGACCGGGTTCGACAGCTCCGGCACGAGCAGGCCGATCACGCCGGTGCGTTGCAGCGCACCGAGGCCGCGCGGGGTGTACGGCATCTCCGCGAGCACCGACAGCACGCGCTGCCTGGTCTCTTCGTTCACACCCGCGCGCCTGTTGAGAACACGGCTCACGGTGGAGATGGACACCCCGGCTGCCCTGGCGATCTCGGACAGTCCGGACACGTTGCCTCCCAGCTCACATCAGGTACGGCGCAAGCCTGCCGCGTTCGGAAAAATTTTGCAACGAGCGTTTCCGGGACAGCGCCGTTACGGCTTGGTTACGGTCGACGTCTTGACCTGACCATGGTTCGGGTAGTGAAATCGCCCGCAACATTCTCGCAAAAACTTGCAAGACCCCTCATCTCACCGGGAGATGGGGCCCAGCTGGAGGGAACGGCAGCAACGATGCGACGGACAACCCTCGTGACCGCCATGGCGACGGGTGTCGCCCTCGTGCTCACCGCCTGCGGAAGCGGCGGATCGGGCAGCAACAGCGGATCCGACTCGGGCGAGGTGACCTTCTGGGACACCAGTGGTCCCAACGAGAGCCCCGTGTTCAAGAAGATCGCCGAAGGCTGTGCCACCAAGGACGGCTACAAGGTCAAGGTCGAGACGCAGGCGTTCGACGGCGCGCTCAACAACTACAAGACCGCCGCCCAGGGTGGTCAGGGTCCCGACGTCTTCCGGTCCGAGGTCGCGTGGGTGCCGCAGCTCGCGAAGCTGGGCTACGTCGCCGACCTGTCCGACACCGACCTCGCCAAGGACACCTCCGACTTCCTCGAGGCCCCGCTGGGCTCCACGAAGTACGAGGGCAAGACCTACGCGGTGCCGCAGGTGACCGACTCCCTCGCGCTGCTCTACAACAAGAAGAAGCTCGCCGACGCCGGCGTCGAGCCGCCGAAGACGTGGGACGAGCTCAAGGCCGCCGCCGCCAAGCTGGGTGGCGAGAAGTCCTTCTTCCTCAACAACGACGCGTACTACGCGCTGCCGTTCATCTACGGCGAGGGCGGCGACCTGGTCGACGCGTCGGCCAAGAAGATCGTCGTGAACTCCCCGCAGAACGTGAAGGCGCTGGAGACCGCGAAGGGCCTGATCGACGCGAAGGCCGCCACCACGGCGCTCGACGCGACGAACTCGTACTCGAACATGCAGGCCGCGTTCTCGTCCGGTGAGGCCGCGATGGTCGTCAACGGTCCGTGGGCCGTCGCCGACTACCTCAAGGGCGCCGCGTTCAGCGACCCGGCCAACCTCGGCATCGCGCCCGTCCCCGGCCCGTCCGCGGGCAAGGGCAGCGCGCCGGTCGGTGGCCACGACTACGTGATCCGCCAGGGCACCAAGGCGAAGCAGTCGTCGATCAAGTTCATCCAGTGCATGGCGTCGGTCGAGTCGCAGGCCACCATCGCCAAGGAGCTCGGCCTGCTGCCGACCCGCAAGTCGGCGTACCAGAACGCCGACGTCAAGTCGAACGCCGTCGTCACCGCGTTCGAGCCGGTCACCAAGACCGCGCACGAGCGTCCGTGGATCCCCGAGGGCGGCGAGCTGTTCGACCCGCTGAAGATCGGCTACGCCGACTTCCTGGCCGGCAAGAAGGACGCCAAGGCCGCCCTTGACGACGTCGCGAAGGCGTACAAGGAGAAGGTCGTCACCGAGTACTCGATCGGCTGATTGTGATGGACGGCCGGGGTTCGCGCCCCGGCCGTTCGCCTGAGGGGAGTCTCGGTGCGTCGGTTCCTGGACAGGTACTGGTACGCGTATGCGATGGTGCTGCCGGTCGTGGTGGTCATCGCGGTGTTGGTGCTCTACCCGCTCGCACAGGGCGTGTTCTTCACCTTCACGAACATCAACGAGGGCAACATCGCCAACCCGAACCTCGACCGGCCGGCCGGCTACGACGTGGTGGGGTTCAAGAACTACCTCAACGTGCTGTCCGGTGGCGAGTCGTACGGCGCGTTCTGGAGCACGCTCGTCCGCACGTTGATCTGGACGTTCTCGTGCGTGTTCTTCCACTACACCATCGGTCTCGGCCTCGCGATGCTGCTGAACCGCCAGGTGCGCGGCCGCGCGTTCTACCGCGTGCTGCTGATCCTGCCGTGGGCCGTGCCCGCGTTCATCAGCGCGTTCGCGTGGAAGTACATGTTCAACGCGCAGTACGGGATCATCAACCAGTTGCTGCGCTCGGTCGGCCTGCCGGACCCGGTGTGGCTCGGCCAGTCGAACTGGGCGCTGGTGTCGGTGATCATCGTGAACACCTGGCTCGGCGTGCCGTTCATGATGGTGGCGCTCCTCGGCGGCCTGCAGTCGATCCCCGGCGACCTCTACGAGGCGGCCGAGGTGGACGGCGCCACCCCTTGGCAGCGGTTCCGGCACGTGACGCTGCCGGGCCTGCGCTCCGTGTCGTCGACCGTGGTCCTGCTGGGCATCATCTGGACGTTCAACATGTTCCCGGTGATCTACCTGATCGCGGGCCCGAACCCGAACGCCCGGATCCTGGTCACCTACGCGTTCGAGCGCTTCTTCTCCGGCGCGTCGCGCGACTACGCCGTCGCGTCGACCTACGGCGTGCTGATCCTTTCGGTGTTGTTGGTGTTCGCCACGATCTACCGGCGGGCGCTGCGCAAGCAGGGCGAGGTGTGGTGACGTGACGCTCGATGCTTCGTCTCTCCAGGTGGTCAAGGCCACCGACCGCCGGTTGCGCCGCACGGACCGGTCCAAGGGCGCGTCGATCGCCCTGCACGCCGCCCTGATCGGCGCGTCGGCCATCGCGGTGTTCCCGGTCTTCTGGGTGTTCATCACGTCCCTGAAGCCGGACGCGCGGGCCGTCGAGCCGACGCCGAAGCTGTTCAACGAGTCCTCTTTGGACAACTACACCCGCGTGCTGTCCGGCGAGAAGGGCGACTTCCTCGCCTGGTTCGGCAACTCGGTGCTGATCGCGCTGATGACGACCGTGCTCGGCGTCTTCATCTCGGCCACCGCCGGGTACGCGGCCTCGCGGTTCCGGTTCCCCGGCAAGCGCGGCCTGATGATGTCGTTCCTGCTGGTGCAGATGTTCCCGTTCGCGGTGCTGATCGTGCCGCTCTACAACATCCTGATCGCGCTCGGCCTGAACGGGTCGTCGATCGGCCTGGTGCTGGTCTACTGCACGACCGCGGTGCCGTTCTGCACCTACATGCTCAAGGGCTACTTCGACACCGTGCCGGCCGACATCGACGAGGCCGGCCGCGTGGACGGGCTGTCGCCGTTCGGCGTGTTCTGGCGGCTGATCATGCCGCTGGCCAAGCCCGGTCTCGCGGTCACGTCGTTCTACGCGTTCCTGACGGCCTGGGGCGAGGTGGCGTTCGCGTCGGCGTTCCTGTCCGCCGCGGACGAGTCGAAGACGCTGGCCGTCGGCCTGCAGGTGTTCGTGCAGCAGAACCGGACGGAGTGGGGGCACCTCGCCGCCGCGTCCATCCTGGTCGCGATCCCCGCGATCGCGGTGTTCTACCTGGTGCAGCGGTTCCTGGTGCAGGGACTCGCGTCCGGCGCGGTCAAGGGGTAGTCCGCGGGCTCCGTCACGAGGCCGTTCCGCTCCGCGGGGCGGCCTCGACGCGTGAGAGCGCTCCCGTCCCTTGGTCGAACGAAAGCGCTTACGTTGCGAATCCGAGGAACGTAAGCGCTTTCGTCTGTTCACGTAAGCGCTTGCAACACATAACGTCGCGCCCAGACAAGGTGAAAGGTGCGTCACATGGCAGAGGTGTCCTACGTCAAGGCGTCGCGCGTGTTCTCCGGCAACCCGCCGGTTCGCGCTGTCGACGAGCTGTCCCTGGAGGTCGCGGACGGCGAGTTCCTGGTGCTGGTCGGTCCGTCCGGTTCGGGCAAGTCGACCGCGCTGCGCATGCTCGCGGGCCTCGAGGACATCGACGAGGGCGCCATCCACATCGGTGGCAAGGACGTCACCAACGTGCCGCCGAAGGGCCGGGACATCGCCATGGTGTTCCAGTCCTACGCGCTCTACCCGCACATGACCGTCGCGGAGAACATGGGCTTCGCGCTCAAGCTGCGCGGCGTGGCGAAGACCGAGATCAAGGCGAAGGTCGAAGAGGCCGCCAAGATGCTCGACCTCACCAAGTACCTGGAGCGCAAGCCGAAGGCGCTCTCCGGTGGTCAGCGCCAGCGCGTCGCGATGGGTCGCGCCATCGTCCGCGAGCCCTCCGTGTTCCTCATGGACGAGCCGCTGTCCAACCTGGACGCCAAGCTGCGCGTCGAGACGCGTGCGAACATCGCCGCCCTCCAGCAGCGCCTCGGCACCACCACGATCTACGTCACGCACGACCAGGTCGAGGCCATGACGATGGGCCACCGCGTCGCGGTGCTCAAGGACGGCCTGCTGCAGCAGTGCGACACGCCTCGCGCGCTGTACGACCGCCCGGCGAACGCGTTCGTCGCGGGCTTCATCGGCTCGCCGGCCATGAACCTCAAGACCGTGCCGATCACGTCGGAGGGCGCGAAGCTCGACGGCGTCATCGTGCCGCTCTCGCGTGACGCGATCGCCGCCGCGGGTGGCCTGGACGAGGTCACCTTCGGCATCCGTCCCGAGGCGCTCGGCATCGTGCCGTCGGGCGAGGAGGGCATGGAGATGACCGTCGAGCTGGTCGAGGAGCTCGGCGCCGACGCGCTCGTGCACGGCGCGGTGAAGATCGGTGACTCGTCGCAGCGCTTCGTCGTCCGCGTCGACGGCCGCACGCCGCCGACCCTGGGCCAGCACGTCAAGGTCGCCGTCCGCGACCACAGCGAGATCCACCTGTTCCACCCCGAATCGGGCGAGCGCCTGGAGGCGTGAGTCACAGGTGAAAGCCCCCGGCGTGACCGTCGGGGGCTTTTTCGTGTCGTAAACTGAACTCGACAACGGTTTCCATTACCTGATCGAGGGACGGCGTGATGACTCTCCGCAACGCTCTGGTCGGCACTCTCGCCGTCGTGAGCCTGGCCGCCTGTGGCACCTCCACGCCGTCTTCCGACAGCGGCAAGATCCAGGTCGTCGCCTCCACCAACGTGTGGGGCAGCGTCGTCAAGGCCGTCGGCGGCGACGACGTCGAGGTCAAGGCGCTGCTGGACGACCCGAGCGCCGACCCGCACTCCTACGAGAGCAAGCCCGCCGACGCCGCGCTGGTCAAGGACGCCAAGCTGGTCGTGTTCAACGGCGGCGGCTACGACGACTTCTTCGCGAAGCTGATCACCAGCGACGCCACGAAGAAGGTCGAGGCGTTCCCGCTGCGCGACCACGGCCACGCCGAGCCGGGCAGCAGCGAGGCCCCCGCGAGCCAGACGCCCACCAGCGAGGCCCCGGCAGGCGACGGCCACGACCACGAGCACGGCGAGAACGAGCACGTCTGGTACGACCTGCACACCGTCGGTGCCGTGGCCGAGGCGGCCGCGACGGAGCTCGCCGCGATCGCGCCGGACAAGAAGGCCGCGTTCGAGAAGAACGCCGCCGACTTCACCGCGAAGCTCGAGGAGCTGGAGAAGAAGGTCGAGGGCATCGGCGCCGGCAAGAAGATCGCCGCGACCGAGCCGATCGCGCACTACCTCGTCGACGCGTCCGGCGCGCAGGACGTGACGCCCGAGGCGTTCAGCAAGGCCATCGAGGAGGAGTCGGACGTCCCGGCCGCGGCCCTCGCCGAGATGAACCAGCTCGTCGACGGCAAGCAGGTCAACGTGCTGCTGGAGAACACCCAGACCGAGAACCAGGTCACCAAGCAGGTCGTGGAGAAGGCCAAGGCGGCGGGCATCCCGGTCGTCGTGGTCACCGAGACGCTGCCCGAAGGCACGACCGGCTACCTTGACTGGATGAGCAAGCAGGTGGACGCGCTGTCGCAGGCGCTCAAGGCATGACCGCGATCTCGCTGCGCGGGGCCCGGCTGTCCTACGGGGACAGGGTGTTGTGGGACGGGCTCGACCTCGACGTCGAGCCCGGTGAGTTCCTCGCGGTCCTCGGACCGAACGGCTCCGGCAAGACCAGCCTGATGCGCGTGCTGCTCGGCCTGCAGCCGCTGTCGTCGGGCTCGGTCTCGATCGCCGGGGGCAACAACGCCATCGGGTACATCCCGCAGCAGCGAGCGCTCGACCAGTCCATGACGCTGCGCGGCCGCGACCTCGTCGGCCTCGGCCTCGACGGCCACCGGTGGGGTCTCGGGCTGCGCAACCGCCGCGAGCGCCGCATCCGCGTCGACGCGGCCATCGCGTCCGTCGACGCCGAGCGGTACGCGGACTCGCCGATCGGCCTGCTGTCCGGCGGCGAGCAGCAACGGCTGCGCGTCGCCCAGGCACTCGTCGGCGACCCGACGGTGATGCTGTGCGACGAACCGCTGCTCTCGCTCGACCTCGCGAACCAGCGGGTGGTCTCGGAGCTGATCGACAAGCGCCGCCGTGAAGCCGACACGGCCGTGCTCTTCGTGACGCACGAGCTGAACCCCGTGCTGCCCCTGGTGGACCGCGTCCTGTACCTCGTGGGCGGCCGGTTCCGGGTGGGCACGCCGGAAGAGGTCATGAACTCGCGGACGCTGTCCGAGCTGTACCGCACGCCGGTCGAGGTCGTGCGGGTGCGCGACCAGATCCTGGTCGTCGGCGCCGGCGCCTGCGAGGAGCAGACGCACCACCTGTCGGCGGAGGCCGCTTCGTGACGCTCTTCGACCTCCTCGAACTGGAGTTCGTGCAGACCGCCCTGATCGCGGCCGCCGTGCTGGGCCTCGTCGCCGGCGTGCTCGGCCCGTTCATCGTGACCCGCAAGATGGCGTTCGCCGTGCACGGCACCAGCGAGCTCGCCTTCACCGGCGGTGCGGCGGCGCTCCTGCTCGGCATAGGCGTCGGCTATGGCGCGCTCGCCGGGTCGATCATCGCCGCGGTGCTGCTCGGCGTGCTGTCCCGGAGGGAAAGCGACCGGGACTCGGTGATCGGGGCGATCCTCGCGTTCGGGCTCGGCATGGGCATCCTGATGCTCGCGCTCTACAAGGGACGCTCCGCCAACAAGTTCGGGCTGCTGACCGGACAGATCGTCGGTGTGGACTCGACGGACCTGGACCTGCTGGTCGTGTCGTCCGTCGCCGTGCTGGCCGTGCTGGCGCTGATCTGGCGGCCGTTGTTCTTCGCTTCCGTCGACCCCGATGTGGCTGTCTCGCGCGGGGTGCCGGTGCGCGGGTTGTCCATTGTGTTCGCCGTGCTGGTCGGCGTTGCCACGGCCCTGTCGGTACAGGTCGTCGGGGCACTGCTGGTGCTGGCCCTGATGATCACACCTGCCGCCGCCGCGATGCGGGTGACGGCTTCGCCGTTGCGAGCGACCGTGTTGTCGGTGGTTTTCGCCGAAATTGCCGCGGTGGGTGGAATTTTGTTGTCGTTGCAGCCCGGGTTGCCGGTGTCCGCATTGGTCACCGGGGTCAGCTTTGTGATTTATCTGGTTTGTCGCGGGGTTGGGGCTTTGCAGCGGCGGGCTGTTTGAGTTGCTTGTTCTACTGCTCAGGGCTCTGCCTCGGACCCCGCCGATCTGATCCGAAGCCTGGGCCGGCGCCGGTTGTGGGTTGATGGCACGCCTGGTGCGTTGGGCGGCTTGCGGTTGCGTTGGTGCTTGCGTTGATGGGGTGGCTTCGTCACGAGCCGGGCCGGAGCGAGCCGCACCCGAGGTGTCTTGGAAGGACGGCTCGCCTTCGGCGTCGCGGTGATTTGGGTGTGGTGGCGCGCTGGGTTTGACGGCTCGCCTTCGGCGTCGCGGTGGTCTGCGTGCGACGGCGCGCTGAATCCGACGGCTCGCCTTCGGCGTCGCGGGCGTCACCCGTGGCGGCGATCCGTTTCCGCTGGTCAACCCACTGTCAGACCCGCTGAGTACGGTGGGTCGCGGGGGACCCTTGAACGCGGGGGACCCCTGCGCGAGCCTGCGTCAGGCGCGCACGAGCGAGTCAGGCGGTGCGGGACGTGATCGGCTTCGTCACGTCGTCCTGGCGCGGAGCGGGCATCAGGCGTGGCGGGATGTCGAGGCCCGCCACCCGGACCTGGTTGCGGCCGTTCTCCTTAGCCTTGTAGAGCGCGGCGTCCGCTGAGTGCTGGGCCGTGGCCACGTCCGGGCCGTTGTCCGGGATCACGGCCACGCCGATGGAGGCCGAGATCGCCTGCAGCGACTCGCCCTCCGGTTCCGGCGGCTGGATCTCGCGGCCGTAGAGCGTCACCACGTTGCGGTGCTTGTCGGTCGTCGGGACGGCCAGGGAGCCGATGGCCTCGCGGATGCGTTCGGCGATCGTGACGCCCTGGGCGACCGGGGTGGCCTTCAGGGCCACGACGAACTCCTCGCCGCCGTCCCGGCCCGCCACGTCGCCCGGGCGGAGCTTCTCGCGGAGGATCCTGCCCACCTCGGCCAGGACCGCGTTGCCCGCCGGGTGGCCCCAGGTGTCGTTGATGCGCTTGAAGTGGTCGAGGTCGATGACCAGGACGGTCATCGGCTCGCCGTCCAGGCGGCAGCGCTCTGCCAGGCGGCCCGCGTACTCGGCCAGGCCGTTGGTGTTCAGCAGGCCCGTCCGGTAGTCGGTGTGGGCGTCGGCCGCCAGGCGCTGGTGCAGCTGTTCCTGTTCGCGCAGCAGGCGTTCGAGGTGTGTCCTCCGCTCGCCCGCCCGGGAGAGCAGGGCGTTCACGAGGATGACCGGGACGACCAGCAGCAGCGGGCCGACCCAGTGGCTCGTCATGAGCATGCCGAGCATCGCGCCGGCGCCGAGGGTGCTCATCTCGAGCATGTTGTCGACCTTGGAACCCAGGAAGTCGAGGACCTTCGAGTTCGGGGTGACGATCTTGAACGCCGCGGCGACGGTCATCACCTGGACGAACCAGTAGAGGACCGCTGCTATTGCGAGGACCAATACCAGGCTCAGGTCCGTGGGGATGTTCCCGGTGGCCGCCAGGGAGACGCCGGTGAGGTGGACGAGGGCCCACGAGAGCAGCGTCGAGGCGAGCATGGAGGCGGTGCCGAAGACGAATCTGTACGGCTGGCGGCGGGCGATGGGCTGGATCAGGATGCGCATCCAGATCGTGGCGATCACCGCCAGGCCACCGGGGAGCGCGACGGCCGCGGCGAAGGTCCAGACCGAGGTCAGGTCGATGTGGGGACCGGAGGCCTCGTTGCGCCGGGCCTCTTCCGCTCTGCGGACGACGGTCAGGTGGATCGTGATGGCGGCGATGAGCGCGCCGAAGCGGAGCCAGTCCGTGGGGGACACCGCGGTGAGCTTCGTCAGGAGCCAGATGGAGGCCACTGCCACGGCCGCTTCGAGCACGAAAAAGTAAGCGATCGCACTGGGTGCAACGGTCCAGAGGTCCCAGTTGCGAATCGGAGTCAAGCCGAGTGCCCGCGATCGCCCGCGATCAGTCAAACTGTTCTTCACCACGACCCCCTACGCTCATGGAACACCATGAGCAAAGCCGCCGCTGACCAGGTCGTAGACCTACCTGCGCTGCTGCTCGCCGCAACGAGGAGGTGTCCTTCCATGCGCAACCGTGACTTCTGAACTCCACCTCTCCTCGACTGGACTTCAATCTTGCATCCGGATCATGCTGGTACCTCTGAGACGGATATCGCTATTGGTGACCGTTCTGTTTCAGATTGCCACCGCCTTCGAGTCGTTGCGACCTCTGGCGCGTCTCAAGGCGAAGGTGGCGTGCGTCGCCAGCAGCAGTCCGACACCGCCCGCTCCCGCGATCGTGGCCGTCACCGATCCGATCGAATGGGCCACCACGCCGGCCAGTGCCATTCCTCCGCCCTGGCTCGAACGCAGCGCCGCGCGACCGATGCCATAAGCGCGTCCCCGGTACTGATCGGGTAGCAGCCTCATCCACGCCGCACGAGCGGGCGTGTGATAAGCCCCGCCTATACCGGCGATCACCAGCAAAACGATCGTCCAGGTCAGGTTCGGGTGGAAAGCGAACATGATCAACGGCCCCAGCGACAGGATCGCCAGCGGGCCGATCAGCCGTTCCCGCTTCGCCGGATCGCGCACCAGGCGGAACAGCAGCGCCACTCCCAGGACGTTCGCCGCGGGTTCGATCGCGAGGATCAGGCCGACCGCCCAGACGGCGTTCAGGCTCGCCGCCAGCGGCACCGCCAGCCCCTCGGGCACCATTGCGAGGCCCGCGAGGAGGCGGACGCCCAGCAGCGTCCTCAGCCGCGGTTCGGCCACCATCAGGGTCAGCACGCCGCGTGGTTCTTCGTCGTCCTTCTTCTTGCGGCCCAGCGGGTCCGCCGCCGGGCGGTGCTTCACCGACGTCTGCACCAGGATCGCCAGGGCGGCGAACGTGGCCGCGTTGATCGCGAGTGCGAGGCCAGGGCTCGTGTGGGCCACGAGGAAGCCCGCGGCGGCGAGGCCCGCCATCTGGGCGATGTCGACGGACGTGCCGAACAGGGCCACGCCGTCGTCGTAGCGCTTGGGCGGGAGGACGTGGGGCAGGCTCGCTTCCTGCGCCGCCAGGTACGGCGAGGAGATCGCCAGCACCACGACGAGCAGCACGATCATGGCCCACAGGGGCATGCCGGGAATGGCCATCACGGCCATCAGCACGGCCTGCAACCACGCCGTCGTCACCATTACCGTGCGTCGCGGGAAGCGGTCGGCGACCCATCCCAGCAAGGGCCCGGAAATCAGCGGCGGGAAGAGCGTCAGCGACCACGTGAGAGCAGTCCACGCTGCGGATTGTGTCCGCTCGAATACGAGCAGTGACAAAGCCACCGCGGCGAGCTGGTCACCGGCGGTCGAGGCGGTCGAGCCGATCCACATGGCGCGGAACTCGCGCAAACCGAGGAGCTCGCGGAGGGCGCCGCGGGTCGTCATGCGCGACCTCGCGGGGCCGCCGCCCGCGCGCGGCGAATCGGCTCGTCCCGATTCGTCCTGCGCCGAGTCACGTCGCCCCCGCCGGTGGTAATCAATTTCTATCGACAATCACGGTAGAAGCTGCCTGACCGTTCAACGTCTGTCCTACCACAGTGTGTACCTAAACGGAGCAGGCCGGTTACCTAAAGTAGTTACAATAACAAAACGTAGGGCTGATCTTCTTCACAGTTGACCTCGGGCTCGCCTGATTGGACCCCAAATGGTCACGTTGTGTGTCAGCTGGTGCCGAACGGGTGTCCTCGGCTCGACCAACCGGTGCAACACCGCTCCGACTCCTGCCCGGCAGACCCCGTTAATGGCGAACGAGACGACGGTACCCGCGCCCGGGAGTGGCGCGTAATAGGCCACGCCGTTTGTCATGCGATCGGATGCGCAGTTCTGGCAAGTGTGGAAAGTCGACTTTCCCGCCCGCGAACCTGAACCGGTTTCGCGGGCAGGAAAACGATCACTAACGTCGGCGAAACGAGGCGCTTAGCGTCACGAACTAGCCGATTACGTCAGGACGTTCAGCCCTTCGCGGCGACCCGGCGGCGGCGAGCGACCTCGGCCAGCACGACACCCGCGGCGACGGAGGCGTTGAGCGACTCGACCCCCGTGGCCATCGGGATCGACACGGTCTGGTCGCACGTCTCCTTGACCAGGCGGCCGAGACCGCGGCCCTCGGAGCCCACCACGACGACGAGCGGGCTCGTCGCGAGGTCGAGGCCGTCGACGTCCACGTCACCGTCGGCGTCGAGCCCCACGATCATCAGACCAGCCTCGGCCCAGTCGCGCAGCGTGCGCGTCAGGTTCGTGGCCATCGCGATCGGCAGCTTCGCCGCGGTGCCCGCGCTGGTGCGCCAGGCGACCGCCGTCATCGACGCGCTGCGCCGCTGCGGCAGCACGACGCCCTGGGCGCCGAACGCGGCAGCGGAGCGCACGACAGCGCCGAGGTTGCGCGGGTCCGTCACGCCGTCCAGCGCCACCAGCAGCGGCGGCGTGGACGAGCGCTGGGCGAGCTCGAGGAGCTCGTCCGGGGTCGCGTACTCGAACGGCGGCACCTGCAGGCCGAGGCCCTGGTGCATCGCGCCACCGGTGATGCGGTCGAGCTCACCGCGCGCGACCTCCAGCACGGAGATGCCGCGGTCGGCGGCGAGGCGCACGGCCTCCTGCACGCGGTCGTCCGCGTCGATGCCCAGCGCCACGTACAGCGCCGTCGCCGGCGTGCCCGCGCGCAGGCACTCGACGACGGGGTTGCGGCCCGCGACGGTCTCGGCCTGGGCCTTCTCCGTCTTCTGGCGCCGCTGGCTCTTCACGGCGTCGGTCTTCGCCGCCACCTTGGCCCGCTTGTACGCGGGGTGGTTCGGGCGTTCCGACGCCTTGGGCGTCGGACCCTTGCCCTGCAGGCCCTTGGACTTCTGCCCGCCGGAACCGACGACCGCGCCCTTCTTGGAGCCCGGATTGCGCATCGCGCCCTTGCGCTTGGAGTTGCCAGCCACGGAAGTCAGTCGTCCTTCAAAGTCCACTGCGGACCGCCGGGGGTGTCCTCGACGGCGATGCCCGCGTCGTGCAACTGGTCCCTCAACGCGTCGGAGCGCGCGAAGTCCCTGCTCTTGCGGGCTTCCTGGCGTTCGGCGAGCAGCCGATCCACCAGCGTGGTCAACGCCTGCCGCATGCCGAGGTCGGCAGACGACGCGTCGTTCCACTTCGGCGACAACGGGTCGACGCCGAGGATGTCAGCCATCCGGCGCACGCACTCGGCCGCGGAACGGGCCGTGTCGTCGTCGCCGTCGGCGAGCGCCGTGTTGCCCTGGCGCACCTTGTTGTGCAGGGCGGCCACGGCTTGGGGCGTGTTCAGGTCGTTGTCCATCGCGACCACGAAGTCCGGGCACATGTCGCCGCGCAGCTCGACGGGGCCGAGGCGCTCGACGGCACGGCGCAAGAAGGACTCGACACGGCCGTACGCCGTGACCGCCTCCTGCAACGCGTCCTCGGAGTACTCGATGTGCGACCGGTAGTGCGGCGCCACCAGGTAGTACCGCAGCTCCTGCGCGCGCACCTTGTCGAGCATCGCGGGGATGGACACGGTGTTGCCGAGCGACTTCGCCATCTTCTCGCCCGACAGCGTCACCCAGTAGTTGTGCATCCAGTAGTTCGCGAAGCCGTCACCGGCCGCGCGCGACTGCGCCTGCTCGTTCTCGTGGTGCGGGAAGATCAGGTCGAGGCCGCCGCCGTGGATGTCGAACGTGCTGCCCAGGTACGTCGTGGCCATCGCCGAGCACTCGAGGTGCCAGCCGGGCCTGCCTTCGCCCCACGGGGTCGGCCAGGACGGCTCACCGGGCTTCGCGGCCTTCCACAGCGTGAAGTCGCGCGGGTCGCGCTTGCCGCGCACCGCCGCCTCGCCCTGTTCGACGGAGTCGAGCCGCTGCCCGGACAGGGCGCCGTACTCGGGGAACGAACGCACGTCGAAGTAGACGTCGCCGTCGACGTCGTACGCGTGGCCCTTGTCGATCAGGCGCTGCATGAGCTCGACCATCTGGGTGACGTGGCCGGTCGCGCGCGGCGCGTACGACGGCGGCAAGCAGCCCAGCGCGTCGTACGCGTCCTCGAACGCACGCTCGTGCGTATACGCCCACTCCCACCACGGCCGGCCGTGGTCGGCGGCCTTGGCGAGGATCTTGTCGTCGATGTCGGTGACGTTGCGGACCAGCGTGACGTCGGCGCCGTCACGGGCGAGCCAGCGGCGCAGGACGTCGAAGTTCAGGCCGCTGCGGACGTGGCCGATGTGCGGCACGCCCTGCACGGTCGCCCCACACACGTAGATCGACGCCGTTCCGTTGACCTGCGGGTGGAACTCCCGCATGGACCGGCTCGCCGTGTCGTAGATGTGGAGGCTCACACGGGAATGGTACGGGCCACATCCACCAGTGCGTCCGGGCGGTCACTCGTCGGAACCGGGTTGACGAGCCGGAAGGAGCAACCGACGGCCTCGGCTCCTCCGTCCGCCTCCTGGCTGTCGCCGACCATCACGGCGTCGCGGGGGTCGACACCGAGCCGTTCGCACGCGGTGGTGAAGATCTTCGGGTCCGGCTTGATGACGCCTTCCTCGTACGAGAGCACGAACTCGTCCACGAGGTGGGTGAGGCCGTGGTGCTCGAAGACCGCGCGGATGTCCCACCCGATGTTGCTGACGACCGCGACGGGCACGTCCCGCAGGTGCTCCAGCGCCTCCCTGGTGTCCGGGTACGGCACCCACGAGGCGGGGTGCAGCAGCTGGTCGTACAACGCCTCGGCGTCCGGCACGAGCGCGTCGTTCAGGACGCGCACGTGGACCCAGCGGTGCACGTCCGCGTCGAGGTCGCGGCGGTACCAGGCGTCGGCCAGTTCGGGGTCCACGTCGTCGGCGATGCCGACCGGGGCGGTGAGGGCACGCATCAGGTCGCCGTTGGACTCGAGCTCGGGGTGCTCGAGCCGGAACAGCGTGCCGGAGAAGTCGAAGAGCGCGGCGCGGATCGTCACACCCCCGACTCTACGTGCCGGACGGCTAGGTGGTCTGGACCTTTTGGAGTTCGGTCCTGAACGCCGCGTCGTCGTAGGACAGGACCAGCTGCAGGTCGCCCGCTCGGCGTTCGCTGGCGGCGATGAACTCCTCGACGAACCGCTCGATCTGCCGCAACGGCTCGTCGGCGAGGTGCGCCGCGGTCCGGTAGAGCGCGGTGAAGCGGTCCGGGGTCGTCGTGCCGCGCAGGTCGGCGGACCAGTCGAGCAGCTTCTCGTACGCCTCGACGAACAGGTTCGCGAGGTGGCGGATCTTGTCGCTGTCCCCCGGCTTGCCCGCCGGGCCGAACGCCCACTGCTGCCGGCCGGGCGAGAGGAGGTCCGCGATGCCGTTGAGGACGCCGTCGAACGTGCGGGACTTCGCTGTGAGGTTGTCCAGCGCGTCGGTGTCCGTCGTGATCTCGCGTCCGGGCGCCGCGTACCCCATCTCGTGGTTGATCTGCTTGTCCTTGAGCTTGCGCATGTGCAGCGCCACGGTGTCCGCGAACAGCTGGTACTCCCAGCCGGCCGCCGAAGCGCCGACGGCCGCGCCGACCTTCCGCGCGATCATCTCGGCCAGCTCGCGCGGGGTGCGGTCGCGCAGGTCGAGGTAGCCGGTGCCGACGCGCAGCGCGGGGATCTCGGTGTCGTCGAACCGGACCGGCAGCACGTACTCGGTGTCGGAGACGAGCGCGCGGTCGAACGCCGCCTGCCGCTCGTGCTTCGTCCACATCTTCCTGGCGTACGCCTCCGAAATGAACATCACGCAGAAGCGCGAGTCGTGGCGGTAGATCCGGTCGAGGTGCTCGACCAGGTTCTTGCCCCAGAGGTCGGCTTGCTCGTCGGTGTCGTAGAAGCGGGACACGCCCAGTTCCGTGAGGTGGCGCGCCACCTCGTCGACGTAGGGGCGGTCTTCACCGGCGAAGGAGAGGCACACGTCGTACTTGGGCACGACGCGCATGGTAGTGGCGGGAACCACACCGCCGGCGGGGGAGTTGTCCCGGTATGAGCCTGGGGTTCCTGTTCGCGATGTCGCTGCCCGCGTTGGTGGCGGCGCTGTTCGTCCTCGCCGTCGTCGAGCGGTTCGTGCGGAGGAAGAAGAAGGGCACGCCGATGGCCACCGCGGGCATCGGCGAGCTGGGGGCGACGTTCGAGACGGGCAAGCGCGACGAGCTCGAGTACCGCAAGGAGGAGCGGCAGCTGCGCGACGAGGAGGGCGACGCCGCACCACCGAGGAGCCGGGTGGACCTCGACGGCGGTACCGCGGTGCTGAACGTGCCCGCTCAGCGGCGGCCCAGCTAGGCGGTGGGGATCAGCAGCGCGGTCGCGATGGCCGCGATGCCCTCACCGCGACCGGTCAGGCCGAGGCCGTCCGTGGTGGTGCCGGCGACGGAGACCGGGCCGCCGACGGCCGCGGAAAGCGTTTCCTGCGCCTCGGCGCGGCGCTTGCCGATGCGTGGCTCGTTGCCGATGACCTGCACTGTGGCATTTCCCACACGGTATCCGGCCTCTTCGACGAGGCGGCGCACCTCCGTGAGCAGGACCACGCCGTGCGCGCCCGACCAGCGCGGGTCCGACGTGCCGAAGACGGCGCCCAGGTCGCCGAGGCCCGCCGCGGAGAGCAGCGCGTCGCACAGCGCGTGCGAGGCCACGTCGCCGTCGGAGTGGCCCGCGCACCCGTCGACGCCCTCCCACAGCAGGCCGGCGACCCAGCACTCACGACCTGCCTCGACGGGGTGGACGTCGACGCCCTGGCCGATCCTCACTCCTGGCCTCCGCTGAACAGTGCTTCCGCGACCGCGAGGTCGAACGGGGTGGTGATCTTCATGGCGTGGGCGTGTCCGGGAACCGTGTGGACCGCGACACCGTTCTTCTCCACGAGAGCAGCGTCATCAGTCGCGGCGACACCGGAGCTGTAGGCGGCTTTGAGAGTCTCGGCGCGGAAACCCTGCGGGGTCTGCACGACCCGCAGTGCCGCTCGATCAGGTGTGGAGACGACCACTCCGACCTCGTCCACCTGCTTGATCGTGTCGGCGACCGGCAACACCGGGATGACGGCGTCGTGCCCGTCGCGGACCGCGGCCACGACACCGGCGATGACCTCGGGAGGGGTGAAGGCACGAGCAGCGTCGTGGACCAGCACGATCGACGTGTCCGGAATCACGCGGAGCGCGTGGTCGAGGGCGAGCCGCACGGAGTCGGTGCGCTCGGCACCCCCTGAAAGCACGTGCACCGCCCCGCCGGCCGGGGCCAGCGAGGCGGTTGCGGAGTGCACTTGGTCCACATCGGACGGTGGCGCGGCGATGACCACGTGCTGCACCTGGCCCGACTCGAACAGGCCGAGAACGGCACGGGTCAACAGCGGTACCCCGTTGACCGGCACGAGCGCCTTGGGCATCCCGTAGCCCAGGCGCTCACCCCGCCCTGCCGCGGGCACGAGCGCGACAACACTCATGTTCGCGACTGAATCCGATGCTCTTCAGGTGTTCCGGTGAAAACTACGAGGCCGTGGCGAGAACTTCGTCGAGGAGGACCTCGGCCTTGTCCTCGTCGGTGCCCTCGGCCAGCGCCAGCTCGCTGACCAGTATCTGCCGCGCCTTCGCCAGCATCCGCTTCTCGCCGGCGGAAAGCCCGCGATCCTTCTCGCGCCGCCAGAGGTCGCGCACCACTTCCGCAACCTTGTTCACGTCGCCGGAGGCGAGCTTCTCAAGGTTGGCCTTGTACCGCCGAGACCAGTTGGTCGGCTCCTCCGTGTGGGGAGCGCGCAAGACCTCGAAAACCCGGTCGAGCCCTTCCTGGCCGACAACGTCGCGCACGCCTACGATTTCGGCGTTGTCAGCGGGAACCCGAACGGTGAGATCGCCCTGCGCAACCTTGAGAACGAGGTACTTCTTCTCCTCGCCCTTGATCACGCGGGTCTCGATCGCTTCGATGAGAGCGGCACCGTGGTGCGGGTAGACGACGGTCTCTCCGACCTTGAAAACCATGTGTCCTCTGCCCCTTTCGATGCCTCCATCCTAACACGCCCGGCAACCCTCCGATTGCTGCTCGATGATCCGTTAGTGCTGGTCAGGGCCATGCGGGGGGTTGACAAAACACCTGTTCGCGTGCAAGGTACGTCTCACCGAAGATCGACTGGCAGCCCAACGCGTCCTCGATTCGGGTCCCGGTTAGGCTCCTCGCCTGGTGGTTGTTCCCTAGGAAGGACGCTGGAGCCGTGAACTCAGGAGTGTCTCGCCGGTTTATCGTGACGGCAGCGCTGGCCGCTGGCCTCGGCCTGGTGGCGGTCGGCTGCAGCGCCGGTCAGGTCACCCAGACCGACACCCAGGTCGCCGCCGTCGACGGTGCGAGCGGCAACGCGGGGCCCATCGCGGTCCGCAACGCCATGCTCGCCTTCCCGGCGGAGGGCAACCGGTACCACGAGGGCGAGGACGTCCCGCTGACGTTCGTCATCGCGAACACGGGTACCGACCCGGACAAGCTGCTGTCGATCAAGTCCGAGGCCTCCGGGTCCGAGCTCGAGGTCGCCGGCTCGAAGGACATCCCGGCGGGCTACGCGCTGCGGGCCGAGTACGACGCCTCGAAGGCGCCGGTGAAGACCTCCGCGCCCTCGTCCTCCGCCTCGTCGAGCGCGCCTTCGTCCTCGAACGCGCCGTCGTCGTCCGTCTCGCCGACCTCGGGCGCCCCGTCGTCCTCGTCGGTCGCGCCCACGTCGGGCTCGGTGCCGCCGTCGTCGAGCGCCGCGTCGTCCTCCGGCCGCCCGTCCGGCTCGTCGGCCGCCCCCACCTCGGCGTCGGCCGCGAAGGACCAGGAGCTCGAGGTCCTGCAGATCCGCTGCACCCTGAAGAAGCTGAACCGCGACGTGGTGGCCGCCCAGACGGTCAAGGTCACGTTCCTCTTCGAGAAGGCCGGCTCCCTGACGCTGGAGGTGCCGGTGGCGCCGTCCGACCACAAGCGCGTCAGCGAGGGCCACGAGGCCGGCGGCCACTGAAATCCGGCGAGTTCGCCCCTCGAAGCGAACTCGCGAGACGCACGAAACGCCGCTCCTCCCGCGATCGTGGGAGGAGCGGCGTTTTCGTGTGCGTGCCGGGGCTAGCGGGCCTGCAGCATCGGGCGGAACCTGTCGCGGTACGCCCACGCCAAGCCGATCTCGGCGGCGGCGACGAGCACCGCCACCACCACGCCGCTCGGCTCCAGGAAGACGTGGAACAGGAAGATGTTCACGACCACCGGGGCCAGCAGCGCGAGCGCCAGCGGCACGAACCGGCCGACGACGAGCAGGACGCCGGCGAGCAGCTGGACACCGGACGTCAGCTGCAGCATGTAGCCGGTCGCGTGGAGGGCCGCGCTGAACGCCACGCCCTCCGCGGCCATCGAGGCGGGGTCCGGGGCGGGCATGAACGCCAGGAAGCCGTTCAGGCCGGTCGTGGCGAACAGCAGGCCGGTCAGCACGCGGGTGACGACGGTGGCGTAGCGGCCGAGGGCGAACTTGCGGGTCTGCGTCGCGGTGGCGGTGGTCACTGTGTCCTCCAGGCTGTCGGGTCCTTCCACTGATGCGTCGAACGGGCGGCCCACCGGATCGACACAGCCGTCGGAAAATCTTCGAAGTTTTTCCGCCGGGCGCCCTGACGTGCGGCGACCGGGAGTGTCAGACCCGTGCTCTAACGTTCGTCCCGTGGCGAAGACAGCGCGGCCGATCTTCCGTTGTGCCGAGTGCGGGCACGAGGTGGCGAAGTGGTTCGGCCGCTGCCCCGAGTGCCAGGCGTGGGGCAGCATCGAGGAACGGGGCACCGCGTCGGTGACGCGTGTCGTGGCGGGCGCGCCGACGTCGAAGGCCAGGCCGATCGGCGAGGTCGACATCGAGTCGGCCCGGGCGCTCTCCACGGGCGTCAGCGAGTTCGACAGGGTGCTGGGCGGCGGCCTGGTGCCGGGCGCCGTCGTGCTGCTGGCGGGCGAGCCCGGCGTGGGCAAGTCGACGCTGCTGCTCGAAACCGCGCACCGCTGGGCGGAGTCGCACGGCCGCTGCCTCTACGTCACGGGCGAGGAGTCCGCGGGCCAGGTGAGGCTGCGCGCCGAACGCACCGGCAACCTGCACGCCGAGATGTACCTGGCGGCCGAGAGCGAGCTGAGCGCGTTGCTCGGCCAGGTCGACCAGGTGAAGCCGTCGATGCTGATCGTCGACTCCGTGCAGACCATGTCGACGGTGAGCGTCGAGGGCGTGCCCGGCGGCGTCACGCAGGTGCGCACCGTCGCGTCGGGACTGATCGCGATGGCCAAGGAACGAGGCCTCCCGGTCGTGCTGGTGGGACACGTCACGAAGGACGGATCCGTTGCGGGGCCCAGGGTTCTGGAACACCTCGTCGACGTGGTGCTGCAGTTCGAGGGCGACCGCCACTCCAGCCTCCGCCTCCTGCGGGGCATCAAGAACCGCTACGGCGCCGCCGACGAGGTCGGCTGCTTCGAGCTCCGCGACGACGGCATCGTCGGCGTGCCGGACCCGTCGGGCCTCTTCCTCACGCGCCGCGAGAAGGCCGTCGAGGGCACCTGCGTCACGGTGATCGTCGAGGGCAAGCGCCCCATGCTCGGCGAGGTGCAGGCGTTGGTGGCCAAGACGAACCTCCCGGCCCCCCGCCGCGCGGTGAGCGGTCTCGACTCGGCGCGGATCTCGATGGCCCTGGCCGTCCTGGAGAAGCGCGGCAAGGTCAACCTGTTCCAGAAGGACGTCTTCACCGCGACCGTCGGCGGCATGCGCCTGGTCGAACCGGCGGCCGACCTCGCCGTGGTGCTGGCCGTCGCCTCAGCCGAACGCGAGATCGCGCTGCCCGCCGACCTGGTGGTGCTGGGCGAGGTGGGCCTGGCCGGCGAGATCCGGCGCGTCAACGGCGTCGGCAAGCGCCTCCAGGAGGCCGCACGGCTCGGCTTCAAGAAGGCCCTGGTGCCGCCGGACCACGGGCCGTTGCCGGACGGGGTGCGGGCGCTGGTGGCGAACGACCTGGTGTCGGCGCTGGACGTGCTGGGCCTGAACCGGCGGCGCAGCGGTGGCAAGGGTGAGAGCGCGAACGACGACGAGTGAGTCGTGGGGGTGTGGCAGCGGTGATCGGCTGACCCGCCGGGCGGCACCCGGCGGGTGCCGCCCGGCGAGCGGCCTTGACGACTGAGCGGCGTTGGCGTTGAAGTCGTCCACGTACTCCGGCGCCTCGGCTGGCGGAGACCGCCCCTCCTTCCGGCCCGCCCAGCCGTGCCCGGCCGACGTGATCGGGACCGGCGGTGTCGGGCCCGGGAGCGTGCGGCCTGTCCGGCATGCGGCCAGGGCCGCGTGCCCGCGACAGCTGCGTGGCGCTGATGCGCCTGCCGCAGTAGGCGGCGGTACCGGGCGCCCCGGAGCGGAATCCGCAGCCATGATCGAATACGCGCGTGTTGGGGAGACACGACAGCGAGATCGGTGAGTTGTTGCGGTTCGCGACGTCCATGATGCCCCGCGAAGTCCGGAGCGCGGACCTGCTCGACTACCTGGACCTCGAAGAGTGGGAGCTGGTCCTCGACCTGCTGGGGGAGTTCGACGGCCACACGTGGCAGACGCCGCGCTACTGGGTCCTGCTCGCCGAGGCGGCCGTCCAGATGGACCAGGACGACGCCTGGTTCCAGTGGCGCTGCGTGGAGTCGGTCCAGGGCCTGTTGCGGGTCGAGCTGACGCTCTCGGTCGACGCGGAACCCTTGGAGGCCAGGGGAGAGCGTCCGCTGTGGGACGTCACGGGCCGGCAGCAGCGCGTGGCGGCGCTGTGGATCGAGTCCAAGCCCCGGCTGGGTCCCGGGGAACGCGCGACGGCCAGGCTGAGGCCGTTGGTGCCGCCGGCGTGGGCGCATCTCATCCGGGGCGACGTCATCACGTTGCACGGCAGCTCGCCCGGGACGGCGCGGATCATCGAAAAAGTGCCGCCGCGGCCCTGAGCGGACCGCGGCGGCACGGACGAGCTACTGCGACAGCAGCTGGGCGCAGCGGATCAGGCCCAGGTGCGAGTACGCCTGCGGGTGGTTGCCCAGCGAGCGCTCGGCGACCGGGTCGTACTCCTCGGGCAGCAGGCCGGTGGGGCCCGCCGCCGCGACGATCTGGCCGAACAGCTCCTCGGCCTCGGTGCGCCGGCCGGTGAGGAGGTACGCCTCGATCATCCACGCCGCGCACAGGTGGAAGCCGCCCTCGTCGCCCGGCAGGCCGTCGTCGCGGTGGTAGCGGTAGACGGTGCTGCCGGAGCGCAGCTCGGCCTCGATGGCGGTCACCGTGGACTGGAAGCGCTCGTCGGTCGGGTCGATGAGGCCCGCCAGGCCCACGAACAGCGAGGCGGCATCGAGGTCGTCGCCGTCGTAGGCCGTGGTGAACGACTGGACCTCGTCGTTCCAGCCGTTCTTGAGCACGTCCGTGGCGATCGTGTCGCGCAGCGGCACCCAGGACGGGTCCAGCTCGCGGCCGAACTGCTCGCCGAGCTTGATCGCGCGGTCGATGGTCAGCCAGCACATGACCTTCGAGTACACGTGGTGGCGCGGCGCGTGCCGTTCCTCCCAGATGCCGTGGTCGGGCTCGTGCCAGCGGCGCGACACGGCCTCGGCCATCGCCTGGACCATCGCCCAGTCGTTGTCCGACAACGAGCCGCGCGCGGTGGCCAGGGACACGACCAGGTCGACGACCGGGCCGAACACGTCGAGCTGCACCTGCTGGTTCGCGAGGTTGCCGACGCGCACCGGGCGCGAGCCCGCGTAGCCGGGCAGCGTGTCGATGACGGCCTCGGCGCCCAGCTGCGTGCCGTGCAGCGTGTAGAGCGGGTGCAGGCGCTCCGGGCCGGGGATGGTCTCCAGGACGCGGTGCAGCCACGCCAGGAAGCCGTCGGCCTCGGCGTACGAGCCGACCGACACCAGGGCGGAGGCGGTCATGGCACCGTCGCGCAGCCAGCAGTAGCGGTAGTCCCAGTTGCGGACGCCGCCGAGCTCCTCGGGCAGCGACGTGGTGGCCGCGGCCATGATCGAGCCGGAGTCCTTGTGCACCAGGCCGCGCAGCGTCAGCGCCGAGCGCAGCACCAGGTCCGTCTGCACGGTCGGGAGCTTCAGCCCCGCCGCCCAGTCCGACCAGTAGCTGGCCGCGAGGTCGCGGCGCACCGACTCGTTCAGCGGGTGCTCGGAGATGTCGTCGGTGCCGCAGCGCAGCTCCAGCAGCACCGGTGCGCCCTCGCGCGGCCGGACGACGGCGCGGGCCGTCTCCTGGATGCCGTCCGAGGTGATCTCCCAGTCGACGCCGGGGGACCGCAGCACCATCGGGTCCGACGTGCCGACGACGCGCAGGCCGTCGCGCTCGCGGAGGAACCGGACCGGCACCTGCCCGAACTCGGGGCGCGGCGCGAACGTGATCACCGCGTTGGTGGAGCCGGAGATGCGGCGGACGAGGTCCGTGCGGTGCGACGCCAGGTTGTGCTCCAGGTAGTCGGTCACCAGGAGCCGCGACCAGCGCGTCTCGACGATCATCGTGCCCGGCAGGTAGCGCTGGCCCAGCGGCAGCGACCCGTGCTCCGGCTTGATCGAGAAGTGGCCTGCGGCCGGTCCGCCGAGCAGGTCCGCGAAGATCGCCGCGGAGTCCGGCTCGGGGTGGCACAGCCAGTTGACCTTGGCGTCGGGCGTCACGAGGGCCACGGACCGCTCGTTGGCGAGCATGGTCAGGCGCTCGATCGGCACGGCCTGGTCGCCGTGCAGCCACGCCCGGCGCTCCTCCAGCAGGAACGCGAGCACGGTGGCCACGTCGGAGGGGTCGTTCACGTAGTGCTGGGCGAGCGACTCGCCCGCGCCGACCCGGATGCCCAGGTCGGGACCGTGCAGGCGAGCGAACGCCTTCTCGTCGGTCACGTCGTCGCCCAGGAAGATCGCCGCGGTGGCGCCGACCTGGTGGCGCAGGATGTCGAGCGCCTGCCCCTTGTTGGTCTCGACGACGGCGAGCTCGATGACGGCCTTGCCCTCGGTGACCTGCACGCCGTCCCACGTGCACGGGCCGGAGCGGACGGCGGAGAGCACCGCCTCACCGATGGCCTCGGTGGCGGCACGGCGCACGTGCACGGCGACCGAGGCGGGCTTCACCTCGAGCTGGACGCCTTCCTGGCCGTCGGCGATCTCTTCCAGTTCGGCTTCGAGCCGGCGCAGCAACGCCTTGGCGTCGCCGTCCAGGGCGTGGACGAAGCCGACGTCGAACTCGGATCCGTGCGACCCGACGAGGTGGACCTCGCCGGGCAGACGGGACAGCGTGGCCAGGTCGCGCAGCGCGCGTCCGGAGATCACGGCTGAGGTGGTCTCGTGCAGCGAGGCCAGTGAACGCAGGGCGTTCACCGACTCGGGGAGCGGGCGGGCCTGCTCGGGGTCGGCCACGATCGGAGCGAGTGTTCCGTCGTAGTCGCTGGCTACAAGTAGTCGCGGGGTCCGCGCGAGCTGGCAGATCGCTCGGCGCAGTTCGGCGGGGAGGGCCTCGGCGGTCAACGCCCCTCCTGGAGCACTCGATGGGTCAGGGGATCTGAAAGGATTCAGACCGAGGTCTGCGTGCCCAACGCCTCCAGGAACGACCTCGCCCAGCGGTCAACGTCGTGGGTGAGGACTTGGCGGCGCAGCGCGCGCATCCTACGGCGGCCTTCGGCTGGATCGATGTCGAGGGCGGCCTGCAACGCGTTCTTGACACCGTCCAGATCATGGGGGTTCACCAAGAACGCACTGGTCAGTTCTGCGGCGGCGCCGGCGAACTCGCTGAGCACCAGAGCTCCACCAAGATCATATCGGCAGGCCACGTACTCCTTGCACACGAGGTTCATCCCGTCCCGAACGGGCGTGACGACCATGACGTCCGCCGCGCTCATGAACGCGACGAGCTCCTCGCGGTTCACCGACTGGTGCAGGTAGTGCACGACGGGCTTGCCCACGCGGCCGAACTCGCCGTTGATCCGCCCGACGGACTGCTCGATGTCCTGGCGCATCGTCTTGTAGTGGTCGACCCGCTCACGGCTGGGCGTGGCGAGCTGGATCATCGCGACGTCCTCCGGGTCCACGCGTCCGTCCGCGATCAGCTCGTAGAGAGCCCGGATCCGGACGTCGATGCCCTTCGTGTAGTCGAGGCGGTCCACACCGAGCAGGATGCGCTTCGGGTTGCCGAGGTCCTCTCGAATCTGCCTCGCGCGGGCCTGCGTGTCCTTGCGCCTGGCCACCGCGTCGAGACCCGCGCTGTCGATCGAGATCGGGAACGCGCCGACCCGCACGGTGCGGTCACCGACCTGCACGACGCCGGGCCGGGTGCGCACGCCGACGGTGCCGCGGCTCGGCTCCAGGCCGACGAGGCGGCGGGCCAGCCAGAGGAAGTTCTGCGCGCCGCCGGGACGGTGGAAGCCCACCAGGTCGGCGCCGAGCAGGCCGCGGATGATCTCCGTGCGCCACGGGAGCTGCATGAACAGCTCGACCGGCGGGAACGGGATGTGCAGGAAGAAGCCGATCTTGAGGTCGGGCCGCTGCTCGCGCAGCATCGCCGGCACCAGCTGCAGCTGGTAGTCCTGCACCCACACCGTCGCACCCTGCGCGGCCACCTTCGCCGTCGCGTCGGCGAAGCGCTGGTTGACCCTCACGTAGGTGTTCCACCAGTGCCGGTGGAACGCCGGCTGGGCCACGACGTCGTGGTAGAGCGGCCAGAGCGTGCCGTTGGAGAAGCCCTCGTAGTAGTCCTCGACCTCCCGGGCCGAGAGCTCGACGGGGTGCAGCAGCAGGCCGTCGTCCTCGAACGGCGCCACCTCGGCGTCGGCGATGCCGGGCCAGCCGACCCAGGCGCCGCTGTGCGAGCGGAGGAACGGTTCGAGCGCGCTCACCAGTCCGCCGGGGCTGTGCTTCCAGCGCTCTGTTCCGTCGGGCAAGCGCTCCAGGTCGACCGGGAGCCTGTTGGCCACGACTACGAATTCCGCCCCGTTCTCGCCAATGTCCATGCTCACAAATGCCCACGTTAGTGCTGATGCGAACGTGTCGCGTGTCGTGTAACGGCCGTCACAAGGAGGTTCACTCCAACCGACGCTTCGTGGGCTTGAGGGGCCCGGACAGGCGCGGCCCGGCGAACTTGCGCTCGAGCCGGCCCAGCCCGGTGCGCACGGGCTGCGCCAGGTACTCGCCGAACACGACACCCCCGGCGAGGGCGAGGGCGATGCCGCTGGCGAAGACGAGGGTGCTCAGACCGGCCGGGTCACCTTCCGCGGTGAGCTGGAACAGGCCTCGGTACGTCGTCCAGCCGGGCAGCAGCGGCACCACGCCCGCCTGCACGACGACCAGCGTCGGGATGCGCAACCGGCGGGTCAGCGTCGCGCCGCCGAACCCGGTGATCGCGGCGGCCACGGCCGACGCGAGCAGCGCGTCCAGCCCGGCGCTCGTCACGAGGCCGTAGGCGGCGGTGCCGATGCCGCCGGAGAGGGCGGCGGCGACGAGCGCGCGAGGCCGGGCGTAGCAGGCGAGCGCGAAGAACGCACTCGTCGCCGCGCCGGCCGCGAACTGCATCGGCACCGCGGAGATCAGGGCGGGCAGCGGGTCGCTGAGCTTGATGTCGAGCCCGAACCGGACGGCGGCGCGGATCGCCAGCGCGACGCCCGCGATCAGGCCGGCGCTGAGCAGCACCGTCTCGACCGTGCGGCCCGCGGCGGTGACGTTGTAGCCGGAGATCGCGTCCTGCACGGTGCTGACCAGCGCGAGCCCGGACAGCAGCACGACGATCCCGACGGCGACGAGCAGGCTCGGCCGCACCGGCAGCAACCCGGTCGCGTAGACGGCGAGCGCGGCACCCGTGCCGAGCGCACCGCCGACCAGTTGCTGGAAGAAGAACGGCAGCGCACGGCGGTTCAGCAACCGGCCGACCCGGTCGACCACCGCGGTGATGGCCGCGGCGGTGAGCGCGAGCACCAGCCCGCCGCCCACGAGGAACGCCACGGAGGCGGCCATCCCGCCCCACGCGGCGGTCGCCACCCAGCGCGGGTACGGGTGCTTGGCGTTGACGATGGCCTCGAGCCGCGCGTGCGCCTCCTCGATCGGCCCCGGGTTGCGCACGAGCTGCTCCACGTCCGCCAGCCGGGTGTAGTCGAGACCGCGCTGCCGGACGACGCGGATCGAGGTGATCGGCAACGCCTCCGTGCCGCGGTGGCACGACACGCTGATGGAGGTGTAGATCACGTCGACTTCCGTGTGCGGCAACCCATAGCTCTCGGTGACGGAGAGAATCGTGGCTGTCACGTCGGCCGCACCGGCTCCACTGGCCATTTGGACCTCACCGATCTTCAAGGCGAGATCGAGTACCAGGTGAACCGTGGTGTCATCGGGCAAAGCGGGGCCGTGCAGGCTGTTCGCGGAAATCTTGCGCACCTCCGTCGTGTGATCGTGACGGGACTTCGGCTGTTGCTGTGTCATCGGCCACCTCCGATCGGGCGACCCGAAAAGGAGGACATGATCACTGTCCGTTGGTTACCCTCCTGACCTGGTCAAGGCGGTCGTCAGGACGCTTTGGGCCACTCAGTTGGTTGGTCCGACTCCGGTCGGAGCAATCCGATCACACTGAGAGCAGACCGTTCGCCGCAGGTAGCACCCGCAACGGGCGCTTACGATGTTCGCGAACGCGTGCCGGCCGGCGTAGCTCAATTGGCAGAGCACTCGCCTTGTAAGCGAAAGGTTAGGGGTTCGATTCCCCTCGCCGGCTCTCGGGAAGACGGGGTTCGCCCAGGTGGGCGGGCCCCTGTTCCACTTCCACCACCGCACGCGCCAGTTCCTGCGAATGAGCCGTGTGCCGTCCGGTGCGGCGAAGGGCCCGCGGGGGATCGGCACGACCCGGCCTGCTCCGGTCGCCCACCGCCCCGCTGCGCCGTTCGCCAGTTCGCACCTCGGTGTGCGACCGGATCTCACCGGTGTGGTCGCCGGATCCGCCGCAAGACTGATCCTGTTCACAGGTGAACAGGCGTCCGTGACACCCGGGAACCGGTGTCACGGCATCGCGCCGAGGTGGTTCTCGTCCTGCTCTGTCTGGTTAGGACATGACATTGTGGGACCTATGTCCTACCTCGCGGATAGCGCGCGCTACGACCAGATGACGTACCGGCGGACGGGACGCAGCGGCCTCAAGCTGCCCGCCATCTCGCTCGGCCTGTGGCACAACTTCGGCGGTGACCGGCCGTACGAGTCGGGCCGGGGCATCGCGCGGAGGGCGTTCGACCTCGGTGTCACGCACTTCGACCTCGCGAACAACTACGGTCCGCCCTACGGCTCGGCCGAGATCACGTTCGGGCAGATCCTGGAGGACGACCTCCGGCCCTACCGCGACGAGCTGGTGATCTCCACGAAGGCGGGCTACGACATGTGGCCGGGGCCGTACGGGGAGTGGGGCAGCCGCAAGTACCTCCTGAGCTCGCTCGACCAGTCGCTCACGCGGATGGGGCTCGACTACGTCGACATCTTCTACTCGCACCGGTTCGACCCGGAGACGCCGCTGGAAGAGACGATGGGCGCCCTGGTCAGCGCCGTGCAGCAGGGCAAGGCGCTCTACGTCGGCATCTCGTCGTACTCGCCGGCCAAGACCCGCGAGGCGGCCCAGCTGCTCAAGAGCGCCGGGGTGCCGCTGCTGATCCACCAGCCGTCGTACTCGATGCTCAACCGCTGGATCGAGCCGGAGCTGCTGGACACGCTGGAGGAGGTCGGCGCGGGCTGCATCGCGTTCTCGCCGCTCGCGCAGGGCATGCTGACCGACCGCTACCTGAACGGCATCCCCGAGGGGTCGCGCGCCACGCAGGGCAAGTCGCTGTCGACGGACCTGCTGAGCGAGCAGAACCTCGGCCGCATCCGGGCGCTCGACGAGGTCGCGAAGTCGCGCGGGCAGTCGCTGGCGCAGCTCGCGCTCACCTGGACGATCCGCGACCCGCGCGTCACGTCGGCGTTGATCGGCGCGTCGTCGGTCGGGCAGCTGGAGCAGAACCTCGCGGCCCTGCAGGCGCCGCCGCTGACCGACGACGAGCTCGCCGAGATCGACAAGCACGCCGTCGAGTCGGGCATCGACCTGTGGGCCACGTCCTCACGGGCGGAATGAGCCAGTGGCGCGTCGTTCCGAGCCACACCACTAGCTCGCGTGCCGGGGGAGGCGGATCGTGAAGACCGTCGACCCCGGCCTGCTGGTCAGCGCGATCGTGCCGCCGTGCGCCTCGACCAGCGACTGGACGACGGCGAGGCCCAGGCCGCTGCCGCCGCGCTGGCGGGTCCGCGAGTCGTCCACGCGGTAGAACCGGTCGAAGATCCGCGCCTGGTCGGCCTCCGGGATGCCGGGACCGGTGTCGGCCACGCGGATCACCGCCCAGCCGTTCTCGGCCGTCACCTGCACCGACACCGCGGTGCCGGCGGGGGTGTGCACAGCCGCGTTGGTCAGCAGGTTGTCGAGCACCTGCCGCAGGCGCGTCGGGTCGGCGGTCATGGTCACCGTGTCGGCGTCCAGCGACAGCTCGTGGGTCTGCCGGGCCGCGCGGAACGCGTCGGCGGCCGCCTCGGCGACCACGGACAGGTCCACCTCCTCCGGGCGCAGCGGCGGTTCCGACTCCGCGGAGTCCAAGCGCGCCAGCAGCAGCAGGTCGTCGAGCAGCACGCTCATGCGCGACGCCTCTGACCGCAGCTTCTCCAGGTGCTTCTCGCGTTCGCCGGGTTCGTTGGCCGCCGCGTACTTGAAGAGGTCGGCGTAGCCGCGCAACGAGGTCAGCGGCGTGCGCAGCTCGTGCGAGGCGTCGGCGATGAACCGCCGCAACCGTTGTTCCGCCGCCGTGCGCGCGGACAACGAGGAGTCGATGTGCGCGAGCATCTTGTTGAACGCCTCGCGCAGCTCCTCGACCTCCACGCCGCCGCCGCGTCCGTCCACGCGCGCATTGAGGTCGCTGGAGTCGGTCAGGTCGTGCGAGGAGATGTCGTGCGCGGTGTCCGCCATGTCCGACAGGGGCCGCATGCCCTTGCGGATCAACGCCTGCCCGCCCACGACCAGCGCGACGAGGGCGGCCAGGAACGCGATCACGCTGACCGTGACGAGCTGGGAGATCGTGCCGTCGCGGTCGGTCATCGGGGCCGCGCTGACCACGATGAACTCGTCCTGGACGATCTGGCAGGCGCGCAGCCGGAACCTGCCCTCGCCGCGCAGGTACTCGGTCTGGAACCCGTCGGCCGTCAGCGCCTTCTTCGCGAGGGCGTCGAACTCCTCGCGGTCCTGCGGCTGCTGGCCGCCGGGCAGGGGCGTGACGCCCCCGTTCTCGATCTTGTAGACGACGGCGAACCAGTCCGGCGGGATCTTGGTGACCTTGCCGTAGTACTCGACCTCCTTGGCCGCGCCCTGCTGGCTGATCACCATCTGGTCGTCGAGGCGGCGGTCGAGGAACGACTGCATCGACGCGACCATCACCCAGCCGACGATCACGAACACCGTCAGCGCGAGCGCGCCCAGCGCCAGCGCGAGCCGGGTGCCGAGCCGCCAGTCGCGCAGCGGCTTCCAGGCGAGCTTCATCGCGGGCTCACTCCGCTGCTCGGCGGAGCACGTACCCCACACCGCGCACGGTGTGGATCAACGGCTCGCGGCCGTCGTCGAGCTTGCGGCGCAGGTGGGAGATGACCAGTTCGACCACGTTGGACCGGCCGCCGAAGTCGTACTCCCACACGTGGTCGAGGATCTGCGCCTTCGTGAGCACGGCCGGGGAGCGCCGCATGAGGTACCGCAGCAGCTCGTACTCGGTCGGCGTCAGCGTCGCGAGCTTGCCGCCGCGGCGGACCTCGCGGGTGTCCTCGTCCATCACCAGGTCGGAGACCTTCAGCACCGACCGCTTCCACGACGGACCGGTCGAGCGGCGCAGCACGGCCCTCAGCCGGGCCATGAGCTCCTCGACCGAGAAAGGCTTCACGAGGTAGTCGTCGCCGCCTCGGGTGAGACCCGCCACCCGGTCCGCGGTGCCGTCACGGGCGGTCAGGAAGACCACGGGCACCATCGCGCCGGCCGACCGGAGCCGATCGAGAACGGTGAACCCGTCCAGGTCGGGCAGCATGAGGTCGAGCACCACGATGTCCGGCTGGAACTCGGCCGCCTCCCTCAACGCCTCTTCGCCGTTGAGCGCGGTCGCGGCCTGCCAGCCCTCGTAGCGGGCGACGGTCGCGACGAGGTCAGCGATGTGCGGCTCGTCGTCCACGACGAGCAATCGAACCGAGTTGCCCTTGTCCACGTGCTCATGGTGCGTCACCCGGTGGCTCCCCCGCTCGATCGACAGGAAGTCGACAGCGCGGGCAAAGGGGAGCCACAGCCGCGGCGCAGAGGATCGACCACGACCGCCGGAGATCGCCCGACCGAGGAGCCCGCCGTGACGACCACCCTGCAGCACCCCGCGCGACCGGCCCAGGCCGGCCGGGCGACGCCGCACGAGGTGCTGGCCAAAGCCGGCCTCTACGTGTTCCTCCTGGCCAACGCGGCGTTCGTGACGTACCTGTTCACCGCGGCGGGCGTCGGCTCGAACAAGCTGGTCAACTTCGGCCGGCTCGCGGGTCTCTACGGCGCGCTCGCGATGGCGTTCCAGCTGCTGCTGGTGGCGCGGCTGCCGTGGCTCGACCGGCGCCTGGGCATGGACAAGCTCACCTCGTGGCACCGCTGGGTCGGCTTCACGATCTTCTGGATGCTCGTCGGGCACCTGGTCCTCATCGCGTTCGGCAACGCGGGCCCCGAGGGGCCGATCGCCGAGGTCGTCCGGCAGGCGACCGAGCTCGAAGGCATCCTCCGCGCGCTGGTGGCGTGGGCGGTCATCATGGTCGTCGGCGTCGTCTCGGCCCGCTTCGCGCGGCGCAAGATGGCCTACGAGACCTGGCACTTCATCCACCTCTACACCTACATCGCGATCTTCCTCGCGTTCTCGCACCAGGTCGCGGTCGGCAGCACGTTCCGCAAGTCCGCGCTCGCCACGGGCTACTGGTGGGGCCTCTGGGCGTTCGCGCTCGGCTCCGTCCTCATCGGACGCGTCGTGCTCCCGCTGTGGCGCAACTGGCGCCACCGGTTCCACGTGGCCGCCGTCGTGCCCGAGGCGCACAACGTCGTCTCGGTCTACATCGAGGGCAGGGACCTCGACCGGCTCGGCGCCCAGGCCGGCCAGTTCTTCCTCTGGCGGTTCCTGACCAAGGACCGCTGGTGGCAGGCCAACCCGTTCTCGCTGTCCGCGGCGCCCAACGGCAAGTACCTGCGGCTCACCGCGAAGGCGCTCGGCACCGGCAGCGCGGACATCCGCAACGTCCGGGTGGGCACCCGCGTGTTCGCCGAAGGCCCGTACGGCGCCTTCACGACCATGCACCAGATCAAGCCCAACGCGCTCCTCGTCGCGGGCGGTGTCGGCGTCACGCCGATCCGCGCGCTGCTGGAGGAGATCGAGGGACACGTCGTGGTGCTGTACCGGGTCGGCGACCCCCGCGAGGCCGTGCTGCTGCGCGAGATCGAGGGCCTCGTGAGGGCCAAGGGCGCCGTGCTGCGCCTGGTCACCGGCTCGTCGAAGACGATCACCCCGAACGGCCCGCTGCTCGGCCCGGAGAACATCGCCGCGCTCGTGCCGGACGTGCAGGACCGCGACGTGTTCATCTGCGGCCCCGGCGGCATGACCGACGCGGTGATCACCAGCCTCGACGAGCTGGGAGTGCCCGGCAACCAGATCCACGCCGAGCGCTTCGCGCTGGCCGACTGAGAGGGTTTGACGACGTGAAGAGGGCAATTCCCGTTCTGGCGCTGAGCGTGGCCGGTCTCGTCCCGGTCTGGCTCTACTCGCCGGCTTCCGGCCACGAGGGCGAGATCAGCGAGGTCGCCGCGCCGGAGACGCAGCAGCAGACCCAGCAGCAGACGGCACCCCGGACCACCCAGGCCGCGCCGAAGCCCACCGGTGCCGCGCCGAAGACGACGCAACCCCGCCAGCAGCAGACCACCCAGCAGCAGCCCCAGAACCGCAGCGTCTCCGGGCCCGCGGTGAACACGTCCGAGGGCACCGTGCAGGTGCAGGTGACGTTCCAGGGCACCAAGATCGTCGACGTGAAGGCGTTGCGGGCGCCCAACAGCAACCCGACCAGGACGGCGCTGCCGCTGCTGCGCGAGTCGGCCCTGAGGGCGCAGAGCGCGGACATCGACACGGTGTCCGGCGCGACCGCGACCTCCGAGGGCTACAAGCAGTCGCTGCAGGCCGCCATCGACGGGGCGAGGTAGGGATGTCCGTGCGGCGCGTCGACCACGTCATGGGCCTGCCGGTCTCGGTGGACCTGCGTGACGGGGACGCCGCACTGGCCGAGCGGGCGTTCGCCTGGCTGCGCGAGGCGGACGCCCGGTTCTCGCCGTTCAAGCCCGACAGCGAGGTGTCCAGGTTGGACCGGGGCGAGCTCACCGGGGAGGAGCTCACCCCGGACCTGGTCGAGGTGCTGTCGCTGTGCGACTTCTACGAGCAGTCGACCGGCGGCGCGTTCACGGCGCGGGTGCCGGGACGCGGGCTGGACCCGTGCGCGGTCGTGAAGGGCTGGGCCGTGCAACGCGCGGCGGACGTGCTGCGCGAGGGCGGCGCCACGTCGTTCTGCCTCAACGCGGGCGGCGACGTCGTGACGGCCGGTGAGCCGGAACCCGGAAAGCCTTGGCGCGTGGGCGTTCGGCATCCCGACCTCGCCGACCGGCTGAGCGTCGTGCTCGGCGTGCGCGACGGAGCCGTTGCCACGTCGGCGTTGTACGAACGCGGTCAGCACATCCTCGACGGCCGCACCGGGCAGCCCGTAACGGGGTTGATCTCCGTCACGGTCTTCTCCGACGACCTCGCGATCGCGGACACCACTGCCACAGCGGCGTTCGCGCTGGGCAGGGAGGGGATCGAATGGGCTGCGGCACAGGAGGAGTGCGAGGTCTTCATCGTCGACGAAGATCGTCGCGTGTACTCGAGTCCTGGACTTCCCGTACACATCTGTTAACATGCTCGCCCAACGGAGCCTTGACTCCGGGGCACGTTTTCGTTGATCAAGAGCTGGATCGGAGCTCGCGCTCGGGGCAAGTCCCGGCCTGCTGTCGACCAACTGCTCGTGCGAGAAAGCCTGCTGTGTTGCGAATTCGGGAGCGCAACCCAGCAGGCTTTCTCTGTGTCAGGCGTAGCGGTCCTCGTTGAAGTCGAGGTTGACCGCGGACATGCCGAGGTCGCGTCCCATCGCGTCGAGCACGTCCACCATCTCGAGGCCCATCAGCCAGTCGCGGGGCAACGCGTCCGTGCCGTGCAGCGCGCCGAGGACGTTCCCCGTCAACGCCGCCGTGGCGTCGCTGCCGCCGGAGTGGTTGGCCGCCGCGCGCATCGCGTCGACGAACTGCGCCGGCTTCGGGTGCGTCAGCACGGTGTAGACCGCTATCGCCAGCGCCTCCGGACCCGTCCAGCCGCTGCCGAGCCGGTCGACGCGCACCGGCGACTGGCCGTCGTGCTCCTCGGCCAGCACCACGGCTCGCGTGAGGACGGTCGCGGTGTAGGTGTCGTCACGCAGCACCCGGCCGATGACCTGGTCGACGGCCTCGCGCACCGGCCTGCCCTTCACGGCGAGCAGGTGCACCAGCAGCGCCAGCGCGCCACCGGACACCCAGCCTCCCGTGCCGCCGTGCGTCAGCGCGGCGAACCGGCAGCCCAGGTCGTACGCGATCGCCGCCGACGGCGCGAAGCCCGCCGGAGCGGTGCGCGTGACGCCGTTGCAGCCGGACGACTCGTTGTGCGGGTTCTCCGGAGTGGACGGTGTCTCGGCGGCCAGCGCGCGCAGGCACGTCAGGCCCGGCGAGCGGCTCTCGTACAGCCGTTCGTCGGCGAGCAGGCCCACGGCACCCTGCTCGGGAGCCGGTTGCTGCTGGGTGACCAGCCACCGCCGGTAGCTGTGCCAGACCGTCTCGATCGGCTGCCACTCGCCGGTGCGCTTGCCGCGCACGTACGCGCGCAGGTAGCCGTCGGCGGTGAAGAGGGTCAGCTGGGTGTCGTCGGTGAACAACGCGGGCTTCGGAGGTCCCAGGACGCCCTCGGGGCCGTGTTCGCGCTGGATGTCGGCCCAGCCGAGGTACTGCACAGGAGCACCGAGCGCATCACCGAGAGCGCCGCCGAGGAGACACCCGGCGCCGCGGTCAACCACGGAGTTCCGATCTCGCGGCACCCGTGAACAGTAGCGTCCCGCGAACTCGGGCCGCACTTGTATCTGGCACGGCCCCCTGCCCACCTGTTGGAGTGACGAGGTCAGCACGGGAGAGGGAGGGGCATGCGGAGCAAAACCGGACTCGAGTTCGGCGTGCTCGGTCCACTCCAGGTGCTCGCCGACGGACGGCTCGTCCAGCTGGGCCGCCGCGGCATGCGCGGGCTGCTGGCCATGCTGGTCGTCGAGGCGAACCGACCCGTCTCGATCGACCGGATCGTCGACGCGCTGTGGACGGACTCGCCTCCGGCCACGGCGCGGACCATCGTGCACGGTTACGTCTCGCGGCTGCGCAAGGTGCTGGAGGAGGCCGACCCGTCGGCCTCCGCGACCATCCGCACCACGCCGACGGGGTACCAGCTGACCGTGGACCCGTGGCGTCTCGACCTGCACCGCGCCCGGCAGCTCGTGGCGTCTGCCCGCGGCAAGCCCGCCGCCATCAGGGCGGGCTTGCTGCGCGAGGCGTTGGGTCTGTGGCGCGGCCCGGTGCTCGTGGACGTACCGGGCGACCCGATGACCTCGGGCCTCGAGGAGCTGCGGCTGTCGGCGTTGGAGGAACGCATCGACGCCGAGCTGGAGCTGGGCCGCCACCTGGAGCTGGTGGGCGAGCTGCGCGGGCTGTGCACCGAGTACCCGTTCCGGGAACGCCTGGTCGCGCACAGCATGCGCGCGCTCTACCGGTCCGGGCAGCGCGCCGACGCCCTGGAGGCCTACCAGCGGTTCCAGCGCCGTGCCGTGGACGAGCTGGGCATCGACCCCGGACCGCAGCTGCGGTCGCTGCACGAGCAGGTGCTGCGCGACGACCCGGTGCTGAGCGTGGTCGGCCCCGTCGAGTCGCGTCCCGTCGCACCGCGGGCGGGGATCGTGGCGCCCGCGCTGCTGCCCGCGTCCGCGTCGAGGCTGTTCGGCCGGGACGACGACAAGGCGTGGCTCGACACCGTCTGCGCGGCCAGGAACCTGCTCGCGACGACCGTGGTCGTGCTGACCGGCGCGCCCGGCGTCGGCAAGAGCGCCCTCGCGATCACGTGGGGGCACGAGAACTCCGAGATGTTCCCGCACGGCGTGCTGTTCGCGTCGCTCGGCGACACCGAGCCCGGTGAGGTGCTGACCAGGTTCCTCGTGGCGCTGGGCGTGCCGGCGGACGGCGTGCCGGTCGCGGTGCAGGACCGCGTCGGCCTGTACCGCTCGTTGCTCCACCGCCGCCGCGTGCTGGTGGTGCTGGACGACGCGACGGCCTTCGACCAGGTGCAGCCGCTGCTGCCGCCGGGGTCGGGCTCGGTCGTGCTGGTGACGTCGCGGTCCCAGCTCGAACGGCTCGTCGTCACCCACAGCGCCCGCGTGCGCAAGCTCGGTCCGCTGGACGACGACGCCTCCCGCGAGCTGGTCGACGACGTGCTGGGCAAGCCCCTGTCGTCGGAGGACCCGGTGGCGGCGAAGAAGCTCGCGGAGCTGTGCGGCGGGCTGCCGCTCGCGTTGCGGGTGGCGGCGGCGAAGCTCGTGATCAGTCCGGAGTGGACTGTCGAGGAGCTGGTGGGGGAGCTGGCCGACGACGGTCAGCGCCTGCGCGGCCTCGACCTGCCCGAGGCCGGGGTGGGGGTGTCGCGCGCGCTCGACCTCTCGACCCGCGACCTGCCGGCCGAACTGGGTGAGGTCTTCCAGTCCGTCGGCCTCGCGCCCGGCCGGTGGATGTCGTCGCACGCCGTGGCGGCGCTGACCAGCACCCGCGTCGAGTCGGCCCGTGACCGGCTGGCGCAGCTCGTCGAGGTGAACCTGCTCGTCGAACCGTGGCCGGACGGGTTCACGATGCACGAGCTGGTCCGGCTGTACGTGCGCGGGGTCGGCAGTGCGGACCTGGACTCGCTGCGGCGCCTGGTGAACTACTACCTGGTCGTGTGCGACCACGTGCGCCGCGCCATCAGGCCGGCACGCGACGGGCTCGACTTCGCGTTGCGGGACAACGGGTCCACGTCCCTGCCGGCGTTCGAAGACCCGGTCGACTGGTTCGACCGGGAGTGGCCCAACATCGTCGCGGTCGTGCACGCGGCCGCCGAACGGGGCCTGCACGACCAGGTGTGGCAGCTCGTCCGGCTGCTGCACCACTACGCGACCGTGCGCGCGCTCACCGGCGAGTGGGTGGCGCTGGTCGGGTTCGGCCTGGCCGCGGCCGAGGTGACGGGGAGCCGCCTCGGCCAGGTCCTGATGCTGGACACGACCTACACGACGAACGCCCGGCTGGGACGACCCGTCCTGCTGCCGGACGCGCGCCGTGCGCACCGGCTCGCGACCGAGCTGGGCGAGCGCCAGTACCTGGTGCTGACGCTCGCCCAGCTCGCCGACGTCCTGTTCCGCCTGCAGTTGCACGACGAGGCGCTGCTGCACTTCTGGGAGTCGGTGCAGCTCGCTCAGCAGTCCGGCGACACCGTCGGCGAGGCCCACGGCCTCAACAACGTGGCGCAGGTCGAGCAGGCCCGCGGCCACGTGGACATCGCCCTGCGGCACCAGGCCCACGCCGTCGAGGTGTACCGGCGCTCGGGTGACCAGGTGGCGTTGATCCGCGGCCTCGCGAACCTCGCCGAGCTGCACCTCGACGCGGGAGACCTCGACCAGGCCGAGCTGCTGGCCCGCCAGGTCGTCGACCAGGCCGCCGTCGCCGAGGTGCTGCACCTGGAGGGCTTCGGCCGCCACGTCCTCGGCGGCGTGTTGCTCCGGCGGGCGGAATGGGTTGCTGCGGCAGCGGAATTGACCGAGGCGCTGCGCCTGTACTCGCAGATCAACTCAGCCCGCGCGGTCGAGGTGCGGACCCTTTTGGACTCGCTGTCGTCCGAGGTTTAGCGGGCGTTTAGTCATCTGGTCCCAAAACATGGGATGTTGGACGTGCGGGCCGCCGAGTGGGGGATTGCCGAGGGGGTGAGGCGCCCGCACCGGAAAGGGCCCGACCGGCATTCGGGGGAGAGTGCCGGTCGGGCTTTCCGCTCCTAGCCGTAGTTCTCCTCGGTGCACCGCGCCAACGGCAGCAGTTCCGGCCGTTTCGGCGCCAGCCCGTCCCCCATCGACTCGCCCCGGAGCGTGCGGCCGATCCACGGCACGACGTACTCGCGCGCCCACTTCAGGTCGGCCTTGCGCTGGGTCACCCAGTCCGCCTGCTGGAGAGCGGGCCACGGCTCGTTCCAGGAGGGGCTGTCGATCAACCCGAGCACCTCCGCGGCCTTGAGCGCGACCCGCCGGTGACCTTCCGGTGAGAGGTGCAACCTGTCCTCACCCCAGGCCCGGCGGTCGTGCAGCACGTGCATGGACCACAGGTCGACCATCCGGCAGTGGTAGCGCTCGGCGATCGACCACAGGTGCGAGTTGTAGATGGCGATCTTGCCGCGCAGGCTCCTGAGCAGCGGGGTGGACCGCGTGTCGAAGCCGGTGAAGATGAGGACGTCCGACCCCGCGGCCCGCAGGTCGGCCACGGCCACCTCGTAGACCTCGGCGACCGCGTCGGGATCGCTGTTCGGCAGCATGATGTCGTTGCCGCCCCCGCAGAACGTGACGAGGTCGGGCTTGAGGGAGATCGCGAGCGGCACCTGCTCGTCGATGATCTCCTGAAGCATCTTGCCCCTGACCGCGAGGTTCGCGTACCGGAACTCGGGTGCGTTCGCGGCGATCATCCCGGCCAGGCGGTCGGCCCAGCCGACGTAGGTGTCGCCGGGTCCCGGGTCGTCCATGCCCTCGGTGAAGCTGTCCCCCAGGGACACGAGACTGTTCCATCGCAGCAGCACTACATCCCCCTTCGCTGTCCGCCGGGCCCTGCCCTGCCCCGGCGGAGTCCTGCGTTCGTCCGCCGGGCCTGCCCGGCCCGGGCGGGGTGTCGCCGGCCGCGCGATCCGTCCGCTGTGGCGGTTCCGCGGATCCTGCTCCGCCGCGGTTTCGGCTCCGCTGCCGAACCGCTGCGGTGGTGTTGCGGCCGTCGTCCGCGGGCTCCCAACCGCGGGCGACTGGTTAGCATGCACAACGAACCCCTGGTTACGCCACCGTCGGTTACGGCATCGTAGGTTTTGTCGCAGTGGGTGACGATTCTTTTACCACTCGATCGAGGGAAGCTGGACAGCGTTCCGGGAGATTCGTCCCACTTGGTCGCTACCTTCTGCCGGGTGCGATCTGGTTTGCCGCTTCCGTCTCTTTGTGTTGGTGTCGCGCTCGTCACAGCCGGGGTGGTCGCCGGGCTGGTGATCGGCGGGTTTCCCGGTGCCGCGCCGGGTGGCGGGAGCGACGGCGGGCCCGGTGAGCCGGAGGTGGCCCAGATCGGCGGGGACCAGCCGCCGATGGAGTTCGTGCCCTCGTCCGGTGCGGTGCGGCCCACTCGGGGGAGCGGGGCGGTTGTCGTGACTCCGCCGCGTCACTCGCACCCCGTGGTCACTCCTGAGGGGAGTGCGGCTCGGGAGAGTTCCGGGGCGGTGGCGGCGGAGAGCGTCGTGGGGACGACCGTTTTGCCGCCTGAGGTTGCGCCTTTGTCTTCCGGGGTTTTGGTGTCTGAGGTTTCTTCTGCGGTGCCGGTTCCGTAGTTGCGTTGGCGGGTGTCTGTTCAACGCTCGGGGCTCCGCCCCGGACCCCGCCGATCTGATCCGAAGCCGGGCCGGCGCCGGTCGCGGGTTGATGGCACGCCTGGTGCGTTGGGCGGCTGCCGGTTGGGGTGGTGCTTGCGTTGGTGGGGTCTTGGAAAGACGGCTCGCCTTCGGCGTCGCGGGTGGGGCCTTTCCGAGGGGGCGCCGCCGCCTGTGCCCCCTCGGAAAGGGGTGGGACCACTGCTCGGGGCGCCGCCGCCGAAAGCCCCGAGCAGTGGGCTGGGCCGTCTCAGGAGGTGCCGCCGCCGGTCTTCCCCCTGAGACGGGGCTGTCTACCCGCTGGCCGCCACGTCCAGGGTGGCTGCCGGCAGGTGGTCGTCGTAGGCCGAGCGCAGCCTCAGCTCCGCGCTCGGCGAGGCTCCGATGTGGTCGAGGCCCAGGAGTGCCGCGCCCACCACCGGTGGCACGTCGACCAGGCGGACCTGGGCCAGCGGGGCGGCTTCCACGATTCGCCGGCTGACCGGGCCCACCACCACGTCACCGGTGTTCGTGAGGACCCCGCCGCCCAGCACGACGTCGACGGGCTCGTCCATCAGGTCCAGCTTGCGCAGGGAGACGGTGGCGAGGAGTACGATCTCCTCGATCAGGCGGTCGATCTGTTGCAGCGCAACGGAATCACCCTGTGCGGCCACTTCGAAGACCAGCGGGCAGAGGGCGTGCGGGTCCAGTTCGAGCTCCTCGAAGTGGATCTTCTCCACCACGGTGAGGATCGAGGTCTCGCCGTAGTGCTCCAGCAGTGCGGGGAGCAGCAGGGTGGGCCGGCCCCGGCCGTCCTCCGCTCGCACCGCGTGCCAGAGGGCGTCGTTGCCCAGTTGGCCGCCGCCTCCCCAGTCGCCGGAGATGGCACCCAGGGCGGGGAAGCGGTGGGTTCGGCCGTCCCGGGCCACGCCCACCGCGTTGATGCCCGCTCCGCACACGACCGCCACACCCCCGGCGGCGGCGGTGCCCGCGCGGAGCAGGGCGAACGTGTCGTTGCCGACGAACGTTGTCCGTGACCAGCCTCGCTCGGAGATCGCTCGCGTCAGGTCCTCCTCCTCACGGGGCAGGTCTGCTCCCGCGAGGTAGGCGGACGTGTGCGCGGCGATCGGCTCGTCGGGGGACAGTCCCGCCTGAGCCGCGGCCTCACGTGCCAGTGCCTCGAACACGTCGAGTCCGCGCTTCATGCCCACGGTCTGCGGCGGGGCGCCGGGGCCGCGCACCTGCGCGAGCACCTTGCCGTCCGCGTCGACCAAGAGCACCGCGGTCTTGCTGTTCCCGCCGTCGATGGCGAGCACCCGGTCGGTCATCGTTGTCAGTTTCCCTTCACCCACGGCAGCAGGTCGCGGTTCTGCGCGATCAGCTCGTCGGCCAGCTGGTCCGCGATCGCGTGCTGACCGATCAGCGGGTGGGCGAGCAGCGCGTTCGCCACCCGGTCCCGGCCACCGTGCCTCGCTGCTTCCAGCGCCAGGTACTCGTACGCGGTGACGTGCGAGATCAGGCCGGAGATGGACGGTTCCACCGGACGGACGGGCAGCGGCGTGCCGCCGTTCGAGTCCACTGTGGAGGAGACCTCGACCACGGCGTCGTCGGGCAGGAAGGGCAGCGAGCCGTTGTTCCGCACGTTCACGACGTGCCTCTCGGCTCCCTCGCCGCCGGTCAGCGCGTGCACCAGCTGCACGGCCGCCTCGGAGTAGTACGCGCCGCCGCGCTGCCCGAGCTGCTCCGGCTTCGTCACGACCGACGGGTCGCCGTAGATGTCGAGCAGCTCCTTCTCCACGGCGGCGACGACCTCCGCCCGCGGCGGCTCGGTCAGCTGCTTCTTCACGACGGCGTCGTGGTTGTAGAAGTAGTTCAGGTAGTACGACGGCACCATGTTCAGGCGCCGCATCAGGGCGCCGTCGATGCCGATGTGCTCGGCCAGACCCTCGACGTGGTCCCGCAGGAGCTCCGGCAGGCGGTCGACGCCGTCCACGTACACCCCGCGTTCCCACGTGAGGTGGTTCAGGCCGACGTGCTCCAGCTCCACGGTGGACGGGTCGACGCCGAGCAGGGCGGACGTCCAGCGCTGGAACGTGATCGCCACGTTGCACAGGCCGATCGCCTTGTGGCCCTCCTGCAACAACGCGCGCGTCACGATGCCGACCGGGTTCGTGAAGTTCACGATCCACGTGTCGGGGCCGGCGAGGCGGCGCACCCGGTCCGCGATGTCCAGGACCACCGGCACGGTCCGCAGGGCCTTGGCGAGGCCTCCCGCGCCGGTGGTCTCCTGGCCGACGCACCCGCAGGTGAGCGGGAACGTCTCGTCCGAAGCGCGCGCCTTCTGCCCTCCGACCCGCAGTTGCAGCAGGACAGCCGACGCGCCCTCGACGCCCTCTTCGAGCGACGAGGTGGTGCGGACCCTCGCCGGGTGGCCCGCGTGGTCCAGCAGGCGCTGGCTGAACGGGCCGACGATGCCGAGGCGGTGCTGGTCCGGGTCGACGAGGACGATCTCGTCCACCGCCAGGCTGGTGCGCCGACCGGCGATGCCGTCGATCAGCTCCGGCGTGTAGGTGGACCCGCCACCGACGACGGTGAGTTTCACCCTTTTACCCCCGTGAACGTGATTCCCTTGACGAACGACTTCTGGGCGAAGACGAAGAGGACGACGGCCGGGACCATCGTCAGGAACGTCACCGCCATCGACGAGTTCCACTGCACGATGTGCATGCCCTTGAACGTCGCCAGGGCCAGCGACAACGTCCACTGGTCCTTCACCTCGCCGGTGTAGAGCAGCGGGCCGAAGTAGTCGTTCCAGGTGAAGAGGAAGCAGAACAGCGCGGTGGCCGCGATGCCGGGCTTCGCCATCGGCACGATGATCCGCACCAGCGCCTGGAACTCCGAGCAGCCGTCCACCCTCGCCGCGTCCACGTAGGACTGCGGGATGGTGAGCATGAACTGGCGCAGCAGGAAGATGCTGAACGCGTCGAACAGGAAGTACGGCACGATCAACGGCCACAGCGTGCCCGTCAGGCCCAGCGACGACCACGTGTCGTACAGCGGCACGGCCACGACCTGCGGTGGCAGCATCATCGCGCCGATGACGAGCAGGAACGCGAGGTTCCGGCCGCGCCACTGGAGCTTCGCGAGCGCGTAGGCCGCCGGGATCGACGAGATCAGCATGCCCGCGGTCGCGAGGAGCGAGTACGTGAGGCTGTTGACCAGGTACTGCAGCAGCGGCGCCTTGTCGAAGACCTCGACGAAGTTCTCCCAGTGCCACTCCGCCGGCCACAGGTTCGAGGTGAACGCCTGGTCGTCCGACATCACCGCGGTGAGGAAGACGAACACGACGGGTGTGGCGAACATCAGGCCGAGCGCGAGGCCGATGGCGTGGGTCGCGACCCAGTTCAGGAAGCTGCCGGTGGAGCGCTTGCGGCGCGGCTGCTCCGGTTCCGCGGGAACGTCGACCGGCGGTTTGGCCAGCGTGGCGGTCATGCTCCCGGACCCCCTTCCTCGGCGCTGGAGTTCTTGCGCATCCGCTGCACCAGCACGATGGTCACGGCGAACGAGATGACGAACAGGACGGTGGCCATCGCGGCCGCGTAGCCCATGTCGAAGTAGCGGAAGCCCTGCGTGTAGAGGTAGACCGGGAACGTCAGCGTGGAGTTGTCCGGGAAGCCGAGGTACTTGGTCGATCCGGTCGCGTCCGCCGCTCCCGAGCCGGCCGACCCCGCGACGACCGCCTGCGTGAAGAGCTGCAGCGCGAGGATCACCGAGTTCACGACGCCGAACAGCAGCACCGGTGAGATCGTCGGCAGCGTGACGTGCCACCAGCGCCGGACGGGGCCGGCGCCGTCGAGCTCGGCGGCCTCGTACTGCTCCTGCGGCACGTCGAGGATCGCGGCGAGGATGATGATCATCAGGTCGCCGGAGATCCACAGCATGATCGCGGTGATGCCGGGCTTGGCCCACGCCGGGTCCGAGAACCACAGCGGCGAGTCGACGCCGAACCAGCCGAGGACGCTGTCGACCGGACCGCCGTTGGGGCGCAGCACCATGAAGAACACGAGCGTCGCGGCCACCGGCGGTGCCAGGGACGGCAGGTAGCAGAGCGTCCTGATCAGGCCGACGCCCGACTTGAGGCGCGCGATGACCGATGCGACGCCCAGCGCGAACACCGTCCGCGCGATCGTGAGCACCACCACGAACCAGAGCGTGTTCGCGATCGCCTTGGTGAGCAGGGGATCTTTGAACATGAACTCGTAGTTCGCGAGCCCGTTGAACTCCGGCGGGTTGATCAGGTCGTACTTCGTGAAGCTGAAGACGACCGTGGCGACCAGCGGGTAGCCGAAGAACAGGACGAAGCCGATGAGGGCCGGGGCCATGAACCCGAGCACGGCGAGGCGGTGCCGGGCACGGGCCCGCCCCCTGCCGGGGGCGGGCCGAGCGCCAACGGAGGCGGTCATCGCGCGAATCCCTACTTGCCGCTCTTGGCGATCTGGTCGTCGATGTTCTTGTCGACCTCCTTGAGGCCTGCCTCCAGGTCGGCGACCTTGCCGGACTGGTAGGAGACCGAGAAGTCCGTGACGGCCTTGATGTGCGCGTCGCCGATCGGGGTGACGGGGTTGCCCTTGAGCTTGTCGCTCTTGGCGAGGTCGATGAACGTCTTGAACTGCTCGTCCACCTCGAGCTTCGGGCTCTCCATGGCGGCCTTGGTGCTGGGCACGTTCTTGATGGCGTTCGAGAGGTCGACGATCGTGTCGGTGTCGAACGACAGGTGCTTGATCAGCTCCCACGCGGCGCCGGGGTTCTTGGCGCCCTTGGGGATGCCCATGATCGTGCCGGTGGTGAAGGCGGTGCCGTAGTCGGCGGGCTTCAGGGTCGGGAACGGGGCGGTGCCGAACTTGATCTGCGGTGCCTGCGCCTTGAGGAACGCGGTGCGGTACTCACCGTCGATCATGATCGCGATCTTGCCCTGGTGGAACGCGTGGTCGGCCGAGTACTCCTGGCCGAGGCCCGCGCGGAACCGCTCGAGGGCGTCGTAGCCGTAGAAGTCGACGAGCTTCTTCTGGAACTTCATCATCTCGCTGAAGCCGTGCGAGCTCGCGAGCGAGGACTTGCCGTCCTTCTCCCACTCCGCGCCGAACGACGGCGCGAGGATGGTCGGGCGGTTGGCGTAGAAGCCCATCGTGGGCAGGTAGCCCGCGACCTCGATGTCGCCGTTCGGCGCCTTCTTGGTGGCCTTCACCGCCGCGTCGTACAGCTCGTCGAGCGTCTTCGGCGGTGTCGTGATGCCGGCTTCGGCGAGCTTGTCCTTGTTGAAGTACATGGCGTACACGTCGGTGAGCATGGGCATCGCGCAGCGGTTGCCCTTGTACTCGGTGTACTCCTGGACCGCGGGGGAGATCTGGTTCAGGTCGACCTTGTCGCGCTCGATGTAGGACTTCAGCGGCTGGAACGCCCCGGAGGAGCAGAACTGGCCGATGTTGTCCGTGGTGAACGACATCGCGACGTCCGGTGTGTTGCCCGACCGGATGCCCGCGGTGATCTTGTCGTCGTCCTGCGAGCCCTCGTGCCTGATCTCGATGTTCGGGAACTTCTTGTTGAAGGTCTTGAGGGCCTTGGTGACCTCTGCCAGCTCGCGGTCGGAGTAGTTGCTCCAGACCGTGAGCGTGAGCTTGTCGTCCTTGCCAGGAGCAGCCGCGGCGTCGGAACTCGCGCCGCCGCCCTTGCCCGCCGCACATGCGGTGAGGGTCAGCGCTGCGGCGACACAGAGCAAGGCAGCACGGGTGTGCTTGCGCATGTGCACTCCTTCTCGATCAACGTGGGGACCCGGCGGCCACAGGGCCGCGGAATGGAGCCGTGGTGGCTGCCGGCAGGCCGAACACCTGCTCGCGTGCGAAGGCCAGGGCCGAGTGCAGTGCGCCGCTGCGCACCGGTTTCCCGGTCACCAGTGCCAGCTGGACGGGAGTCCTCGGCACCACCAGTTGCCGCAGTTCCGCGGCAACGAGATCGTTCAGCGTGGTTCCGCCCGCCTGGGCGATGTCGCCGGACAGGAGGATGAGCTCCGGGTCGAGCACCGCGACGACGCCGGCCACGCCGGTGGCCATCCGCCGGGCGAGGTCGCGCAGGAACTCCCGGCCCGCGGGTCCCGCGGCCAGCGCCTTGCGCACGGCACCGTGGCCGTTGCGCGCGGGGAGGCCGTGGGCCCTGGCGAGCTCGCAGATCGACGTGCTGCTGAGCAGTTCGCCGAACGTGCCGCCCGAGCGGTCGGTGCCGGTGTCGGCGAACGCGCGGTCGGGGATCATCAACCCGTCGATCTCGCCCGCGCCGCCCGAAGCGCCGTGCAGCAGCACCCCGTTGACGACGACGGCGGCACCGACGAGGTCGGCGGGCCAGATGACGACGAAGTCGCGCACCTCCGCGGCCCGCCCGGCGACCATCTCCTCCAGCGCGACGAGGTTGACGTCGTTCTCGACGCTCACCGAGGTCGCGAGCCGTTCCCGCAGCCGGCCGGGAACGTCGAAACCGCTCCAGCCGGGCAGGTGGGGTGCGTAGCCGAGCTCGCCGTTGGCGGGGTTCACCGCTCCCGGGCAGCCCACCACGACGTGCAGCAGCCGGTCGGGGCTCAGGCCCGCCTGAGCGCACGCCTTGCCCACCGCGTGCACGAACGCGTCCAGCACGCCGTGCTTCACGGGCATCGGTGCCTTGTGCTCGGTGAGCACGGCGCCGGAGATGTCCGCGATCGCGATGTCGACCGTCTCGGGGGTGAGGTCGACGGCGGCGACGTGCGCGAGCGCCCCGGTGACCGACCACAGCTGCGCCCGCGGCCCGCGCCCGCCGCCGCGCAACCCGTCGCGGACCACGGTGCCGGCGGTTTCGAGCCTGGTGAGCAGCTGTGCGGTCGCCGGCTTGGAGAGGCCGATCAGGCCCTCCAGCTCCGACCTGGTCAGCGGCCCGTTGCGCAGCAGAGCCTCGATGGCTGCGCGGTCGTTGATCTCCCGCAGCAGTCGTGGGCTTCCGGCACGCATGGGATCCGCTCCTGTCTGTTAACTTTCCAGACGATTTTCGCAGACGGTAGTGACCTGGTTCACCGCGGTCAATCCCCGATACGGGTCCGTTACCTGACTTAGGTTCACCTAAGGCACTCTGGAACCATGACGGACGTGCGCCAGGAGTCGCTCGCATCACTGCTGGGAGGCCGGGGCGGCGCCCTCGACGCCTCCCTGCCGCCGGTGGCGTTCGTCGCGGGCTGGTTGCTCTCCGGCCACTCGATCGGCGCCGGCGCGGTCGCGGCGGTCGTCTGCGGCGTGGTGATCGGGGTCGTGCGGTTCATCCGCGGCCAGAAGCCCCGGGCCGTCGTGTTCTCGGTCCTGGCCGTGGTGGCGGCGGCGCTGATCGCGCTCTACACCGGACGCGCCGAGGACTTCTTCCTGGTCCAGCTGCTGTCCAACGTGGCCTCGGCCCTGGCCTGGGCGGGCTCGATCGCGGTGCGCTGGCCGCTGCTCGGCGTCGTCGTCGGAACCCTGCTGGGTCAGAAGACGCGCTGGCGGCGCGATCCCGCCCTGCTGCGCGCCTACTCCGTCGCGTCCTGGCCCTGGGTCGGGCAGTACGTGCTGCGGGTCGCCGTCTTCACCCCACTGTGGCTGGACGCGCAGGTGTACTGGCTGGCCACCCTGCGTCTCGCGCTGTCGTGGCCGGTGCAGATCGTCTGCATCCTGGTGTCGGGGTGGGTGCTGCGGAAGGCGCTTCCCGCGGGGCACCCCGGGTTCCGGCACCCGCAGGTGCCGGAACCCGCCCCTTGAGTTCGCAGTTGCTTGTGGATTTTGGGACTGCGGTCACAATCCAGACGAAGGGGAGTCGTCGTCGCGAACTTGATCAGCCAACTGCACAAGTGATCCTTCACCCGGTACGTACCACCGGCTGGTTCCTTGCACCGCTTTCGTCTTCAACCCGACTTGGCGAATCATGTGCTTCGTCAGGCCGCTGGGCGAGTACCGGTTCCCGTCCGCTTCCCAGAGGAGTGGCGCGCCGCGGTTGTTGACCCACGTGGCTTTGCTGCGGCGTGGATCCTCCGCCAGCCAGGGATCAAGTGCTTTTTGTTCAGGCGTCGTCCCCGCCTGGAAGTGGAGGACGGTGCCGTTTTCAAGCCTGCCGGAGTCCACGAGGACGATCACCGCATTGGTACGTCGTCCTCTCGTCTGTCGGTCGTCAGAAAGGTCTGGAGCTGTCCGTCCGTTGCGAAGGTCGAACAGCACACGTTCCGCCAGGATCGAGCACTGCTCGGCACTTCGAAAGATGGATGGAACAAACCCTGAACCGTGAATGACGTTGACGTGGTGGACGATCCAGTCGAGCGTCGTGGTCGTCAACTGTGGCACTTCGCGCAACTCTGCGTCCCAGTCGTACGCGGGATCGTCCATGCGGTCGAGCGTGAGCTGCCGGAACACCAGGTGGGCCGTGAGCATGTCCGCGTGCTCGGTGATCTTGGCTGCCCTGCCGTCTCGTTCGTCGGAATCGACTTGAACCTGATCTCTCACCACGCGAAGCAGCTCGACTGATCTCCATACTGCAAAAGCGTTCGGTTGGTGGCCGAACAGTGACGTGTAGGTGCCTTTCGGACCGGTTTCCCACAGCACGGCACTGTCGTTCTTGGCGCGAGCTGCGAACGTCGGGTCACTGTTCGCGCAGGCGAGCGCACGTGCTGCCTCGACCACCGAGCAGCCGGCTGCTGGATCAGGATCGGGTTCACCGCGCTTGATAACGTAGATCTTCTGCAGCGACAGCATGAAGTCGTCACGCAGTTGTCGTTGTGTCTGATCGAGTGCGACGAAGTCCCTTGCCTCTACCCGGTTCTGGGTGTTGGTTGCCTCGGTGATCGATTTGTCGAAGTGCTCAGGGCATTTCTCCAGCGAAATCAGCCGAACCCAGACGCGGCCGTCTGCGGACTCTTCAGACTGCTGTGAGACGGCGGCGTGAATCGACTGAACTGTCTGAGCGCCGTTCACTACACTGGCGCCGGTAAGCAGGAACTTTCCGGTCTTGGTGGTGGAATCACGTGCAGACTTCTTGATGGTGTCGCACAGAACGGTGATCCCGTTGTTGAAGTACCAGAAGTGCTCCGGGTTCTCCAGAAGGGTGCTGCGGATGCGGTTGTTCACCTCGGTGAGACCGAGCGAGCGCCTGATGTTCTGGCTGAACAGCTTCTCGCCATGATCCGCGTACCACGCAGCGACATGAGTGACTGGCATGGTGCCGTAATAAGCTCGGTACGGATCTTCGAGTGTTCCCCAGCTCTCGAGGACGGCTTCCATGTCGGCTTTTGCCTCGGCAACACCAGCTCTGATCAACCGGTAGAAGTCCGGAAACCCCAAGATTTGAACGTCGACCAACTCCTCGAGAGAGTTGAACTCGACGAGCATCCGCTTGATGTCTTCTTTGATCAACTGTGCGACGACTGGCGGCCCCATCAGTGCGATCACCAAGGTTATGCGGACGCCTGGCGTGTCGATGGCGGAACTCACCTGCCCCGCCAATTTTTGGAACCTGGCGTTGAACTGGTCGTAGTCGCCGTCCAGCAGGAGCTTGATACCACGGTGCAGTTTGAGTGTTGCCGCTTGGTCAAGGCTCGCCTTGCCTTTGTCGCTCCATTTCGTTTGCACGAGCCACAACCGCTGGGAGTTCGGAGCCACTGCGACGCCGTCGATGCCCTGATCGTCCATGCCGTCGATCACGCCGCTCGCCGCATCCGCCGCGCTGACTCCCGTCATGTCCTGAAGTGCGATCGCTGTCAGTGCCCTGGACAGGAACGCCTGCTCCTGCTCGGCCTCCGGTCTGCTTTCGAGGTCCGACAGGTCGATCAGATCGGCGAAGTCGCGGCGCAATGCATCACGAACGTGCCGCACCTGAAGGGGCATCTCAGCCACCTGCTGTTCCTCCTGTTCGGGCCATGCCAGCCGTATCGACGCGTCCAGGCCATGGCAGCTGAGGCGCTCGTCGTCATCACCTTTGGCTACTGTGCGCTGCTGGTTGTCCACTGCAAGTTAACATCATTGGCATGGCAGTGTGATCGATTTAAGTGCTCAGATCGACCTGGAGGTCGTTTTTGTTACGTTCTAGAGCTGTTCAAGCAGCTTTGGCAAGTTTTTGACCAGTGGAGTCAGGCGATGCGAGTTCTCCGGAGAAGTAAGTAGGTGAGGAGTCGATGACCTAACGCCTTGGCCATAGGTCAGCGCTTCTTCCGCTTCTTGCCGGAGCCGGGGGACAGTCCCGGTCTTGGGTGGTGGAGTGAAGCCTCGGGGAACGCCTCGATGGAGTACTAACCCTCCATGAAGTCCAGCAAGGACTTGTAGCAGAACCGGTAGGCGAGGTAGAGGAAGCCCACCGCGACGAACCCCTGCCCACCGAAGGTCGCCCGGTACTGCGCGTCGAGCCATCGTCAGCATGTAGAGCGGCATGAGCAGGAACGCGCCGACTAGCAGCAGACGTACGGGCGGCTGTCGGTCCGGAACTCCCAGTTCACCAGCCGGAGCTCGTGCCTCCTCAGCGAACGTAGGACCACAGTGGTCGCTCGACCACCTTGATGCCTCCGGTCCTGCCTGAACCAACTCCAGCGCTGTTCTGCCGACGTCTTCGGTGACCGGGACCAGCAGCTCCCGCCCCGTGCCGACGACGTGAAGCGCCGGACCGGCCTCGATGTTGAACGTGCGAGGTCTGCCGATGTCGCCGTTGGCGTAGATGATCACCTGGCAGGTCATCTCCTGCTCCACCTCGACGAGCTCGATCGACCGCATCGCCATCCACGGCAACGCAACCACGTCACGCGAACGCTTCCGGTGTGACACCAGGCCGTCCAGCACCAGCCGGTCCTCCCGGACGCACAGCCGCCCTGGTCGAGAACGTGATCTCCAGTCTCGACCGGACCAGTGCCGACATGACCGGGACGAGTCATGACCAGCACCACGAGTTCGCTCGGTTCCCAGAACACCGCGACCAGGCCGGCCGCGATCACCCACCCGACGGGCCAGCCGTGATCGCCGGCGACCTGCACGTCCGTGGAAGATCCCCGTCAAGGCACCAGGAACGCGGCCCAGCGGCACAAGACCCGCCACATCGGCAGCCGGCGCCAGTGCCACAGCAGACCGACGATGGTGATCACCAAGAACACCGCTGCGTCCGCGACCAGCTCGCCGAGGCTGGTCGGCTGGACTGACTTCCGCGCGGCGAGGGCGTTCTCCTACACGTTCAGCTGCGTGGCAGCGATGAAAGTGAAGGCGGCGGTGAAAGGCGATCAGCGCGAATCCGGCCACGCGGCGGAGGAACTGCTCGATCACAGTCCGCCCACCATCCGCTGCTTCGCCCAGTGCTCGCGCCGCTCCCGGTCGCGCGTTTCCTGCTTCACCTGGGAACGACGACGCCGCGAAGTACGTGAACGATATGCACACCGGGCTGGCGAGGGCCTATCACGAGCGGACGCGACACTCAGGCAGGCTGCTGGCGTCATGAACCGTCAGGCCTCGGCGCGTCCGGGCCTAGCACGTCGACCGCCGCCAGCCACGCCGCCCCGGCCGCCCCTTCGGTCGCCATGATCACCTGGGCGTTGCAGCGGGTGAGCAGCTCCTGTTTCAGGCAGGTGCCGACCGGGGTCTTGATCAGGCTTCCGACGAGCACGATCGGGCTGGTGTCGGACGGTGAGCGCACGGCGGAGGCCGTGTCGGCGAGCAGGCGGGCCGCCGACGAGACGATGGTCAGGGCCTCGGGGTCGCCGTGGTGGTAGGCGGAGCTGACGAGGGGTGCGAACTTCGCCAGGGCGACGGGGGGCTGGTCGTTCACGGCGTTGATCAGCTGGCCGCGGCTCCTGGCACCCGCGGCGGCGAGGACGGCGGTGGCCAGGCCCTCCAGCGGCGCGTCGAGGTCGAGCAGCCGCAACGTCGCCCGCACCGCCTCGCGGCCCAGCCAGAACGCCGAGCCGTCGTCGCCGATCAGCCAGCCGTAGCCGCCGGACCGGCCGACCATGCGGTGGCCCGCGATGCGGCCCGCGATGGAACCCGTGCCCGCCACCAGGACCGTGCCGTCGGGGGAGGAGGTGCCGGTGGCGAAGGCGGCCTCGCAGTCGGTGACCACGCGCATCGGGCAGTGCAGGCCGGCTCGTTCCCAGGCCTCGTGGAACAGGGCCGCGATCGCGGGGTCGGCCAGCTTCGAGGCACCCGCCATGCCGAGCACGCCGGAGCGGACCTTGCGGGAGTCGAGGCCGTCCAGGGCCTCCGCCAGCGCCTCGGCGATGTGGGCGGCGGCGACGGCGGGCGGGTGCGAGTTCGGGTTCGCGCCGCCCGCCAGGCCCTGGCCCAGGCGGGCGCCGTCGAGGTCCAGCACCAGAGCCCTGGTGGAGGTGCCGCCAGCGTCGAGTCCCACGACCAGATCCATAACGACCGAGTATGCCGAGAGACGCTCGCCGCAGGCACGCCCAACCGGGTGTCACCGGGTCAGGGCACGGTCACCCGTTGCGTTGTGGTGGAAGAACACCAGTGAACCGGGAGGAACCGGATCACCCGGACGAACCACTGTGGACAGTGACGGGACGGTCGTGCCGTAGTCGAACACGGCCGTCGGGGCGACGTCGACCAGGTCGTCCGGATCGGCCGGTGCGGTGTACCGGCTGAGCACCCCGGCGGTGTAGGTGACGGGGCCGGGCGGCAGGGCCGAGCGCGCGACCGGCAGGACGACGACGTCGCTGTCGAACAGGTTCGTGTCCGTCGTCCCGTCGAAGCCGTTCAGCGGCTGCTCGTCCACCACCTCGTCCGAGCCCTCGGCCTTCGTCCGCGCGAGCCAGACGTCGGCGGACACGTCGCCGCCCTTGGCCCGCTTCACGGCGGTGGTCACGAACTTCTTGCCGCCCACCGAGAACCGAACCTCGGGCCGGGTGTTGCCGCCGAGGTTCGCCCACGTGCTCCAGGTCGCGATCCCGAACGCCAGCAGCGAGTCGGTCGCCGTCGCGCCGACGTACCGCAGGTCGCCGCCGCGCGCCGTCCGGTTCGCGGCGCAGTCGGTCTGGACGTCGGGGCCGCAGTCGGGCAGCCGGTCCGACCGCGCGCCCAGTTCCAGCACGGTCATGCGCGAGCGGTAGTCCTGCTGGTCGAGGCCGCGGCCGGCGACGCGGGAGTCCGACACGGTGAGCCCCGAGACCGGCTTCGGCGCCGCGTGGACGGGGACCCGCAGGGTGCGGTCGCCCGTGAACGTCAGCAGGCCCGACGCCTCCGCCAGGAACTGGCGGCCCTCCTCCAGCGACACCGTGGGGTCGGGCGTCTTGCGCAACGCGTCGGGGCCCGAGATCCGCAGCTGCACGGGCACCGGGGCCGACCCGCCCGGCGGGAGCACGACGAGGGGCGGCGCGACCTGGAACGACACCCCGGGAACCGTGGTGATCGGCTCGTAGCGGGGCTTCAGCACCACGAGCCGCGAACCCTTGTTGACCAGGCGGATCGTCCGGCTGGCCTGCACCGGGCCGCCGACCTCGACCGTGCCGAACGACGCGTCGCCCAGGGCCAGGACGTCGGTGGAGAGGGCGGCCGGACCGTCGACCCGGCCGGCGCCGACGCGCATCGGTGCCTCCCGCACGCCCGTGGCCGACCGCACGACGCCGGAGGCGGTGTTCACCAGCGCGGCCTTGATCTCCGCGACCGTCCACTCGGGACGGGCCTCGCGCAGCAGCGCGGCGATCCCGGCCACGTGCGGCGCCGCCATCGACGTGCCGCCCATCGACACGCCGTCCGAGGCGGTGCCGGAGGCGGCGGAGAAGACCGTGTCGCCGGGCGCGGCCACCGCGATCGACGAACGGGACCGCGACGACGACGGCGTGATCGTGTCCTCGATCGACGGCTCCACGAACGGCACCGCGACCTTCAACGCCGAGGACAGGTGGGCCGTGAGCGTCCCGGCCTCCAGCGCGGGGAGCAGTTCGCGCGACGCCGCCGCCGTCATCTGGAAGGCGGGGATGTGCGCGTTGCCGGCGATCGCGGCGGCGAACACCGGCAGGGCCGTCGGCAGCAGCACGCCGGCGGCACCGGCCTTCCAGGCGTTGTCCGTGCGGACGCCGGTGCCGCACGCGCGGGTGGCGTCGCTGTCGTCCCACTCCAGCCAGACGACCTTGCCGTCCAGCGGCTCGGAGATCGGCTGGCAGCCGTCCACGTTGGACGCGAGCCGCACGACGGGCGCGGTGAGGTCGAACTCGCCCTTCAGGCTCTGGCTGTACTGGCCCGGCAGCCGCTTGCCGCCGACCTCCAGCCCGTCCAGCATCGAGAACGAGTCGCGGCTGTTCGCCACGGAGATCGCCTCGGGGGTGTTGGCGGGCGATCCGGCCACGTCGTAGAAGTCACCGCCGTTGCCGGCCGCCGCGACCACCACGACGCCGTGCTGCACGAGCTTGCGCACGAACAGCGAGTCCGGGTCGTCCGCCGCGCCGAAGTCGCTGCCCAGCGACAGGTTCACGACGTCGAGCTTGTCCGAGAAGTCGCCGTCGCCGTTGGGGTCGAGCGCCCAGTCGAGGGCCTTCGCGGTGAGGTTCGTGCCGCCCTTGCAGCCGAACACCTTGAGCGCGTAGAGCAGCGCACGCGGTGCGGTACCCGGCCCGATCTTGAGCGAGTCGAGGTCGATCGAGGAGTACGGACCGCCGTAGGTGGTGCCGTCGGCGTTGACGCCGTACCCGGCCGCGGTGCCGGCGACGTGCGTGCCGTGGCCGTTGCAGTCGACCGGGTCGGCGTCCGGCTCGGGGACCACGCCGGGCTTGCCGGTGTACGCGTCGCCCGCGAAGTCGTAACCGCCGACGACCTTGGCGTTCGGGAACGTGCCGCCGCCGAAGTCCGCGTGCCGGTAGTCGATGCCGGTGTCGACCACGCCGATCCGCACGCCGTCGCCGAGCCGCCCGAGCGACTTCCACACCTCGGACGTCCGGGTGAGGCGGACGGCGTGCGAGTTGGTGAGCTGCTTGGGGACCATCCGGTGCACCGCCCGCACCTCGGGCATGCGCGACAGGGCGGCCAGGCGGGACCTGTCGGTCGCCAGCACGACGCCGGGCACCGCGTTGGTCGTCCGGGTGACCTCGCGGCCACCGGACCGGGAGACGACCCGGGACACGTGCTCCGAGGTCGTGCTCCGCGCCGACCGGGCCTGCGGAGCGGTGCCGGTGTCGACCGCCGCGGTCGAGGTCAGCTCCACGAAGACGGTGACGTGTTCAGGTGGGGCAGGCGGTGTGAGCAGGGTGCCCACCAGGAGTGCCGCAGCCACCAAATTCATGATCAACCTCTCTTAGTCATCGGACGACTTCACGTCGGGACCTAGACGAACGCACCCCCACACGGCTATACATCCGATGTATCAGTGCGGTGTGAGAGCAGAGGAGGAGCGGCCGTGCAGTTCTTGCGCCTGGGACCGGTCGGTGATGAACGGCCTGCTGTGAGGACCGACGACGAGACCACGTACGACCTCCTGCCGATCACCCCGGACGTCGACGGGGCGTTCCTCGCGAACGACGGCGTGAACCGCGTGCGCGCCGCGGTGGAGGCCGGTGAGCTGGAGGTGCTGGACACCGCGGGCGTCCGCGTCGGGCCACCGCTCGCGCACCCCGGCAAGATCATCTGCATCGGTCTCAACTACCGCGACCACGCGGAGGAGACCGGCGCCGACATCCCCGGTGAGCCGGTGGTGTTCCTCAAGGCGCCGGACACGGTCGTCGGCCCGTACGACGAGGTGCTCGTCCCGCGCCGGTCCGTGAAGACCGACTGGGAGGTCGAGCTCGGCGTCGTCATCGGGCGCACCGCCCGCTACCTGGAGTCCGAAGAGGACGCTCTGGCGTGCGTCGGCGGGTACGTGCTGTCGCACGACGTCTCCGAGCGGGAGTTCCAGATCGAGCGGGGCGGCACGTGGGACAAGGGCAAGAACTGCGAGACGTTCAACCCTCTCGGCCCCTTCCTCGTGCCCGCCGACGAGATCGCCGACCCGCAGAACCTCGAGATGCGGCTCTGGGTGAACGGCGAGATCCGGCAGAACTCGTCCACCAAGAACATGATCTTCCCCATCGCGGAGGTCGTGCGCTACCTCAGCCAGTTCCTTGTCCTTCGTCCGGGTGACGTCATCAACACGGGTACACCCGCCGGAGTGGCGCTCGGCCAGCCGGAGCCCAAGCCGTACCTGCGCGCGGGGGACGTCGTCGAGCTCGAGATCGAGGGTCTCGGCAGGCAGCGGCAGATCCTCGGGCAGGCCTGAGCCCATGCCCAAGATCACCGAACTGGACGTGCTGGACATCAGGTTCCCCACGTCCAGGGAGCTCGACGGCTCCGACGCGATGAACCCCGACCCGGACTACAGCGCCGCGTACGTGGTGCTGCGGACCGACGAGGGCCCGGAGGGGTACGGCCTCGCCTTCACGATCGGCCGCGGCAACGACGTGCAGGCCGCCGCGATCAGGGCGCTGGCCCCGCACGTCGTCGGCAAGGACGTGCCGGAGACCGCGGCGGCGCTGGGGGAGCTGTACTTCGAGCTGATCGGCGACTCGCAGCTGCGCTGGCTCGGCCCCGAGAAGGGCGTCGCGCACATGGCGATCGGCGCGGTCGTCAACGCGGCCTGGGACCTCGCGGCCCGCCGCGCCGGGCTGCCGGTCTGGCGCTTCCTCGCCCGGATGTCACCCGAGGAGGTCGTCGGCCTCGTCGACTTCCGCTACCTCTCCGACGCCCTGACGCCGGAGGAGGCGCTGCGGATCCTGCGCGAGGCCGAGGAGGGCAAGGCCGGGCGGGCCGAGGCGATCGCCCGCGACGGCTACCCGGCCTACACGACGTCACCGGGCTGGCTCGGCTACTCCGACGAGAAGCTCGCGGGCCTCGCGCGGCAGGCGCTCGCCGACGGCTTCGACATGATCAAACTCAAGGTCGGCGGCAGCCTCGACGACGACGTGCGCCGCATGAAGCTCGCCCGCGAGGTCGTCGGCGACGACGTCCGCGTGGCGGTCGACGCGAACCAGCGCTGGGACGTCGGCACGGCGGTGCGCTGGATGCGCGAACTGGCGCCGTACGACCCGTACTGGATCGAGGAGCCCACCTCGCCGGACGACGTGCTGGCCCACCGCGCGATCGCCGACGCGCTGGCCCCCATCCGGGTCGCGACCGGCGAGCACGTGCAGAACCGCGTGGTGTTCAAGCAGCTGCTGCAGGCCGGCGCGATCGACGTGCTGCAGCTCGACGCGTGCCGGGTCGCGGGCGTGAACGAGAACATCGCGATCCTGTTGCTGGCCAAGAAGTTCGGCGTCCCGGTGTGCCCGCACGCCGGTGGGGTCGGCCTGTGCGAGCTGGTCAGGCACCTGTCGTTCTTCGACTACGTCGCGATCTCCGGCGAGGTCGGCGAGCGCGTGATCGAGTGGGTCGACCACCTGCACGAGCACTTCCTCGACCCGGCCGTCGTCGAGGGGGGCCGCTACCTCGCGCCCGCCGAACCCGGGTTCTCCGCTCGGCTCAAGGACGAGACGCTGGTCGAGTACGTCTACCCCGAAGGTCCTGTGTGGATGGAGCTGGAGGGCCGGGATGACTGACTTCGAGGGGCTCGTCGCCCTCGTCACGGGTGGGGCGTCCGGCATCGGCCTGGCCACCGCGACCCTGCTGAGCAGCAGGGGAGCGGCGGTCGCGGCGCTGGACCTGAACCCGGACGTGCCGGACCCGATCGTCGGGATCCGCACGGACGTCTCGGACGACGAGAGCGTCCGGGCCGCGGTCGGCGAGGTCGTCGAGCGGTTCGGACGGCTCGACGTCGTGGTGAACAACGCGGGCATCGGTGCGCAGGGCGACGTCCTCGCCAACTCCGACGAGGAGTGGTCGAGGGTCCTGGACGTCAACGTCATGGGCGTGGTCAGGGTGTCGCGGGCGGCGCTGCCGCACCTGCGGAGCTCGCCCGCCGCGGCGATCGTCAACACCTGCTCCATCGCCGCCTGGGCGGGGTTGCCGAACCGCGCCCTCTACTCGGCCAGCAAGGGCGCGGTGTACTCGCTGACCCTCGCGATGGCCGCCGACCACGTGCGCGAGGGCATCCGCGTCAACGCGGTCGCCCCCGGCACGGCGGACACCCCGTGGGTGGGCCGCCTGCTCGACTCGGCGCCGGACCCGGCCGCCGAACGAGCCGCGTTGGAGGCACGCCAGCCGCACGGCCGGCTCGTCTCCGCCGACGAGGTCGCGGGAGCCATCGCCTACCTGGCGAGCCCGCTCTCGGGATCCACCGCCGGCACGGTCCTCGCCGTCGACGGCGGCATGCACGGCTTGCGCTTGCGTCCCCCGCAGTCATGAAAGGCAACTCAACGATGAAGCGTCGCAACCTCACCGCAGCGGTGTGCCTCGCGTTCGCCGGTGCCCTCACCCTGACCGCCTGTGGTGGTGGTGCCACCGGGACCGGCAGCGGAGGCGTCGGTCCGATCGGGGCCGACCACCCGCGCGCCGACACCGACTTCTGGAACTCCTACATCAAGTACTTCCCCGAGAAGGCGAAGGACCTCGGGGTCGGCCTGCTGAACCCCACCAACTCGCAGAACAAGGTGGAGAACCTGGTCGCCAACGCCCAGTCGCTGCAGTCGCAGGGCGCCAAGGCGATCATCATGGCCCCGCAGGACACCGGCGCGATCGCGTCCACCCTGGACCGCCTCGACAAGGCGAAGATCCCGGTGATCACCGTCGACACCCGTCCCGACAAGGGCAAGACCTACATGGTCGTGCGCGCGGACAACAAGGCGTACGGCGAGAAGGCCTGCAAGTTCCTCGGCGACAAGTTGGGCGGCAAGGGCAAGGTGGTCGAGTTCCAGGGCGCGCTCGCGTCGGTCAACGGGCGCGACCGGTCCGAGGCGTTCGCGGCGTGCATGAAGCAGAACTACCCCGGCATCACGGTGTTCGAGGAACCGACCGACTGGGAGGGTGCCAAGGCGGCCGCCGCCCTGCAGACGCGGCTCAACCAGCACCCGGACATCGGCGGCATCTACATGCAGGCCGGTGGTGCGTTCCTCACGCCGACGCTGCAGGTGCTGCGGCAGAAGAACCTGATCGTGCCGCCGACCGACCCGAAGCACATCTTCATCGTCTCCAACGACGGCATCCCGTCGGAGCTCGAAGCCATCCGCAAGGGCGAGATCGACGCGACCGTCTCGCAGCCGGCCGACCTCTACGCGCAGTGGGCGCTCTTCTACGCGAAGGCCGCTGTCGAGGGCAAGACGTTCCAGCCCGGCAAGACCGACCACGACTCCACGATCGTCGACGTCGGCGGCGGACGCCTGGAGGACCAGCTGCCCGCGCCGCTGATCACCAAGGAGAACGTCGACGACAAGGCGTTCTGGGGGAACCAGATCTGATGGGCGAGTTCGCGGCTGTCGCACGCGGCGTCACGAAGAGGTTCGGGCGCACGCTCGCGCTGGACGACGTGGGCATCGAGGTCCGCGCCGGTGAGTCGCACGCACTCGTCGGCCGCAACGGCGCGGGCAAGTCGACGCTGGTCTCGATCCTGACCGGCATGCGGGCGCCGGACGCGGGCGAGGTCGCCTTCTTCGGCGAACCGGCGCCGCCCGTCGCCGACAGCGCGGCGTGGCGCCGGCACGTCGCCTGCGTCTACCAGAAGGCGACGGTCGTGCCGGAGCTGTCCGTCGCCGAGAACCTGTTCATCAACCGGCAGGACCTCGGCGGCGGTCTGATCAGCTGGAAGAAGCTGCGTGCGGAAGCTGCCTCCTTGCTGGAGACCTACGACGTGGCGGTGCGCCCGGACGAGCTGGTGTCCGCGCTGACCGTCGAGCAGCGCCAGCTCGTCGAGATCGCACGGGCGCTGTCGATCGGCTCGCGGTTCGTGATCCTCGACGAACCGACCGCGCAGCTCGACGGCCCGGCGATCGAGCGGCTCTTCGACCGGATGAGGTCGTTGCAGGACAAGGGGGTGACGTTCCTGTTCATCTCCCACCACCTGCAGGAGGTCTACGAGGTCTGCCAGACGGTGACGGTCTACCGCGACGCGCGGCACGTCGTCACCGCGCCGGTCTCGGAGATGTCGAAGCCCGACCTGATCGAGGCGATGACCGGTGAGGCGGGCGGCCTCACCGTGCCGAGCGGGGACGACAGGCCTTCCTCGGCGGAGGAGGTGCTGACCGTGTCGTCGCTGAGCGGTGACCACTTCTCGGACATCTCGCTGACGGCGACGCGTGGCGAGGTCATCGGGCTCGCGGGCAGCGCGTCGTCGGGGAAGCACGAGTTCGCCGAGACGGTCTACGGGCTGCGCAAGCCGTCGGCCGGATCGATCTCGGTGGACGGGGCGCCGGTGCGCGGCGGTGACGTTCCGGCGGCCTTGAGGGCCGGGATCGGCTGCGTGCCGCGGGATCGGCACCACCAGGGGCTCGTGCTGGACCTGTCGATCGCGGAGAACGCGACCATGAGCACGGCCGGGGCGTTCGTGTGGCCGTCGGCGCAACGCGCCGCGGGCAGCACCGCGATCGCGTCGTACGACGTCAAGGCCGCCGGACCCGGCCAGCCGGTGTCCGACCTGTCCGGCGGCAACCAGCAGAAGGTCGTGATGGCGCGTGCCCTCGCCGGCGACCCGTCCGTGCTGGTGCTGATCAACCCGACCGCGGGGGTCGACGTGAAGTCCAAGGAGTCGCTGCTCGGGGTCGTCGACGCGCAGGCGCGCCGCGGCAAGGCCGCCCTCGTGGTCTCCGACGAGCTCGACGACCTGCGGGTCTGCGACCGCGTGCTGGTGCTGTTCCACGGCCGGGTCGTGCGGGAGTTCGGCCGGGGCTGGCACGACCAGGAACTCATCGCGGCCATCGAAGGGATGAGCTCGGAATGACCAAGGCCATGACTGAGCCGGTCGCGGCACCCGCGCCCGGGAAGCAGAAGTTCCGGCTGGCGCGCTACCAGGACCTCGCGCTGGTGCCGGTGATCGTCCTGCTGCTGGTCGTCGGGGCGGTCCTGTCGCCGATCTTCCTGACGCCCGCGAACCTGATCGCCGTGCTGACCCAGCAGAGCGAGCTGTCGCTGCTGGTGCTGGGCCAGGCGATGATCCTCGTCGTCGGCAAGATGGACCTGTCGCTCGAGTCGACGGTCGGTCTCGCGCCCGCGCTGGCGGTCGCGCTGATCATCCCCGCGTCCGCCGGCGGGCTGGACGTCGGGCTGGCGGCGTGGCTCGCGTTGCCCCTGTGCCTCCTGATCGGCGTGGCGATCGGCGGCCTCAACGGGTTCCTGATCCTCAAGGTCGGGCTGTCCGGGTTCATGGTGACGCTGGGCATGCTCACGATGCTGCGCGGCCTGCAGCTCGCGATCACCGAGGGCAAGTCGCTGATCGACGTGCCGGAGTCGTTCCTGTACCTGGGCTCCGCGACGTGGCTCGGGCTGCCGGCGGCGGTGTGGATCTGCGTCGTCTGCTACGCCGTGGGCATCTTCGTGCTGAAGTACCTGCGCGCCGGGCGGTCGCTGTACGCGATCGGCGGCAACTCCGAGGCCGCGCGTGCCGCGGGCATCCGGGTCGACCGCGTGGTGTGGACCGTGCTGGTCATCGGCTCGGTGCTGGCGGTGGTCGCGGGCATCCTCATGACCGGGCGGCTCGGGTCCGTCGCCGCGACGCAGGGCGAGGGCATGATCTTCCAGGTCTTCGCGGCCGCGGTGATCGGCGGCATCTCGCTGCAGGGCGGCAAGGGCACGCTGTTCGGCGCGCTGTCCGGTGTCCTGATGCTGGGGCTCGTGGAGCAGATCCTGCGGTTGCAGGGTGTTTCCGGCTTCTACATCAAGGCCTCGTACGGCGCGGTGATCATCCTCGCGTTGGTCGTGACGCGGTTCGCGACCGGTCAGAAGCAGGAGTGAGCCCGTGGAGACCGTTGCCCTGCACACCCGGCTCCGCGAGGGCCGCGAAGCCGACTACGACCGGGTCCACGCGACGATCCCGGCCGAGCTCGACGGGGCGTTGCGCGAGGCCGGCGTGCACTCGTGGCGGATCTGGCGATCCGGGCGCGACCTGTTCCACCTCGTCGAGGTGGACGACTACCGCGCGATGAGGGCCCGCTTGGCCGAGCACCCCGCCAACGTTCCGTGGCAGGCTCGGATGGCCGAGCTGCTGGAGGTCCCCGACGACTACTCCGGCGCCGAACCCGCTGTGCGACTCGTGTGGGAGCTGCCGTGAAGATCGCTGTTTCCCGTCTGGGCTTCGGCGGCGCGCCGATCGGCAACCTGTACCGCGAGGTCTCCGACGAGGAGGCCTTCGGCGCGGTCGAGGCGGCGTGGCAGTCCGGCGTCCGGTACTTCGACACCGCGCCGCACTACGGGCTCGGGCTGTCGGAACGCCGGCTCGGCGTCGCCCTGGCCGGTCGTCCGCGCGACGAGTACGTGATCTCCACGAAGGTCGGGCGGTTGCTGGAGCCGTTCGACGGCGAGGGCTCCGACGACGAGGGCTTCGCGGTGCCGCGGCACTTCCGCCGCGTGCGGGACTACTCGGCCGACGGCGTCCGCAGGTCCATCGAGTCCTCTTTGGAGCGCCTCGGGACGGACCGGGTGGAGGTCGTCTACATCCACGACCCCGACGAGCACTGGGACGCGGCCTTCTCGCAGGCGTACCCGGCCCTGGAAGAGTTGCGGTCGCAGGGCGTCGTGCGGGCGATCGGCGTCGGCATGAACCAGTGGGAGATGCCGGAGCGGTTCGTCCGCGAGACCGACATCGATGTGGTGATGCTGGCCGGGCGGTACACGCTGCTCGAACAACCCGCGCTGCCGTCGTTCCTGCCCGCGTGCGCCGAGCGCGGCGTGTCGGTCGTGGCCTGCGGTGTCTTCAACTCCGGGCTGCTGTCGAAGCCGGTCGTGCCGCCGGACGCGAAGTACGACTACGCGGACGCGCCGCCCGAGCCGGTGGCACGGGCCAGGGCGATCGCCTCGGTCTGCGACCGGCACGGGGTGACGCTGCCGGAGGTGGCGATCCAGTTCGCCCTCGGGCACCCGGCCGTCGTGTCGGTCGTGGTCGGGGCGCGGACGGCCGCGCAGATGACGTCGAACGCCGCCCGCTTCTCGGCGTCGATCCCGGCCGGTCTCTGGGACGAGCTGAAGTCGTCGGGACTGCTGGGCGAGGAGGTCCCGACGCCGTGATCGTCGACGCTCACCACCACCTGTGGGACCTGTCCGCCCGCGACCAGGACTGGATCACCGATCCGCCGATGGGCGCGATCCGGCGGTCGTTCCTGGAACCGGACTTCGTCGCGGCCGCGCCGGAGGTCGCCGCCTCCGTGCTGGTGCAGACGGTGTGCGTGCCGGAGGAGACGCCGGAGTTCCTGGCGGTGGCGGCGTCCTCGGACGTCGTCGGCGCGGTGGTGGGGTGGACCGACCTGACCTCGCCCGCCGTCGGTGACGCCCTGGCGGAGCTGGTCGGCTCCCCGGACGGCTCGTGGCTGCGCGGGATCCGGCACCAGGTGCAGAGCGAGCCCGACCCGGAGTGGTTGTGCCGCGGGGACGTCCGGAACGGCCTGCGCCACGTCGGGGCGCACGGGCTGGTCTACGAGCTGCTGACGTTGCCGCACCAGCTGCCGGCGGCGCGCCGGACCGTGGCGGCGCTGCCCACCGTGCCGTTCGTCGTGGACCACTGCTCGAAGCCCGTGATCGGCTCGGACCCGGGGGAGTGGGCCGGGCTGATCCGGTCGCTGGCGGCGCACGAGAACGTGACGTGCAAGCTGTCCGGCCTGGTCACCGAGGCGGACTGGAGGTCGTGGACCGTCGCCGACCTGCGGCCGCACTTCGAGGTCGTGCTCGACGCGTTCGGACCGGAGAGGCTGATGTTCGGCTCCGACTGGCCCGTGTGCCTGCTGGCCGCCACCTACGACGAGTGGCTCGGTGCCGCGCGGGAACTGGTGTCGGAGCTGTCCGCCGGCGAGCAGGACGCGATCTTCTCGGGCACTGCTCGCCGGGTGTACTCCCTCTAGAAGAGGGCCTTCAGCTCGTTGATCAGCTGCGGCGTGGCGCCGGCCAGCGGTTCGCGGACCGGGCCGGACGGCAGGCCGAGCAGGGTGAGCGCCGCCTTGACGGCGACGGCACCGGGCTCGCGGGTCATGATCGCCGTGATCACCGGCAGCAGCGCCTGGTGGCGGCGCAGGGCTTCCTTGTTGTCGCCCTCGTCGTAGGCGTCGAGCATCGCCTTGATCTCGTTGCCGACGACGTGGCCGACGGTGCTGACCGTGCCGACGCCGCCGATCGAGTAGAGCGGCAGGATCAGCTCGTCGTTGCCGGAGTAGTAGTCGAGGCCGGTCTCGGCGATCACGCGGGCGGTCGCGAGCAGGTCGACCTTGCAGTCCTTCACGCCGACGATCCGCGGGTGCTCGGCGAGCCGGAGCAGCGTCTCGGTGTCGATCGCGGTGCCCGTGCGGCCGGGGATGTCGTAGAGCAGCGCCGGGAGGCCGGACGCGTTCGCCACCTGCCTGAAGTGGTTCTCGACGCCCTCCTGCGTGGGCTTGCTGTAGTACGGCGTCACGACCAGCAGGCCGTCGGCGCCGTTGTCCTCGGCCTGGCGGGCGAGCTCGACCGTGTGACGCGTGGAGTTGGTGCCGACGCCCGCGAGGACCTGCGTGCGGTCGCCGACGGCCTCCTTCACGGCCTTGACGACCTGCGCCTTCTCGGCGTCGGTGGTCGTGGGCGCCTCACCGGTCGTGCCGTTGACGACCAGCCCGTCCGCGCCGCCCCTGTCGACGAGGTGCGCCGCCAGCTCCTGCGCACCCTTGAGGTCCAGGTCACCGTCGGGGGTGAACGGGGTGACCATCGCTACCAGCACTCGTCCGAACATGCCTCCAGCGTGGCTCCAGTTTTCGCGAAGTTCCAGTTAGAAGTTCTGCTCGGAACGTTAAGCTGTGCTTTGTGTTGGACGTGCGAAGGCTTCGGCTGCTCCACGCGTTGTCGGTCCACGGGACGGTCACGGCCGCCGCGGAGGCCCTGCACGTGACGTCTCCCGCCGTGTCCCAGCAGCTGGCCGCCCTGGAGCGGGAAGCCGGGGTGGCGCTGGTCGAACGGAACGGGCGGCGGCTGGTGCTGACCCGTGCCGGCCACGTGCTCGCCGCGCACACGCAGCTCGTCCTGGACCAGCTGGCGGCCGCCGAGGCGGACCTGGCCTCGCTGCGGACGTCCGTCTCCGGCGTGGTGCGCATCGGGGCGTTCGTGTCGGTGGCCGCCCTGCTCCCGCGCGTGATCCAGGTGCTGCGGTCCGAGCACGGGTCCGATGTGGACCTCTTCGTGCACGAGATGGAGCCCGAGGCGTCGCTGCCCGCGCTGCGGCGCGGAGACGTCGACATCGCCGTCGTCCACTCGTACAACATCATGCCGCGCGACCTGCCGCCGTCCTGCGAGTCGCACGAGCTGTTCGTGGAACCGGTCAACGTGGCGCTGCCGCTGAGCGATCCGCTGGTGCAGCAGGACTCCGTGGACCTGGCCGTGCTGGCCGACCGGCCGTGGATCATGCCGCGCACCGACGCGTCGTGCCACGAGCTGACCCAGCGGGCCTGCGGCGCCGCCGGGTTCGTGCCGCGGGCGCAGGCCTACTGCGACGACTTCGGCGTCATGTGCGGGCTGGTCGAGGCCGGGCTCGGAGTGGCGCTGGTGCCGTCGGTGGCACGGCGGCCCGGTGTGGCGTTGCGGCCGCTGAAGCAGCAGGTGTTCCGGACGGTGTCCGCCGTCGTGCGGAACCGGGCCGACGGGCAGCCCGCCGTGCGGGCCGTGCTGGAGCGGCTACGCCAGGTCTGAGAGCCACTGCTCGACGCCCGCCACGTGCACCGTGGACCAGCTGCGGGCGAGCTCGGGCTGGTGGGCGGCCAGCGCGTCGACGATGGCGCGGTGCTCGGCGACGGTGCGGTCGACGGCGTTGGACTGGGTGATGCCGCGCCAGATGCGGACGCGGACCGTCGGGCCCGCCAGCGTGTCGAGGAGCTGGGCGAGGTAGGCGTTGCCGGAGCACTGGGCGATGGCGCGGTGGAACTCGAGGTCGTGCTCGACCAGTTCCTCCACGGACTTGGCGCTCTCGGCGGCGTCGCAGAGCGCGCGGAGCTTGACGACCTCGTCCGGTTCCACCCTTTGGGCGGCCATCGCGGCCGCCGCGGGCTCCAGGATGCGCCGGACCTGGAGGACCTCGAGCACCGAGTCCTCGCCGCGGTGGAGGTCGAGGACGAACGACAGGGCACCGAGAAGGTCGTCGGCCCTGAGCGACGAGACGTACGTGCCGTCGCCCTGGCGGACGTCGAGCACCCGGACGAGTGAAAGTGCCTTCACGGCCTCGCGCAGTGAGTTGCGGGACAGTCCGAGGCGTTCTGCCAGGTCAGCCTCTCGTGGGAGGCGGTCGCCGGGCTTGAGCTCGCCCGAAACGATCATCTCCTTGACGCGCAGGATCGCATCGTCGGTGACTGCCACGGGCACCCTCAACTCGTCGTAGACCTCGGATGTCTGGCGACCAGTATGCGCCACGCAAGGTCGTCTTCGTGGCACACCCGGCGTTTCGGACTTCATTCACGAACTGCGGTGTGGGATGGTTATCTCTTAACGACACGTGACGGGAACCCCTGTTGTGGCCATAATGGTCTGGACCATTCAAGGAGGGATCTTGGACGCCGTTGTCGCAGCACCGCGCGCATTGCTCGGTCGCACGATCGTCGGTCCTGCCTCGGTGCGGATCAGGGACGGCCGCATCGTCGAGGTGACCACCGGTGAAGCACCACCCGGCGCGGAGGTCCTGTCCGACGGCCTGCTGACACCGGGCCTGGTCGACGTGCAGGTGAACGGCGCCGTGGGCGTCGACTTCGCCGAGGTGGACGCCGCCGGCATGCGTGCCGTGGCGCAGGCCTTGCCGTCCACCGGTGTGACCCGGTTCCTGCCCACGTTGATCACCGCACCGGTCGACGTGGTCCTCAGGCAGGCCCGTGCAGTACTCGCCGCATCCGCCGCGTTGCCGGACGGAGTGGGCGCCCGGCCGTTGGGCGTGCACCTCGAAGGCCCCTTCCTGTCGCCCAAGCGGGCAGGGGTGCACGACCCGTCGTTCATGGTGGAGCCTGGTCCCGACCAGATCTCGGCCCTGCTCGACGACGATCTGATCCGCCGCGCGCTGCGGATGGTGACGATGGCCCCGGAGCAGCCCGGCGGCTTCGAGGCGGTTCGCCGGCTCGTCGAGGCCGGTGTGCTCGTCGCGGTGGGGCACTCCGACGCCACCGGTGAGCAGACGCGCGCCGCGGCGGACGCGGGTGCCCGCATGGTGACGCACCTGTTCAACGCCCAGAGGCCGTTGGGGCACCGCGAACCCGGTGTGCCCGGCGTGGCTCTGGTCGACGAGCGCTTCACCCTCGGCCTGATCGCGGACCTCGCCCACGTCGGCCCCGACGTGTGCCGTCTCGTGTTCAACGCCGCCGGAGCGCGAGTCGCGCTGGTCACCGATGCCGTCGCCGCCGCGGGGATGCCGCCCGGCCGCTACCACCTCGGTGGTGCGGAGGTGCTGCTCACCGAGGACGGCGTGCCCCGCTCGCCGGAGGGCACGATCGCGGGTTCCGCGCTCACGCTCGACCGCGCCGTGCGGAACATCGTGTCCGTGGGCGTTCCGGTCGCCGACGCCCTGGCTTCGGCGACGATCGTGCCCGCCGAGGTCATCGGCGAGTCCGGTCTCGGCCGCCTCGCGCCGGGTGCCGTCGCCGACCTCGTGTGGTGGGACGACGACCTGCGGCCCAGGAAGGTCTGGGTCGACGGTGAGGTGGTGTTCGACGCCGAGGTGCCGGTCGCCCCGGTCGTGGCCGGGTACGCCACCGCGGGCCAGTAGGGCTCCGAACGACGACGAAGGGCGCCTTCCCCGTGCAGGACGGGGGAGGCGCCCTTCGCCGTGCTCGGGGCGTTCGACCTCGTTCGACGAGCGAAGAGCCCGCCCGGGGGGACCGGGCGGGCTCTTCCGCCGTGCTGCTCAGAGCGTGCGGGTGACCTTGTTCAGGCCCCGCGGGCTGTCCGGGTCACCGCCGCGCGCCAGCGCGAGGCCGTACGCCAGGCGCTGCACGGGGAGGATCTCCAGCACCGGCGCCACCTCCTCGGCCGTCTCCGGGATGGCGATCGACAGCGTCGCGCCGACCTTCTGCGAGGCCGAGCCGACCGCCACCACGTCCGCGCCGCGCTGGTGCACCACGTCGAGGGCGTCGCGCAGCGAGTCGCCGCCCTTGCCCAGCGACGTGATCGCGAGGACCGCGGTCTCGCCGTCGACGGCGGCGACCGGGCCGTGCAGCAGGTCCGCCCCGCTGTACGCGCGTGCCGCCAGGTAGGAGGTCTCGGCGAGCTTCAGGGAGGCTTCCAGGGCCGTGGCGTAGGAGTAGCCGCGGCCCGTGGTGAGGACCCGGTCCACGAACCGGTAGCGGCGGACGGCCTCGTCGACCGTCGGAGCGGACTGGTCCAGCGTCACCCGGGCCAGGTCGGCGAGCGGGGCCGCCGCCTCGCCGTTGCCGCCGCGCACCGCGTCGATCAGCAGGTACAGGGCGAGCAACGTCGCCGAGTACGTCTTCGTGGCGGCGACCGCGTGCTCGACGCCCGCGGACACGTCGACCGAGAGTTCGGCGGCCGCGTTCAGCGGGGAGTTCGGGGTGTTGGTCACGGCCACGGTCAGCGCTCCGCGCCTGCGGTAGGAGGCGGTGACCTCCAGCAGGTCGGGTGAGCCACCGGACTGCGAGACCGTCACGAGCAGCACGTCGCGCAGATCGGGCTCGGCGCCGTAGAGGGTGGTCGTCGAGGCGGAGACCAGGCCTGCCGGGAGCTGGAGCAGGATCTCGGTCAGGTACTTCGCGTAGATCGCCGCGTGGTCGCTCGAGCCCCTGGCGGCGAAGAGGACGAAGCGCGGGGCGCGTTCGCGGATCACCGCGGCCACCTCGGCGATGGCCGAGCGCGCGGAGTGCAGGGCCGCGAAGATCGACGGCTGTTCGGCGATCTCCGCTGCCATGTGCCGGCCTGGCTGGGGCGTGGTCATGTCGTGCCTTTCAGGATCAGCTCGGCCGCGGCTCGGAGGCTCACCCGAGAACCGCCGTGGGTGTCGATGCGGGCGGCGCTGCCCAGGTCCGGACCAGGGACGCCGGTTTCGACGTGCACCACGTCCAGCTGCAGATTAGTTAAGTTTGTTACCAGTTGTCGAGCGCTCGTGTGCCGGTGGGCATCTCGCGTCACGACCACGATCGTGCGGGTTCCCGCCGCCTTCGCGACCTCGTCGGCGGAGATGTCGCGGGCCGCGATCACCTCGGTGCCCGGGAGGACCTCCCGCAGGTACGGGCCGAGGCCCCACGGGACGTCACCGACCGCGATCGACGGGTCCACGACCAGGTCGACGACGACCGGGTCGCTTCCGACACTAACCCGGCCGCGCACCTCGACAGCGCGCCGAGCGGCCGTGAGACCGATCTCAGCGTCGTGGGCGTCGACCGTCGACGGGGGCAGGCCGAGCGCCAGCGAGCGCTTGGCGGCCTGGGCCAGGCGTTCCTCGGACAGCTCGCCGGACTTCACCGCGGCGACGATCGAGTCGATCAGCCACTGGAGGTCCTGGTCGTCGAGGGCGATGCCGCCGAGGCAGAGCGCGTCCACGCCGGCGGACAGCGCCCGGACGGCGCCGTGGGCGAGGTCGCCGCCGACGGCCTTCATGTCCAGGCCGTCGGTGATCACCGCGCCGGTGAAGCCCAGCTCGGTGCGGAGCAGGTCGATCGCGTGCTTGTTCAGCGTCACCGGCTGCGTGCCCCACTCGGGGACGACGAGGTGGCCGGTCATGATCGAGCGGACGCCCGCGTTCACCGCCGCCCGGAACGGCACCAGCTCGACGGCGCGCAGCTGTTCCTCGGTGCGCGGGAGCACCGGGAGCTGCTCGTGCGAGTCCTCCGTGGACGCACCGTGGCCGGGGAAGTGCTTGGCGCAGGCGGCGACGCCCACCGCTTGCAGCCCCTCGACCCACGCGGCGACGTGCCGCGCGGCGAGCACCGGGTCCGAGCCGAACGCGCGGACGCCGATGATCGGGTCGTCCAGCGTCAGCACGAGGTCGGCGGACGGGGCGAGGTTCAGCGAGATGCCGCACTTCGCGAGGCGTGCGCCGATCGACGCGGCCACCGAGCGGGTGAGGTCGAGGTCGTTCGCCTGGCCCAAGGCGTGGTTGCCGGGAACCTCGGAGCCGCGACCCGCGTCGAGACGCGTGACGTCGCCGCCCTCCTCGTCGATGCCGATCACCACGTCCGGCCGCACCGAGCGCAGTTCGGTGCACAGCGCGGTCACCTGGGCGTCGTCGACGACGTTGCGCCCGAAGAGCACAACGCCGCCGAGTCCGTCAGCGACGCGCCGCAGCAACCAGTCGGGGGCGGTCGTTCCGTGAAAACCGGGCAGCAGAACGGCAGCGGCCAACTGATCCACTTGTCATCCCTTCACCGCACCGGCGGTGACGCCGGCGACCATCTTGCGTTGCACGATCAGGAAGAACACCAGGGCGGGCACGGTGAACAGCGCCGAGGCGGCCATCGCCCCACCCCAGTCCGTGCCGAAGGCGGTCTGGAACCCGGACAGCCACACCGGCAGCGTCTCGCTGTCCTGGCTGCGGATCAGCACCTTGGCGAACAGGAACTCGTTCCACGCCGTGATGAACGCGAACACCGACGTCGCGACGAGGCCCGGTCCCAGCAGCGGCAGGGTCACCTTCTGGAACGCGCCCCAGCGGCCGCAGCCGTCGACCATCGCGGCTTCCTCGAGCTCGATCGGGATGCCGTTGACGAACCCGCGCAACGTCCACGCGCAGAACGGCAGCGTCACCGCGAAGTACACGAGGACCAGCGACGAGAGGTGTTCGTAGAGCTGGAGGTCCCGCATCATCAGGAACATCGGGATCAGCAACGCCTCGAACGGCGCCATCTGCGCGACCAGCATCAGCAGCACGAAGCTCTTGCGGCCGCGGAAGGCGAAGCGCGACATGGCGACCGCCGCCGTGATGCCGACGATGATCGCGGCGAGCACCGCGGTCAGCGTCACGAGGAGGCTGTTGCCGAGCGAGGACAGGAAGCCGGGCTTCGTCCACGCCGTCACGAAGTTCGTGAGCGTCACCGAGAACGGGACCAGGTCGTAGTCCGACGTGATCGTCGTTCCCTTGGGCTTGAGCGCCGACGTGATCATCCAGTACGTCGGGAAGAGGAAGAACAGCGCGAGCGCGAGGCCCACGACGTTCGCCGCAGACTTCTTGAGCATCAGATCTTGCCCTCCTCGGTCTGCAGCAGCTTGCGCAGGTACTGGAACGTGATCAGCCCGAGGATGACCATCATCAGCACGGAGATCGCGGCCGCGACGCCGAAGTGGCTCTTCGCGATGCCCTCCAGGTACTGCAGCACCGGCAGCGTCGTGCTCTCACCGCTGGGACCGCCCTCGCGGAACACCCAGATCTGCGCGAAGACCTTGAAGTCCCACAGCGTCGACAGGAACGTCACCATCATCAGCAGCGACTTGATCTCCGGCCACGTCACCGCGCGGAACGTCTGCCAGCCCGTCGCGCCGTCGATGCCCGCGGCCTCGTAGAGGTCGCGCGGGATGCCGACGAGACCGGCGTAGAGCGAGAAGGCGAGGAAGGGGATCGCCTGCCACACGATCAGCAGTCCGACGACGGACAGCGTCGAGGTGCCGGAGGAGAACCACGAGTAGCCGGCGAACGAGTCGAAGCCCAGCCGCACCAGCGTCTTGTTCAAGATGCCGTAGTTCTGGTCGAACATCCACTGGTAGACCGTGGTGGACGCCAGGATCGGCATGGCCCAGGCGCAGAGCATCGCGATCTGCAGCGCGACGCGCACCCACGGCGTGAGCACGCGCATCAGCAGCGCGATCCCGAGGCCCATGCCCACCGACGCCACGACGACGGAGAGGGTGAACACGAGGGTGCGCAGCGACACGTCCCAGAAGCGCTCGTCCTGCAGAACCGTCGCGTAGTTGTCGAAGCCGGTCCACACGATCTCGCCGCGGACCAGTTCCCCGAGGTTGAGCTGGCGGAAGCTCGTCACGAACACCGAGATGACCGGCCAGCCGATCAGCCAGAGGATCGCGATGAGTGCGGGAGCCAGCAGCAGGTAGGGCAGCGACCTGTCGAAGGCGCTGCCCCGGCGGCGGCGCTTGCGCGCCCCACCCGTCACGGCAGGCGGCAGCGCCGGAGGGAGGTCCCCTGCCGGCGCTGCCGTTTCGGTCGTCTTGACGGCCGTCATCTCAGCCGGGCTAGCCCAAGGCCTTGGTGATGGCGTCGCTCGCGTCCTTCGTCGCCTGGTCCAGCGGCTTCGCGCCGGAGAGGTACGCGGTGAGCGCGTCCTTCAGCGGGTTCTGACCCGCCTCGACGGCACCCCACTTCGGCGAGCTCGGCGTGACCTTGCCGTTCGGGGCGGAGGCGGCGAGCGCCTTGCCGACCGCGTTGGTCTCGAGCTTCGAGGTGTCCTTCGAGGTGCCGGGAACCGCGCCGCCCTCGGCGAGCATGTCCTGGTACTTCTTGGACGACAGCAGTGCGAGCCACTTCTTCGCGGCTTCGGCGTTCTTGCTGGCCGTCGGGATGGCGAGGTTCGAGCCGCCGAGGAACACGGGGGCGGTCGAGCCGGCCTTCTTGGACGGGATCGGGAACGCCGCGGTCTTCTCCTTGAGCTCCGGCTTGTCCTTGACGGCGCTGCCGAGCTCCCACGGGAGACCGATCATCATGCCGACGTTGCCGGTCTGGAAGACCTCGTACTGCTGCGGCTTCGCCTCGTCGGTGTCGGCCGGGGCCTTCTTGGTGGCCGACGCGTCGTAGAGCGCCTTGTAGGCCTCGAAGCCCGCCTTGGACTGGGCCGAGTCGAGCGTGCCCGTCCACTTGCCGGCGTCCTGCTTGGCGATGTCGCCGCCCTCGTCCCAAATCAGCGAGAGCAGGAAGTACCAGGACTGACCCGGCAGGTACAGGGCCTGGAAGTCCGGGTTGGACGCGTTCGCGGTCTTGAGCTTGTTGATCGCGTCGATCCACTCGGCACGGGAGGTGGGCGGCGTGGTGATGCCGGCCGCCTGGAACAGGTCCGTGCGGTAGATGACGGTGCGGTTCGCGGCGTAGAACGGCACGCCGAACTGCTTGCCGTTCAGCGTCAGCGAGTCCTTGAGACCGCCGAGCCACTCACCGCTGTTGAACTGACCGGCGTCCGCCGTCAGGTCGGCCAGCGTGCCCTGGTCGGCGAAGCCCGCGATCTGGGTGTTGCCGAGTTCGATGACGTCCGGCGGCGTGCTGCTGGCCAGCGCGGTGGTCAGCTTCTCCTGGATGCCGGTCCACTTCTGGACCTCGTACTTGACCTTGATGCCGTTCGCCGACTCGAACTCCTTGTTCAAGGCGTCGGTCAGGGTCGTCGGCGCGGAGCCGTCCATGAGCCACACGGTGATCTCTTTGGTCTCCGCGCCGCCACCGCTGTTCGTGCTCGTGCCACATCCCGACACGGCCACTGCCAGTGCGGCGGCACCGGCAGCGAGTCCTCTCCAGCCCTTCACAGTTCGCGCCCTTTCACCGAGCCCGGCCCTCGGCCGGAACGTCCAAGTGGTGTAGACCAATGCGGAACAGCGTGTGCTGCGTCACCGCGTCTGTCAAGCGCGTTGCCAAGACGTTGCGAAGTCCTCCGACCAATTTCGCGGGAGATGTCGGGGGTTCGGACGCACGAATCGACACGGACAAGGCATCCTTGTGGGTGCGTGACGTGGAGTGCGAGGAGGAGGCCATGCTGGAGACGACGCCTGCATCAGGCGTGGACGCCAGGACGCGTGCACAACGCGAACCCAAGTACTGGGGTCTCAAGCGGCACCTGCTCGACCTGTTGAGGGCGCTGCCGCCCGGTTCGCCGATCCCCACGGAACGGTCGCTGGCCGCGGAGTTCGACGTCTCCAGGACGACCGTTCGCCAGGCGCTCGCCGAGCTGACGGTCGAAGGGCGACTGCTCCGCGTGCAGGGCAAGGGCACCTTCGCGGCCGAACCGAAGGTCGCCCAGAGGTTGCAGCTGTCTTCGTACACAGAGGACATGCGCGCCCAGGGCCGCGTGCCGTCGTCCAAGCTCATCGAGGCCTCCGAGATGCCCGCCGAGGCGGAGCTCGCGCGGCTGCTCGGCGTGCGTCCCGGTGCCAAGGTGCTGCGCCTGCACCGCCTGCGGCTCGCCGACAACGAGCCGATGGCCATCGAGACGACCCACCTCGCGCTCGGCCGCTTCCGCGGGCTGCGCCGGTACCTGGCGCCCGGCGCCTCGCTGTACCAGGTGCTGTCCGAGCGGTTCGGCGTCGAGATGGGCCACGCCGAGGAGACGATCGAGACCGCGCTGGCCTCGCCGGAGGAGGCGGAGCTGCTCGGCGCCGACATCGGCCTGCCGATGCTGCTGCTGTCGCGGCACTCGTTCGACACCGAGGGCAACCCGATCGAATGGGTGCGCTCGGTCTACCGCGGTGACCGCTACAAGTTCGTCGCCACGCTGAACCGGCCGTCTTGATCGCCTGGGGCACGCCGCGTGCCCGCTGGGTGCTGACGACGACGATCCTCGGCTCGGGCATGGCCATGCTCGACGGCACGATCGTCAACGTGGCGCTGCCCAGGATCGGCGCGGAGCTCTCCGCGTCGGTCACCGACCTGCAGTGGATCCTGAACGGGTACCTGCTGGCACTGGCCTCGCTGATCCTGGTCGCCGGGTCCCTCGGCGACCGGTTCGGCCGGCGCCGGGTCTACGTGGTCGGCGTGGTGTGGTTCGGCGTCGCCTCGCTGCTGTGCGGTGCCGCGTGGAACGTGCCGGTGCTCGTGGCCGCGCGCGTGCTGCAGGGCGTCGGTGCCGCGTTGCTCACGCCGGGGGCCCTGGCGATCCTCCAGTCGTCGTTCAACCGGGAGGACCGGTCACGGGCCATCGGCGCGTGGTCCGGGCTTTCCGGCGTCGCCACGGCGATCGGGCCGCTGGTCGGCGGCCTGCTGGTGCAGGCGTGGTCGTGGCGCCTCGCGTTCCTGGTGAACCTCCCGGTCGCCGCGCTGTGCGTGTTCCTCGCGCTGCGGTTCGTGCCGGAGTCCGAGGACGACTCGGCCGGGCACCCCGGCTACGTGTCCGCGCTGGTCGGAGCGGTGGGACTGGCTCTGCTCACGGGCGGTCTCGTCGAGCAGTCGTACGTCCTCGCGGTTCCCGGAGCGGTCGCGGTGATCGCGTTCGGGGTGGTCCAGAAGAGGTCCGCGGATCCGCTGGTGCCGCCCGAGCTCTTCCGGAGCCGGACGTTCGTGGTCTCGAACGTCCTCACGTTCCTCGTCTACGCGGCTCTCGGCGGCGTGATGGTGCTGCTGGTGCTCCAGCTGCAGATCTCGCTCGGGTACTCGCCGACGGCCTCGGGGCTCGCCAGCGTGCCGATCACGGTCATCATGCTGCTGGCGTCCTCGACGTCCGGCCGCCTCGCCCAGCGCCACGGCCCGCGGCTGCAGCTCGTCGTCGGCCCGGTGCTGGTCGGTCTGGGGATGCTGCTGCTGCGCAACGCCGTTCCGGGTGCCTCGTACGTTTTCGGCGTCCTGCCCGGCGTGCTGGTGTTCGGCATCGGGCTCGCGGTCGTGGTCGCCCCGGTGACGGCGACCGTGCTGGCCTCGGCACCTGATCACCACGCGGGCGTCGCGTCCGGGGTGAACAACGCCGTCGCGCGCACCGGCAGTCTCCTCGCGATGGCGGTGCTGCCCGCGGCGGTCGGCCTGGTGGGCGAGGACTACGCGAACCCCGAGGTCATGACCGCCGGCTGGGAGATGGCGCTGGTGCTGTGCGCGGTGGCCGCGATCATCGGCGGCGTGCTGGCCATCGGCGTCGACAACCGGGTGCTGGACGCGGCGCCGGAGCAGCACGAGGTCCCGCACCCCGGCGAGTGCCTGCACTGCGGGGTGGAGGGCCCTCCGACGCACATCCGGTCAGGCGGGGAGAAGGCGCGCCAGTAGCCGCGGGTCCACGTTGCCGCCGGACACGACGGCGACACCGCCGCCGAGCTTGGCCTGCGCGGCCACGGCGACCGCACCGCTGGGCTCGGCGACCAGCCGCGCCCGCCGCGCCAGGTCCGCCACCGACGCCATGATCTCGTCCTCCGACACCGTGACCACGTCGTCCACGTATCTGCTGATGTGGGCCCAGGTGAGCGCCGACGGCTCGTCCCTGAGGGCGTCGGCGGCCGTCCGGGCGCGTCGCAACGGGTCCCAGCGCACCAGCTCGCCCGCGGCGAGCGACTCGGCGATGTCACCCGCGAGGGCGGGTTCCGCGCCGATCACGCGGACGTCCGGGCGCAGCGCCTTGACCGCCGTCGCCACGCCGGAGATCAGCCCGCCGCCGGACATCGGCACCACGACGGCCTCGACGTCCGGCAGGTCCTCGAGGACCTCCAGGCCGATGGTGCCCTGGCCGGCGATGACGTCCGGGTGGTCGAACGGCGGGATCAGCGCCGCGCCGCGTTCGGCGACCAGGGCCTCGGCGCGCTCGACGCGTTCGGTGATGCCGACGATGAAGACCTCGGCACCCAGCGCCTTCGTGGCCTCGACCTTGACCGCCGGGGTGTTGTCCGGCATCACGATCGCGGCCGGGACGCCGTGCAGCCGGGCCGCGAACGCCACGGCCTGGGCGTGGTTGCCGCTGGAGTACGCGACCACGCCGTGCGCGCGGTTCTCCAGGCGCGCCAACGCGTTCAGCGCACCCCGGAGCTTGAAGGCGCCGATCGGCTGCAGGTTCTCCGGCTTGACCCATCCAGGACCGAACGGCAGCAGCGGTGTGCGCACCACGTGCGGTGCGATCACCGCCGCCGCCGAGAGGACGTCTGGGAGCGCGATCATCCGAGGATCGAGGCGAGCAGGCGGGGTTCGATGTTGCCGCCGGACACCACCGCGACGGCCGGACCGGCGGGCAGCTTCCGGTTCAGGTACGCGGCCACGGGCACGGCGCCGCTCGGCTCGGACACGACCCGCGTGCGGCGGGCGATCTGGTTCACGGCGTCGCGGATCTCGTCCTCCGAGACGGTGACGAAGTCGTCGACGTACTCGCTGATGTGGGCCCAGGTGAGCTCCGAGGGCTCGGCGCGCAGGCCGTCCGCGATGGTGCGGGCGCGGTCGTGCGCGTCCCAGTGCACGCGCTCTCCCGCGGCGAACGAGGCGGAGGCGTCTCCGGCCAGCTCGGGCTCGACGCCGATCACGCGGACGTCCGGGCGCAGCGCCTTGACCGCGGTCGCGACGCCGGCGATCAGCCCGCCACCGCTCACCGGCACCAGAATCGTTGCCACGTCGGGAAGATCGTTGATGATCTCCAGGCCGACGGTGCCCTGACCGGCGATGACGTCCGGGTGGTCGAACGGCGGGATCAGCGTGGCCCCGCGCTCCTCGACGAGCTCGGCGGCACGCGACTCGCGTTCGGTGATGCCGACGACGAACACCTCGGCGCCGTGCGCGCGGGTCGCGTCGATCTTGAGCTGCGGCGTGTTCTCCGGCACGACGATCGCGGCCGGCATGCCGAGGGTCTTGGCGGCGTAGGCGACCGCTTGCGCGTGGTTACCGCTCGAGTACGCCACGACACCGCGCGCCCGGTTCTCGGAAGGTATGCGGGACAAGGCGTTCACCGCGCCGCGTTGCTTGAAGGCGCCGATCGGCTGCAGGCACTCGGGCTTGATCCACAAGCCGGAGTCGAACGGCAGCAACGGCGTGTGGACGACGTGCCGGGCGATGGCTGCGGCGGCCGTCCGAACGTCTTCGAGAGTCACCAGGCGCATGGGTTGATGATGCACGTCGCCGGGCCGCAACCGGTGAACTGTGCCCAACGTCCTACGTCTGCCGTGGTCGGGAGGCGCTGCGGGCGCTGTGTCCTGCCGGGGTCGGTGGAACGCGAAAAGCGTTGGCGGGCAACAGCCGTCGGCGTCCGCTCGTCTTCGTGACCGTCCTCACCGCCACGGGCGTCCAACTCGTCACCGGCACCGTCCACGGCCGACACCGTGCACCGTCCACGAGCACCCGCGCCGGACAGCGCCTCCAGGCACGCTCGGTCAGCCGCCGGGAGCACGGTGACGCCGTGGGCCACCGGTGACCCCATTCGGTGATCACGTCACTACGTTGAGCGATAGTTAACTGTCAACGGCTACGCACCGCAGTTGATCTGTCGTGAGCTGTGACACACTTCGTTCACGTTCGAGGCGGGGCGTCATAGCCAAGAGATCCGCAACTTCACTCGAACGGGCGAAGGATTCGGTCCGAAAGAGACCGGGAGGAGGGCGCAATGAGGCTCGTGGCACGTCCGCTTGAGCCCGGCGCCTGCCGTGGAGGACCCGGCTGCCGCACCGGGTTCGAGAGGCAACAAGGGATGGGAGGGGTGGGGCGACCCCTGCCGCCGCCCCACCACCCGTCCCCCTAGAGCCCCCGAGAGAGGTCCCTGCAACCGACTCTCGGGTTCCCCTGCACCCGAAAGTGAGGGAGACGCTTGATGAACCGCACGCGTGCGGCCCGTGTTACCGGTGCCGTGTTGCTCGCCACCGGAGTCGTGACTGCTCTCAGCGTACCGGCGTTTGGCGCCCCTGCTGCACCAGTCGCCCCAACCGGTTCCGATACGGAGAGCTACCCGGCTGAATTGCTCCAAGCGGTCGAACGTGATTTGGGCCTGAACGCTGACCAGGCCCGCGTCCGGTTGGCCTCTGACCAGAAGTCGAGCGAAATCGCGGAGGCCGCCAAGGCGTCCCTCGGCGATGCGTTCGGTGGAGCGTGGATCGACCAGGCGAGCGGCAGACTGACCGTCGCGGTGACCAAGCCGGGACTCTCCGTGACCGGCGCGGACACCACGGTGGTGAAGAACTCGCTCACCCAGCTCACCGGGACCAAGTCGGTCCTCGACGTCATGAACGCCCCCAAGTCGATCACCAGCTGGCGCGTCGACGAGAAGTCGAACTCCGTCGTGGTCGAGGTCAACAAGAACACCCGCGACGCCGCGGCGGAGAGCTTCATCGCCACCGCGAAGTCCATCGGCTCGACCGTCAAGGTCGAGGAGGTCTCCGAGAGCCCCACGACGCTCTACGACCTGCGTGGTGGTGACGCCATCTACATGGGCAGCGGCGGCCGTTGCTCGCTCGGCTTCTCCGTGACCGGCGGCTTCGTGACCGCGGGCCACTGCGGCACGACGGGCACCTCCGTCTCCGGCTACAACCGCGTCGCGGCCGGCTCGTTCGCCGGCTCGGTGTTCCCCGGCAGCGACATGGCCTGGGTCCGCACCAACGCGAACTGGACCCCGCGCCCGTGGGTCAACCGCTACAACGGCACGAACGTGATCGTCCAGGGCTCCACCGTGGCGGCGATCGGCGCGCAGATCTGCCGTTCGGGTTCGACGACCGGATGGCGCTGCGGCACCGTCCAGGCCTACAACCAGACCGTGAACTACCCGCAGGGCACCGTGCGCGGCCTGACCCGCACCAACGCCTGCGCGGAGCCGGGTGACTCCGGTGGTTCGTGGGTGGCGGGCTCGGGCTTCGGCCAGGCCCAGGGCGTGACGTCCGGTGGTTCGGGCAACTGCTCGTCCGGCGGCACGACCTACTTCCAGCCGGTCAACCCGATCCTGTCGCGCTGGGGCCTGACCCTCACGCGGGGCTAGAACTCGGTGCGGAGCGCCGCGGCACCTCGGTGCCGCGGCGCTCTCGCGTTCTCAGACCAGCACGATCTTGCAGGGCGAAGGCGACCGGGCGGTTGCGCGCCGACTTCTCGGTCGACGCCGTGGTGCTCGTGCTGATGGCCGGTGGGGGCGTCCGCAACCCGACGCCCGCCATCGCGCGGAGGCTCGCCACCCTGTTCCTGGAGGGGGGCGGCTAGCTGAACTGCACCGACCGCTTCGACAGGCCGTACCAGAAGCCCTCGACGCTGGTGCGCGCCTTCTCGTCGCTCGCGGCGCCCAGCGCCACGAAGAGCGGTGCGAAGTGCTCGGTCCGCGGGTGCGCGATCCCGGCGGCGGGCGCCTTCACCTGGAAGTCGAGCAACGCGTCCACGTCGCCGTTGGCGAGCTGCTGGTGCGCCCAGTCGTCGAACTCCTTCGACCACGACGGCGGCTCGTAGTCCGGTCCGGCCGGGAAGTTCACGCAGCTGAGGTTGTGCGTCATGAAGCCGCTGCCGACGATGAGGACGTTCCGGTCCCGCAGCGGCGCGAGCTTCCGGCCGATCTCGTGCAGCTCGCGCGGGTCGAGCGTGGGCATCGACATCTGCAGCACCGGCACGTCGGCGTCCGGGAACATCTCCTTCAGCGGCACGTAGGCGCCGTGGTCGAGACCGCGTTCCTCGTCCTGCTCGACGTGGCCGCCGAGCAGCTTGCGGACGTCCTCGGCGAGCTCCGGCGCGCCCGGCGCCTCGTAGGTCACCTCGTAGTAGCGCTGGGGGAAGCCCCAGAAGTCGTAGACCAGCGGCACGGTCGTGGTCGCGCCGATGGTCGTCGGCGCCTCCTCCCAGTGCGCGGAGACCATGAGCACGGCCTCCGGGCGCGGGAGGGTGGCGGACCAGGCACGGAGCTCTCCGGTCCACGTCTCGTCATCGGCCAGCGGGGGTGCCCCGTGGCTCAGGTACAGCACTGGTGCGCTCACGTCTTCGAGCGTACGCCGTTTTGTTCAAATTTCAACGATCAAGTTCGAATTTGAACGACTCGGCTGCCTTGCGCGGGTCCTCGGCGTCGGTGACGGCCCGGACGACGACGACCCTGGTGGCGCCCGCGGCCTTCACCTCGGCGAGGTTGGCGAGGTCGATGCCGCCGATCGCGAACCACGGGCGGTCGGTCCTCGTGGCGCGGACGAGGTCGAGCCCCGGCGCCGGACGGCCCGGCTTGGTCGGGGTCGGCCAGCACGGCCCGGTGCAGAAGTAGTCCACGCCGGGCTCCGCGGCGGCCTCGGTCATCTGGCCGACGTCGTGGGTGGACCGGCCGATCACCACCTCGTCGCCGACGATCCGGCGGGCGAGCGGGACGGGCAGGTCGTCCTGACCCAGGTGCAGCACGTCGGCGTCGACCGCGTGGGCGATGTCCGCGCGGTCGTTGACGGCGAGCAGCTTCCCGTGGCGCTCGGTGGCCTCGGCGAGGACCTCGAGCGCCTCGATCTCCTGCTTCGCCTCCAGTGACTTGTCCCGCAGCTGGATGATGTCGACGCCGCCCGCGAGGACCGCGTCCGCGAACTCGGCCAGGTCCGGCCGGTCCGGTGTGCAGAGGTAGAGCGTCGCGTCGGCGAGTCGTTGCCTGATCAGGTTTCCGTCGAGTCCTGGCACGCACGCACGTTAACCGTTATGTTGAAGTCGGTCCGCACGGGAGCCTGGAGAACACCGGGCTGAGAGGGAGCGTGGTTCGCTCCGACCGTCGAACCTGATCCGGGTCATGCCGGCGCAGGGAGCGTGAATGCCTTGAGCAGTGTGGAAGTGGCCGTCCGGGGTGGCGGCGTCATCGGCCTGTCCGTGGCCCTCGCCGCGGCACGGGCCGGGTTCTCCGCCTCCGTGTCCGACCTCGGTTCGCCGCACGCGGGTTCGCGGGTCGCGGGCGGCATGCTGGCGCCTCTCACGGAGGCGTGGCCGGGCGAGGAAGCCGTGGTGGCACAGGGGGTCGAGGCCCTCGCGATGTGGCCGGGGTTCGCCTCGTCGATCGGTGTCCCGCTGTTCACCGCCGGGACGCTGGCGGTCGGCACGCAACCGGGTGACCTCGCCGACCTGCGGCACGCGGGGCAGGTGCTGACCTCGCGGGAGGTCCGCGCTCTCGAACCCTCGCTGGGACCGGCGGTGCGCGGTGGCGTGTTCGCGTCCGGCGACCTCGCCGTCGACAACCGCCTGCTGCTCTCCGCCCTGCGCAGGGCGTGCCTCGACGCCGGTGTCGTGTCCGATGTGGAGGGACGGGTCTCGGTGATCGCCGCCGGGGCGTGGAGCGGCGAGCTGCACCCCGCGCTCAGGGGCGTGATCCGGCCGGTCAAGGGCGAGATCCTGCGGCTCACGCACCGTCCCGGCGCGTTGCCGCCCCCTCGCCACACCATCCGCGCGCTCGTCTCCGGACGGCCGGTGTACCTGGTGCCGCGCGACGACGGGCTGGTCGTCGGCGCCACCCAGTACGAGGCCGGGTTCGACACCGACGTGTCCGTCGCGGGCGTGCGGGACCTGTTGCGGGACGCGGAAACCGTGCTGCCGGGCATCGCCGAGTACGCGCTCGCCGAGGCCGCCGTGGGATTCCGGGCGGGCAGCCCGGACAACGTGCCGGTCGTGCGCTGGCTCGAACCCGGTGTCATCGCCGCGACGGGTCACCACCGCAACGGACTGCTGCTCGCTCCGCACACCGCTCGGCTCGTGGTTCAGCTCCTGCAGGGAGGAAGTTCGTGAAGGCACAGGTGAACGGGACCTCCCGCGACTTGGCGGACGGCACGTCGGTGGCCGCGGTCGTCGCGTTGGTGGGGGCGCCCGACAAGGGCGTGGCCGTGGCGCTCGACGGCGCCGTGGTGCCGAAGGCGTTGTGGGGTTCCACGATCGTGCCGGACGGCGGCGTGGTCGAGGTGCTGACCGCGGTCCAGGGAGGCTGACGTGGACGATCCGCTGATCATCGCGGGCCGGGAGTTCCGGTCGAGGCTCATCACCGGCACCGGCGGTGCCGCGAACCTCTCGGTGCTGGAACGGGCGCTCGTCGCGTCCGGCACCGAGCTGACGACCGTGGCGATGCGCCGGGTCGACGCGGCGGGCCGGACCGGTGTGCTGGAGCTGTTGCGGCGCCTGGGGATCGAGGTGCTGCCCAACACCGCGGGCTGCCGCACGTCCGCGGAGGCCGTGCTGACCGCGCAGCTCGCGCGGGAGGCGCTGGAGACGAACTGGGTCAAGCTCGAGGTCGTCCACGACGAGGAGACCCTGCTGCCGGACCCGGTCGAGCTGCTGGACGCCGCCGAGCGGCTGGTGGACGAGGGCTTCGTCGTCCTGCCGTACACCAACGACGACCCGGTGCTGGCGCGCAAGCTGGAGGACGTCGGCTGCGCCGCGGTCATGCCGCTGGGCTCGCCCATCGGAACGGGTCTCGGCATCCGCAACCCGCACAACATCGAGCTGATCACCTCGCGCGCCGGCGTTCCCGTCGTCCTCGACGCGGGTATCGGCACGGCGTCCGACGCGGCGCTCGCGATGGAGCTCGGCTGCTCGGCGGTGCTGCTGGCGACGGCCGTCACCCGTGCTCAGGACCCGGAACGCATGGGCGCCGCCATGCGTTGCGCGGTCGAGGGCGGACGTCTGGCGCGGCTGGCCGGAAGGATTCCGCGGCGCTTTTGGGCCCAAGCGTCCTCGCCGGGTCTCTGAGTCGCTACCGTGGGTACTCACGTGTTGGGGGATGATTGAGCACTACCTGAAATCCCGCCGAGGAGGACGACAAGCCGTGACGGCCCCCATTGACGCCGAGGTCGAGGACGCGACCGCGCGTCTGTACCTGGCGATCGGCCGGCTGGCCCGGTTGCTGCGACGCACCGGTTCCCCCGGGCTCGGTCCCGGTGCGGTCTCCGCGCTGGCGACGCTCGCCCGGTGCGGCCCCATGCGCCTCGGCGACCTGGCGAACAAGGAGGGCGTGGCGCCCCCGACGCTGTCCCGCATCGTCGCCGCGCTGGTCGAGGCCGGGTACGTCAAGCGCGAACCCGATCCGCAGGACGGCCGCGCGTGGCTCGCCACCCCCACGCCCGAGGGCGAGACGATGGTGTCCGGCGTGCGGTCCGCGCGGGTGCGCGAACTGCAGCGCCGGATCGAGCAGCTCACACCGGAGCACGTCGCCGCTCTGGTGAACGCCCTGGACGCGCTGGAGACCCTGGTCGGCGAAGAGCCGAAGTAGCACCGCCGTTCAGCGCCCGGCGGTGCAGACCCGCCGCAGCGCCTGGTTGAAGGCGTCGAACTCCGCGACCAGCACCTCGCGGCGCTTCCAGCGGTGGCGGCCGGAGCACGTCTCCGGACCGCCACCCCGGGACGCGACGGTGTACGGCTCGACGGAGACCAGCTCTCCCTCGAAGTCGCGTTCGAACGGCGTGCCCTCGGCCGCCTTCACCTTCGTGCGCACGCCCTTCACCTGCGTGTACTCCCTGACCGGGTTCCAGCGGGCGTAGCCCCGGAGTCCGCCGGCACCCACGTCGTCGATCGGCGCGGGGATGACCAGCTCTGCCCCGGCCTCATTTTCCTGCATGGTTGTTCGGCCGAGCGACGCCGCGAGATCGTTGACGCCGCAATAGAACTGTTCGGCGCCAACGGGTACGCGGGTACCGGGGTCGCGGCCATCGCCAAGAAGGCCGGCGTCACGCCGTCGGCGGTGATCCACCACTTCGGGTCCAAGGAGAACCTGCTCAAGGCGGTCCTGGACGAGTTCGACGCACGGGCGGCCGCGCGCGTCACCGGCGGCGACCTGGTGGAGGCTTTGCTCGCCGACGCCGAACACACGATGGCGCACAAGGGGTTGGCGACGCTGCACGCCGTGCTGCAGGCCGAGCACCTGGTGCGCGACGACGAGGTCACGCACCGGTTCCGGGCTCGCAACCGCCTGCTGCGCGGCCACTTCGCCCGAGTGCTCGGCGAAGCGGCCGCGGTGGAGCTGGTCGCGTTCCTGGAAGGCGCGTTGACGGTCTGGCTGCTCGATCCCGAGACCACCGACCTGAGGGCGATGTACGCCCGCTACCTGTCGAGCTTCCAGAACGGGGACACCGGCCCGACACCGGCACCCAGCGGGTAGGCGGTCTCGACGGACCTCGTGATGAAGTCCTTGCCGAAGCGCACCGCCTCCGGCACCGAGGCGCCGTGGGCGAGCGCGGCACTGATCGACGACGCGAGCGTGTCACCGCTGCCGTGCGTGTTCCCGGTGTCGTAGCGCGGACCGGGCAGCTCGATGAACTCGCTGCCGTCGTAGAGCAGGTCGAGGCACTCCGGGTCGTCCCACATGTGGCCGCCCTTCACGAGCACCCACTCCGGGCCCAGGGCGTGCAACGCCTTCGCCGCCACGCGCTGGTCCTCGCGGTCCCGCACCTCGATGCCGGTGATCAGCTCGACCTCGTCGAGGTTCGGCGTCACGAGCGTCGCGCGCGGGAACATCAGGCCGCGCAACGCGTCCAGGGCGTTGTCGGCCAGGAGCTGGTTGCCGTGCATGGACGCCGAGACCGGGTCGACGACGAACGGGATCTTCCCCGAGCCGATGCCGACGCGGTCCAGCGCCGGCGCCACGGCCTCGATGATCCGCGCCGACGCCAGCATGCCGGTCTTCGCGGCCTGCACGCCGATGTCCTCGGCCACCGAGACGACCTGCGCCGCCACGACGTCGGCCGGGATCTCGGAGACCCCCGTGACGCCCAGCGAGTTCTGGACCGTCACCGCTGTCAGCGCGACGCAGCCGTGCACCCCGCACGCGAACAGCGTGCGGAGGTCGGCCTGGATGCCCGCACCACCGCCGGAGTCGCTTCCGGCGATGGTGAGGGCCCTGGGTGGCGTGCGCGTCACGAAGTCTCCACGACCGGGAGGTAGACCTTGCCGCCCGTGTCGGCGAACTCGCCGGACTTCTCCGCCATGCCCGCCTCGATCGCCTCCACAGTGGACAGTCCGCGTTCCTCGGCGTAGCGCCGCACGTCCTGCGTGATCTTCATGGAGCAGAACTTCGGCCCGCACATCGAGCAGAAGTGCGCCGTCTTCGCCGGTTCCGCGGGGAGCGTCTCGTCGTGGAACGAGCGCGCGGTGTCCGGGTCGAGCGACAGGTTGAACTGGTCCTCCCAGCGGAACTCGAAGCGCGCCTTCGACAGCGCGTCGTCCCAGTCCTGGGCTCCCGGGTGGCCCTTCGCGAGGTCGGCGGAGTGCGCGGCGATCTTGTACGTGATCACGCCGGTCTTCACGTCGTCGCGGTTCGGCAGGCCGAGGTGTTCCTTCGGCGTGACGTAGCAGAGCATCGCGGTGCCGAGCCAGCCGATCTGCGCCGCGCCGATCGCGGACGTGATGTGGTCGTACGCCGGCGCGATGTCCGTGGCCAGCGGCCCGAGGGTGTAGAACGGCGCCTCGCCGCACCACTCCTCCTCCAGCCGGACGTTCTCGGCGATCTTGTGCATCGGCACGTGGCCGGGGCCCTCGATCATCACCTGGACGTCCTTGGCGCGCGCGATGTGCGTCAGCTCGCCCAGCGTCCGCAGCTCCGCGAACTGCGCCTCGTCGTTGGCGTCCGCGATGGAGCCGGGCCGCAGCCCGTCACCCAGCGAGAACGTCACGTCGTAGGTGCGCAGGATGTCGCACAGCTCCTCGAAGTGCGTGTAGAGGAAGCTCTCCTTGTGGTGCGCGAGGCACCACGCGGCCATGATCGAACCGCCGCGCGAGACGATGCCCGTGACGCGCTTGGCCGTCAGCGGCACGTACCGCAGCAGCACGCCCGCGTGCACGGTCATGTAGTCGACGCCCTGCTCGCACTGCTCGACCACCGTGTCGCGGTAGACCTCCCACGACAGCTTCTCCGGATCGCCGTTGACCTTCTCCAGCGCCTGGTAGATCGGCACGGTGCCGACCGGGACGGGGGAGTTGCGCAGGATCCACTCGCGCGTCTCGTGGATCCGCTTGCCGGTGGACAGGTCCATGATCGTGTCGGCGCCCCAGCGGGTCGCCCACACCATCTTCTCGACCTCGTCCTCGATCGACGACGACACCGCGGAGTTGCCGATGTTGGCGTTGATCTTCACGAGGAACTTCTTGCCGATGATCATCGGCTCGGCCTCGGGGTGCTTGCGGTTCAACGGGATCACCGCACGTCCGATGGCCACCTCGTCGCGCACGAACTCGGCGTCGAGGTTCTCCCGCGCGGCGATGTAGCGCATCTCCGGGGTGATGATCCCGGCCTTCGCGTACGCGAGCTGGCTGACGGCTCCGCCGATCGGTTCACGTGCCGCGACCCACCCCGACCTCAGGTCGGGCAGTCCACTGTGGACGTCGATGGTCGCGTTGTCGTCGGTATACGGACCGGAAGTGTCGTAGAGATCGACATGCTCGCCGTTGGTCAGCTCCACCCTGCGGTAGGGCACGCGGATGTCCGGGGACACCTCGCGGTACACCTTGCGCGAGCCCGAGATCGGGCCGGTGGTCACACTGGGCTTGACCGAACGGTCGTCAAGTGCCGTCACGACATTCCTCCCTACGCCGGCATTACCCGGTCAGGTTCAGGCGGTCGGTGACACCGGCACGACGGCCAGTCACCCTCTCAGCCCGCTCAGGCGCGAGCTCCCGCGTTGTGTTGAGTTGTCGAGAACCGACCATAGTCAGAGCGCGCCGCCGCTGCCAAGGGCGTGGTTTGCCCCTAATCTTCTCGCGTGGCGGATCATCAGCCGTTCCCGCCCGGCGCGCGTCGCGGTCAGCGCCCCGCCGTCGTCTCGGCATGCCCTTCCTGCGGTGACCTCGCGGGTCGCGGCTACCCCGACTGCGGCTTCTGCGCGGAGCTGCTCGACCAGTTCTGGCTCGCCGACTGGGAGGCGCTGCGGATGTCGTCGCAGCTCGCGGACCGCGAACTCGCCGAGCTGGTGACCTCAGCCGACGTCGGCCAGCACCCCTGGACGTGCGTGGACTGGGCGATGACGCTGCTCGCGTGCTCGCGCTGCGGTGCCGAACTGGGCACCGGGCCGGTCGAGTGCGTGCGGTGCGCGGTCACCGAGGAACGCCGCTGGAGCTGGGACCACACGGCCCACCCGAGCACGATGAGCGCGAACGAGCACCTCCTGCGCGTGGCTCGTGCGGCCCTGCGCGCACCTCACCGGCGTCGTCCGGCCGTGGTGCAGGCCTGGCAGCTCGTGCTGCCGTTCCTGATCGCCGGTGAGGTGGTCGAGTTCGGGCGGCTGGACCGGATCCGCGCGCACGTGCTGGCCGGCGGCTACGCGTCGATGGCCGCCTGCCACACCTTCGCCGAGCTGGCCGGGCTGCCCGAGCTCTTCTGGCGCCGGGGCGGTGACCCGATCTCAACGCGGGTCGAGTACCAGCCGGACTCCGAGCGCCAGCAGCACGCAGCCCGACAGCTTCTCGAGCGCGGGACGGACGCGGGGCCTGCCCAGCCAGCCGCGGACGGTGTGCAGGACCGCCACGATGACCAGGTACCAGACGGTGTCGATCAGGACCCACCCGACGGCGAGGGGGAGCAGAACCCCCTGGCCGGCCTCCCCGGCAGGCACGAACTGCGGTAGGAACGAGATCGCGAACACGCCGAGCTTCGGGTTGGCGAGGTTCACGACCAGGCCGCTGCGGAACGCGCGGCTCGCGGGCGGGGGTGCGGCGCCCGGCAGGCTCCTGCTGATCAGGGCCTTCACACCCAGGTGGACCAGGAAGACCGCTCCGGCGATCCGCAGCCCGTGGTAGGCGATCTCGGACGCCGTGAGCAGCACGGACATGCCCAGCGCCGCGGCGACGGCCCAGCAGGCGACGCCGACCTCCATGCCGAACACCGTCGCCAGCGCGGCTTTTCGCCCGTGCACCGACTGTCGCAGGACCACGGCCGTGCCGGGTCCTGGCGACAGCGCGATGAGGAACGAGGCCGCGACGAAGGCGACGATGTCGTCGAGGGGCATGCCCCGATGGTCGCCGGTGGCCGCAACTTCTTTCTTGACCTGGAGCGCGCTCCAGGATGTTCGGTGTCCCCATGACCTTGGAACTGGGGAAGCTGGGATTCGGCACGTGGGCGATGGGTGGGCCGTTCCTCGGCCCGGACGGCGCCCAGGTCGGCTGGGGACCGTCCGACGACGGCCAGTCGGTGAAGGCGCTGAGGCGCGCGGTGGAGCTCGGCGTGACGCTGTTCGACACGGCGGACGTCTACGGCTGCGGGCACGCGGAGACGCTCGTCGGGCAAGCGTTTGCGGGCATGCGTGACCAGGTGCTGATCGCCACGAAGTGGGGCTGCGGCTTCGACGCCGCGACGCGCCGGATGACCGGCAACGAGGGGTCCGTCGAGTACCTGCGCCGCGCCGTCGAGGGGTCGCTGCGGCGGCTGGGCACCGACCGGATCGACCTGTACCAGCTGCACGTCGGCGACCTCCCGCTGGAGGAGGCCGCGCTGCTGAGGGACGAGTGCGAGGCGCTGGTCGCCGCAGGCAAGATCCGCGCGTACGGGTGGAGCACGGACGACGTCGAGCGGGCGCGGTTCTTCTGCGAGGGCGAGCACGGCATCGCCGCGCAGGCGGACATCAACGTGCTGTTCGACAACCCGGAGATGTACGCGGGCGACTTCGCGGTGCTGTGCCGGCGACCGCTCGCGATGGGGCTGCTGGCGCGGGAGACGTTCACCGCGCTGCCCGAGGACGACGTGCGCGTCACGAACCCGGCCTGGCTGCGGTTCTTCGTCGACGGGAAGCCGTCACCGGAGTACTTCCGGGCGCGGGAGGCCGTGCGCGACGTGCTGACCTCGGGCGGGCGGACGCTGGTGCAGGGCGCGCTGGCGTGGTTCTGGGCGCGTTCTCCCCGGCTGGTCCCGATCCCGGGCGTGCGGACCGTGGAGCAGGTCGAGGAGAACGCGGGCGCGCTGGCGTTCGGTGCGTTGACGGCGGACGAGCTGGCGCAGGTGGAGTCGGTGCTCCGGCCCCGGTCCTAGTCCTCGTCGTCGTCGAAGTTCGCGGGGTCTGCCGGGTCCCACGAGAGGCCCGGCACGCCCCACTCGTTGTCGCGCAGCATCCGCTTGGCCTCCTTCTTGTACCGGCCGACGAGGCGGTCGGTGTAGAGGTAGCCGTTCAGGTGGTCCGTCTCGTGCTGCAGGCAGCGGGCGAAGAAGCCGGTGCCCTCGACCTCGAACGGCTGGCCGTCGAGGCCCACGCCGGTCACCTTCGCCCAACGGGCGCGTCCGGTCGGGTACGCCTCGCCGGGCACGCTCAGGCAGCCCTCGAAGTCGTCTTCCGGGTCCGGCATGGTCTCCGGGACCCCGTCGGTCTCGAGCACGGGGTTGCAGATCACACCGCGGTGCTGCACGCCCTCGTCGTCCGGGCAGTCGTAGACGAAGACCCGCAGGTCGACGCCGATCTGGTTGGCCGCGAGCCCCACTCCGCGAGCCGCCGCCATCGTCTCGAACATGTCGTCGACGAGGGTTTTCAGCTCGGTGTCGAACTCGGTGACCTCGCGCGTCGGGTTGTGGAGCACGGGGTCGCCGGCGATGCGGATGCGGTGGACGGCCATGGCTGAACTTTAAGCCGTCCAAAACTGTCGGTGTCGCGCGGTAGGTTGGAACGATCACGTGATTGAATTGCCCGCACCTGAGATGGTGTGGCGACCGTGGGGAGCCAGATGGATCACGCCGAGACGCTCACCTCCGCTGACGGGCTGACCAGCCGCGAACGCACGATGCTCGCGTTCGAGAGCCAGTGGTGGAAGTACTCGGGGTCCAAGGAACAGGCCATCAGGGAACTGTTCGACATGTCGGCGACCCGGTACTACCAGCTGCTCAACGACCTCGTTGAGAAAGAAGCCGCCCTGGCGGCCGACCCGATGCTGGTGAAGCGGTTGCGCGGCGTGCGGACAGGCCGTCAGAGGGTTCGCGCACGCGCCAGGAGCACCGAGGACTGATGACCTCCCCCGAGTCCGCAAGCCCGTCCCGTCCGGCCAAGGCCGCCGGCTTCGCCCTGCTCGGCGTCGCCGCCGTGGCGTTGGTGATCGGTGTCATCAGCCTGTTCGGCGGTGACTCCGACGCGCCCCCGGCCGCCGAGGGGACCTCGTCCGCGCCGCCTGCGGCGACCTCCAGCGGGCCGACCGCTTCCGAGCAGCCGCCCGCGTCCACACCCGCGTCCTCCGCGCCTGCCTCGACACCGTCGTCGGCGCCTCCGGCCGCGACGACGTCGTCACCCGCGACCTCCGCGGTGCCGCCGCCTCCGGTCACCCAGCCCGGCGTGGCGAAGGTGCCGGTCCGGGTCTACAACAACTCGACCGTGACCGGGCTGGCTTCGAAGGCCTCCGACGAGGTCAGGGCCAACGGGTGGACTGTCGCCGAGACCGGCAACTACTCGTCCGGGACCATCCCGACCACGACCGTGTACTTCCGGCCCGGGACCGACGAAGAGGCTTCCGCCCGGGAGCTGGCCGGGTTGTTGCGGGCCCGGGTGGAGCCCCGGTTCGACGGGATCCAGTCCGCTGCCGCGGGGATCATCCTGATCGTCACCAACGACTTCCAGGGTGCTTCGAAGAACAAGTGACGGTTGGTCCGTTGCTTGCGGCCTGGTTGTTTTCCGCTGTTGCGTGCGGCCTGGTTGCGTTGCGTGCTTCCCCCTGGGGGCGCTGCCCCCAGACCCCCGGCAATCTGATCGGGGGGCCCGCGCCTTGAGCGGGTTGATGGCACGCCTGTTGCGTTGGGCGGCTGCCGGTTGCGTCCGTTGCGGGGTGGTGGCCGGTGGGGTGTCCCGTCACGAGCCACACCAGGAGCTGGCCACATCCGAGGGGGAGGGTCAAGTCGACGAAAAGCGTGTCGACTTGACCCTCCCCCTCAGATGCAGCAAGAGCTGAGGTGCGACTCGTGACGGGATACCCCACCGGCGGGGCCGCCTGAAAGCCAAAAGCAAGGGCTCGCCTTCGGCTTCGCGCTCCTGCTGTTCTCTCAGCGGCCTGTCGCGTACATCGCCAGTGATGCCAGTTGCATCGGGTCCAGTGACGGGCGCACCACCTCGCGGGCCTTCGCCAGGTGGGTCTGGGTCACCTCGGCCGCGTCCAGGGACTCGCGCATCGCGGTCAGCGCTGCCTCGCGGACCAGGGCCGCGCAGTCCGCTGCCGAGTACATCTCCAACTCGGCCGCGAGGGTGTGGAGGTCCACGTCCGCTGCCAGCGGGGTGTTGCGGGAGGCGGCTTTCAGGATTTCCGTCCTGGCGTCCGCGTCCGGTGGCGGGACGTAGACGAGACGTTCCAGGCGGCCTGGGCGGAGCAGGGCCGGGTCGATCAGTTCCGGGCGGTTCGTCGCGGCGATCACGACCACGTCGCGCAGGGGTTCCACGCCGTCCAGCTCGGTCAGGAGGGCGGCTACGACCCTGTCCGCCACGCCCGCGTCCGACGACTGGCCTCGGCGTGGGGCCAGGGCGTCCACCTCGTCCAGGAAGACGAGGGCAGGGGCGGCGTCGGCTGCCCGGCGGAAGAGTTCGCGGACCGCTCGTTCCGACTCGCCGACGAACTTGTCCATCAGTTCCGCGCCCTTGACGGTCAGGACGTTGAGCTGGCCCGTGCCTGCCAGGGCGCGGACCAGGAACGTCTTGCCGCATCCCGGTGGGCCGTAGAGCAGGACGCCTCGCGGGGGGTCGACTCCCAGGCGGGCGAAGGAGTCCGGGTAGCGCAGGGGCCAGAGGGCCGCTTCGGTGAGGGCCTGCTTGACCTCGACCATGTCGCCCACGTCCTCGAGGCTCAGGCCTCCGGTCTGGACGGTGTCCGAGGCGGACATCGAGATCGGGCGGACGGTGTTGAGGGCGCCCAGCAGGTCTTCCTGGCCCACGCGGGGTTCCGCCACCTCGCGTTGGCGCAGGGCGGCCCGGACGGCTGCCTCGCGGCGCAGGGCGCAGAGGTCCGCCGCCACGAAGCCCGGCGTGCGGGCGGCCACCTCGCCGAAGTCCACATCGGACTCCAGGGGGACCTCGCGGAGCAGGACCCTCAGCAGCTCGGTCCGGCCCGCGGCGTCCGGGAGGGGCAGCGCCAGTTCGCGGTCCACCAGGTCCGGGGCCCGCAGGCGGGCGTCGACCGACTCCGCGCGGGCCGAGGTGACGACCAGGGCGAGGTTCGGGCGGGAGATCGCCGTGCGCAGGATGTCGAGGACGACGGTCGCGACCGGTGGGGGTGCGGTGGGCAGCAGGGCGTCGATGTCGGTCAGGAGCAGGACCGTGGGCTGTTCGGGGACGCCCGCGATCGCGTCGCCGAGCTGCTTCGCCATGGCGCCCGGTTCCAGCACGGCGATGCTCGGGCAGGCGAGCTCGACGACCGTGGCGTCCACGGAACGGGCCACCGCGCGGACCAGCGTCGCCTTGCCGACGCCTTCGGGGCCGCTGATCATCGCGGCGAGGCGGGCGGAGGCACCCAGCCTCGTGAGGAGTTCGGGCTGGCGGAACATCAGCTCCAGCCACTCGGTCAGCCGGCGGGCCTGTTCGCGCTGGCCCACCAGGTCGGCGACGGGGAGCGCCTCGTGCTTCTCCTGCACGACCACCGGAGTCACCTCGGCGGCGGGGGCCGAGGCCGAGCGCCAGCCGACGACGCTCGACGGCTGCACGGCCACCGGGCCCGCCGGGTCGGTCGAGGTGATGGTGATGAGCTCGTTGGTCCACGTCATGCCGATGGCGTTGGACAGCTTGCGGCGCGTTTCGGAGACGTTGGTACCGGGCGGCGGCGCGAGGTCCTGGGGGAGCAGCGAGACGTTGTCGCCGACGGTGATGACCTTGCCCGTCAACGCCAGGCGCACGTGCTCCGGCGTCAGCGCCGTGGTCGCGAGACGCGAACCCGCGACGGTGATCGAACGCGCCGGCGCCACCTGCACCGGCGCGACGACGATCTCGGAACCCTCGACCACGCCGAGGTTCGTGAGCGTGACGTCGTCGACCAGGACCACGCCGGGCGGCTGCTCCCCGGAGGCGGCCAGCGCGGCGCTCACCCGCGCACCGGTCAGCTTCACCGCGTCCCAGGCGCGCAGGCCCAGCGCGTCGAGCACCTCGGGGTGGAGGCGGACGACACCGCGCCGGGTGTCCAGTGCGGACGGGGACAGGCGAGCCGTCAGCGTGATCACGAAGACGACTCTAGTTCCTCCCCGAGTCCCGCGTTCCCCGGCGAACGGGCAGCCGGGAACGAGCGTCCGCGGCGGTCCGTGATTGCCCTGAACGGACTTCCTCACCGGACAGGCCGGAACGCTACGGTTGTCATGATCCGGGCTGGGGGCTCGGTCGTGACAACACCTGGGGGATCACCGCTCATGCGCCATCAACCGGCGCGCGGCTTTCGCATGGCCGCGTTCGCTCTCGCACTGGCCGTCTCGGCCGGTCTCACGGCACCTGTCGCGCACGCCGCGGCCGAGCCCGTGCCCGCACCTCGGGTGCACTCCCAGCAGTACCCGCCGTCGCAGCCGGGTGGTGGTGTCGGGGTGGCGGGCGCGTTCGAGCTGGACGCGGACTACGACGTGCTGAAGTACGTCTACTCGTTCACCAACGACGCGGGCTTCCTCGACAAGGAGGTCCTCGCCGACGCCGACGGCAAGGCGACGATCCGGTGGACGCCGCGCGTCTCGGGTCAGCACGAGATCTTCGTCAGCGCGGTGACGCGGGAGGGCTACTCCCAGGTCCCGTCGTACGGGTTCTACGTGCTCGCGGGCGGGCACCCCGCGGCGCACTGGCGGTTGGACGGCACGCTGACGGACGCCAACGGCGCCAACGCCTTGATGCCGCACGGAAGTCCGGACCTGGCCTCGACCGGCTACTCGGGCAGGGGTGCCGCGCTGGGTGACCCGCAGGACCACCTCAGCGGTCCGGCCCTGGCCGACACGTCGAAGAACTTCAGCCTGTCGGCGTGGGTGAAGGTGGACGACGGCAGCGCCGACCGCGCCGTCGTCGCCACCGCGGACGGCACCGCGTTCAGCGCCGGCCTCTACCTCGACGCCGCGGTGGGGCGCTGGGCGTTCGGGATGACGACCGCGGACAGGACCGCGGTGCGGGTGGCCCACTCGCAGGCCCCGGCGGAGACCGGCGTCTGGACGCACCTGGCCGGCACCTACGAGGTCACGACCCGGACCCTCAGCCTCTACGTCGACGGCGTCGGGCAGGGGCAGGTCACCGGGGTGGAGGGCTGGCAGGCGTCGCAGCTGCTGGTCGGACGGCACAGGTGGAACGGCGTGGAGGCCGGCGGAGCGCCCGGCGCGGTCGACGAGGTCAAGGTCTACGCGCGAACGCTGAACGAGGCCGAGGTCAAGACGCTCGCCGGGCAGGTCGGCCTCCGCGCCCACTACCGGTTCAACGAAGGCACCGGTGGCGGCACCCGGGACGAGGTCACCGGCGCGGTCGCGCCACTCAGCGGCAAGACCGGCTGGGAGCTCGACCACGACGACACGTCGTTGAGGTTCAACGGACCGGACGAGGCAGGTCAGGAGCAGGACGGAGAGGCCCACGTCTCGGGCCCGGCGCCGGGAATCCGCACGGACCGTTCCTACTCGATCTCCGCGTGGGCCCGGCTGGACACCGCCACGCGCGAGGACGAGGACCGCACGGTCGTGAGCCTGGTGCACAACGGCACCTCGCTGCTCGACCTGAGGTACGGCGGAACCTCGAAGACCTGGGAGTTCGTGGTGGGCGGCACCACCGTCGAGACCAGGTACGGCGTCGAGCTGCAGGAGTGGACCTACCTGACGGCCGTGCACGACAAGGCCAACGCAGAGGTCCGGCTCTACTTCAGCGGCGTGTACGTCACGAAGGTCCCGTTCACCTCGGGTGGCTCCGCGCAGACCGGGGCCGTGGTGGAGTTCGGGAGGCTTTCGCCGAGTACCGCCGCCGGCTCGTTCTGGAAGGGCGGGATCGACGACGTGCGCGTCTATGCCGGAGTGCTCTCGCAGGAGCAGATCCTGGCGCAGGCCGTCCGCACCTGATCGACGTGGAAGAGCGAACGGGCCGGACACGATCGACGTGTCCGGCCCGTTCGGGTTTCAGCTCACTGCTTCGGCTGGCGCCTCAAGCCCAACTGCCGCCACGAACGACGGCGCCCGTTGGCGCTGGGCACCGAGCTGTCCGCAGCCGACTGGGGAGCGACGTCACGCCGAGGCCGGCGCACCGCCCGCATGGCCGCACCGGCGACACGGCCGCGCAAAGGCTGACGCAGCCCGAGCCGACGAGCCGCCACCCCGTGCGCCCGCTTGATGGCACGCCGGTCAGCCCCGGTGACGGTCCACGCCTCCGGGTGCTTCGACAGCCACAGGTACCGGCGCACCGAGTACGGCAGGTGTGCGAGGTACACGACCATCGCGATGATCAACGCCACCAGCGGGTACGTGATGATCGCGGCCGCCAAGAGACCCACGGCCACCAAAAGAGGCGCGACCGCGCGCGGCGGCACCTTCACGGTCTTCACGGACAGCGTGGGGATGCGCGACACCAGCAGCATCGCGACCAGGACGGTCCAGGCGCTCACGACGTAGGTGTTGTTCCACCAGCCGTCGGCCCGCACCTGCTCCTCGACGATCAGGGGCAGCAGCAGCAACAACCCACCCGCCGGAGCGGGGACGCCGACGAAGAACTCCTTCGCGAACGGCGGTTGTTCCTTCTCCAGCAACGTGTTGAAGCGGGCCAGGCGGACCACCATGCAGACCGCGAAGATCAGCGCGATGACCCAGCCGGCGCGGTTGCCCTCGAACTTCCACAGGTAGATCGCGAGGGCGGGCGCGACGCCGAACGAGATGGCGTCGGCCAGCGAGTCCAGCTCCGCGCCCATCTTCGACGTCGCGTCCAGCAGGCGGGCGATGCGGCCGTCGAGGCCGTCGAAGACGGCCGCTGCCGCGATCGACGCGATGGCCGCGCCCCACATGCCGACGTTCGCGAAGTGCACGGCGGACAGGCCGGAGCACATGGCGAGGACCGTGATCGCGTTCGGCAGCAGGCGAACGCCGGGCCCGCTGGGAGCCATCAGGCCTCCGGGAGTTCGGCGAGAACGGTCTCGCCGCCGATCGTGCGCTGGCCTGCCTCGACCAGGACACGGCTGCCGCGCGGGACGTAGAGGTCCACGCGCGAACCGAAGCGGATGAGGCCGTACGTCTGGCCGGCGGTGACCTTCTCGCCCTCGGCGACCTCGCACACGATGCGGCGGGCGACCAGGCCGGCGATCTGCACGACGACGAGGTCGTGGCCGTCGACCGTGCGCAGCCACACGGTGTTGCGCTCGTTCTCCTCGGAGGCCTTGTCGAGGTCGGCCGAGAGGAACTTGCCGGGGTGGTACGAGACCTGGACGACCTCGCCGTCCGCGGGCACGCGCTGGACGTGCACGTCGAAGACCGAGAGGAACACGCTGACGCGCGTCATCGGCTGCGAGCCCAGGCCGAGCTCGGCCGGCGGGACGGCGTCGACCACGTGCGAGACGGTGCCGTCGGCCGGGGCCACGGCGAGGTTCGGACGGGTCGGCGTCACGCGCTTCGGCTCGCGGAAGAACCACGCCACCCACGCCGTGACCAGGGCGAGGACGACGCCCAGGCGCTTGAAGCGCAGCCGGACGAGGAGGGTCGCGATCGCCGCACCGGCGACGAACGGGCGCCCTGCCGGGTGCATCGGCGGCACCATGCCGCGCGCGAGTTCGAGGAAGTGGGAGACGGGCTTCTCGCTGCTCATCGTGTCTGTGGGTTCCGTAGCTTCCGTGGATTGTCGGGCGGCATCACGCTACGGCAACACGCCAAACCGCCCATGAGGACTGCCCGGAAGGACAAGTGGCCGGTAAGCCCGTGCATCCCCCGACGAATGCACGGGCCGACCGGCACCTGCAACCAGTGTAATCCCCGTCACATGGCGTGAACAACGTCGCTCGGTGAGCGTTCCGTCACAGTCCGTCCACTCCGAGGGACCGCAGCCGCGACCGCACGTCGGCGACCCGGCCGGGGTCGCGCACGGCGGGTTCGACGAGGTCGTCCGGGTAGACCGCAGCTCCGTCCGGCATGCGCAGGACGAAGAGCCCGCCCCAGTTGAGTTCCGGTGTCGCGCGTCCCGCGGTCACGAGCTGGTCGGCCACCATGCACCCGAGCAGTTCCGTCACGGCACGGGCAGCGGCCTCGTGCACCTGCTCCTGCCGCAGCGATCCGTCGACCGGACGCCCGGTGAGGTCGTGCAGCCTGCCCCGTTCCAACGCCGTCAGGACGTCGGCGGCGGTGTCGCCGATCCGGCTCACGCGGCCCGCGTGCCGGAGCTTGTCGGCGTTCCGGCGCAGCAGGGCGGGTCCCGCGAGCGCCGGCAGCTCCTCCCACGTCACCGGCGGCCCGGACACCCCGGCCAGCTCCGCGACCTGCTCCGGCGGTGTGCCGTGCAGCAGCACGTGGGCGGGGCGTTCGTCGACCGCGTCCACCACGACCCCCGAGGACGGCCGGAACGACCTCATCGAGGCCACCCGCTCGCGGATCGGGGGATGGCTGTCGAACACCGAGGTCGGCTCCTGCTCCGCGAGCACCGGTTCCAGCTCGCGCAGCTGGTGCACGCGCCGCGGGTGGTCGAGGTAGGAGCGGAAGCCCTCGACCAGCGGCGGGGTGCGGCCCACGTGGGCGGCGAGCGAGACGTACCACCTCAGGTAGTCGTCCCACGCCTCGGTGACCGGGCCGATCCGCAGCATCGCCCGCGCCGCGGCCTCCCGCCCGGCGGCGGCGACCGCGACCTCGTCGGCGAACTGCTCGTGCTTGCGGCTCTCCCCGGCGGCGACCAGGGCGTACAGGCGGGCCCACGCGTAGAGCACGCCGAGGGTGTCGAACCGCTCCGTCGTGAGCCTGAGGGTGAGCGTCGCGCGGTACGTGAGCGCGGAGACCTTGGTGTGCCCGCCGCCGTAGTGACCGAGCTCGTGCGCGAGCACCGACCTGAGCTCGCCGATGCTCATCCCCGCCACGAACGGCAGGCCGAGCTCCATGTACCGGGTCCCGTTGCGCTCCCACACGCTCGCGTTCGCCTCGCCGACCAGCCGGATGTCGTCGGGCCCTCGGGTGCCGGCGATCCTCGCCAGCTCGTCGACGTGGTGCCAGAGCTCGGGATGCGCGGACCTGGTCAGCGCGACGCCGGTGGGACGCGGGCTCACCCACACCGCGATCGCCATCGCCACGAGCGGCGGGCCGCCCAGGACGAGCGCCAGCCCCGTGAGCATGAGCCCGCCCACGACGTCCTCGCGCTGGAACAGCGTGAGCGCCAGCCCTCCCAGGCCCGCGAACAGCGTCACCGCGAGGACGAAGAACCCGCCGAGCAACGCCAGTGCCAGTCCTGCTCTCATCTTCTGCTTCCCCCAGGTCTTGCGGAACTACTGCAGGTATCTCACGGTGACCTCGGAGCCCGCGGCCAGTTCGGTGACGTCCTCGGGAACCTCGATCAGGCAGTTCGACAGCGCGAGCGCCGAGAGCAGGTGCGAGCCGGGCCCCCCGACCGGCGTCACGACCTGGCCGGACGACGGGTCGTGCAGGCCGCGCCGGAACTGCGTCTTGCCCGCGGGGGACGTCAGCGACGTCGTGATCCTCGCCCGCGCGGTGGGGCGTTCCGGCCGCGGGTGGCCCATCGACGCGAGCAGCGCCGGCCGCACGAACACCTCGAACGACACCTGCGCGCTCACCGGGTTGCCCGGCAGCGACAGCACCGGCAGGCCCTCGTACCGGCCGCAGCCCTGCGGCCCGCCCGGCTGCATCGCGACCTTCGTGAACCGCACGTCGTGGTCCGCCAGGGCGTCCTTGACCACCTCGTACGCGCCCGCGCTCACCCCGCCGGACGTCACGACCACGTCCACCGAACCGAGGTGGGGCGCCAACGCGCGGTGGAACGCCTCCACGTCGTCCGGCACGAACTCCAGCCGCACCGCCTCCGCTCCCGCCTCCCGGATGGCGGAAGCGAGCATCATGCCGTTCGACTCGTAGATCTGCCCCGGCTCCAGGGGCCGGCCGGGTTCGACCAGCTCGGAGCCCGTCGACAGGACCAGCACGCGCGGGCGGCGGCGGACCGGCAGCACGGGGAGCCCGAGCGCCGAGGCGAGGCCGACCGTGGACGGGCGCAGGACGGTGCCCGCGGTCAGCACCGGGTCGCCCTCCCGCACGTCGTCGCCGGCGGTCCGGATGTTCTGGCCGGGCAGGACGGCCTTCTCGATCGTCACGGTGCCCGTGCCGCCGTCGGTCCACTCGACCTGGACCACCGCGTCCGCGCCGGGCGGCACCGGGGCGCCGGTCATGATCCGGTGCACCGTGCCGGGCTCGAGCGCGGTGAGCCGGGTGCGGCCCGCGGGGATGTCGTCGGCGACCGGCAGCCGGACGGGCAGCTCGCCCTCCAGGTCTGCGGCGCGCACGGCGTACCCGTCCATCGCGGAGTTGTCGAACGGCGGCAGGGCCACGGGAGCGACGACGTCGGCGGCGAGCACGAGCCCGAGGCACTCGTCGAGCGGGAGCCGCAGCACCGGCATCAGGCCGACGAGCTCCATGACGCGCTGGCGGTGTTCGGCGACAGAGGTGGGGGACACGACTGCATACTGCCAACGTCGCGGTGATCGTGACGATCGCATTCCCCACATTTCCCCGGAGGTGTTGTTCGTGCAGGTCCGGACCAGGCACACACCGACGTTCGGCGTGGCGAGGCTCGTGCTCGCGCCCGGCGAGATGGTGCTGGTCGACCCCCTGACCATCGCGGCCACGAGCTACGGGCTCGCCGTCGAGGTGAAGGGCGTGGGAGCCCAGGCGGTCGCGCTGTGCACGGCGGGGGCGGAGGGCGGCTGGCTCGACGCCGCGCCCGTGCTGCCCGGTGACCTGCAGCAGGTCGAGCTCGACGGGACGCACGGCTGGTGCCTCGCGCGGCACAGCTGGATCGCGTCGAGCAGCACCGTGGCGATGAACCCCGAGGCGCCGCCGATGCAGGCGCTCTTCGGAGGCGCGGAGGGGTTCCTGAACTACGCGCAGGGCCGTGGTGACGTGCTGCTCGCGTGCTGCGGCGCGCTCGACCTCGTGACGCTGGAAGCCGGTGAAGCGGTGACCATCAGCAGCGACCACGTCGTGGCGTTCGCGGACACCGTGCAATGCCGTCTCCGCCCGTCGGTGCCCGATGGCGCGCAATCCATTCAGACGGGTGAGGGCCTGGTGTTCGACTTCGCCGGCCCCGGTGCCGTGCTGACGCAGACGCGCGGGCCCCGGCGGCTCACCACCTGGTTGCGCGGCAACGGAGTCAGCCGGAGTTCATGACTCCGTAAGGAGGTATCCGCGTGAGATTTCTTCTTTTAGCGTTGCTCTCTGCGCTTTGCGTGAGATGCGTCATCTGAAGGAGGACGTCTTGGCTCTCGGTACCGTCAAGTGGTTCAACTCCGAAAAGGGATACGGCTTCATCGCAACCGATGGCGGGCCCGACGTGTTCGTGCACTACTCGGCGATCCAGATGGATGGCTTCCGGACCCTCTCAGAAGGCGACCGGGTGGAGTTCGAGGTGCAGGCCGGGAGGGACGGGCGCAGCCAGGCGTCCGACGTTCGCCGCGCCGGTTAGAGATCACTCCGATCACGGCTTTGACCAACCCCGGGCAAGCCGGTCCGGCCGGACGTTAGGCTGCCTCGCGTGTCGGAGGACCTGAGCGGGCGGCGGATCGCGCACTACCGGATCGACGGAGTGCTCGGCCGCGGTGGCATGAGCGTGACGTACCGGGCCACGGACGTGAGGCTGGGCAGGAAGGTCGCGCTCAAGGTCATCGGTGAGCACCTCGCGCCCGACGCGGAGTTCCGCGAGCGGTTCGTCGACGAGGCGCGCAACACCTCCGCCATCGACCACGCGAACATCGTGCCGCTGTACGACTTCGACGAGGTCGACGGCCTGCTCTACATCGCCATGCGGCTCGTGGACGGCCAGGACCTGGCCGGTCACATCAAGGAGGGGCCGCTCACGCCCGCGCGCACGCTCACGCTGCTCGGCCAGGTGGCCGAAGCGCTCGACATGCTGCACGGCAAGGGCCTCGTGCACCTCGACGTGAAGCCGGCGAACGTGCTGGTGACGCAGAAGGAGGGCGTGCGCGAGCACGTCTACGTCGCCGACTTCGGCCTGACCCGCCGCGGCGCCACCGGGCACCGCACCCGGACGGGTGATTTCCTCGGCTCGCCGACCTACGCGGCGCCGGAGCACCTGCGCGGCGAGCCCGTCGACGGCCGCACCGACCAGTACGCCCTCGCCTGCATGCTCTTCGCCTGCCTGTCCGGGCGCCCGCCGTTCCAGGGCGGCGTGCAGGAGGTCATCGCGGGCCACCTCGGCCAGAACGTCCCGGCGCTGTCGCAGCTCGTGGCGCTGCCGCCGGCCATCGACGAGGTGATCCGCAAGGGCACCGCGAAGGACCCGGCGCAGCGGTTCGCGAGCTGCGTCGAGCTGGTCGCCGCGGCACGCGTCGCCCTCGCCGGGGTCGCGCAGGGCTCGGTTCCCGCTCAGATCGGGCCCGCGTCCGGCTCGATCCCCGTGCAGTCGCCGGTGTCGGGCCCGGTGCCCGCGCACTTCCAGGGCGGCTACCAGCAGCAGCTCGCCGACCCCGTCCGGCTGCGCCCGCCGAACCAGGTGGGCGTGAGCGCGTTCACGTCGACCGGCAAGAAGGAGCGTCCGGCGTGGTTCGCGCCGGTCGTCGCCGCCGCCGTGGCCATCGTGCTGATCATCATCGTGGTCATCGTCCTGTCGCCCGGCGACGAGCCCGCACGTCAGCCCAAGACCAACTCCTCGCCGACGCTCAACATCGGCGACGAGGGCTCGACCTCGCGCAAGCCGCTGCCCACCTCCGTGCCGGTGCGCACGTCACGCTGAGAGTCACCTGAGGCCGCTTGCACTCGACCCGCCCGAGTGCTAAACACGACTTAGCACTCGGCTGAGTCGAGTGCCAAAGAAGTGAGGCTGGGACTGGTGAGGCCCTCCGGGGTCGTCCGTCGCGGGCACCAACCTGGTCACTCGCACCGTGTTCCGCTGCGGGCTTTGCCGGCTCGCAGTGGCCCAGAAACCACAAAGGCGGAGGAACACACCGCAATGGCCAAGATGATTGCGTTCGACGAGGACGCCCGCCGCGGTCTCGAGCGGGGTATGAACACCCTCGCTGACGCCGTCAAGGTGACGCTCGGCCCGAAGGGCCGCAACGTCGTGCTCGAGAAGAAGTGGGGTGCGCCGACGATCACGAACGACGGCGTCTCCATCGCGAAGGAGATCGAGCTCGAGGACCCGTGGGAGAAGATCGGGGCCGAGCTCGTCAAGGAAGTTGCGAAGAAGACGGACGACGTCGCCGGTGACGGCACCACGACCGCGACCGTCCTCGCCCAGGCCCTGGTTCGCGAGGGTCTGCGCAACGTGGCCGCCGGCGCCAACCCGCTGGGCCTCAAGCGCGGCATCGAGCAGGCCGTCGAGGCCATCGCCGAGCAGCTGCTGAAGAACGCCAAGGAGATCGAGACGAAGGAGCAGATCGCTGCTACCGCGTCCATCTCCGCCGCTGACCCCACGATCGGCGAGCTCATCGCCGAGGCGATGGACAAGGTCGGCAAGGAAGGCGTCATCACCGTCGAGGAGAGCAACACCCTCGGTCTCGAGCTCGAGCTCACCGAGGGCATGCGCTTCGACAAGGGCTACATCTCCGGTTACTTCGTGACCGACCCCGAGCGCCAGGAAGCGGTCCTCGAGGACCCGTACATCCTGCTGTTCGGCTCCAAGATCTCCACGGTCAAGGACCTGCTCCCGCTGCTGGAGAAGGTCATGCAGGGCGGCAAGCCGCTGCTGATCATCTCCGAGGACGTCGAGGGCGAGGCCCTGGCCACGCTGGTCGTCAACAAGATCCGCGGCACCTTCAAGTCCGTCGCCGTCAAGGCCCCGGGCTTCGGTGACCGCCGCAAGGCCATCCTCCAGGACATCGCCACCCTCACCGGTGGCCAGGTCATCACCGAGGACGTCGGCCTGAAGCTGGAGAACGCCGACATCTCGCTGCTGGGCAAGGCCCGCAAGGTCGTCGTCACCAAGGACGAGACGACCATCGTCGAGGGCTCGGGCGACGCCGACCAGATCCAGGGTCGCGTCAACCAGATCCGCGCCGAGATCGAGAAGTCGGACTCCGACTACGACCGCGAGAAGCTCCAGGAGCGCCTCGCCAAGCTCGCCGGCGGCGTCGCCGTCATCAAGGCGGGTGCGGCCACCGAGGTCGAGCTCAAGGAGCGCAAGCACCGCATCGAGGACGCGGTCCGCAACGCCAAGGCCGCCGTCGAGGAGGGCATCGTCGCCGGTGGTGGCGTCGCGCTGCTCCAGGCCGCCGAGGCCGCCTTCGCGGGCCTGAAGCTCACGGGCGACGAGGCCACCGGTGCCAACATCGTCAAGGTCGCCGTCGAGGCTCCCCTCAAGCAGATCGCGGTCAACGCCGGTCTCGAGGGTGGCGTCGTGGTCGAGCGCGTCAAGAACCTGCCCGCGGGCGAGGGTCTGGACGCCGCGACCGGCGAGTACAAGGACCTGGTCGCCGCGGGCATCATCGACCCGGCCAAGGTCACCCGTTCCGCGCTGCAGAACGCCGCGTCCATCGCCGCCCTGTTCCTGACGACGGAAGCCGTCGTCGCGGACAAGCCGGAGAAGAACGCCGCGCCGGCCGCGCCGGACGCCGGCGGCATGGACTTCTGAGTCCTACCGCTCCGCTCCACCTCCGGGAGGCCCGGTTCGCTTCGGCGAGCCGGGCCTTTCGGCATGCCGGGGCTTTGGGTGAGCGAATGCGATGCTGCGGTCAGGGGTGCGCATGGCGTCGTTCGAAGAGGTGTCAGCCGAGCTGAGCCGGGTGGTCGCCAAGTCCCGAAGAGGTGGCAGCGGCCCTGGAACAGGCCGGGCAGCTCGCTGACGAGGCCGTGCAGCTGTTGACGGCTGTCATGCGGGGAGCGGGTCAGCTCGAGGACGAGTTCGGCCGAGCGGTGCAGCAGTGGTCAGAAGCCGCCACGAGAGCCGCAGAGTTGTCCCAGGCCGTCACAGGTACTACCGAGACGACGACGTCGCCAGGCCTGCGAACGTTCCCGTGGCAGTCACCTCCAGCTCCGAGTTGCAGGAGCTGCTGGAGTACCTGCTGACGCACGAGCAACCGCATCCGCCGCAGATCGTCGCCCGTGAGCGTCCAAAGATCGGTCCGTACGACGAGCCGGACACCCTGATCAAAGTCGCCGTGGCGATTCCCGAGCGGCAGGGCGCACTGCTGTTCCTCAGCCCGCAGTCCTGGGATCCGCCGGCAGACGGGGACGACTCGACCGGCGTGTACGCCACTCGTGGGGACCAGCCAACGTTGGACTCGCCGACGTTGTACGTCGACACCGACACGAAGACGCCGTTTCCGCCGGATTCGGCACTGCCGATCGCCCGAATCCTCGCGGCACTGGAGGAGTTCCGTCAGACCGGAGAACGTCCGACCTGTGTGGACTGGCAGGAGTCGGACGTTTCCTGAGTGGCGAGCCGGCCATCACGACAACGGCAATGGCAAAGCCAAGGCGTGTGAACCAAGTGGCGATGAATCGACCCGGCTCGGCACAGCCTCCAATCCACCTGCGCAACACGACCGAAAGCACGGCAGGCGACCACCCCGCTGGAACATGAACTGGCCGACGCAAGCCGATCCGCCGCAATACCCCGGGACCCGATGAAGCCAAAAACTCAAAGCATGATCGCGGGCGTGACAACGGTCCGCCCAGGCTCCCCGCGAGAATTCACCGAATGCACCAAAATTCGGGAAGGCGGCGTCGTGGTCGAGCTCGTCAAGTCCCTCCCCTCTGGCGAGGGTCTGGACGCCGCGACCGGCGAGTACAAGGCGCCACGGCTTCACCCCACAGCGTCCGGCCCGCCGCGCCTGCGAACAGCAGCCCGCCGCGGTGCGCACGTGGCTGGACGAGGACTGTCCGGCGATTGAGGCACCGGCGAAGGCCGAGGGCGCGGTGATCGCGTGGGTCGACCAGTGCGGGCTGCGCTCCGACACCGCAAGGCCGCTCGTGGGCCCCGAAGGGCCGTACGCCGATCGTGCGGGTGACCGGTAAGCGGCTGCGGGTCAACATCATGTCCGCGGTCGCCTCACGCGACGCGTTGTGGTTCACCGTGTTCACCGAGCGGTTCACCGCGGCCGTGTTCACCGCGTTTCTCGACCGTGTGGCCCGTCAGGCGGGTCGGAAGGTGCACGTCGTCGCCGACCGGCATCCGGTGCGCCGAAGCAAGGCGGTCCGCGCCTGGCTGAAGACCAACGCCGACCGGGTCGAGTTGTACCTGAGGCCCGGCTACAGCCCCGAGCTCAACCCCGGCGAGCTGCGGGGCGCCGACCTGAAACACAACGTCAACGCATCCCGCGCCCACAACGCCGACCGACTCGCCCACGAGACCCGACGCTTGCTACGCCGCCGCCAACGCCAGCCGCACATCGTCCGCAGCTACTTTCAAGCTTCGCACGTTCGCTACGCCATCATGCAGGCAACCGAGCACCTTCGGCTCAACAGGTGTTCCTCCAGAATTCAGCGAATATGTCGGGACTTTCACCCCGCCTGGGCAGCGGTCGACCGTGGAACCGCGGTTTCGAGCGATCGAACGGACGACACGGATCGCACCTGTGAAGGCAGGTCCTTCTGAACAGCTGATCATTGGTGTTTGATCGAGGTCGAGCAGGGAAGCCGCAGTGACGGTAGAATCCGCGTCGAAGTCACGACGAGGGCGATCTCTCGCTCCACCGAATTCCGGACCTCGGGAACACGGCACCATGTAAATTCATCAGAATGTTCTACCGCAGTCCTGTCGTGGACACAAACAACGTCCGCGGTCAGGCGCAGCTCGAATCATTTTCGGCCAGCATGAACACCCCGTTCCGCCACCTGGAACGAGCGCTTGCTGAATCGTTTTTCAGTCACCACACTGCTTGAGTGCAAGTCGTTGATTTCGCGTCGTGGAGGACCCTGCGGTGACAGTTGTGATCGAGAAGTACATGTCCATGTACCCCTTTTCGGTCAAAGAGGGGGTTGAAACAGCCGAAAGGATGCTCGGTCACCGCTACCCCCACGAAAAGTCGATCATCACCGGCGAGCTCCTCGCCCTGATCTTCATCTGCGGGAAGCCGGAGTTCAGGCTGAACGAGCTGGTGTTCGGGTCCGACAAGAAGATGGACCACGTCAACTCGTGGCTTCTTGAGAAACTGACCGAACTGAAGGGCCTCGGCTGCAACGACAGGCTGCTGGCCAGCGTGTACCAAAACTTCTGGGTCAGATCAGAAGGGAAGATGTTCAGGGAGGTTGAGTCCCTCGGCAAAACCAGGGACCTGGACGTCGCGGATTGGGTTCGGGCGCGAACCGGGTTCCCCGGACTCTTCTACACGATGTGCTTGGCCGTGATGGACATCGACGAACCCGAGCCGATTCTCGCTGCTACCTACGAGAAGATGGTGGTGTTCATCGACGACATCAATGACATCGCTTCGATGGTCAGGGACCGCCGAGACGGAGTGCTGAACTCGCTGGAACTCACAGAGAGCCCGCACTCCAGGACGCTGAGTGCCATCGCTGATATTTTCTGCGTAATCCAGAGGTTCAATCCCGACGTGGTCGAAAAGATTGCCCTCTTCATGATGGACTACATCTACCTGCACCTCGACAGCCCGCGATACAAGGACATGGGGCCATCGGACAGGAAGATCTGCGAGAGCTGGATTGCGCTGCTCGAGGGGTACTTGGCCAGCTACAAACTGACTCAGAAAGAACTCGCATAGCCTGACACGTGAGCGTCACGCCAGCCGATGACGACCTGGTGATCGCCTCAGCGTCCGTTTCCGAGCTTGATCGGGGTGTGGGCCTTTGGTGCGCAGACGAGGAACTCCTGGTAGATCGGACGTTGTCGAAGCGCCGTTCCACCAGGAGTTCCGTTGTCATCGTGCCCGATTCCCGCGGGCGGGTCCCACCGCGGGAGCCCTCTGCTGTCGCCTGGTCGTCTCCCACCCGCCCACCGTGCGGACGGCCCGGTATCCCACCGATGTCACCGACGCCCAGCGGGCCGTGCTCGACCCGCTGCTACCTGATCCGGCGTGTCTGGCCGGTCGGGTGGGCGGTGGGAGAAGCGCTGTCGCCGGGTGATCGTGGAAGCGATCCTCTACGTGGTCGACAACGGCATCAAGTGGCGGGCACTTCCGGCCGACTTTCCACCCTGGCCGGCGTCTACAAGCGTTTCGCCGCCTGGGAGAAGGTCGGCGTCACACAGCTGCCGCCGGACGCGTTGCGTGACCGGGTCCGGCTGGCGCAGGGGCGGGTGGCGGCGCCGTCGGCGGCAGTCATGGACTCGCAGTCGGTGCGCGCCGCGGAGACCGTGGGCCGGGCCACGCGGGGGTTGGGACGGCGGGAAGAAGGTCGCGGGCCGCAAGCGCCACATCGCCGTGGACACGATGGGTTTGTTGCTGGCGGTGCTGGTGACGCCGGCGTCGACGCAGGACCGGGTCGCCGCCCGCAGCCTGCTGCGGCGGATGCGCACCACCGCTGGCGGCCGGGTGGCGTTGGTGTGGGCCGACGGCGGCTACACCGCCTCTTCGTGTCCGAGGCTGGCCGCATCGAGTCCTGCGAGCTGACCTGGCAAGCGTTGATGACCAGTGCGTTGTCGCCGCAGGAATCCGTCAAGCTGCTCGACACTGCTGCCAAGCAACTGCGTGACGGCAAGACGAGGAGGTACGGGCATGATCCCGGACCTGGGTACGGCGACCTGGCGCAAGTCGAGTCGCTCTGGCGGCAACGGAGGCCAGTGCGTCGAGCTGGCCCTGATCGGTGAGCACGGCGCCGCGCGTGACAGCAAGAATCCCGAAGGAGATGTGCTGATCTTCGGAGAGAACGCGTTGGCCTTCTTCCTCAACGCGACCAAGACCGGCCGTTTCTGACGGCCGGCCACACGACGGGCGGCAGCGGCTTCAGCTGCCGCCTTTCGCCGCATCGACCCGTGAAATCCCCAGAACCCCAGAAAGCTCAAAGCATGATCGTGGGCGTGACAACGGTCCGCCCGGGCTCCCCGCGAGAATTCACCAGGTGCACCAGGATCTGCGTGGTCCCGGCCGGGACGTCGGGCAGGACGAACCGCCCCCCGTCATCGGCCTGGGTGCAGGACGACTGGTGATCGGCGACCCTGACCTCGACCGTGTGCTCCCCGGCCGGCACCAGCCACCCGTCGATCCGGTGCCGCGACCCGGTGGACGTGAAGTTCACCATCAGCGTCAGGTTGTCCACGGTGAACGTGATCGTGCCGGTCTGCCCCCCGCGCACCCCGGCGAACGACCCGGCCCGCTCCCAGCGCGCCACCTCGACGTCGAGCGACTCGAGGGCGATCGCGAACTTCACGCGGTCCACCAGGTCGGCGGGTGGCGGGTCCAGTTCGTCGACGAGCCTGTTCAGTTCGGAGAGGACTGCGGTGTCCTCGGGGCCCCTGCGGTCGTCGCGCGGGTCGATCTCGTTCACCGCGATCCTCCTTCCGTCTCCAGGTAGTTGCGCAGCAGTGTCAGGCACCGTCCCCTGGTCGGACCGATGCTGCCGTGGGGCATGGCCAGCGCCTCGGCCACCGCTCGGTACTCCGCGCGGCCCGCGAGCACGGTGAGCCGGAGCAGTTCCTGGCACCTCGTCGTCAGGCGGCCGAACGCGAGCCACAGGCGGCGGTCGCGGTCGTCCATCAGCGTCACGTCCTCGGGCAGGCCGGTGTCGGACTCGAGCTGCTCGGCGTACTCGTCGGACAGGTGCGTTTCACGCTTGTTGGGTGTCCAGGTTCGGCGCGCTTCACGCCTCGTCGTGACCACCAGGTAGCCGACCAGGGCTTTTGGCTCGTTGATGTTCTCGATGTTCTTCAAGAACGCGAGCCACACGGTCTGCACGACGTCTTCGGCGACGGACTTGTCGAGACCCTGGCCTCGTGCGACGTGCCAGAGCAGCGGGGTCAGCTCGGTCACGAGGACGTCCAGCGCGTGGCGGTTGCCCTCGCGTGCGGCGGCCACGCAGACCGCATGACGTTCGGTGCCTTCAAGCCCGTCCCACGGCGGACGGTCATCCGCCGTGTGCAGCTCGTCCATGCAGCACCTCCGATCGGCCGCCCCTGTCAGCGCCGTCCGCCAACTCATGAAGGGCTAACTGGGCGGTAGATACAAAGTTCACTCGGATGGAGCAGTATCACCGCCGCAACAGCCTCATCTTCCTCCGGGCATGCCAACGGCCCGTGATTCCCCCTTGCATCACGGGCCGCCGGTGTGGAAGCCGCGCCGGCCGGCACCCCTCGAACCGACCGACGCGGGCTCCGCGCCTGGATCACTCGCTCATCTCAGAAGAGCGGAACTCAGGCGAGCAGATACACGCCTCTGACGCGCGGAACGGCGAAAGCGCTCCCGATTCGCGAAAGCACATGCGATTCGCCGTTATGGTCCAGACCATGCCGATTCTCGAAGTGATCGCACTGGACGCGCAGGACGCCGAGGCCGCCCAGGCCGGAGGCGCCGACCGGCTCGAACTGGTCGCCGACATGGCCTCCGACGGGCTCACGCCGTCGGTCGCCACCTTCCGGGAGGTGCGGCGCGCCGTCGACCTCCCCGTCCGCGTGATGCTGAGGGACGCCCAGGGGTTCGCGCCGGGTGATCTCAGGCAGTTGCGGCGGCGGGCGGCGGAGCTCCGCGAGGCGGGCGCGACGGAGTTCGTGCTCGGCTTCCTCGACGCCGAGGGCGAGGTCGACGAGGGCGTCACCCTCAACCTCGTCGCGGAGTTGGAGGGGTGTGCCTGGACGTTCCACCGCGCGCTCGACAACTCGAACGACGTCTTCCGCTCCTGGGAGGTCGTCCGGGGGCTCGGCTGCGACACCGTCCTCGCCGCGGGCAGCGCGAAAGGCGTGGAGGAGGGGATCGAGAACCTGAAGGCGCTCGTCGCGCAGGCACCTCCCGCACTGCTCGTCGGCGGCGGTCTCCAGGCCCGGCACGTCCCGGAACTGCTGGTGGCGGGCGTGGACGGCTTCCACGTCGGCAGTGCGGTGCGTCCGCACGGGTGGGATTCGCCGGTCGACAGCGCGTCCGTCCGGGAATGGGTCGATCGTCTGGTCTAGACCCTTGACCGCGTCCGTTCTACAGTCACGTTGCTTCCTGTGAAATGGCTGTTGCACTATATGCAATACGGAGGGCGCGATGAGGCTGAAGACACTCGTGGCCGTGCTGGGCGTAGGCGCGGTGGTCGCCTGCGCTCCGGTGCAGTCCGGACCGACGAACTCCGGCACCGACGAGCAGACCGGGCAGGTGCGGGTCTGGCTGTTCGACGAGGTGAACCGGGGTCCCAAGGAAGCGGTCGTCAAGGAGGCGATCTCCGAGTTCCAGGGCAAGCACAGCGGCGTGACCGTCGACGTGCAGTACATCCAGGTGTCGAGCAGGGCCGAGCGCTTCAAGGCGGCCTTCAGCGACCCGAAGAGCGCGCCGGACGTCGCGGAGTTCGGCAACACCGACCTCGCGGGCTACGTCTCCGCGGGCGGCTTCTCCGAGCTCGACCTGAGCGGGTGGGCCGAGTCGAAGGACCTCGTCCCGACGATCCTCGACACGGCCAAGGTCGACGGGAAGACCTACGGCGTGCCGTGGTTCGTCGGCGTCCGCGCGCTCTACTACCGCACCGACGTGTTCTCCGAGCTCGGCCTCGAGCCCCCCACGTCGCTCGACGAGATCGCGCCGCTGGCGAGGGAGATCCGGCAGCGCAAGCCCGAGCTGATCGGCATCTCCGCCGGCGGCAAGTACCTGTTCGCCGCCCTGCCGTTCATCTGGGCCAACGGCGGCGACCTCGCCAGGTCCGACGGCGGCAAGTTCACCGCCGCGATCGACAGCCCTCAGGCCAGGGCCGGTGTCGCGAAGTACACCGAGCTGATCAAGGACGACATCTGCCCGCCCGCCGCCTGCGCGGGCAACGGTGGTGACGCGAGCGTCGAGGCGTTCCGCGCCGGCAAGGCCGCGATGACCATCGGCGGCGACTTCAACCGCAAGTCCGTCGACGCGTCGAGCGCCGCCGGCAAGTACGCCGTCGTGCCGCTGCCCGGCAAGGACAAGGGCTCCATCGCCCCCGCGTTCGCCGGCGGCAACCTGCTCGGCGTCATGAAGGGCACGCAGCGCAAGACGCTCGCCACCGAGTTCACGCAGCTGCTCGCGTCGAAGAAGTACCAGCAGAAGATGTACGCGGCGATGGGCAACCTGCCGACGTTCAGCGACGTGCAGAAGCAGGTCGCCGACTCCGACAAGTTCCTGGAGCCGTTCACCAAGACGCTGCAGGCCGGCACGAAGTTCGTCCCCGTCACGCCGGCATGGGCGAAGATCGAGGCGCAGGCCGTGGTGCCGACGTTGTTGCAGGAGGTCGTGACCGGCGCGAAGAACGTCGACACGGCCACCGCCGACGCCGCCAAGACGATGAACGCGGCCTTCACGTCGTGAGCGTGACCGCCAGAGGCCAGGGGCGGACCGCGTTCGCCTACCTGGCTCCAGCGCTGCTGGTGCTCGCAGGCCTGCTGGCCTACCCGATCTACCAGCTGGTGCTCATCTCGCTCTACGACTACGGCCAGGAGCAGGTGAGCGGCGGGGCGCCGCTCGAGTTCCTCGGTCTCGGGAACTACCGGGAACTGCTGGGCAACCAGCAGTTCTGGGGTGTGCTCGGGCAGACCGTCGCCTTCGCGGCGGTCTGCGTGGTCGGCACGTTGCTGGTGGGCGCGTTCCTCGCGGTCCTCGCCACGAGGGTCCGCACCTGGGTCCGGATGACGTTGTTCCTGGCGGCTCTCGGCGCGTGGTCCACGCCCGCGGTCGCCGGCTCGACGATCTGGCTCTTCCTGTTCGACGCGAACTTCGGGTTCGTGAACGAGGTCCTGGGCATCCAGGGCTTCTCCTGGACGTTCGACAAGTGGACGGCGTTCGGACTCGTTGCCGCGCAGGTGATCTGGTGCTCGTTCCCGTTCGTCATGGTGACGCTCTTCGCGGGCATCAAGGCGATCCCGGGTGAGGTGCTGGAGGCCGCGGCGCTGGACGGCGCCTCGGCGTTCCGCACGGCGTGGAGCGTCACGCTGCCGTTGCTGCGGCCGATCATCCTCGTGGTGACGATCCAGTCGATCATCTGGGACTTCAAGGTCTTCACGCAGATCTACGTGATGACCAACGGTGGCGGCATCGCCGGGCGCAACCTCGTGCTCAACGTCTACGCCTACCAGCAGGCGTTCGCGGCGTCCGAGTACGGCCTGGGCGCGGCCATCGGTGTCGTGATGACCGTGCTGCTGCTGGGCATCACGATGTTCTACCTCCGCGCGCTGCGGCGGTCGGGGGAGGTCCTGTGAGGCGCTGGATCACCGAGGCGTTCGTCCTCGTCGTCGCCGCCGTGGTGGCGTTCCCGCTGTTCTGGATGGTCCTGTCCGCGTTCAAGCCGGAGGACGAGATCATCTCGGCCGACCCGGTGCCGTGGACGACGCGGCCGACGCTCGACAGCTTCACCCGTGCGCTCACGGTCGCGAACTTCGGGCGCTACTTCCTGAACAGCATCATCGTCGCGTTGATCGTGGTGGCCCTGAGCATCCTGATCTCGTTCCTCGCGGCGACCGCGCTGACCCGGTTCCGCTTCCGCAGCCGCACGACGTTGCTGATCATGCTGCTGGTCGTGCAGATGGTGCCGGTCGAGGCGTTGACCGTGCCGCTGTTCTTCCTGATGCGGTCGGTCGGCGACAGCGTTCCGGTCTTCGGCCTGAACCACCTCGGCTCGCTCGTGCTGGTGCACCTCGCGTTCAGCCTGCCGTTCGCGATCTGGATGCTGCGGGGCTTCGTCGCCGCGGTGCCGGTGGAGCTCGAGGAGGCCGCCACCCTGGACGGCGCCTCGCGGTTCCGCTTCCTGTGGCAGGTGCTGTTCCCGCTCGTCGCGCCCGGCCTGGTGGCGACGAGCGTGCTGTCGTTCATCCACGCCTGGAACGACTTCCTGTTCGCCAAGACGTTCATCATCTCGGCCGTGGAGAACCAGACCCTGCCGCTGGCTCTCCAGGTGTTCGTCAAACCCGACCAGAACGATTGGGGCGCGATCATGGCGGGCTCCACCCTGATGACCATTCCCGTGCTGATCTTCTTCGTGCTCGTGCAGCGCCGGCTCGTGTCCGGTCTCGCGGGGGCGGTGAAGGGATGAACCTGCTGCCACGCCCGGTGTCCTACGTGGACGGTGGACGGCTCTGCGAGTACCGGGGCTGGGAGACCGTCCTCGTGGACGGGCCGCCCGGCGGCTACCGGCTGCTCTCGTCCGACGAAGGCGTGCTCATCGAGGCCAACGACGCGGCCGGCGAGATGAACGCGCTGCAGACCCTGCGCCAGCTGCTCGGCGCCCGTGCGTTCCGGGCGGCGGGGGAGAAGCCCCGGTTCATCCCGGCCTGCGAGGTCGTCGACCACCCGCGGTTCCCCTGGCGCGGCGTGATGCTCGACGTCGCGCGGCACTTCCTGCCCAAGCGGGAGGTGCTGCGCTGGGTCGAGCTGCTGTCCGTGCACAAGCTCAACGTCCTGCACCTGCACCTCACCGACGACCAGGGCTGGCGCTTCGAGTGCCGGCACTACCCGAAGCTCACCGAGGTCGGGTCGTGGCGGGAGGACTCGCGGTTCGGCGACCGGCGCTCCGGTGGGCTGAAAGGCCGTCCGCACGGCGGTTTCTACACGCAGGACGACCTGCGCGAGATCGTCGAGTACGCGCGGGCGCGGCACGTCGCGGTAGTACCGGAGATCGACGTCCCCGGCCACTCGCAGGCCGCGATCGCGGCCTACCCGGAGCTGGGCGTGCACGGCGGTGGCGTCTGGACCGACTGGGGCGTCAACGAACGCGTGCTCAACACGGACGAGTCCACAGTGGACTTCTACCGGAACGTGTTCGACGAGCTGATGGACGTCTTCCCCGGCGAGTTCATCGGGCTCGGCGGCGACGAGGCACCCGGCCACGAGGACGGCGTGCTGGTCAGGGCCATCGCCGAGCACATCGCGGGCAAGGGCCGGCGGCCGTACGGGTGGGACGAGGTCCTGGACGCCCGCCCGCTGCCGAAGGGCACGGTGGTCGCGTCCTGGCGCGGTGTGGAGGGCGGCGTCACGGCGCTGCGCGAGGGCCACGACGTGGTGATGTGCCCCGAACAGCACGTCTACCTGGACTACCGGCAGTCGGAGTCGCCCGGCGAACCGATCCCGGTCGGGACGGTGACGACGCTGGAGGACGTCCACGCGTGGGAGCCGGTGCCGGCGGAGGTCACGGGAACGGAGCCCGGACGGTTGCTGGGCGCGCAGGCGAACATCTGGACCGAGCACCTCGACTCGGCCCGGCGGGTGGACTACGCGGCGTTCCCGAGGCTGGCCGCGTTCGCCGAGGTCATGTGGTCACCGGCGGAGAAGGATCCCGGTTTCGTGCAGCGGCTGCGGGAGCACCACCTGCCGCGTCTCGACGCCCTGGGGGTGGAGTACCGGCCCCTGGACGGACCCCACCCCTGGCAGCGGCTCCCCGGTGTTCCCGGCTTTCCACGCTGATCACACGGCCGGCTCTTCCTCGGGCATGAGGATCCAGGCGGCGACGTAGAGGACGGCTCCGGTGCCGAACCCGAGCAGCGTCGCCGCCACCAGGACGATCCGCATGATCGCGGCGTCGACGCCGATCATCTTGGCGACGCCGCCGCAGACACCGGCGAGCATCTTGTCGCTGCGGCTCCTGCGGAGCTTCTTGACCTGGGCTGTCGCGTCGTCGAGCACGTTGTTCGTCATGGCTCAAGAGTCGTCGGGACGAGGCCGCGGCACATCGGTGACCACCCGGAACCCGACCCTGAACCGGGGTCGGGGGACCGGGGTTCCACCCGAGGCGGAACTCGTTGCCCTCGACGTCCCGCAGCACGCGCACCACACGACCTTGCCCTCGGAACCCGCTGGAAGTGGAAGCGCGGGCCCTCGGCGGCCGGATCGGCGGCGGCCGACCACGAGTGGCTCCGGAACTCCGCGACCCGCACGGGTTCCGCGCAGCCGAACGTGACCTGGACCTGCTTGATCGACCCCACCTCACGAGGCTGGTCGTACCCTGACCCTCGTGGAGTCCCCCGAGGGGCGGGGCTGCGCCGCGTGAGCCACGAGGTCATCCGGGGCGACCCGCACGCGGGCGAAGACGGCTACCGGCCGGTCCAGCGCCACGTCGTGCACGCCCTGGAAGAACTGCTGGAGGAGGTGCGCCGTGCGTGATGTCCTCTACGACCTCGCCGAACGGGTGGCGAACGGCGAGACGGTCGGCGTCGGCACGGTGGTCGCGACCTTCAGCTCGGCACCCCGGCCGGCGGGCGCGGCGATGCTCGTGACGCAGGACGGCGAGGCGGTCGGCAGCGTGTCCGGCGGCTGCGTCGAGGGAGCTGTGTACGACTTGGCGCAGGAGACCACCGAACCGGTCCTGCAGCGGTACGGCGTGAGCGACGACGACGCGTTCGCGGTCGGGCTGACCTGTGGCGGGATCATCGACATCTTCGTCGAGAAGATCGACGCCGAGTCCTTCCCGCAGCTCGGCGAGGTAGTGGAGGCGGTGCGCGCCGGGGAACCGGTCGCCGTGGCGACGGTGGTCGAGCACCCGGACGGCGTCGGCCGGCGCATGGTCGTCTGGCCGGACCGCCGTGACGGCACTCTCGGCAGCGCACGGATCGACGACGCCGTCACCGACGACGCGCGCGGCATGCTGGCCTCGGGACGCAGCGGCGTGCTCCGGTACGGACCGGACGGTCAGCGGCGTGGCGAGGGTATGAGCGTCTTCGTGAACTCGTTCGAACCGCCGCCGCGCATGCTGGTGTTCGGAGCGATCGACTTCGCCGCCGCGATGGCCAGGCTCGGCGCGTTCCTCGGCTACCGCGTGACGGTGTGCGACGCACGGCCGGTCTTCGCGACGCGCAGCCGTTTCCCCGAGGCGGACGAGGTCGTCGTGGACTGGCCACACCGGTACCTGCGGCGTGAAGCGTCCAAGCTCGACGAACGCTCCGTGATCGCGGTGCTGACGCACGACCCGAAGTTCGACGTGCCGCTGCTGGAGGTCGCGTTGCGGCTCAAGGTCGGCTACGTCGGAGCGATGGGGTCGCGCCGCACGCACGAGGACCGCCTGCAACGCCTGCGGGAAGCGGGTCTGACCGAGTCGGAGCTGACCGCGCTGGCCTCGCCGATCGGCCTGGACCTCGGCGCGCGGACTCCCGAGGAGACGGCGGTGTCGATCGCCGCCGAGATCATCTCCCTGCGGTGGGGAGGAACCGGCAGGCGCCTGGTCGACCTCGGCGAACCGATCCACCGCTGATCGGGTTGGTGGTTCCGCGGAGATCAGGCCGGCGCGACTCGGTCGCGGCCTGATCTCCGAGGTCAGCGGCGAGCTCGTCGGCCAGTTCGCGGAATGCCTGGCGAGCACGCCGGGATCCGTGGATCCTGGCGAGGTGGCGCAACAGCAGCATCTCCGAGTCGTACCCGACGAGCCGATCGACCTGATCGACACGGCAGGCGTTCCGGTGTTGAAGCGCGTGCTGCCCGTTGCGGCCGCTGTGCTGGCCGTCGTGCTGTTAGTGGTCCTGCGACGCCGGCGGCAGCGCTGAGCCGTGCGACCCGGTGGCCCGCCTTGGTGCTGGTCACCGGGTTCGTGCTGTCCGGGTGCACCGGTTCCCCGGTCGTGGTCACCTCCGAGCCGGCCCCGCCGCCGACCTCCTCCGGCCCACCCCCGGCGCGGTCGTTCGTCCTGACCGCGGGCGGTGACGTCCTCATCCACCCGGCGCTGACCGAGCAGGCCGTCGCCGACGGGGGCGCGGCCGGACGCGACTTCCGGCCGTTGTTCTCGGGGATCGAGGAAGCGCTGAAGGCCGACCTCTCGCTCTGCCACCTCGAGGTGCCGCTCGGCACCAAGGAGGGCCCGTTCTTCGGCTACCCCGCGTTCCTGGCGCCGCCCGAGGTGGCGAAGGGCCTGGTCGACGTGGGCTACGACTCGTGCTCGACCGCCTCGAACCACACGCTCGACCGCGGTGTCGCGGCGATCACGACGACCCTGGACGCGATGGACGCCGTCGGCCTCAAGCACACCGGCTCGTTCCGCACGCAGGAGGAGTCCACGGCGCCGCTGGTCCTCGACGCGGGCGGTGTGAAGGTGGCCCAGCTGTCGTTCACCTACGGCTTCAACGGCATTCCGTTGCCCCAGCCGTGGCGCGCGAACCAGATCAACGCCGCGAAGATCCTCGCCGACGCCCGCGCCGCGCGTGCCGCCGGAGCCGAGGTCGTCGTGCTGTCCGTGCAGTGGGGCAACGAGTACCAGCACGAGGCGACCGCGGACCAGAAGGCACTGGCCCGCCAGCTGCTCGCCGATCCCGCGCTCGACCTGATCATCGGCACGCACGTGCACGTCGTGCAGCCGTTCGAGAAGATCGGCTCCAAGTGGGTCGCCTACGGCCTGGGCAACGAGGTCGCCCGGCACGCCGAACCCCGCGGCGTGACCGAGGAGGGCGTGATCGCGCGCTTCAAGTTCGAGCAGGGACCGTCGGGCTGGTCCGTCGTCGAGGCCTCCTACACCCCGACACTGGTCGAGCTGGGGCCGCCGATCAGGCTCGTCGACCTCACCAGGGTGCCCGCGACCGAGCGGCGGACGCAGGCGATCAACCGGACCGAGGGCATCGTGTTCAGCATGGGCGCCGACGGCCAGGGACTCACCCGGCGCAAGCCCTGACCCGGTCGAACCGCTCCACCCACACCGGGTCACCCGTCTCGAACTCGGCGATCCGGTCGGGCTCCGGCGCCTGGCGCAGCACGGGCAGGAAGCCGTTCACGGGCGTGAGCGACTCGCTCGTGACGTCGCCGTCGAGCAACTGCACCGTCGCGAGCCCGCACGCGTAGTCGAGGGCCGGCAACGCCGCCGCCAGCGCGACCCCCGCCGCCATGCCGACCGACGTCTCCAGCGCCGACGACACCACGCACGGCAGCCCGCACGCCTCGGCCACCTCCAGCGCCCTGCGCACCCCGCCGAGCGGCGCCACCTTGATCACCGCGATGTCCGCGGCTCCCGACACGGCCACCTTCAGCGGGTCGTCCGCCTTGCGGATCGACTCGTCGGCGGCGATCGGGACGCCGGCCCTCCTGCGGACCGCCGCCAGTTCGTCCAGCGTCCGGCACGGCTGCTCCACGTACTGGAGACCTCCGGCGGCCCGGTCCATGGCCTTGATCGCCGTGACGGCCGTGTCGACGTCCCACATCATGTTCGCGTCGACCCGGACCGCCCCCTGCGGCCCGAGCGCGTCCCGTACCGCCTCGAGCCGCGCGCAGTCCTCCGCGAGCGTGGACTCGGCGACCTTCACCTTGGCCGTGGAGCACCCGGAGCGCTTCACGATCTCGTGCGCCCTCTCCGGGCTGACGACGGGCACGGTGCAGTTGACGGGAACGCGGTCGCGGACCGGCGCCGGCCAGCCCTCGTTCGCGGCCTCCAGCGCACACGCGAGCCAGGCCGAAGCCTCCTCGTCCCCGTACTCCTCGAACGGGCAGAACTCGCCCCACCCGGCCGGACCTTCGAACAGCAGACCGGTGCGCCGCGTGATGCCGCGGAAGCGGGCGCGCAGCGGGATGGAGTAGACGTGCACGGCCCGATTCAAGCGCACCTGCGCAGCTCCAGCGAACGCCCACCCCCGCGCAGGTTGACGCTGCCGACCGGCTGCAGGCCCAGCACCGTGCACACGATCTGCTGGACGGCGGTGCCGCTGAGCTGCGACACGTCCGTCGAGAGGTTCACGTCGAGCCCGTTGGCGACGCGGTCGATGGTGGCCGGTGCCGCGTCGAACGGGACCTCGGTGCCGAGACCGAGGCTCTGCTCGGCCGCTGTCGGGCCCTGGGCGAGCAGGGCGATGACGTCGAAGCCGCTGAGGCTGCCCCGGGGACGGCTGGTGGGGACCACCGTGCCGCCGGGCGACGCCCAGTAGAGCGACGGGGTGGTGTTCTCGACGGGGCCGCTCGGAGCTTGGAGGCCGGGGATCGGGTCGGTGGGGCGGATGCCGCAGGCGGAGAGGAGGGCGAGGGCGACCAGGCCGAGCCCGCGCAGCCGGCGGCGCCTCACGAGCCGCCGTCCAGCGGCAGCCGCAACGTGAACAAGGCCCCGCCTCCCGGCCGGTTCGCCGCTTCCAGCGTCCCCCCGTGCAGCCGCGCGTTCTCCCAGGCGATCGCCAGCCCGAGGCCCGACCCCTCCGACCGTCCGCGCGCCGAGTCCGCCTTGAAGAACCGCGCGAACACGTGCGGCAGGACCTCCGCGGGCAGCCCCGGCCCGCTGTCGGCGACCTCGATCACCAGGGAGGACTCCGACACCGACAGCACCAGCGACACCGGCGGCGAGCCGTGCCGCAGGGCGTTGCCGACCAGGTTCGCCACGATCACGTCGAGGCGTCGCGGGTCCAGGCGCGCCCGCACGTCGGTGGGCAGCGTCGTCTGCACCTCGAAGCCGCGCATCCGCAGGCAGGCGCGCACGACCTCGGCCACGTCGACGTCGTCCAGCGCCAAGGCCGCCGTGCCCGAGTCGAACCTCGTCACCTCGATCAGGTCGTTGACCAGGCGCGTCAGGTTCAGCGTCTCGCGGTTCACCAGCCGCGCCGCCTGGCCGGCCACTCCCGGCAGCGACGCCGTCTCGGCGTCCAGGACGTCGGTCACGGCGGTCATCGCGGCGAGAGGAGTCCTCAGTTCGTGGGACACGTCGGCGACGAACCGCCGTGCGTCCGCCTCCATCCGCCGCAGCTCCAGGACGTGGTGCTCCAGCGAGGACGCGGTGCTGTTGAAGGTCGACGCCACGGACGCCAGCTCGTCGCGGCCGCGCACCGGCACGCGGGCGGACAGGTCCCCCTGGCCGAGCCTCCACGCCGCCAGCCGCAGTTCGCGCACGGGGCGCAGGACGCCGCGGGCCGCCAGCAGGCCCAGGGCCAGGGCGAGGACCAGCACGGCGCCGCCGATGAGCCACGCGTTGCGGGCCAGTTCGCCGACGAACGCGATCTCCGACGTGAACGGCCTCAGCACGTACACCTCGATGCCCGAGGTGCCGCCGCCCGTCACCCGCAGCTGCATGCCGATGACGAGCCACACGCTGTCCGCGTACGACACGCGCTGCCAGCCGACGCGTCCGGACGCCACCAGGGCCCGCAGCTCGGTCGTGATCACGGACGGGTCCATGCCGCCCGCGAAGAGGCCGTTGCCGTACGCCAGCGCCGAGCCCTCGCGGCCGGAGACCCGTGCGGCGACGCGGTCCAGGGTCGCGGCGTCCACCGGCCGCGCGGGCAGCGGGTAGAGCTGCTCGACGCGGTTCGTGGTCTCGATGACGGCGTTGTCCTGGGCTCGCTGCACGATGGCGTCGCGCGCCCGCACGTACCCGGCACCGGCCACGGCCGAGGCGGTCACGACGGTCAGGAAGGCGAACGCGAGCAGCAGCCGCAGGCGGAGCGTCACAGCGGTCCGAACCGGTAGCCGAAGCCCCGCACGGTCTGGACGTACCGCGGCGCGGCCGGGTCGTCCTCCAGCTTCGAGCGCAGCCGCTGCACGCAGGCGTCGACCAGCCGCGAGTCGCCGAGGTAGCCCTGGTCCCACACGGACTGCAGCAGCTGTTGCCGCGACATCACGCGGCCCGGCGACGAGGACAGCTCCAGCAGCAGCCGCAGCTCCGTCGGCGCCAGCGACACCGGTTGCCCGAGCCGCGTCACGACGAGACCGTCGCGGTCGATCGTCAGGTCGCCGTGGCGTTCGGCGACGACCTCGGTGGCCGAGGCGGTCGACCGCCGCAGCACGGCGCGGATGCGGGCCTCCAGCACGCGGGCCTGGGCGGGCTTGGCCACGTAGTCGTCCGCGCCCGCCTCCAGGCCGGCCACGACGTCGATGTCGTCGTTGCGCGCGGTCAGCATGATGATCGGCAGGTCACCGGCGGCGCGGATGCGGCGGCACACCTCGAACCCGTCCACGCCCGGCAGCATCAGGTCGAGCACCACGACGTCGGGCGTGGCGGTCCTCAGCAGCTCGAGCCCCTCCTCACCCGTGCGCACCGCTTCGACGGTGTGCCCCTGGTAGGTCAGGGCGAGCGACAGCCCCTCGCGGACCGCCTCGTCGTCCTCGATCAGCAGTACGCGCGGCATGCCCCCAGCCTTCCCGACTCCTCTGATGAGGACGTTCTCGCCGCGTCATCGTTGCGTAACGACCGCTGGGACCCGGTGGCGGCGGTCTAGTCGAGAGCGGCGGTGTGGCGCAGCTGCTGCGGCGTCGGGTCCGCGACCAGGACCCGCAGCGCGGCCGCGAACTGGTCGAAGCGCCGGTCGAACTCGGCCAGCTCGCGCGAGGGCTCCGCGACCAGCGCCGCCCTGCCCGGCCTGGGCACGGCGGACGCCAGCGCGTCGCGCACCGGCTGGGCCCGGCGCAACGCCACGAGCAGCGTCCACAGCCGTTGCTCGACGAGCGCCACCTGCACCGGGTCTCCGGTCACGCGCAGGAAGTCGGACCGCACGGCCGTGGCGCGGCGGCGTTGCGAGGGGCAGGTGAAGTCGCCGGACCGGACCACGTCGGTGTCCGGGGCGGAGCGGGCCAGCGACTCCTCCGACCGGAACCGCCGCGAAGGCACGGTCCCGGCCGGGTTCCACATCCACCAGGAGGTCATCCGACCAGGTCGTCCGCGTCGACGATCTTGTAGGCGTAGCCCTGCTCCGCGAGGAACCGCTGCCGGTGGGCGGCGTACTCGGTGTCGAGGGTGTCGCGCGAGACGACCGAGTAGAAGTGCGCCTGCCGGCCGTCGCCCTTGGGCCGCAGCAACCGGCCGAGGCGCTGCGCCTCCTCCTGCCGGGAGCCGAACGTGCCGGACACCTGCACGGCGACGGACGCCTCGGGCAGGTCGATGGAGAAGTTCGCGACCTTGGAGACCACCAGGGTGCGGAGCTCGCCCCTGCGGAACCTGTCGAAGAGCTCCTCGCGCTCCTTGTTCTTCGTCGACCCCTTGATCACCGGCGCCCCCAGCTCCTCGCCCAGCTCGTCGAGCTGGTCCAGGTAGGCGCCGATCACCAGCGCCGGCTCGTCGGGGTGCTGCTCGAGCACCCGCCGGACCACCGGGAGCTTCGTCCGCGCGGTCGAGCAGAGCTTGTAGCGCTCCTCGGGCTCGGCCGTCGCGTACAGCAGCCGCTCGTTGTCGGTCAGCGTCACGCGGACCTCGGTGCACTCGGCGGGCGCGATCCAGCCCTGCGCCTCGATGTCGCGCCACGGCACGTCGTAGCGCTTCGGCCCGATCAACGAGAAGACGTCGCCCTCCTGGCCGTCCTCGCGCACCAGCGTCGCGGTCAGCCCGAGCCGCCTGCGGCTCTGCAGGTCCGCCGTCATCCGGAAGACCGGGGCCGGCAGCAGGTGGACCTCGTCGTAGACGATCAGGCCCCAGTCGCGGGAGTCGAACAGCTCCAGGTGCTTGTACTCGCCCTTCGACTTGCGGGTGATCACCTGGTAGGTCGCGATCGTGACCGGCCGGATCTCCTTGCGCTCGCCCGAGTACTCGCCGATCTCCTCCTCGGTGAGCGACGTGCGCGCGATCAGCTCGCGCTTCCACTGCCGCCCGGCCACCGTGTTCGTGACCAGGATCAGCGTGGTCGCCTGCGCCTCGGCCATCGCCGCCGCGCCGACCAGCGTCTTGCCGGCGCCGCAGGGCAGCACGACCACGCCGCTGCCGCCCGCCCAGAACGCCTGCGCCGCGAGCCGCTGGTAGTCGCGCAGCTTCCAGCCGGCCTCGTCCAGCTCGATCGGGTGCGCCTCGCCGTCGACGTACCCGGCCTCGTCCTCGGCGGGCCAGCCGACCTTGAGCAGCAGCTGCTTGAGCCGCCCGCGCTCGCTCGGGTGCACGACGACCGTGTCGTCGTCGATCCGCGCGCCGAACATCGGCGCGATCTTCTTGTGGCGCAGCACCTCTTCGAGCACCGCGCGGTCGTGGGAGTGCAGGACCAGCCCGTGGGCGGGGTTGTTGGCCAGCACGAGCCGCCCGAAGCGGCTCATCGTGTCGACCACGTCCACCAGCAGCGGCTGCGGCACCGGGTAGCGGCTGAACCGCACCAGCGCGTCCACCACCTGCTCGGCGTCGTGCCCCGCCGCGCGCGCGTTCCACAGCGCCAGCGGCGTCACCCGGTACGTGTGCACGTGCTCCGGTGCCCGCTCCAGCTCGGCGAACGGCGCGATGGACGTGCGCGCTTCGTCGGCGAGCGGGTGGTCGACCTCGAGGAGCAGCGTCTTGTCCGACTGGACGATCAAAGGGCCATCGGTCACGCCCCCAGTCTCCCTGACGACGCCAAATGTGCTCGACCTGCGTCAGCTGGTGACGACAGGTGTGAGCCGACACACCGAGCCCACACGACGTGTCGTACGTTCTGGCCCATGAGCACCGAGTCGACTGATCCCGTCGAGCCGCCGGCCGCGGTGGCACCGGCTCCCGAAGAGGCCGGGACCGACGAGTCGCCCAAGAAGAACTGGCTGAAGTTCGTCATCGTCGGCCTGCTGGCCGTCGTGCTGGTCGGCGGTGGCGTGTGGGCGCTCACGTCGCTGGGCGGCGTCAAGGTCGGCGACTGCGTCAGCGCCTCGCCGAAGGACGTCGACAAGCCCGACGGCGAGTGGAACATCTCGTCGCAGGGCTGCGGCGACACCGCCGCCACCCACCGGGTGGCCGCCCTGCTGGGCAACGCCGAGGACCAGTGCCCGGCCGAGGGCATCTACGAGCAGATGCAGGCCGACGGCGGCAAGTCGATGTGCCTCATGCCGAACCTCGCCGAGGGCAACTGCTACACGTCGAGCGACGACGGCGCCTTCAAGAAGGAAGCCTGCACCACCGAGTCGCCGGTGAAGATCGTGAAGAAGGTCGACGGCCTGCCCGAGGAGGGCTCGGTGTGCCCGGAGGGGTCGAGCGAGCTGCGGTTCAGCGAGCCGGCGTCGGTCTACTGCATGGGTGTGCACGAAGGGTCCTGATCGGGTGAACCCGGTTGAGTTCGAACCCGCACGGCGCCGATACCCGGGCCATGAAGAAGGTCGGCCTGGGCATCGGCGTCGTCCTCGCGCTCGTGCTGCTCGGCGGGGTCGTGCTGACCCAGCGCGGTGACGCGGCCAGGGCCGGCGACTGCGCGCGCATCTCCGGCACGCTCGACGCGCCGAGGTACGAGGCCCTCGACTGCGGTTCCGACCGGGCGAACGTCAAGATCGCCAAGGTCCTGCGGTGGAACGAGAAGTCCTGTCCGTCCGGCGGCATGGACTACTCGACGTACACGGGCGGCTCCACGCTCTGCCTGATGCCGAACTTCGTCGAGGGCTCCTGCTACGGCCAGGACTCCGACACCGGCATCGCGAAGGTCGACTGCGCGACGGAGGACTCGGTCGAGGTCGCCAGGGTGATCGCCGGCAAGACCGACCGCGCCGCCTGCGGCGAGTCCCGCGCGGCGGTCTTCCCCGAACCCGCGGTCACGTTCTGCCTGGAGCGCGGCGGCCGGCGGCGGTGACCTCCCGGGTGCGGCGCGCTTGCTGCGGCGCGACCAACGACGTGATCCAAGCGGCCGTAACGTTTCCGTAAAGCCCCAGCGGTTTTCCGCTCCACGTGGCACTGTCTGCTCCGGCTGTGTCGGGGGGCATGGGCCATCTGGGGTAATTCGGAAATGAGAGAACCGCATGAGCACGACTGAGTCCGCTTCGCCCGCGACCGCGCCGGAGCCCACCCAGGAGCCCGCGCCGAAGAAGTCGAGCATCGGCAAGCGGATCCTGACCTACGTCGTCGGCCTCCTCGTCGCCGCCGGCGCGATCTACGCGTTCAACTACTTCTCCAGCGACGTCGCCCAGGCGAAGGTCGGCGACTGCGCCGCCATCACCGGCACGTCGACCAGCCCGGAGTACAAGCCGGTCGACTGCGGTGCCGCCGAGGCGAACTACGTGGTCGCCAAGGCCGGTGGCACGAGCGAGGTCTGCGGCACGGACTACGACGAGTACACCCAGACGCAGCGCCGCGGCCCGAAGACGAAGCTCTGCCTCGCGCCGGTCCTGCTCGAGGGCAAGTGCTACGGCGACAACGTCGGCGGCGTCGGCGCCAAGGTCGTCGAGTGCACCGGGTCGGCCGCCTTCAAGGTGACCAAGGTCGTGAAGGACGCCGCCGCACCGCAGTGCCCCGAGGCCGAGGAGGCGCGGTCGTTCCCCGAAGCGAAGATCCACTACTGCGTCGGCGCCCCCGCGTAGCAGGTACCACCTCGGCGAAACCGGAGTCGTGATCCACGGCTCCGGTTTCGCCGTCTTCCGCGCCACCCGTCGGAGAGGAAACCCAGTGACCGACCCCAACCACCCGCAGCAGCCGGGGCCCTACGGCCCGCCTCCCGGTGGCCAGCCGCAGCAGCCGTACGGCCAGCCCGGCCCGTACGGGCAGCCGCCCCAGCAGGGGTACCCGTACGCCCAGCCGGGCCAGCCCGGTCCGATGCCCGGCCAGCCCGGTCCGATGCCGGGCCAGCCCGGCGACCCGTACGGCCAGCCGAACCCCTACGGTCCTCCGCCCGGCCAGATGCCCGGTCAGCCCCTGGGACAGCCGATGCCGTACGGCCCGCCGCCGAAGAAGAGCGGTGCCGGCAAGGTCATCGGCTCGCTCGTCGGCATCGTCGTGCTGGTCGGCGGCGTCCTGCTGGTCAGGGCCCTGCTGAGCGGCGGCATCGGCGAGCCGTCGGCCAAGGCGGGCGACTGCGCGAGCGTCACGGGCACCACGATCAGCCCGAAGTACAAGAAGGTCGAGTGCGGAGCGCCCGAGGCGAACTACATCATCGCCAAGGCCATGAACTCGGCGTCGGAGGCGTGCCCGAGCGAGGACTACGCCGAGTACACCGAGACCGGCCGGCGCAGGTCGTCGCTGAAGCTCTGCCTGGTGGAGAAGCTCGAAGAGGGCAAGTGCTACCAGGAGGAGATGGTCAAGATCAACATGGAGGGCATGAAGGTCATCGACTGCTCCAAGGGCGGCAACGAGTTCTCCGTCCAGAAGGCGATGAAGGTGGAGAAGGTCGTGAAGGCCGCCACCGCCGACTGCGGTGAGGCCACGGCGGTCTCCTACACCGAGCCTTCGCCGGGCATCACGTACTGCGTCTCGCCGCTCGGCGGTCAGTGACCCCGGGGGCGACGCGGCCCGGCGGGTGCCCGTGCCGTGACGGAAGTGCTCACGCGCAGCGCGCGGTGGCGGAACGAGAAAAGGCGGGCCGGAGCACCGGCCCGCCTTCTCCCGCGTCCGCCGAGGGCTAGCTCGTGGTGCCCGGCGGCAGCAGCTGCTGCACGTCCAGACGGCCCGACAGCACGTCCTCGGTGTCCATCATGTCGGCGACGCGCTGGAGCCGGATCGGGTTCAGCGACAGCGGGAACGTGCCCACGGACACGAGGGCCGCGGTCGGCTGGTCGACGTCGGCGTAGCTCGTCAGCGAGTCCTGGACGGCCAGCTTGTTGGCCTGCGCGCGCTGCTGGGCGTCGCGCAGCACGTCCCGGAACACCTTCATCGTCTTCGGGTTCGCCTCGGCGAACTTCTTCGACGACGCGTAGCCGGACATCGGGAAGTCCAGCGTCGGGCCGCGCGCGGTGTCGGTGACGATCTTCGCGCCGATCTTGCGCTGCGCCTTCGTGATGAACGGCTCGATCATGAAGGCCGCGTCCACCTGACCGGACGTCAGCGCGTTCTCCATGTCCGCGAACGGCATCGAGGAGAACTTGATCTTCTGCTTCTCGACCGCGGCGGTGTCCAGCACGGCACGCGTGGTCAGTGCGCCGATGTCGGTCTCGTTGTTCACGGCGATGCGCGGGTTGGCCTTCTTGCCCGGGTCGTCGTAGTCCGAGGTCGCGGCCGTGACCAGCGCCATCGAGTTCTGACCGGCCTGGTAGGCCTCGCCCTGCAGCTGCAGCTCGCTGCCCTCGGCGACGGCGCGGAAGAGGCTGACGTGCGTGGCCCACGTGATGTCGAGCGTGGTGTCCAGCTGCTTGATGGCGTCGGTCTCGCTGGGCTGCGTGACCAGGTTGACCTGCAGGCCGGCCTTCTCGAACAGCTTCTCGTTCAGCGCGATCCGCAGCGGGGCCACGTCGACCACCGGCAGCACGCCGATGCGCAGGACGTTGCGCTCCATGTCCGCGGTGCCACCGTTCGACGAACTTCCGAACAGGCCGCAGCTCGCGGTCAGAACACACGTGATGAGCACTGCGGCAAGCCGCAGAGCTTTGGCTCGGGTAGCCATGGCACCTCTCGCCGGTAGGCCTTGAGTAGCATCGAATCGATCAGTGAGGGTCGCCACAGACCAGGTCGTCCGCAGCCCCAACAGGGCGTTCGGACGGAGGTGCAGCGTGCCGACAACCGGGGATGTTAACCACCTGAACGTATGAAACGACACCCCGTCTCGATACGGTGAGTGCTTCTGGAGACTTCCCCAGAGCCGGGGGTGACCATTACGCTCCCCGCCGGGTGGCACAGGTTGTTGTCGACCGACGTGTCTTCAGACGGGGTAGGGCGCCTCACCGGGCGAACCACCTCTGTGCTGCAATTCGGCCCGTTTGACGAGTCCATGCTCGGTCCTGGGGAGAGACCGGGACACTGCTGCTGGAAGAGGAAGCCCAGAGTGGCCCGACGTGAGAGAGGTCCCAGCCAGTTTGGCGTGGGTGACACCACACGCTCCGAAAGGCCCGAATCGGGTGACGGACTGGCTGCGCTGGGTGACGGAACGATGAACGTGACACCGGACTCGGTGAAGCACGACGTCGCGCCCGGAGCCGGTTCAGGACCTGCCCGATCCGCGGGATGGCGCCTGCGCAACTGGCGGTTGCGCACGAAGCTGCTCGCCGTTCTGCTCATCCCGACCGTCTGCGCGCTCGTCCTGGGTGGCTTGCGGGTGCGCAGCGACCTCGAGGCCGCGACGGAGCTCAACAACCTCGCGAACCAGATCCGCCTCGAGACGGCGGTCGCGGACCTCGTGCAGCAGCTCCAGCGCGAGCGGGACCTGTCGGTCAGCTACGTCGCGTCCAACAAGAAGGTCGACCGGGTCGTCCTCGAGCGCCAGCTGCGCCGCGTGAACGACACCACCGAGGCGTTCAACAACAAGATCGCCGAACTCAGCTCCGACCTGAACCCGGCGGCCGTCGAGCGCTTCCAGGTCGCGTTCAACCAGCTCAACCGCCTGAACAGCCTCCGCAACTCGGTGCGCGACACGCAGTACCCCGCCGAGGCCGTCCAGCGCACGTACTCGGAGTCGATCGAGACGCTCATCAACCTCGGTGAGCAGACGATCTCCGAGATCAACGACCCGGAACTGGTGCGACTGCACCTGACCACGAACGCCATCGCGCGCATCAAGGAGCAGGAGTCGCTCAAGCGGGCGATCCTCCTGGACGTCTTCCAGCGCAAGGCGTTCACGCCGGCCCAGCTGCGCGCCCTGCAGGCGGCCGACGCCGAGCTCGAAGCCGCCCGCAACGACTTCCGCAAGTCCGCGACGCCCGACCAGGCCAAGATCTACGACGACACCGTCACCGGCCTCATCGTCGACACCGCGAACGACATGCAGGAATCGGCGGTCAACCAGCAGGCAGGCCGCAAGGACTTCACGCAGCTGACGTCCGAGAAGTGGGACATCGCGGCCACGCTGACGGTCAACCTGACGCGTGACGTCGAGAACCTGCTGGTCGAGCAGCTGCAGAACAAGACGGACGACCTCGCGGGCGCCACCAGGACCCAGGCGTACATCGCGTCCGCCCTGGTGCTCGCGTTCCTCGCGCTCGCGCTGCTCATGGCGCTGTTCGTCGCCCGCTCGATCCTCAACCCGCTGCGCACGCTGCGCCGCACCGCCCTCGACGTCGCCGACCACGGTCTCCCGGACGCGGTCGAGCGGATCCTCGCGGACCCCGACCCGGAGAACGCGGCGAAGAACGCCGTCGAGCCGGTGCCGGTGCACACGCGGGAAGAGGTCGGCCAGGTGGCGCGCGCGTTCGACGCGGTGCACGGCGAAGCGGTGCGGCTGGCCGCCCAGCAGGCCCTCCTGCGCGACAACGTCAACGCGATGTTCGTCAACCTCTCCCGTCGCTCTCAGGCACTGGTCGAGCGCCAGCTGAACCTGATCGACCGCCTGGAGCAGGACGAGCAGGACCCGGACCAGCTGGCCTCGCTGTTCGAGCTGGACCACCTCGCGACCCGCATGCGCCGCAACTCGGAGAACCTGCTGGTCCTCTCGGGCACGGACCTCTCGCGGCGCCTGACCCGGCCCGTCCCGGCCGCCGAGGTCCTCGGCGCCGCGGTCTCCGAGGTCGAGCAGTACGCCCGCGTGCAGGTCGGCCAGACCCCGGACGTCACCGTCCAGGGCCGCGCGGTCAACGACCTCGTGCACCTCATCGCCGAGCTGCTGGACAACGCCACGGCGTTCTCCGACCCGGTCACCAAGGTCACCGTCCGCACGGCGAAGACCCGCAAGGGCGAGCTGGCGATCGAGATCCAGGACCGCGGCGTCGGCATGGGCGACCAGGAGATCATCGACGCGAATGACCGCCTGGCGGACCCGCCGGACGTCGACGTCGCCGTCTCCCGCCGGATGGGCCTGTACGTGGTCGCGCGGCTCGCCAAGCGCCACGACATCAAGGTCCGCCTGCGCGGCAACGAGGACATCGAGGGCGGCACGACGGCACTGGTGATCGTGCCGGAGACGCTCATCGCGATCCCCGGCCAGACTCCGGCCTCGCCCCCGCCGTCCGGTTCCGGGTCGCTCGCCTCCGCGTTCGGCATGTCGCCGTCCGCGCCGGCCCCGGCGATGCCCTCGCCGATGGCCCCGGCCGAGCACACGACGGAGATCGGCGCCACCGCGACGAGGGCCAGCGGCATCGCGGGCGCCTTCGGCGGTGCCACGGGCGTCCAGCCGCGGATCGACGAGTCGAGCCCGAGCATCCCGGTCAGCTTCGTCCCGAGCCCGATCACCGACACCGGTGCCGGCGCGACGGCGATCCCGGTCTTCAACGACCCGCCGATCGAGGACGTGACGCCGTCCGAGCGGTGGCGCCGCGACCAGCTGGCCGCCGTGGAGCCCGAGGGGTCGTTCGGCGAGCCCACGCTCTTCACGGCCTACGAGGACCGCAACGAGGAAGCCGGCGAGATCTCCTTCGAGCCGGGCTACGAGACCACGCAGTTCGTGCCGATTCCCCCGATCGAGGACGAGCCCGCCTCGTCCAACGGCGTCTCGCGCGCCTCGGTCGACGAGGGCCGCCTCGACATCGGGATGGCACACCGCAACGGCACCTCGGACGCCTCGCGCAAGAAGATCGAGCACGACCTGGACGCCCCGACGGAACGCCTGCCGATCTACGAGGCCGTCCTGTCGCAGTGGTTCCAGGCCGTCGGCAGCGAGACGTCCGCTTCGGCCGCTCAGCCGGTCCCGGCGGCCGCCGAGGGTGACGGCCGCGCCGACACCAACGGACACGTCGAGCCGAGGCTCGGCGGCGCCGACAAGGGTTCGGTCGAGTACATCGACGAGCCGGTGACGACCCCTCCGCTCTCGGACGGGCCCGAACCGGAGCTCCCGACCCGAACCCGCAAGCCCGTGCCGGCTGTGGCGCCCACGACCACGTCCGCCGCTGGTCTTCCCGTGCGCCAGCCGCGCGCGAAGATCCAGAAGGCGGCCGAGGAAGAAGTGATCGCACCCGCCGAGCAGGAGCGAGTTGTGGAACCGGAGCCCGTTGTGGAGGAGACTCCAGCGGCGGCACTCACTTCCGAGTCGGCTTGGCAATCGCCTGCCGACGAGGGATGGCACGCGGCTCAGGCGTTGTTGAACAAGACGCCGGAGACGAAGACGACGGCAGGATTGCCGAAACGGACACCGAAGGCTCAGCTCGTGCCAGGATCTGCAGCACCCAAGCCGCAGAGCCTGTCGCAGACAGCACAGCGCCCGCCGCTGCCGCCCCGCTCCGCTGACGCGGTGCGCGGACGGATGTCGAGCCTGCAGAGTGGTGTCAAGCGAGGCCGGCACGCATTGATCGAGGCATACGCTGGTGACCAGTCGAGCCGGCAGAACGAGGAGCAGGAGTGACGACCGCAGCGCAGCCAGGCAGCTTTGGTTGGCTTATCACCGACTTCGTGCGGAGGGTGCCCGGCGTGGCACATTCCGTTGTGGTGTCCGCGGACGGGCTGTTGCTCGCGGGATCCCAGGGCTTGCCCCGGGACCGCGCGGAACAGCTCTCCGCGGTCGCGTCCGGACTGGTCAGCCTCACCCAGGGTGCTGCCCGCTGCTTCGAGGCAGGCGGGGTCAACCAGACGGTCGTCGAGATGGAGCGGGGCTACCTGTTCCTCATGTCGATCAGTGACGGTTCTTGCCTCGCCGTTCTGGCGGCACCCAACTGCGACATCGGTCTCGTGGCCTACGAGATGACGCTGTTGGTGGAGAGAGTCGGTCAACAACTCACCCCTGAGCTGCGCGCGCAGCTTCAGGGCGTGGTCCGTCGCTAGACCTCATCTGAAGTTCAGGGGTGAGAACAAATGGCTGGTAGATCTGGCGCTAGAGGCCGTGGCTTCGGTAGGAACTTCAACTACCAGGAGTGGGCTTCTGGTGGGTTCCAGTTCGACGAGCCTGACGCGATACCCCAAGAACTAGAGGAAACCGAGGACGCGCCCCACGATGAGCGGGTTACAGGGCAAGGGCTAGGCGATATGTCTCAGCGTGAGGTGGACGACTCGTCGTCGTATCCGTACGACGACGTGCCGAACCGGTTCGACATAGACGGGTACGGCACCGGGCTGTTCGGTGGACCCGGTGCGGACCTCTTCGGCCAGCACGAGATGCCGGAGGCGGTGCCGGAGCAGTTGCCGTACACGACCGGCCCGCACCCGGTGTACAGCACCGGCGCGCAGCCGGCGTACAGCACCGGTGCGCAGCCCCAAGTGCGTCCGGAGGAGAATGCTTCTGCGGACTCGGGTTCACTGGTGCGGCCTTACACGCGCACCGGTGGACGCACACGACCCGACTACGACCTTGCGATCGAGGCGCTGATCTCCACCAGCGAGAAGGGCCTCGAACGGGATGCCGCAGTTCTTCCCGAGCACAGGTCCATCTGCGGGCTGTGTGTGGACACGCGGTCGGTGGCCGAGGTCGCGGCACTCCTACGCTTGCCTCTTGGCGTCGTTCGGGTGTTGATCGGCGACATGGCAAGCATGGGTTTGGTTTTGATTCACCAGGGCGGTCTGGTCGTGGGGGACCGGCCTTCCATGGAATTCCTGGAGAGGGTGCTCAGTGGGCTTCGCAGGCTCTAGTCCCCAGGGCGCCGAGGGCGCACGGAAGCCGACGACCTCCGCCAAGATCGTGGTGGCGGGTGGCTTCGGTGTGGGCAAGACGACGTTCGTCGGCTCGGTGTCCGAGATCGTCCCGTTGACCACCGAGGCGGTGATGACCGAGGCCAGCGCGGGGGTGGACGACCTCTCCGCCACGCCGAACAAGGTCACCACGACGGTCGCGATGGACTTCGGCCGCGTGTCGCTCGACAGCGACCTGATCCTGTACCTCTTCGGTACACCGGGTCAGCACCGGTTCTGGTTCATGTGGGACGACCTCGTGCGGGGTGCCATCGGCGCCATCGTGCTGGTCGACACCCGCCGCCTGGCCGACGCGTTCGCCTCGATCGACTTCTTCGACGACCGGCAGCTGCCGTACGTCGTGGGCGTCAACTGCTTCGACGGCCTCCTGCACCACAGGCTGGAGGACGTGCGCGAGGCGTTGACGATCGACGAGTCGGTGCCCATCGTCACGTGCGACGCGCGCAACCGGCAGTCGACCAAGCAGACGCTCATCACGCTGGTGGAGCACGCGATGCGCCAGTGGATGTCCGTCCGCGCGGGCTGAACTCCTTCCGCCGGAGTACGACCCGCACGACAACCGAACGAGGCGAGCGCCACCCGCGGGTGAGCGCTCGTCTCGTCGTTGTGCCCTGCTCAGCGCGGCGCCTTCGGCTACGCCCGCGTCAACCGACACCGCATCGCTGCACGACCACGTACGGGTGATTCGTGCCTCTCCACCGGGTGATGTCCGGCGGTCAGTCCTCGTCCACCAAAGCAGCGGACGTGACGCGGTGGAGCGGGAACCGCAGCACCTCTCCGTAGCTGTGGTCGTAGCCCTCGAGCAGCCCGCCGCCCACCACGTGGGGCTCGATCACGCGCTGTGCCGCCGTGCCGTGGGAGTCGACGAACCCGACGAGCACCCTGCGACGCGCCCGTGCGGCCTGCTGGAGCAGGGACAGGGTCGCGGACGGACCGGCGCCGAGGTGGCCGGGAACGGCCACGCGTTCACCCCTCGGCGTCGCCGCGGCACGGTCACCGGCGCGGACCAGCCGGACGAACTCGCCCAGCCGCTCGTCGGCGGGCACGGCCGGTGACGCCGGTTTGCGGGTGCCGCGCTGCCTCGGGGTGGTCCGGCGACCGCCCGGCCGCAGGTCGAGGACCTGGCCGTCGGGACCCTCCGCCGCCGGGGCGAACCCGGCCGAGCGCAGCCCGTCCAGCACGTCGGCCAGCGGCAGCGGGCTGACCAGGACCGTCGGCGCGATCCGGCGCAGCTCCAGCCGACCCGCCTCCGGGTGCGCGAGGACCTCGCTGATCAGCACCGGGTCGTCGCAGCGCAGGAACGAGCCCGCGGCGCCGCCGCGCAACCGGCCGTGGCGGCGCGCGGCGTCGTCGATCAGGTAGGTCAGCGACTGCGGGACTGGCGTGCGGGAGCGCAGCTTGAACAGCTCCTGCAGCTCGTCGGCGGTGCGCCCGGCGTCGAGCGCGCGGCGGACCGTGGCCTCGCTGACCCGGTAGACGGTGGCGCTGCCGGCCGACTCGACGTCCGCGACCAGGGCCATCTCGTCGGCGAGCTCCGGTTCGAGCCTGCCGGGGGCGACGACGGTCAGGTCCGCCTGCACCAGCACGTGGTCGAGCGGTGCGGGCAGCGCGTCGCCGAGGGACTTGGCGGCGTGGCCGGGACCCTCGTCGAGCAGCACGCGGCCCGCGCTCGTCAGCGCGCCGAGGGCCAGCACGCCGACCGCGGTGCCCTCCTCGACCGTCCAGCGCACCAGCTCGTCGCGCTGACGCCCGCCCCGGCGCGGTGAGCGCCAGCCGAGCAGCGCGGCGAGGTCGGCCGGGTTCGCGATCGAGGTGCCCCGGGGGAAGGCGCCGAGCGCCTCCAGGACCCAGCGGCGGTCGCGGGGGGCCTGGGCGCGGCGGATCTCGTCCGCGAGCGGGGTGAAGAGCTTCTCCTTCTCGTCGCGGCGGCCGATCAGCGCGGGCAGCCTCGGCAGCTCCAGCCACGCGTGGGCGACCGTGGCCCAGCGGACCTCGGCCGTCGCGGCGAGCCAGACGTCGGCCTTGGTCGTCGGCACCCACTCCGGTTCGGTGGCCTCGGTGTTCGCGACGAGGTCGGCGCCGACCACGAGCTCGATCAGCAGGGCCGCGCGCTGCTCGTCGACACCGAGGTCCTTGGCGGCCTTGCGCAGGTCGCGGACGCCCAGGCCGCCCGTCCGCAGCACCGGCGGCGGTTCGGCGGACCAGCTCGCGATCAGGTTCTCGACGTGCCGGACGAGCTCCAGGGCCTCGCCACCACCGGTCGCGTCGACGCTCGACTGCTGCAACGCCGTGGTCTTCGGCTTCGGCTCGGTGACCCGGATCGGGCCGAGCGGGCGTTCGCCGCGCAGTTCGAGGGCGATCTCCCGCGGCAGCTCCACGGTGCCGGGGTCGCGCCGCAGCAGCAGACCGCGCGCCAGGAGCCGTTGCACCGGCGTCTCGGCCTTCTCCAGCGGCACGATCCGCGAGGCGTCCTTGGTGTCGCCGATGGGCGGGCCCGCGGCGAGCTTCCGCAGGACGCGCTGCTCGCCCTCGCTGATGCCGTCGAGGTCGTAGGTCTGCCCCGTCGACCGGCCCAGCCCGCCGGGGTAGGAGCCGAACGCCTCGCGTGTGAGGGGCGCGACCGACAGCGCGTCGTCATCGCCCCACGCCAGTGCCAGGGACCGCAGCCGCGCGAGCGCCTGCTTGAGCGGCTTGGGCTTCACGTCCGGCCCGAGCAGGCCCGCGAGTGTGGGCAACGCCACGGGCGCGGCGTCCGCGCCCAGCACGACCAGGGCTTCGAGCACGGCCAGCGTGAACGTGTCGAGGTCCTCGCAGGCGCGCGCGATCGACGCCCTGGTGCCGACCCGTGTCGCGAGCACGGACATATCGGCAGGTGGGGGCGTTGCCAGGTCCGGACGCGCGCGCAGCAGTGCCACGAGCGAGGCGTCGTCCTGGGCGCGCAGCCAGTCGGCGAGAGTGATGCCGGACATTCTCACCACGGTATATGGGTCGCTGGAGATCGCGTCGTGCTCTGTCACACTTGTGGCGTCATCGGCACCACCGAGGAGGAGAACGTGGCGAAAGGACGCCCTGGACGGGTCGACCCGCACTGGCCGGATGGCCCCGACGGCGGTCACCCCGTCACCGAACTGACCAGCGACCTGCAGGGTGCGCTCTCCCCGTTCGGCACGGTGACGTTCCCGCTGCCGGTGGACGACCTGCCCTACACGCACCCGGTCACCGAGATCAACAAGTCCTGAACGTCCTCATCGGACTGTCAGGGCGGTCTTAAAACTGCCGAGTCGCGTGCGTACCGCAAAGGGCCCGGGGATAGGCTCGTTTCCCGCTTGAGCTGTACTTCGTGGGAGGACGACGATGCCGGTCCCCGGCCCTGGTTACTCGATCACCGTTCGACTGGAGGCGCCGCCGTCAGCGAGCGCCGCGGGTGACCTCACCTCGGCCGTCGGCCGCGCGGGCGGTGTGATCACGGCGTTCGACGTCGTGGAGTCGCACAACGACCGCGTCGTCATCGACCTCACCTGCAACGCCCTCTCGGCGAACCACGCCAAGGACATCACCGACACGCTGGAGACGCTGCCCGGCATCGTCGTCCGCAAGGTGTCGGACCGCACGTTCCTCGTGCACCTCGGCGGCAAGATCGAGATCTCGTCGAAGGTCCCGCTCCGCAACCGCGACGATCTCTCCCGCGCGTACACGCCGGGTGTCGCCCGCGTCTGCGAGGCCATCGCCAAGAACCCGGACGACGCGCGCCGCCTGACCATCAAGCGCAACACCGTCGCCGTGGTCACCGACGGCTCGGCCGTGCTCGGTCTCGGCAACCTCGGTCCCGCCGCCGCCCTGCCCGTGATGGAGGGCAAGGCCGCGCTGTTCAAGAAGTTCGCCGGCGTCGACGCCTGGCCCGTCTGCCTGGACACCCAGGACACCGAGGAGATCATCCGCGCGGTGGAGCTCATCGCTCCCGTGTACGGCGGCATCAACCTCGAGGACATCTCCGCTCCGCGCTGCTTCGAGATCGAGGCCCGCCTGCGCGAGAAGCTCGACATCCCCGTCTTCCACGACGACCAGCACGGCACGGCCATCGTCGTCGTCGCCGCCCTGCGCAACGCGCTGCGGGTCGTGAACAAGGACATCAAGGACTGCCGCATCACGGTCTGCGGTGTCGGCGCCGCCGGTTCCGCCATCATCCGTCTGCTGCAGGCCCAGACGCCGGGCGACATCATCGCCGTGGACGTCGACGGCATCGTGCACCGCGACCGCCCCGGCCTCGACTCGAACCTGAAGTCGATCGCCGCGTCGACCAACAAGGACAACCAGTCCGGACGCCTGCACGACGCCCTGGTCGGCTCGGACGTGTTCATCGGCGTCTCGGCCCCGAACCTGTTCGGTGCCGATCAGGTCGCCACGATGGCCAAGGACGCCATCGTGTTCGCGCTCGCCAACCCGGACCCGGAGATCGACCCGATGGAGGCCCAGCAGCACGCCGCCGTCGTCGCGACCGGCCGCTCGGACTTCCCGAACCAGATCAACAACGTCCTGGCGTTCCCCGGCGTCTTCCGCGGCCTGCTGGACGCGCACGCCAAGACCATCACCGACGCGATGCTGCTGGCCGCCGCGGCCGCGATCGCCGACGTGGTGGACGGCGACCGCCTGAACGCGTCGTTCATCGTCCCGTCGGTCTTCGACAACACCGTCGCGCCCGCCGTGGCCGAGGCGGTCCGCAAGGCGGCGGCCTCCTAGGAGGCCGTTCGACAGGGGGCAACGGTCAGACGCAGGCCTACGATCGCCGTATGACCAAGCAGTTCACCCACCTGGACTCCCAGGGCGCGGCCCGGATGGTCGACGTCTCCGGCAAGGAGCAGACCACCCGGACCGCCGTGGCCACCGGAATCCTGCACACGACCGCCGAGGTGGTCGAGCTGCTGGGAGCCGACGGCCTGCCCAAGGGCGACGCCCTGGCCACCGCCCGGATCGCGGGCATCATGGCGGCCAAGCGCACCTGGGAGCTCGTGCCGCTGTGCCACCCGATCGCCCTGTCGTCGGTGGTGGTCGACCTGGCCCTGGCCGAGGACTCGGTCCTGATCACGGCCACGGTCCGCACCACCGACCGCACCGGCGTCGAGATGGAGGCCCTGACCGCGGTCTCCGTGGCCGGGCTGACCCTGCACGACATGGTGAAGTCCGTCGACCCGGCGGCCTCGCTGGACGCGGTGCGGGTGCAGCGCAAGGAAGGCGGCAAGACCGGCCTGTGGGAACGCCCGTGAAGGCGGTGGTGATCACGGCCTCGAACCGCGCCGCCGCCGGCGTGTACGAGGACCGCAGCGGCCAGATCATCCTGGCGTGGCTCGTCGAGCGCGGGTTCTCGGCGTCCACGCCGGTGGTCGTGCCGGACGGCGAGCCGGTCCGCGAGGCACTGGCCGCCGCGGTGGCCGGTGGTGCCGACCTGGTCGTGACGACCGGAGGCACCGGCATCAACCCGACCGACCGGACCCCGGAGATGACCAGGGCCGTGCTGGACTACGAGATCCCCGGCCTGGCCGACGCGATCCGCATGTCCGGCTGGCCGCGGGTCCCGGGCTCCGTGCTCTCGCGCGGGGTGGCCGGCGTGGCGGGCCGGACGCTGGTCGTCAACCTGCCGGGCTCCACCGGAGGCGTGCGGGACGGCCTGGACGTGCTCGGCACCGTCGTGGAGCACGCGCTCGACCAACTGCGTGGAGGTGACCACCGATGAGCGTGGTGCTGCGGGCCGTCGTGACCTCGGAGCCGTTGTCGGTGCAGGAGCACGCCGCTCTCGTCGAGTCCGAACGCGCCGGCGCGGTGGTGACCTTCTCCGGTGTCGTCCGGGACCACGACGGCGGGCGGTCGGTGCTGGAGCTCGAGTACCACTCGCACCCCTCGGCAGAGGACGTCGTCGTCGAGGTGGTCTCCTCGCTGGCCACGAAGTACCCCGGTGTGCACGGGATCGCCGTGTCGCACCGGGTCGGGCCGTTGAAGATCGGTGACGTGGCCCTGGCCTGCGCGGTGGCCGCCGAGCACCGGGGGGAGGCCTTCGCCCTGTGCTCCGACCTGGTGGACGAGGTGAAGGCCCGGCTGCCGGTGTGGAAGCGGCAGGTGTTCTCCGACGGGCAGGACGAGTGGGTCAACTGCCCCTGAGCCCGGCTTTGGCGAGCCGGGGCCGTGCGTGGTGCGCTTGGCCCTTGCTCGCCGTACTTCGGGCGGTGCCGGTCCGTGCTCGGCTCTGGTGAGCCGGGGCCGTTCGTGGTGCGCCTGGTGCTTGGTCGTCGCTTGCCGTACTTCGGGCGGTGTCGGGCCGTGCTCGGCTCTGGTGAGCCGGGATCGTTCGTGGTGCGCCTGGTGCTTGGTCGTCGCTTGCCGTACTTCCGGCGGTGCTGGGCCGTGCTCGGCTCTGGTGAGCCGGGGTCGTTCGTGGCGCACCCAGCGCCCGACCCTCGCTTGCCGTACTTCCGGCGGTGCCGGACCCTGTCGGCTCTGGTGAGCTGGGACCGTCCGTAGCGCACCCGGCGCCCGACCCTCACTAGCCGCACTTCCGGCGGTGCCGGACCCGGCCCGGCCCGGCCCGCCTCGACCAGCGCCCCGGCAGCCCGCGTCCACCCGCTGCCGCAAGCGCCCCTTCCGCGCCGGCCGAACCCGGAGACGCAGGCAGGGACCTCACCGTCGGGGGGTCACGGTGAGGTCCCTGGTCCTGTGTCAGCCCACGGGTGCGGGGCCGGCGATCATGCGGCCTGTCCTGGTCCTGCTCAGATCAGGATCTTGTGGCCCGGGAAGATCAGGTCGGGGTTCGTGAGGAAGCCCTTGTTCTTCTCCACGATGGCCTGGTAGCCGCCGGCGACCTTGTTGGCGTCGGCGATCTTCGACAGGGTGTCGCCCGCCTTGATCTCGTAGTTGCCGTTCGGGTTCGACTTCGACGCGTCGAGGACCACGACGGGAGCCTGCTGCACGGGGGCCGCCTGGCGCTGCTGCTGCTGCTTCTGCTGCACCGGGGCCTTCCGCTGCTGCGGGGCCGGGGCGGTGCGCTTGGCGACCTGACCCGCGCCCAGTTTGGCGCTGCAGGCCGGCCACGCCTGGGGGCCCTGGCCGGCCAGCACGCGCTCGGCGACAGCGATCTGCTGCTCGCGGGAGGCGTTGGCCGGGTTGCCCTGGCCGCCGAAGGCGTTCCAGGTCTGCTGCGTGAACTGCAGGCCGCCGTAGTAGCCGTTGCCCGTGTTGGCGCCCCAGTTACCACTTGCCTCGCACTGCGCGAGGGCGTCCCAGTCCATTCCGGGGGCGGCGTTGGCGGTGCCAACGGCCAGGCCCAGAGGGGCGCCGGCGATGATGCCGACAGCCGCGACCTTGGCGATAGTGCGAGCGGCGGAACCCTGCTTGCCCTTGTTGCCTCGGTTGAAAGCCATGTGCCTCTCGGTCCACCCGCACCTGCTGCCAGGAAACTCGGGTTCGGGCCCGGTGTGTTCCTGCGCTCCCAGTCCGGCGGTTTCTCTCGCTCGGGGATTTTCCGGAGAACCCTCGGACTGGGTTCGGTGCACGGTTCTCCGGTCTAGCTCGTGACTGGTCGGGGCCAGCCGAGGAGCGACCGTACGTAACCGTCGAGCCGGTCTCCAAATGTTTCGCGCTGTGACACGCGTCACTGTAATGACTCGGAGACTTGTGCTAACCCGACGAACGTGCAGCTCAGAGAGCCGTTATCGTTCCGTTTCCCTTCTGAGATCGTTCGAGATCTATCACTCAAAGTGAGGCATGGCTCACGTGTGTCGGCCGTTCGTGGCGACTCCCGCGACGCCTCCGAAAAGCGTCCGGCGGGGCGACGCGGTCGACCGGAGCGGGACGAGTCGTCAAGATCAGGTGCATGAGCAAGGAGACGCGGCAGGCGGCGTTGCACCGCGCGCTGAGGGCGAAAGCCGGTCAGCCCGTCCTGTTCGGCGACCTCGTCCGCGCGGTCTGGGGCGACGAGGCACCGGCGCGGCCGCTGCCCGCGCTGCGGACCCTGGTGCGCAGGCTGAGGCGGTCCGTCGACGACGAGATCGTCACGGACGCCTCCGGCTACCGGCTCGTCGTGCGCGCGCCCGGTCCGGCGCAGCTCCCCGCGGACCTCCCGGACTTCGTCGGCCGCGAGGACGAACTGACCGCGCTGTCCACCTCCACCTCGGCCGTGCTCGCGATCACCGGTCCGCCCGGCGTCGGCAAGACCGCGCTCGCCGTCAAGCTCGCGCACCGCATCCGCGACCGCTTCCCCGACGGCCAGCTGCACGTCGACCTGCGCGGCTTCGCGGTGGGCCCGGCCGTCGGCCTCGACCAGGCGCTGGGCCGTTTCCTGCGCGCGCTGGGCGTGCCGCCCGCGAACGTCCCGCCCGGCCGCGACGAGCAGATCGCGCTCTACCGGTCGAAGCTGCGAGGCCGGAAGGTGCTGGTGCTGCTGGACAACGCGACCGAGCTGAGTCCGCTCGTGCCCGGCGTTGAAGGCTGCACGGCCATCGTGACCAGCCGCAACGAGCTCCCCGGTCAGACCGGCCTCGCCGTGCTGGCCGACGACGAGGCCGGTGCGCTGCTCGACCGCATGGGGGTCGACGGCTCGCCGGACGACCGCGCCGAGCTGATCAGGTTGTGCGCGCACCTGCCGCTGGCGCTGCGCATCGCGGGGGCCCACCTGGCCGACCGGCACCTGCCCGACTACCTCGACGAGCTGCGCGGCGACGGCAGGCTCGACGCGCTCGAGATCGAGGGCGACGCGGCGGTGCGCGCGGCGTTCGCGCTGTCCCACAAGGCTTTGCCGGACGACGCACGCCACCTCTTCGGACTGTTGAGCGTCCACCCCGGCGCGGACTTCGACGTGGAGGACACAGCCGCGCTCGCCGATCTGTCCATTGAGGACGCTGCTCGCCTGCTCGACGTCCTGGTGGGCGCCGGACTCGTGCAACGGGCAGAGGAGCAGTTCGTGCTGCACGACCTGATCCGGCTCTTCGCCTCGGAGCAGGCGGGTGAGGAGGCGCAGCAGGCGTTGCACAGGCTCTTGTCCTATTACACGGCCACCGCGTCCCAGGCGGCGGAAATTCTCGTCCCCGCGATGACGCAGCTGCAACGACCTGCCCTCGCCGTGCCGGGCCGCAGGTTCGCGACCGCCGTGCAGGCGCGCGGGTGGCTCGACGCCAAACGCGCGGTGCTGGTGGCGGCGGTCCAGGTCGCACCGCATCCGTTCGCCTGCCATCTCGCGGATGCGTTGCGCGGTTACCTCAACAACAACGGTTACCGGCCGGAACAGCGGGTGGTGCTGGCCGCCGGGCTCGCATCGGCACGCTCGGCGGGCGATCGGGCCGGTGAGACGGCGATGCTCAACGGCACCGGGCAGCTCCACTGGAGGCTCGGCGCGTTCGCCGAAGCCCTGCGGTTCTACGACGCCGCTGTCGAGCTGGCCGCGTCCGACCTGATGAAGGGCACGTTGCTGAGCAACGCGGGACTGGTGAAGCGGGACATGGGCGACTTCGCGGGCGCGCTGGCGGACCTGGAGCGGGCGCGGCGGCTGTCGCGGAGCCACCCGGCACTGCACGTGAACGTGGTGCTGAACCTGGGCACGGTCCACGGTGTCCGGGCGGAGCTGCGCAAGGCCGCCGCCCACTTCGAGGAGGCTTGGCGGCTCGCGGAGCGGCACGCGTCCCCTGGCAGCGTCGCCGCGGCCCGCGAGGGGCTCGGGGTCGCTCTCATCGAGCTGGGGAGGTACGAGGAGGCGCGTCCGCACCTGGAGTCCGCTTTGGCCGGCTACCGGGAGGTCGGGCGGTCCAAGCCGAACCTGCTGGTGAACCTCGCCGACCTGACCGCGGCGGCAGGGCGGGACGAGGAGGCGCGGACCTGGGCGCTGAGGTGCCTGGAGCTGGCGCAGGAGACCGGTGACACGCGGGTGCAGGTGGAGGCGTTGATCAGGCTGGGCGACCAGGGGCCGGCGGTCGCACTGGCGGAGGCGATCAACTACCCGCTCGGCCGGCGCCGAGCGCAGCTCGTCCTCGCGAGGACGGATCCGGGACTCGCCGAAGAGCTGCTGCGGGACGTCCGGGACAGCGGCGACCTGCTGCTGGAGTCCAGGGCGCTGCTCGCCCTGGCCGAGGCCACCGCCGATCCGGACAGGGCACGGGAGGCGCTGGACACCGCCAAGGCACGCGAACAGGCCGGGGTGGTCGCGGAGGTGGAGGCGTTCCTGGCCGCTCAGCCGCCCGCGAACGGCGGCAGCACGTCCAGCTGAGACCCGGCGGGCACGCGCGTCGACGTGTCGCGCACCGCCACTCCGTCCAGCAGGAAGCTCGACGCCGCGAGGACCTTGCCGAGCTTGTCGCCGTGCCGTTCGCCGATGGTGCTCACCACGAGCGCCACGGTGGGCTCGGCGGCGTCGAGCAGCAGGTCCTCGTCGGCCACCCCGGCCGCGGCCCGAGCACCCGCGAAGTAGCGGACGTTCACGGCGGTGCTCACTGTCATCCTCCGATGGAGCTCATGGGGCGGTCGGGCTGCGAGAAGCCCGCGTCGTTGATGCCGTGACCGGCCGCCTTCGCCCACATCGTGGCGCGCCAGGCGTCGGCGATCGCGGAGTCGGGGGAGCCGTCGCGCAGCAGTGCGCGCAGGTCGGTCTCGCCGTTGCTGAACAGGCAGTTGCGGATCTGGCCGTCCGAGGTGAGCCGGGTGCGGTCGCAGGCGGCGCAGAACGGCCTGGTCACCGACGCGATGACGCCGACGACCGCGGGGCCGCCGTCGACCAGCCAGCGCTCGGCCGGGGCACCACCGCGCGGGACCTCCGACGGGGTCAGCGTGAAGGCGGCCGAGAGCTTCGTGAGGATCTCATCGGCCGTGACCATGTTCGTGCGAGTCCAGCCGTGCTGCGCGTCCAGCGGCATCTGTTCGATGAACCGCAGCTGGTAGCCGTTCTCGACGCAGAACCGCAGCAGCGGGACGGCCTCGTCCTCGTTCACGCCGCGCATCAGCACGGAGTTGACCTTCACCGGCTCCAGCCCGGCCTCGCGGGCGGCGTCGAGGCCGTCCAGCACGTCCGTGATGCGGTCTCGCCTGGTCAGCGTCGCGAACTTCGCGGGGTCGAGGGTGTCGAGCGAGATGTTGATCCGGTTCAGGCCGGCGTCCTTCAACGACCGCGCGCGCCGGGCGAGCCCGATGCCGTTCGAGGTCATCGACATGCGCGGACGCGGCTCCAGCTCGGCGGTCGCGGCGATGACCTGCTCCAGGCCGCGCCGCAGCAACGGCTCGCCGCCGGTGAACCGGATGTCCGTGACACCCAGGTCGACCACCGCGATCCGGATGAGCCTGATCAGCTCGGCGTCGGTGAGCAGCTCGTCCTTGGCCAGCCAGTCGAGGCCCTCGGCCGGCATGCAGTAGGTGCAGCGCAGGTTGCAGCGGTCGGTGAGCGAGACCCGCAGGTCCTTCGCCACCCGGCCGAACCTGTCGACGAGCAGGGGCGAGTCCGGACGCGTGGACGCGTCGGGTGTGCCGCGCACGACGGGTAGTCCCAACTCCACTGCTGTCACCTTGTTCAGCTTAATGAACAACTCCTTGTAGGTGACTCCACGAACGAGATTTCTCACGGTCAGCTCCGTTGGAGCAATCTCACGACAAATTGTTTTACTAGCTAAGATGTTCGGCATGGAACCGGAAGTGATGGAGAGGTTCACCTGGTACATGCGGGAGCAGAGCGCGCTCACCGTCATGTTCCACGCGCGCGTGGCTGAGCAGATGGGGCTGTCCGCGACCGACGAGAAGTGCCTCGATCTCGCCATTCGGGCGGAGGGCCCGCTCACCGCCGGGCGCATCGCCGAGCTCTCCGGCCTGTCCACCGGTGCCGTCACGGGGGTGATCGACCGGCTGGAGCGCGCCGGTTATGTCCGCCGTGTCCGGGACCCGCGCGACCGCCGCAAGGTCCTCGTCGAGGTCACACCAGGTGACCTGGAGAAGTTCGGCGCGCCGTTCGAGAAGGCCCGCGACAGCATGGTCGAGGTCCTGGAGCAGTTCGACGCGGCCGAGCTCGAGGTGATCGAGCGTTATCTCAAGCTCCAGACCGAGACGTTCCGCAAGCGCGTGATCGATACTTAGGCCATGTGGCACTACTTGATGGACATGGACGGCGTCCTCGTGCACGAGGAGCACCTGATCCCCGGAGCCGACGAGTTCGTCGCGGAGCTGCGCGCTTCCGAGACGCCGTTCCTCGTGCTCACCAACAACTCCATCTACACGCCACGGGACCTGCGAGCACGTCTGCAGCGCACCGGCCTGGACATCCCGGAGCAGTCCATCTGGACGTCCGCGCTGGCCACGGCCCGGTTCCTCGACTCGCAGCGCCCGAACGGCTCGGCGTTCGTCATCGGCGAGGCCGGCCTCACGACCGCGCTGCACGAGATCGGCTACGTGCTGACCGACCGCGACCCGGACTACGTCGTGCTCGGCGAGACGCGCACCTACAGCTTCACCGCGATCACGAAGGCCATCCGGCTGGTCGAGGAGGGCGCGAAGTTCATCGCGACCAACCCCGACGCCACCGGCCCGTCGCGCGAGGGCTCGCTGCCCGCGACCGGCGCCGTGGCGGCGTTGATCGAGCGCGCCACCGGACGCGAGCCGTACTACGTGGGCAAGCCGAACCCGTTGATGATGCGCTCGGCCCTGCGCGCCCTGGGCTCGCACTCCGAGCAGGCGCTGATGATCGGCGACCGGATGGACACCGACGTGCGGTCCGGCCTGGAAGCGGGCCTGTCGACCATCCTCGTGCTGTCCGGGGTCTTCAGCGCCGAGACGGCCGAGATGTACCCGTACCGGCCGACGCGCGTGCTGAAGTCGATCGCGGAGCTCGTCGGTCACTCCGCGGACCCGTTCGGCGACTGGGCTGACCGCTGACGCGCGAGGATCCATCACCTATCGTCGCGGAGGTGGACACGGATCGACGCCCGATGTACGTCGTGGGTGACGTGCACGGGCACCTAGCCGAACTGATCAGAGCGCTGCACGTCGCCGGGCTGTGCGACGAGGAGGGGCGCTGGTCGGGCGGCGAGGCCGAGCTGTGGTTCCTCGGCGACTTCGTGGACCGCGGTCCCGACGGCGTGGGCGTGATCGACCTGGTCATGCGACTGGGCGAGGAGGCGGCGGAGGCGGGCGGCACGGTCAGCTCGCTCATCGGCAACCACGAGGTGCTGCTGCTCGGCATGCACCGGTTCGGCGACGAGCAGGTGCCGGACAGCCTCGGGCCGCGGTCGTTCGCGCGGAGCTGGCTGCTCAACGGCGGCCTGCGCAGCGACCAGGACCGGCTGACCGACGAGCACGTCGAGTGGCTCACCACGAGGCCCGTGCTGAAGCTGCGCGACGACCACCTGCTGATGCACTCCGACACGGCGGCCTACCTCGAATGGGGGTCCTCGATCGAGGAGGTCAACGAGGCCGTCCGCCAGGTGCTCGGGAGCGACGACCTGGTCGAGTGGTGGGAGTGCTGGCGCAAGATGACGACCCGCTACGCGTTCCGCGGTCCGCAGGGCCCGGAAATCGCGGACGAGCTGCTCGCGACCCTCGGGGGCAGCCGGATCGTGCACGGGCACAGCGTCATCGCCGACCAGCTAGGGGTGCCGCCGGGGGAGATCGACGGGCCTCTCGTGTACGCCGGCGACAAGGTGCTGGCGATCGACGCGGGGCTCTACAGCGGCGGTCCGTGCCTGGTCGTGCCCTTGCCATACGCGGGAGCCTGACTACGGTCTGGGGGATGACCCTCAGCTACTCCTCGGGCACGTCCACCGCCCCGCTGCTGGGCGACACGATCCACGCGAACCTCGCGGCCACGGTCGCGCGGTTCGGGGATCGCGAGGCACTTGTCGACAAGGCAACAGATCGACGGTGGACGTACGCGGAGCTCTCGGCCGAGGTCGACCGGGCCGCCGCCGGGCTGCACTCGCTCGGCGTGCGCAAGGGCGACCGGGTCGGGATCTGGGCGCCGAACTGCGCCGAGTGGGTCTTCGTGCAGTACGCGACGGCCCGGATCGGCGCGATCCTGGTCAACGTCAACCCGGCGTACCGCGTGCACGAGCTGGAGTACGTGCTGAACCAGGCCGGCATCCACACGCTGGTGTCGGCGCGGTCGTTCAAGACCTCGGACTACGCGGCCATGATCGACGAGGTCCGGCCGCGCTGCGACGCGTTGGAGAACGTCGTCTTCACCGACGATCCGCGGTGGACCGGCGACGAGCTCCCGGACGTCGAGCTGGACCGCGACGACCCGATCAACATCCAGTACACGTCCGGCACCACGGGCTTCCCCAAGGGCGCGACGCTGTCGCACCACAACATCCTCAACAACGGTTACTTCGTCGGCGAACTGATCGACTACACCGAGCACGACCGGATCTGCGTGGTGCCGCCGTTCTACCACTGCTTCGGCATGGTCATGGGCAACCTCGCGGCCACCAGCCACGGCGCGTGCGTCGTGATCCCGGCCCCGGCGTTCGACCCGGCGAAAACCCTTGCGGCGGTTCAGGAAGAGAAGTGCACGTCGCTCTACGGCGTGCCGACGATGTTCATCGCCATGCTCGACCTGGCCGACGGCTACGACCTGTCGTCGCTGCGCACCGGCATCATGGCGGGCTCGCCGTGCCCGGTCGAGGTGATGAAGCAGGTCGTCGACCGGATGGGCATGCGCGAGGTCTCGATCTGCTACGGCATGACCGAAACCTCGCCGGTGTCGACGCAAACGCGCGTCGACGACTCCCTCGACCGTCGTGTCGGGACGGTCGGCCGCGTCGGCCCGCACCTCGAGGTCAAGATCGTCGATCCCGGGACCGGCCTCACGGTTCCGCGCGGCGAGCCGGGGGAGCTGTGCACGCGCGGCTACTCGGTCATGCTCGGCTACTGGAACGAACCGGAGAAGACGGCCGAGGCGGTGGACGCCGCGGGCTGGATGCACACCGGCGACCTCGCGGTGATGGACGACGACGAGTACGTGAACATCACCGGCCGCATCAAGGACATGGTCATCCGCGGCGGCGAGAACATCTACCCGCGTGAGATCGAGGAGTTCCTCCACACGCACCCCGACGTGCTCGACGCCCAGGTGGTCGGGGTGCCCGACGCGAAGTACGGCGAGGAGCTCATGGCGTGGGTGCGCCTGCGCGAGGGCGCCGGGGAGCTGACCGCCGAGGCCGTGCGGGAGTTCTGCGCCGGCAAGCTCGCGCACTACAAGATCCCGCGGTACGTGCACGTGGTCGAGGACTTCCCGATGACGGTGACCGGCAAGATCCGCAAGGTGGAGATGCGGGCCAGGTCGGTTGAGCTGCTCGGGCTGGACGACAGCGCGGAGCACGCCTGACCGGACGGACCGTGGTCGCCGCACTACGGGGTGATGAGGCGTAAAGGCCCTGGTGGACGGGGCTGTGCGGAGCGCAGCATCAGTGGTCCCCGTCGAAGGAGGCGAGCATGCTCACCGCCACCAGGACCACGACGATGCTGCCCGTCGAAGACCCCGAGCGCGCAGGCCGCTTCTACGCGGACATGCTCGGTCTCGAGCCCATCACCACGACCCCGGACGGCACGCGGGTCTTCGCCCTCGGCCGGGGTGACGCGCTGGGCCTGATGCCCGCGGAGAAGGGTGCGCAGACCGGGCACACGGTGCTCAGCTTCGAGGTGCCCGACCTCGAGGGCGAGATCCGCGAGCTGGAGGGCCGGGGCGTGCGCTTCGAGGACTACGACCTGCCCGGCTTCAAGACGGTCGACCACATCGCGGTGATGGGTGACGAGCGCGCGGCGTGGTTCACCGACACCGAGGGCAACATCCTCTGCCTGCACGAGCTGCTGGGCGACGAGGCCCGGTAGCCGTTCCCCTCACGGGAGCTCGACGATCTCCTTGCCCAGCGGCACCAGCGAGACCTTCACCAGCTTGAAGTTCGCGATGCCGAGCGGGATGCCGATGATCGTCACGCACAGCGCGATGCCGGTGACGACGTGGCCGATCGCAAGCCAGATGCCGGCGACGACGATCCAGATGACGTTGCCGAGCAACGACCCGGTGCCCGCCCCCGGCTTGTCCACGACCTCGCGGCCGAACGGCCAGAGCGCGTAGTTCGCGATCCGGAACGACGCGATGCCCCACGGGATCGTGATGATCAGGATGCAGCAGACCAGACCGGCGACCGCGTACCCGACCGCCATCCAGAAACCGGCGAGCACCAGCCAGATCACGTTCAGGATGAGGCGCATGCGTCCATCTAAGCTCACATCATGAAGTGGGGTGTGATCGCAACCGGCGGTATCGCGCAGACCGTGACCGCAGACATGCTGAAAGTCGAGGGCGTCACGGTTCTCGCGGTGTCCTCCCGCGATGTCGCGAAGGCACGGGCGTTCGCCGACAGGTTCGGCGTCGAGCGCGCGTACGGGGACTACCGGGAGCTGCTCGCCGACCCGGACGTCGAGGTCGTCTACGTCGCCACCCCGCACGGCCAGCACCGCGAGGTCACCCTCGCCGCGCTCGACGCGGGCAAGCACGTGTTGTGCGAAAAACCCATCGGCCTCTCCGTCGCGCAGGCCGAGGAGATGGTCGAACGGGCGCGCGCCCGCGGCCTCTTCCTCATGGAGGCCATGTGGACGCGGTTCAACCCGTTGATCCGCAGGGTCCACGACGCCGTCCGCGGCGGTGAGATCGGAGAGGTCCGGTCGCTGCGCGCGTCCTTCGGCTTCGCGCACCCCTTCGACGCGAACGACCGGCTCTGGGCGAAGGAGGCGGGTGGTGGCGCGATGCTCGACCTCGGCGTCTACCCCGTCGCCCTCGCGCACCTGCTGCTCGGCGTTCCCGAGCGGGTGCACGCCTGGGGCGGCGTGGCACCGTCCGATGTGGACTCCGACGTCGGCCTGCTGCTGGGCTACCCCGGTGGCGCGCACGCGTTGCTGAGCTGCTCGCTCGTGGTGAACCTCCGCTGCGAGGCCGAGATCGTCGGCACCGGCGGCAGCATCCAGATCGCCGACCCGATGTTCAACGCCACCAGGGCGACGATCAACGGCGTCGAGCACACGATCGAGGACGAGGGTTACACGCACCAGATCCGCGCGGTCGAGGAGCACGTCGCCGCCGGCCTGACGGAGAGCCCGGCGATCACGTGGGAGAACACGCTGCAGGTCATGCGCACGATGGAGGAGGCGCTGCGCCAGCTCGGCGTCGCCTACGACACCGTCGGGTAGACCGGCGGCCACCGCCGGACACCTCACCCTGTTGCCATGTATTGCAACAAGGGGTGCGGCGTCATGCGTCCATCGTCACTCTCGCCACCCGCACCACGGCGTCCATCGCGCTGTCCAGGTCCCCGCTCGGCATCAGCAGGTGGCTCAGGGCGAGCCGCACGGTCGTCTCGGCCGTGAGCCGCACGCGCCTGCCGGGGAAGTGCCCGCTGAGGTGCTGCTCGACGACCTCGGTGGCGTGGAAGAGGACCGGGTGGCCGCGGATCGTGATGAACGGCAGGAGGTCCTCGGCGTTCTGGCCGGTCAGGACCGCCGAGACGAGCCGGTCCTTCTCCGTCTGCTCGAAGGTGAAGCGGAACGCCGACCGCATCGCCTCCCACGGGTCGGGGTTCTCGCCGAGCCGGGCGGCGATCCCGGTCAGGTACTCCTCCGTCTTGCGGGCCGCGACGGCCTGCACGAGCCCTTCCTTGTTGCCGAACTCGTTGTAGACGGTCTGCCTGCTCACCCCCGCGCGGCTAGCCACCTCGATCATGCGCAGCCCGTGGAACCCTCGTGCCGCCAGGAGGTCCGCGGCGGCGTCCAGCAGGAGCCCGGTGATGTCGCTCACGCGTTCACCTTTACACAAATACAACTTTTGTAAAGACGTAGAGTCGGGTTCTGTGCCGTTCACCGTGGGTTTCGACCTGGACATGACCCTCATCGACCCGCGGCCGGGTATGGCCGCCGTGCTGAACGAGGTGGGCGCCCGCACCGGCCACGACCTCGACGGCGAGCACTTCGCGGCGAACCTCGGCCCGCCCCTCGACATGATCTACCGCGACATGGGCGTGCCCGAGGAGGAGATCCCGGACATGATCGCGCTCTTCCGCGCGCTGTACCCGGAGGTCGTGATCCCCGGGACGGTCGCGCTGCCCGGAGCGTCCGCCGCGCTGCAGAGCGTCCGCGAGCTCGGCGGCCGGACGATGATCGTGACGGGCAAGTACCGCAAGAACGCCGCGCTGCACCTGGAAGCGCTCGGCTGGGAGGTCGACCACCTCTACGGCGAGCTGTGGGCGACGGGCAAGGCCGAGTCGCTGAAGCTGCACGGCGCCGCGATCTACGTGGGCGACCACGTCGGGGACATGCGGGGAGCCGAGGCGGCCGGGGCGCTGGGCGTCGGCGTCGTCACCGGGCCGTGCTCACGGGCGGAGCTGACCGGGGCGGGCGCCGCCGTCGTGCTGGAGGACCTGCGCGAGTTCCCGGACTGGCTCAGGACCTCTTCCGGCGTGACTTCCTGACCACCGCGATGATCCCGAGGCCCAGGCCGATCGCCGGCAGGTAGGTCGCGGCGACGTTCAGCCACACGGGCAGGTCGCTGTGGCCCGCGATGAACAGCACGAAGACCGCGACGACGGCCAGTACGCCGACGGCGAACAGGCCGATGGCCAGCGGCATCAGCTTCGGAGCGGTCATGCCGGCAGCGTAGTCGTGCTAACGGAGGTGCTTTCGGCCTGGTCTTCTGGCTACTCTGGTGGGACGCGTCCTGGGTACGCCCCGGGGCGCGTTCGTTGTGCGACAAGCTTGGGAATGGTGAGCGCGGTGCCGACCGGCAAGGTCAAGTGGTACGACACGGAGAAGGGCTTCGGGTTCGTCACCCAGGACGGTGGCGAGGACGTCTACGTCCGCAAGGCCGCCCTGCCTCCGGGTGTCACCGGTCTGAAAGCCGGCCAGCGCATCGAGTTCGGCATGGCGGAGGGCCGCCGCGGGCCGCAGGCGCTGTCCGTGCGCCTGATCGACCCCGCGCCGTCCGTCGCCGAGGCGCGCCGCCGTCCCGCGGAGGAGCTGCACGGCCTGATCGACGACATGATCAAGCTGCTGGAGAACAAGGTCCAGCCCGACCTGCGCCGCGGCCGCTACCCGTCCGACAAGAAGAACATGAAGCTCATCGCCGAGGTCGTCCGGGCGGTGGCGCGGGACCTCGATCCGTAAAAGGATCGGCGTCATGTCTGACGCTGACAGGATCGTCGAGTTCGTCTACGAGGTCGGCCAGCTCAAACGCCTGCCCAGAGCGGGGTGGCTCTTCGCCGGGGTGCAGCACCCCGAGACGGTGGCCGCCCACTCGTTCCGGGTGGGCGTTCTGGCGTTCGCGATCGCCGTGCAGGAGGGCGCGAACCCCGACCGGGCGGCGACGCTGGGTCTCTTCCACGACGTGCCCGAGACGCGCCTCGGCGACATCCCGTACGTCGGCAAGCTCTACCTCGACGTGAAGGTCCCGCCGGAGGCCGTGGCGCGCGACCAGGTCCAGCACCTGCCCGCACCGCTCGCCGCGCACGTCGAGGCCCTCGTCGCCGAGCACGAGGCCGCGAAGGACCTCGACCACACGCCCGAGGCGCGCTGTTCGCGTGACGCGGACAAGCTGGAGCTGCTGGTGCAGGCCAGGGAGTACCAGGCGGCGGGGATCTCCAAGATGGAGCGCTTCATCCAGACCATGCAGGCGTCGGTGGTCACCGACACCGGCAGGGCGCTGATGGACTCCGCGCTCCGGATCGCGCCGACCGAGTGGTGGGAGGCCTTCGGTCGGCGTTAGCGCGTGATGTCGACGACCCACGAGCCGCGCATGAGCGGCTGGCCGGTCTCCAGCACCGCGCCGGCCGCCTCGTGCACCTCGATGCGCAGCAGCTGGTCCGAGTCGTCCGGCACGGCCAGCGTGTAGGTGTAGTTCTCACCCTTGCCGAGCAACGGCGAGGTGCAGCCCTCCTGGACCTTCGCGGCGTTCTCGTACACGCACACGACCTCCCAGAGGCCCTTCGCGAGCTGACCGTCCACGGAGATCTGCACGACCTTGCCCGCCGGCACCTTCAGGCTGCCGGGCGCGTTCTTCTCGGCGCAGTTCGAACCCTCGACGTCGCAGTAGATCGTCGGCTCGATGCGAATGGTCTCGCCGTTCGCGTAGAACGTGACCTCCGGGTCGTGCCGCTGCAACGAGCACCCGGACAGCACGAGAACACTGGCAGCCAGTACAGAAGCAAGTCGACGCACGTCAGCAGCCTACGGTGTGGCCGGGGAGGGCCTGCGGACGAGCCTGCCCAGCAGCAGGTGCAACGACGTGCCGTTGCGGTACATCCACGTCTGCGCCAAGCCCAGCGCGAGCAGCACGGACAGCACCGTGAAGCCGATCCAGAACGTGGCGTGCAGCAGCACGCCCAGCGCACCGCCGAAGACCCACGCGAGCTGCAGGATCGTCTCGGAACGCCCGAACGCCGACGCGCGCGACTCCTCCGGCAGGTCGTCCTGGATCACCGCGTCCAGGCTGATCTTGGCCAGCGACGACGCCGTGGCGCCCAGCAGGCCGACGATCGCGGCGGTGACCAGGCCGGGAAGGGCAGCGGCGACGATGGTCGCGGCGAGGGCCGTGGCGACGCAGGCGATGACCACCTCGGAGGGCTTGCCGAAGTGCTGACGCGCGCCGATCGCGTTGCCGAGGAAGCTGCCGACACCCGCCGCGCCGGCGATCACGCCGAGCAGCAGCAGCTGCCGGACCGCGTCGCCCTCGGTCTGCGCGCGCACCACGAAGGCCGCGAACAGCGTCAGGAACCCGGTCAGCATGCGGATGGAACCGTTGCCCCACAACGAGACGGCGACGTGCCGGGAGATGCGCTGCTTCGCGGGCCTGGACGTCAGCGTCGCCGGGACCTCGCCCTCGGTCACCTCGACCCAGGACGGGATCTTCATGCACAGCCACGCGTTCACGGCGCAGAGCACGGCCGTGAACCACAGCGCGCCGGGGGAGCCGAACAGGTTCGCGAAGCCCGCCGCCAGCGCGCCGAACACCGCGCCCGAGGCGAGCCCGAACACCGTCATGCGGGCGTTGGTCTTGGACAGCGTGATCTCCGGCGGCAGCACGCGCGGCGTGATCGCGGACTTGAGCACCGTGAACGACTTGGACAGCACCATGCTGCCGAGCGCCGCCGGGTACAGCAGCCAGTTGTCGAAGTTCAGCGCCATCACGACCGACAGCCCGATCCGCAGCACGCACGACGAGGCCAGAGCGAGCCGGCGGCCGCGCTGGATCCGGTCGAGCAGCGGGCCGATCACCGGCGCGATCAGTGCGAACGGCGCGACGGTGATGAGCAGGTAGAGCGCGACCTTGGTCTTGGACTCGGCGCTCGCGGCGGAGAAGAACAGCGTGTTCGCCAGTGCCACGGCCATCGAGGCGTCGGCGGCGTAGTTCATCATCACCGCGTAGGTGACCGACGTCATGCCGGACTTGCCGGCGCCGTCGGCGCGGGCCGCGCGCCGGAACGCCGCGATGGCCTGCTGCGAGAGCTGCTTGCTGCGGAACCACGCGACGCGCGTGACCGTGAGCTTGCGCGGCGGTTTGGGCGTCGGTGTCGTCTGCTGGTCCTGGTTGGGCAGCGGACGGGTGTTCTGCGGACCGCGCGGAGGCGGCTCGAACCCGTGCTCGGACGGCGCCCCGCGGCGCTCCCGCGGCCGGTACTCGTCGTCCTGCCACGGGTAGCGCTTCGGAGTCCCGTCGTCACTCCACCCGCGGTCGCCCGTCACACCGTCAATCCTGCCCCATCCCCGTGAACCTCACCCGGAAGATGGTGGGCCAGTTCTTGCCTGTGACCAGGAACTCGTCGGTCCCGGGGACGTGCGCGATGCCGTTGAGGACGTCCACGTCACCGGGCGGTTTGAGCGACGAGAGGTCGTAGGTGCCGGTCACCTGGCCGGTGGACGGGTCGATGCGGACGACCTCGTCGGTCTTCCAGACGTTCGCCCACACCTCGCCGCCGACGCACTCCAGCTCGTTGAGCTGGGACAGCGGCTTCCCGTCCCGCGTGACCTGCACGCTCCCGGTTTCCCGGAACGTCTTCGAGTCGCGGAAGGTCAGCTCGGCCGTGCCGTCGCTCATGACCAGCCGCCGCCCGTCGTCGCAGATGCCCCAGCCCTCGCCCTCGTAGCTCACGCGGCGCAGCTCGTCCAGCGTCCTGCGGTCCCGTTCGATCGCGACGCCGTTGCGCCACGTGATCTGCCAGATGGTGTCGCCGACGACGGTGATGCCCTCGCCGAAGAAGTCAGGCGGCAGGTCGACCTTCTTCTGGACGTTGCCGCTCGACGGGTCGAGCGCGCGCATCGTCGACTGGCCCTCGAGTCCGGTGCCCTCGTAGAGGACGCCGTCGACGAGTTCCAACCCCTGGGTGAACGCCGAGGTGTCGTGCGGAATCTTCTGCAGGACTTCTACCTGCGGTTTTGTTTCCTGAGGCGTCGAGCAGGCGGCCAGGACCGCGACGATGACCAGCCAGACGGGTGAGCGCACGCAACGGAGGGTGGCACGAGTTTTCGTCCCGGCGAAGTCCTGCGGCACAATTCAGCTCGTGAACGCCACGCAACTGCTCGCCGACGCCGTTGACATCGCCCGTGCCGCAGCGCAGGACGAAGCCGGGTTGGACCGCGTCGGTGCTCATGTGGGGGTGTCCGCCGAGGACGAGTACTCGGTGACGCACCTCTTCGAAGCCGAGCACGCGGGTTACCGCGGCTGGAACTGGGCCGTGACCGTCGCCTACGCGGGCGAGGGCACCCCGGTGTCGGTCAGCGAGGTCGTGCTGCTGCCCGGCGAGGACGCCCTGGTCGCCCCGGAGTGGGTGCCGTGGAGCGAACGGGTCCGCGCCGGCGACCTCGGTGTCGGCGACCTGGTGCCGCCCCGCGAGGACGACCCGCGCCTGGTCGAGGCGTACGTGCAGTCCGACGACCCCGCCGTCGAGGAGGTGGCGCTGGAGATCGGCCTCGGCCGCACCCGCGTCCTGTCCCGCGAGGGCCGCCTGGAAGCCGCCGAGCGCTGGGCGGCGTCGGACTTCGGCCCGCGTTCCGACATGGCCCGCAGCGCCCCCGCGCACTGCGGCACCTGCGGCTTCTACACCCGCGTGGCCGGTGCGTTCGGCGCGGCGTTCGGCGTGTGCGCGAACGAGATCGCGCCCGCGGACGGCCACGTCGTGCACGTCGAGTACGGCTGCGGCGCGCACTCGCAGGTCGAGGTCGACATCAGCCCGATGGTGCCGGTCGCCGACCTGGTCTACGACGACGCGCAGCTCGACGTTCTGGACGTCTCGGAGTGACCGACCCGTTCGGCACCGAGGCCCTGCGCACCTCGGTCCTCGCGGCGTGGCGCGGTTCGCCCACCCGGTTCCGCGAGGACGCGAACGCCGAGGAAGACCTCCGCCTGGGCGGCTACCGCGACCGGTTGCTGGTCGAGCTCGCGCAGAACGCCGCCGACGCGGCCGGTGCCGAGCCCGGTGTGCTGCGGATCACCCTCGTCGACGGGGAGCTGCGCGCGGCGAACACGGGCGCGCCCCTGACCGCCGCGGGCGTCGCCGCCCTGGCGTCGCTGCGGGCGTCCGCGAAGGAGTCCGGCGTCGGTCAGTTCGGTGTCGGCTTCGCGGCCGTGCTGGCCGTGTCCGACGCGCCGCGCGTGGTGTCGACGTCCGGTGGCGTCGAGTTCTCCGCCGACCGGACCCGTGCCGAGGTGCCGGAGCTGGCCTCCGAACGCGGCGGCGACGTGCCGGTGCTGCGCCTGGTGTGGCCCTGCGCCGAGGAGGTGCCCTCCGGTTTCACCACCGAGGTCCGCCTGCCGCTGAAGGTCGACCTGTCCCTGGACGACCTCGCCGCCGAGGTCCCCGACCTGCTGCTCGCGCTGCCGGGCCTGCGCCGGATCGAGATCGGCTCCCGGTCGTGGGAGCGCTTCGTCACCGCGGACGGCGTGGTCACCGTCGGCTCGGCGCGCTGGCTGGTCGAGCGCACCGTCGGCGAACTGCCCGGCGAGCTGGTCGCCGGCGTCGAACACCGTCCGCAGTGGACCGTCTCGTGGGCGTACCCGCTGGACGGACCGCTGGGCGAGGACGTGCTGCACGCGCCGACCCCGACCGACGAGCGCCTGTCGCTGCCGGCCCGCCTGATCGCCACGCTGCCGGTCGAGCCCTCGCGCCGCCGCATCCTGCCCGGCCCGGCCGCGTGGTCGGTGCTCGACGCCGCCGCGGCCGCCTACCCGGCCCTCGTCGCCCGCGTGCCCGCCGTCGAGCGGACCTCCCTGGTGCCGCTGCCCGGCTTCCCGCTGTCCGAAGTGGACGACCGCCTGCGCACCGCCGTGCTGCGCGCGCTGCGCGCCTCCGCCTGGCTGCCGCTCGCGTCCGGTGAGTGGATCGAGCCGGCCAGGGCCCGCGTCCTCGACGTCGGCTCCGAGGAGCTGGTCGACCTCGTCGAGGACGCGCTGCCGGGCTTGCTCGACGCCGAGCTGTCGGCTCCCGCGCACGCGAAGGCGCTGGCGGCCCTGGAAGTTCCGCGCGTGTCGACGGCCGAGGTCGTCGCGGCGCTCGCCGGCGTGTCCGGCGACCCCGGCTGGTGGCGTGACGTCTACGCCGCCTTCGAACCGCTGGCCGAGGTGGACCCGGAGGTCCGCGAGGCGCTGGCGTCGCTGCCCGTGCCGCTGGCCGACGGCCGCGTGGTCACCGGGCCGCGCACGACCCTGATCGCCGACGAGCCGCTGCCCGGCCTGCGCGTCGTGCACCCGGACGCGGTGCACCCGCTGCTGGTGCGTCTGGGCGCGGTCGAGGCCGGGGCCTCCGAACTGCTCGCCGATCCCTCGCTGCGCGAGAACGTGGCCCGGTCCGTGGAGGACGCCGAGGCCGGGCTGGACGGCGCCGACCTCGCCGAGACCGTGCTGCGGCTGGTCGACCTGGCCGGCGTGCGAGCCGGTGAGGAGCCGTGGCTCGGCGCCCTGGCGCTGCCGGACGCCTCCGGCGAGTGGCACCGGGCCGACGAGCTGCTGCTGCCGGACTCCGCCCTGGTCGGGGTCCTGGAGCCGGACGCGTTCCCGCTGCTGTCCAAGGAGGTCGCCGACGCCTACCCGCGGTCCGCGCTGGTCGCGATCGGCGTGGTGGACGGGTTCTCCCTGGTGGTCGACGACGAGCCGGCGGGGCCCGACCACGACCTCGCCGACGAGTCCGCCTGGTGGTCCTCCGCCGCCGACGAGCCCCGGCGGGTGGTGGCCGTCCGGGACCTGGACCTGGTCGCCGACTGGCCCGCCGCGCTGAGGTTGCTGGCCGCCGACCCGATCACCTGGCGCGCCGTCACCGAGCCGGACGGGTACACGGGCTGGTGGATCGCCCGCTACGCGTCCCTGGCCGGCCTGCCGCCGCGCTCGTTCCGGCTGCCCGGTGCCTCGTTGCTGGACGGGCTGTTCGACGTCGTGCCCGACGTCGAGCTGTCGGAGCACGTGCTGCGGGCCGCCGGCGTCCGGTCGTCGCTGGAGATCCTCGACGACGACGACGCCGAGTTCGTGCTCGACCGGCTCGGCGACGCGGACCGCACCATCGCCGACGCCGTCGTGCTGCGGGCCTACGCGGCACTGCCCGAGGGAGACTTCGCCCCGCCCGAGCGGGTCCGGGTGCTGAGCGGCGAGGTCGTGGCCGCGGACGACGTCGTGGTGCTCGACCACCCCTGGTTGCTGGGAGTCGTGCCCGCGTCCCGGGTGTTGCTGGCCGACGGGTCCGAGGAGCTGGCGGACCTGCTGGACCTGGCGCTCGCGTCGGAGGAGTTCGACGGGTCGCCGGACCACGTCGGGTCGGTGGTGGCCTGGGCTGATTTCGGAGCCGTCCGGATGGCCTGCGAGCTGCTCGAGGTCGCGCTGCCCGACGGTGTCGTGGTGGTGCACGACTCGCTGTTCGTGGACGGCCAGCGGGTCGAGTGGTGGATGGCGGACGGCGTTCCCCACGCCGCCGACACGCCTGAGGGGCTGGCCCGCGCCCTCGCCTGGGTATGCGGGCGGTGGGCGGATCGGCACACGTTCGCGGCTTTGATCGGTGATCCGACTGCTGCGACGTTGCTGGGGTGAGCTTCGGGGGCCGGTTGTCAGACCCCCTGAGTAGGTTGTGTTGCGAGGGGTCCTGAGGGTGGGGGGACGCCTGCGTCAGCTTGCGGTTTCGCTGGTGTGGCGTGGGTGTGGCGTGGGTGTGTGCGCTCTGTCCGTAGCGTTCCCCTGTTGCGTGCGGCTGGTTGCGGTTGCGTTGTTCTTCTGGGGGCTCTGCCCCCAGACCCCCGGCAATCTGATCGGGGGCCCGCGCTTCGAGCGGGTTGATGGCACGCCTGTTGTGTTGGGCGGCTGCCGGTTGCGTTGGTGGTTGCGTTGGCGGTGGGGTCCCGTCACCAGTCGCACCAGGAGCTGGCCACATGCCTGGAGGGGTGTCAACTCGACGAAGTGCGTGTCGAGTTGACACCCCTCCAGGCATGCAGCGAGGGCTGTGGCGCGACTCGTGACGGGACCCCACCGCCGGGAGCGTCTGCTCAGGACGGCTCGCCTTCGGCGTCGCGCTCGGTCGGGCGGCTCGCCTTCGGCGTCGCGCGTGAGGCGGCGTCGCGCGCGCCTAGCCGGGTAACTCCGCCCGTTCCTGCGGCGCCGATCCCGCCTCGGTCTGCTTCCTGCGGCGCAGGCGGGGTTTCCCGATGTCTCCGCGCCTCATCAGGATGATCCACGCGGTGATCGTCACGACCGTCGACACCGCTCCGCCGATGATGATCGGGGCTCGGCCGTTGATCTCGCCCAGCCAGCCCATCAGCGGGCCGCCCACCGGGTTGCCGCCCAGGAAGACCAGCATGTAGATGCCCATGACCCGGCCGCGCATCTCCGGTTCCACCGCCAGTTGGACGGTGGTGTTGGCGGTCGTGGTGAACGTCATCATCGCCACGCCCACCGGGATCATCATCAGGCCCGTGAGCAGCATTGTCGGCATCAGGCCGGAGATGATCTCCAGCAGGCCGAAGACGATGCCGGAGGCGATGAAGACGGTCATGCGCGGGGTCTTGCGGCGTGCTGCCAGCGCCGCGCCGGCGAGGGTGCCCACGGCGATCAACGTGGAGAGCAGGCCGTAGGCGTCTGCGTCGCCGCCGAAGACGTTGCGGGCCATGATCGCGAGGGTCATGTAGAAGTTCATGCCGAAGGTGGCGATGAAGAACAGCAGCAGCATGACGGTCAGGAGGTCCGGGCGGCCTCGCACGTAGCGCAGGCCGGAGAGCAGCTGGCCCTTTTCGCGCGGGACCGGGTCCGAGCGCAGCAGCTGGGACGTGCGCATCAGCCAGATGCCGCCCACCACGCCGATGAAGCTGATGGCGTTGGCCAGGAAGACCCAGCCGGTGCCGATGGCCACGATGGTCACGCCCGCGATGGCCGGGCCGATGATGCGGGCCAGGTTGAACATCATCGAGTTGATCGCGACGGCGTTGGTCAGGGAGTCGCGGCCGACCATCTCGACGACGAACGACTGGCGCACCGGGGTTTCCACCGCCGAGAAGGCGCCCAGCAGCAGGCAGAGCAGGTAGACGTGCCACAGCTCCACGACGCCGGTGACGTCCAGCAGGCCCAGGGCCAGGGCGCAGAGGCCCAGGGCCGATTCCAGCCAGAGCAGGAGTTTGCGCTTGTCCATGCGGTCGGCGAGGACGCCGCCCCACATCGAGAGCAGCAGGACCGGGAGGAACTGGAGCGAGGCGGCGATGCCCAGGGCCATGGGGGAGCCGTTGGAGAGCTCCAGGACCAGCCAGTCCTGGGCCACGCGCTGCATCCAGACACCGACGAGCGAGATGATCTGACCGGAGGCGTAGAGGCGGTAGTTGTAAATGCCCAACGATCCGAACATCCGGGTAGGGCGAGGTGGCGAACTATCCGCTCCACCACCCGCGTAACCCGACACGTCCTTACTGCCCCGCCATCCTGTCGATGATCTCGGCGGCCCGCGCGAGCAGCTCGCGTTCTTCCGGGTCCAGCTCGGCCAGCCTCTTGTCCAGCCACGCTTCGCGCGCTGTGATCTCGTCCTGCAGGTACGACAAGCCTTCACCGGTCAGCTCGACGATCGCTTGACGGCCGTCGGTGGGGTGCGGGCGCCTCGTCGCGAAGCCGAACTCCTCCAAGGCCGCTATCACGCGCGTCATGGACGGCGGTTGCACGCCTTCCTTCGCAGCCAGTTCGCCCGGGGTCAGGGGGCCGCACTTGTGCAGTGTGGACAGCGCTGACACCTGCGTGAGCGACACCGCCGAGTTGGTGCGCTGTGCTCGCAGGCGGCGGTTGAGGCGAACGACGGCAAGCCTCAGCCTGCTCGCCAGTCCGTGCTGATCGGTCGCCACGTAGTTAGCATACCTCACGAAATAGTTTCCTGCCGAAAGGTCAGGCCAGCAGGCCCTGGATCGGTGCCAGCGAGAAGTAGACGACGAAAGCGGCCGCCACGACCCACATGAGCGCGTGGACTTCGCGGGCCTTGCCGGTCAGGGCCTTGAGCAGCACGTAGCTGACGAAGCCCGCGCCGATGCCGTTCGCGATCGAGTAGGTGAACGGCATGACCACGATCGTCAGGAACGCGGGCAGGGCGATGGTGAAGTCGGTGAAGTCGATCTCGCGGATCTGCATCATCATCAGCGCGCCGACGATCACCAGCGCGGGGGCGGCGGCCTCGATCGGGACGACCTCGTAGAGCGGGGTGAAGAACATCGCCAGCAGGAACAGGACGCCCGTCACGACGTTGGCGAGACCCGTCCTCGCGCCCTCGGCGATGCCGGAGGCCGACTCGATGTAGACGGTGTTCGACGAGCTGGAGGCCGCGCCGCCCGCGACGGCGCCCAGGCCGTCGACGAACAGGGCCTTGCTCACGTTCGGGAGCTGGCCGTCCTCCTTGATCAGGTCCGCTTCCTTGCCGAGGCCGGTCATGGTGCCGACGGTGTCGAAGAAGTCGGTGAGCACGAGCGTGAAGACGATCAGCGCCGCGGCCAGGGCCGGGAGCCTCGTCCAGGCGCCGAACGACACATCGCCGAGCAGGGAGAGGTCGGGGACGCCGAAGACCTGGTCGGGGAGCGCGGGGTAGCCGAGGTTCCAGCCCTTGGCGTTGACGCCGGCGGACGGGCCCGCCTTCACGATCGCCTCCAGGACGATCGCGAAGATCGCCGTGGCGACGATGCCGATGAGGATCGCGCCCTTGACCCTGCGCGCGAACAGCACGCCGGTGACCACGAGTCCGACGACGAAGACGAGGGTCGGCCAGCTCGCGATCGAGCCGTTGATGCCGAGGCCGACCGGCACGGTGGTGTTGGCGGCGTCGGGCAGGCGGCGCACGAAACCGGCATCGACCAGGCCGATGAACGTGATGAAGAGGCCGATGCCGACGGCGATCGCCGCCTTCAGCTCGTTCGGGACGGCGTTGAACACCGCTGTCCGCACGCCCGTGACGACCAGCAGCAGCACGACGAGGCCGTTGACCAGGATGAGGCCCATCACCTCCGGCCAGGAGACCTTGGCCGCCACGGAGACCGCGACGAACGAGTTGATGCCGAGGCCGGTGGCCAGCGCGAACGGGTAGTTCGCGATCAGTCCGAAGAGGATGGTCATCACGCCGGCGACCAGCGCCGTCACGGCGGCGACCTGGCCGACCGGGAGGATGTTTCCGAGCACGTCCGGGTGCGCTCCGGGACCCGTCGGCGCGAAGCTGCCGATGATCAGCGGGTTCAGCACGACGATGTACGCCATGGTGAAGAAGGTCACGACACCGCCGCGCACTTCGCGCGCCACGGTCGACCCGCGCTCGGAAATCTTGAAGAACCCGTCCAGCATCTGGTCTCCTAACGATGTGTCCGAACGCGACTCCACCCTGCCGCACCCGCCGCCGTTGCCGCACAGGCTGGCAGACCCCGTGCCGGTGGTGCTGGGTGGAACCGCGCTGTGGTTCCTCGGGTTCCTGGTCGTCCTGGTCGTCGACCGCTCGAACGGCACGTTGCTCTGGACGACGCTGTCCGGCGGTCTGCTCGGGATCATCGGGTACGGAGTCTTCTACTGGCAACGTCGCGCCGCGAGGCGAGGGTCACGCACCGCCCAGCAGGGTCTCGACGGCGCGTAGCCGCACATGATCCTGGCAACCGACTGGGTCCGGCTCCTGATCGTCTGCGTCGTCTTCACGTCGGCCGCCTGCGCGATCGCCTGGTTCACCGGTCTCACCAAGCCCCAGCCGTTCCTCAAGGCCGCCGTCAGGGCCGTGCTGCAGCTGGCGGCCGTCTCCGCGGTGATCACCGTCGTCCTCACGCACCTGAGCCTGACCGGGGTGTTCCTCGTCGTCATGGCGGTGGTGGCGACGGCCACGTCGGCCCGCCGCACCAGGACCGGGCGCCGGGGTGTCTGGGTGGCGGCGGCGATCCTCGTCGGCACCGTTCCCGCGCTCGTGCTGCTCATCACGATCGGGCTGCTGCCGGTCAAGGGCATCGCGCTGATCCCGGTCGGCGGCATCCTGATCGGCGGCGCCATGACCGCCACGACGCTGTCGGCGCGCCGGGCCCTCGACGCCCTCCAGGAGCGGCACGGCGAGTACGAAGCGGCGCTCGCGCTGGGCTTCATGGAGTCCACGGCGGTGCGCCTGGTCATCCGGCAGCCCGCCGCCGAGGCGCTCGTGCCGCCGCTCGACCAGACCAGGACCGTCGGCCTGGTCACCCTTCCGGGTGCTTTTGTCGGCATGCTGCTCGGCGGGGCGCCAGTCTGGCAGGCCGGTGCCCTGCAGATCGTGGTGCTCCTCGCGTTGCTGGCCGTCGAAGCCGCCGCCGTCTCGACCGTCGTCGAGCTGATCGCGAGAGGGCTGATCAGGAGGCCTTCCCAAGAAGGCGAAGTTAGGCTAACCTAAGTCTCGTCGCTTCGTGGTGGGAGCGGCAGTCAGTTCGGGAACGGACGAGGCCCCCGCTCTGGGCAGAGCGGGGGCCTCGTCGTGTGCGGCGGGGAAGCTTGTCGGAGCATCCACCGCCGAAGCGTCAGGGCAGCAGCAAGCCGTTCCGGCCCGTGCGCGCCGCCTCGAAGCGGGCGGAGACGTCCTCCCAGTTGACGACGTTCCACAGCGCCGAGATGTAGTCGGCTTTCAGGTTGCGGTACTGCAGGTAGTACGCGTGCTCCCAGATGTCGAACGCGAGCAGTGGCGTGACCGCGATCGACAGGTTCGAGTGGTGGTCCTTGAGCTGCAAGGTGATCAGCTTCCGGGCGATCGGCTCCCACGCGAGGACGCCCCAGCCCGAGCCCTGGATGGACGACGCGGCGGCGCCCAGCTGACCGCGGAACCTGTCGAACGAGCCGAAGTGCTCGTCGATCGCCGCCGCGAGCTCGCCGACCGGCTTGTCGCCGCCGTCGGGTGAGAGGTTCTTCCACCACACCTGGTGCAGCGCGTGGCCCGCGAGGTGGAACGCCAATGTGGTCTCCAGTCCGACGATGGAGCCGAAGGCCTCCTTGTCGCGGGCTTCCTCGATCTGCTCCAGCGTGTCGTTCGCGCCCTTCACGTAGGCGGCGTGGTGCTTGCCGTGGTGCAGTTCGTTGATCTCGCCGATGATCGCCGGCTCGAGGTCGCCGTAGTCGTAGTCGAGATCCGGCAGCACGTACTGGGTCATGACGTCTCCCCAATTGCAATCTGTTGGTTATTGCAACTTACTAGCAACAAGCCCGCTTAACCAGTTGCGGAGACCCGTACGGTCGTAAGCGTGTCCGTGCTGACAGCAAGAAATATTTCGCTGTCGTTCGGTCCGAGGACCGTGATCTCGGAGGTCGATTTCGATGTTTCGCCTGGTGACCGCGTTGGTCTGATCGCGCCCAACGGCGCCGGCAAGTCCACGCTGCTCCGCCTGCTCTCCGGTGAGCTGCGACCCGGGTCCGGGTCCGTCTCGGCCACCGGGGCCGTCGCGCACCTGACGCAGGAGACCGTCCACGTCGGTGGGGAGTCGTTGCGCGACCACCTCGCCCGCCGCACGGGCGTCGCGGAGGCCGAGCAGCGGCTGCAGCGCGAAGCCGAGGCGTTGGCCGTCGGCGGTGGTGAGGACTACCCGGACGCGCTCGACCACTGGACCGCCATCGGTGCCGGTGACTTCGACGAACGCGCGAACGCCGTCTGCGACCGCCTCGGCCTGCCCGCGGACCTCCTCGACGGCCGCGCGCCCGACGAGCTGTCCGGTGGCCAGCAGGCCCGGCTCCGGCTCGCCGCGGTGCTGCTGACGCGCGCGGAGGTGCTGCTGCTCGACGAACCGACCAACGACCTCGACACCGCCGGTCTCGACCTGCTGGAGTCCCACGTGCGGGGCTACCAGGGCGCGGTCGTGCTGGTCAGCCACGACCGGGAGTTCCTGGCGCGCACCACGACCGCGATCGCCGAGCTCGACGAGTTCTCGCACCGCCTCACCGTGTTCGGCGGCGGCTGGGACGCCTACGTCGAGGAGAAGGCGAACGCGGAACGGCGTGCGCAGGAGGAGTACGACTCCTACGCGGCCAAGCGCGACTCGTTGGTGCAGCGCGGCCGGCGGGTCAGGGAGTGGTCGAGGCAGGGCGTGCGGCGGGCCACGAACGCGAAGGCGCGCAGGGACGAGCCGGACAAGAACGTCCGCGCCGGCCGGACGCGGTCGGCCGAGAACCTCGCGGCGAAGTCGTCCCTCGTGGACCGTCAGCTGGCGAGGCTCGAGGAGGTCGAGGAACCACGCGAGGCGTGGCGGCTGCGGCTCACCCTGCCGTCGGCCGGGCGGGGCAGCTCCACCGCGTTCACGCTGCGGCAGGCGGTCGTCCGCCGTGGCGACGTGACGCTCGGGCCGGTCGACCTCACGATCGGCGCGGGCGAGCGGTGGCGGATCACCGGGCCGAACGGGTCGGGCAAGTCGACGTTGCTCGGCGCGCTGCTCGGCCGGATCCCGCTGCTCTCCGGCGACCGCTCGATCGGGCCCGGCGTGGTGGTCGGTGAGGTCGACCAGCTCAGGAGCGAGTTCGCGAGCGACTGCCCGGCGTTGCGGATCGTGGCGGACGCGACAGGGCTGCCGGACGTCGAGGTGCGCACCTTGCTCGCGAAGTTCCGGCTCGGCGCGGACGCCGTGCTGCGCCCGGCGCGGGAGCTCTCACCGGGCGAACGCACCCGCGCGGGCTTGGCGCTGCTGCAAGCCCGCGGCACGACCTGCCTGGTGCTCGACGAACCGACGAACCACCTCGACCTGCCGGCGATCGAGCAGCTGGAACAGGCGCTCGACACGTATGAGGGAACGTTGCTGCTGGTCACGCACGACCGGCGGCTGGCTTCGGCCGTGCGGGTGGATCACGAGACCGACGTCCGCGACCTTCTCACGTTTCCGCGTGTGAAGGGTGGAAGATATGGGTCATGACCACCGAGGAGGACTGGCCGGTCGAACAGACCTGGTCGATGCGCAACACCCACTGGCACGCCTACGTGGAGCACACGTCGCTCGACCACGCCTCCCCTCGGCAGGTTCGGCTCGAACGCACCCCCGAGGAAGTGCTGACGTCGCCGGCCGAGGTCGCCGCGTGGCTGGAGGTCAACCTCCGCAGCGCGACCAGGCCGGAGGAGACCGGGAAGAAGCGCGTGAAGGACGAGCGCGACTTCACGGACTCGAACCGGGTGCACGCCTCGCTGGCGTCACGCGGTGAGTCGATCTACACGGGGGTGAAGGGCGAGCTCACGCTTGCCGTCGAGGCAGTGACCCCGGACGAGTGCCGGATCTCCCACGACGGCGCGGACGTGGCGCCCCTGAAGGCTGGACGCCGCCGCTAGGTTCGGTCCCCTGGGGAGTTTCTCGGGGGAGCTGTGCAACGTCTTCTGCCGAACCTCGGCGCGCTGGTGCTGGTCGCGGTGCTCGTCGGCGCGGTGGTCTGGCTGAGGCCCGAAGCTCCGCCGCCCGCGCCGCCTCCGGTGCGGGACGTCGTCCTGCAGTACGCCGACGGGTCCGAGCTGTGGAACAGCGGTGAGGGGCGGCCGAGGTCGCACCTGGAACGCCGGGTGCTCGCGGAGCTCACCGACCTGGGGTTGTCCCTCGACCGGCTCCGCGCCGCCGGTGGCGTGGTGCGGACGACCGTGGACGCCAAGGCCCAGACGATGGCCGCCGCGGTGGTCGGCAGGCTGGTCGCGGTGGACCGGGGTGATCGGGCCGCGTCGGTGACCGCCGTGGAACCGGCCTCCGGTGGTGTGCGGGTCTACGTGGGACTGAGCCGGGCCTCCGACCCGGGCGGTGAGCCGGAGGAGCTGACGCCGGAGGTCGTCCGCCCGTTCACCGACGCGGGCGCGCCGGAGGTGGTGCGGACGATGATGAGCCCGCTGGAGGTGACGGCGGCGTACGCGGCACTCGCCGGTGGTGGCGTCCGCCAGCAGCCCCACTTCGTCACCTCGGTCACGGGCGCGGACGGCTCGCAGCTCTACCGCAGGACCGGTGCCCCCGAGGTCGTCGTCGACCGGCTGGTGGCGGAGCGGGTCAGCGCGCAGCTCAAGGAGAAACCCGGCTGCGGCGGGACCTCCTGCGTGACCGGCGCCCACCCGTGGACGGTCGGCTACACGCCGCAGCTCGCGGTCGCGGTGTTCGTGGACCAGACGACCGACACGGACCTCACGAGGGTGGTCTGGCAGGAGTTCTTCGCCTCGCTGTGAGGCAGGGGTCCGGGGACGAGACCGGCGGCGCCGTTGACGCCGATCCGCCCGGGAGTGGTGTGCTTCCTAGCCGACGTGCCACGCGTGCACGGGCTCGCCCGCGTGCATCAGCTCCATGTACCGCTTGAGCATGCCGGACAGCGCCGCGTCCCTCGACAGGCCGCGTTCCTCCAGCAGCGCAACGGTTTCCCGCTGCCACGACGATCCCGTGCGCCGCGCGAGGCAGCGCTGCTCGATCACGCCGAGGTAGCGTTCCCGCGCCTCGTCGGAGACACCGCAGTCGCGCAGGCCCTCGTGCGCCATCGGCAGGAGCCGGCGCAGCACCAGCTCGTCCGGCGGGATCCAGCCGATGCCCGGCCAGTACAGCTGGGCGTTCATGCCGTGCCGCGCGCCGGTGTAGAGGTTCTCCTCGGCCGCCTGGAACGACATCTGCGTCCACAACGGACGTTCCTGGGACGTGAGGGCGCGCTGGGCGCCGTAGAAGAAGGCCGCGTTGGCCATCGTGTCGAGCACCGTGGGGCCCGCGGGCAGCACGCGGTTCTCCACTCGCAGGTGCGGAACGCCTTCGACGACGTCGTACACCGGGCGGTTCCAGCGCCAGATCGTGCCGTTGTGCAGGCGCAGCTCGGAAAGACGAGGCGCGCCACCGGCTTCGAGGGTCTCGATCGGGTCCTCGTCGTCGGTTTCGGGCAGCAGGCTGGGGAAGTAGCGCACGTTCTCCTCGAACAGGTCGAAGATCGACGTGATCCACCGTTCACCGAACCACACGCGCGGCCGGACGCCCTGGTTCTTGAGCTCGTCCGGGCGGGTGTCGGTGGCCTGCTGGAACAGCGGGATGCGGGTCTCGTGCCAGAGCGCCTTGCCCAGCAGGAAAGGCGAGTTCGCGGCGATCGCGACCTGCACGCCCGCCAGGCACTGCGCCGCGTTCCAGTGCGCGGCGAAGTCCGTCGGCTCGACCTGCAGGTGCAGCTGCACCGAGGTGCACGCCGCCTCGGGCAGGATGGACTCCGCGTAGCTCAGCAGCTTCTCGGGGCCCTTGCCCGGCATCGCCGGGCCTTCCATGTGCAGCACCATCTCCTCGCCGCGGGCTTTGAAGATGGTGTCGTTGAGCAGTGCGTAGCGCGGGGCCTCGGAGAGCCACCTGCGGTCGAAGTGCCGCTCCCGCAACGTGGGCAGCACGCCGATCATGGCGAGGTTCGCGCCCACGTCGTTGGCCTTGGAGTCGGCGTTGTCGAGCGACTGCCGCAGTTCCTCCTCCAGGCCGAGCATCTCCCCGCCGGCGAGCTCGCGCGGCGGGACGTTGATCTCCAGGTTCTGCTGGCCCAGCTCCAAGGTGTAGGAGGGATCGTCGATCTTCTCGAGGACCTCCGAGTTCGCCATCGCCGGACGCATCGCGTCGTCGACGAGGTTCAGCTCGATCTCGAGCCCCATCTGCCTGCGGGGAAAGGAAAACGTGTCTTCGGCCAGCATCGTGGCCAGTGCGTCGAGACTCCGCTGCATCTTCTCGCGGTAGCGCTGGCGGTCGTCTCTGGTGAAAGTGCGGCTGGACACTTCACTTCCCATGCCGCTACCCCTTCGCTCGGCGCCGGTGGGCGCGGGCCAGGCGGAACGCCCAACGTGACACAGCCGAATCCCCCTTTACATCGCCCAAAACGGTGCTCTCTGTCACGTCGCGGTAACAACCAGCGATCATCCGCTGGTCGGGCGCGTGCGGTTCCGCCCTCCGGACTACCTCGCCTGTTCCACATCGGGCCGGATGCGAAACTCCTCGCGTGGCGAAGGTGATCGAGATCAACGACCCGGGTGACCCCCGGCTGGACGACTTCCGCGACCTGTCGACGGCCGACCGCAGGCCGGACCGGCCGGGAGGCCGGGGTCTCGTCATCGCCGAGGGCGTCGTGGTCGTGGAACGCCTGCTGGCTTCGCCCTACCCCGTGCGCGGGCTGCTCGGGGTGCGGCGGCGGATCGAGGCGCTCGACCTTTCTGACCTGGACGTTCCCGCCTACGTGACGTCAGCGGAGGTCATGGCGTCGGTCGTGGGGTTCCACTTGAACCGGGGTGTGCTGGCCGCGGCCGACCGCGCCCCGGCGGTCGGCTTGGAGGACCTGGCCGACCGCTCGACCCGCCTCGCCGTGCTCGAGGGCGTGGGCGACCACGAGAACCTGGGCTCGATCTTCCGCAACGCCGCGGCCCTCGGCGTCGACGGCGTCGTGCTGGGCCCGGGGTGCAGCGATCCGCTGTACCGGCGCAGCGTGCGCGTCTCGATGGGCCACGTGCTGCGCGTGCCGTTCGCTACCACGGATGAGTGGCCTGCGGCGCTGAACATGTTGCGGCACAAGGGGTTCACAGTTGCCGCTCTGACGCCCCGGCCGTCTGCGCCGCATCTCGCGGACGCGAACCTGCGCGGCCGCCGCGTCGCGGTCCTGCTGGGATCCGAGGGCCCTGGCCTGACCGAGGAGGCGATCGAGGCGGCGGACGTCGCGGTGCGCATCCCGATGTCGTCAGGGGTGGACTCGCTCAACGTGGCCACCGCCGGAGCGGTGGCCTTCTACGCGCTGCTGTGAGGTTCGGGGTCAGAGCAGCGACAGGACGAGCGCGAACCAGGCGACGAGGACCCCGGTCACCACGCCGTACGCGACCCAGCGCCACACCGGGACGTTGCGCCCCAGCCACACGCTCGGCGCGAGACCACCGACCACCAGCACGTTCGCGACGAGCGCGAGCCACAGGCTCGTCTCACCCAGCCCGAGCGACAGCGACACGACGGTCACCGTGACGATCGCCGCCGTGATGACGGTGACCGTGAGCCCGGTGCCCCAGGGCGTCGGCTCGGGCTCCTCCTCGGCCGACGTCTGCACCGGAGACGGCTCGTCCACCGCCTCCTCGAAGGCTTCAGGGGCGTCGACGCTCACCAGTTCGCCGCTGACGGGGTCGGTGTAGCGGATCGGCGTGTTCATGACCGCCGCGATCCGACCGGCGAGCTGCTTGCCCCTGCGAGCGACGAGGGCACTGGCCACCCCGTCCGCCGGCGTCTCGGTGCGCACCACGGCGTCGGCGACCTTCGCCCACTCGTGCAACGCCTCGGCCAGGTCGGCGCCGAGCGGCAGGCTGTGCGGGTCGACCTCGCGCTCGCCCTGGTGGTCGCCGGAGGGATCCTCTCCGGCGAGCACGGCGCGGCCGTCCCGGACTCGCAACTCCACTGGATCCTCCTCGGTCTGGAGCTTCGGGAGGAACCTATCGGACGTGGGGGAGGGGGAGAACGGATGTGGCGCTGGGATTGTTCGGCTCGGGTCGACTTGGGTCGGGCGGTTCCGGTTCCAGCGGGGGTGGTCGCCTTCTGCGGTGACGTCACCTTCGGCGGTGGTCGTCTTGGATTCCGCATCGCGCGTGGCTGGGTCATCGCCGCTTCGCGACGATTGCGATCGGGGCTTGACTTCGGGGCCCCCGCGAGATGCTGGGTCGGCCTGAAAAGCCGAGCAGAAAGGCTCGGCCGATCCGGGCGGCGGTAGCATCTCGCACCCGAAGTCAAGCCCCGATCGCCGTCGTGGTTGCGTCATCACCGCTGGTCAGAGGCGTATGGCTTGCACGGCTCGGCTTCGCCGTCGCGGTTGGTGGGCTGGTGGCTCGCCTTCGGCTTTGCCCCTGGGGCGGGGCTCGTCATGGCTTGCCTTCGGCTTCGCGTGGATTAGCGCCGTAATTGTCAGACCCGCTGAGTACATTCGGTCGCGGGGGATTCGAAATCAGAGGGGACCCCTGCGCGAGCCTGCCGCCGCATCCGCGTCGTCGCCCGGCTGCCCGCTCTCCCGCTGCCCCGCGGCCCTCGCGGCCACGACTGCCGCGCGGCGCCCGTGCCCCCTGCAACCCCGCGCGCCTGACGCCCGTGCCGTCGTCGCCCGCAACCTGCGGGCTTGGCGCCCACGCTGACTGGCGTCCGTACCGTCGTCTGCCATGCGTGTCGCCTGCCGCCCACGCTGCCCGCCGCCCGCGCGCCGCATCCCCACCACCCCGGCACCCGCGCAGCCCTCGAGCGTGCAACTCCCGCACCTGGCCTGAACCACCAGCGCCCCCAGGCCCGAAGCGGTAGGTCGCGTTCGCGCCAGATCCCCATTGGCGCGAACGCGACCTGCTGGCCTAGGCGAGCGAGTCGCGCCAGGCCGTGTGCAGGGCCGCGAACCGGCCCCGCTCACCGATCAGCTCCTCCGGGGAGCCGTCCTCCACCACAATGCCACCATCCAGCACCAGCACGCGGTCGGCGATCAGGACCGTGGACAGGCGGTGGGCGATGATGAACGCCGTCCGGTCCGCCAGCACTGTTTCCAGGGCTGCCTGCACCGCGCGTTCGGTGGGCACGTCCAGGGATGATGTTGCCTCGTCCAGGACCAGCACGGCGGGGTTCGCCAGGAACGCCCGCGCGAACGCGACCATCTGGCGTTGGCCCGCCGAGAGGCGGCCGCCTCGTTTGCGGACGTCCGTGTCGTAGCCGTCGGGGAGGGCGGCGATGAACTCGTGCGCGCCCACCTCGGCTGCCGCCGCCTCGATTTCCGCCCGGGTCGCCGAAGGGCGGCCCAGGGCGATGTTGTCGGCCACGGAGCCGGAGAAGAGGAAGTTCTCCTGCGTCACCATCACCACGGCCTTGCGCAGGTCGGTGTCCGCCACCGAGCGCAGGTCCGTGCCGTCGAGCCGGACGGAGCCGGCCGACGGGTCGTAGAAGCGCGCCACGAGCTTCGCGACCGTGGTCTTGCCCGCGCCGGTGGCGCCGACGAGAGCCACGGTCTGGCCCGCCGGGACGTCCAGCGAGAAGCGCGGGAGCACCAGCCTCGACGTGCCGGGGTACTGGAACTCCACGTCGGCGAAGCGGACGGCGCCCCGTGCGTGCGGCAGGGTCGCCGGCGACTTCGGTTCCGGCACCGACGGTTCCTCCTCCAGGACGCCCGAGATCTTCTCCAGGGCGGCGGTGGCGGAGGAGTACGAGTTCGCGAACATCGCCAGCTCGTCGAACGGGTCGTAGAAGCGCCGCAGGTACAGGGTGAACGCGGCCAGCACGCCCAGTTCCATCACGCCGCCCGCGACGCGGTAGGCGCCCCAGGCGAGGATGACGGCCAGCGAGACGTTGCCGATGGCGCGGATCGTCGAGACGAACGTGGCCATCACGCTCAGGGCGTCGGTGTTCGCGTCGCGGAACTGGCCGTTGAAGCCCTTCATGATCTGCTCGTTGCGGGGCTGGCGGCGGAACGCCTGCACCGCGCGGATGCCGTTCATGGACTCCACGAACTGCACGATGATCTTGGCGATCGCGCCTCGCGTGCCGCGGTAGGCCTCCATCGAGCGGCGGCGGAACCAGCGCCACAGGAAGAACAGCGGGATGAAGCCCGCGATCACGACCGTGGCGAGCGGGGTGTCGAGCCAGATCAGGATGACCGCGATGCCGACGACCGACAGGGCCGCGTTGAACAGGCTGTCGAGGCCCTCCTCGAGCAGGTCCTGCAACGCGTCGACGTCGCTCGTCAGGCGGGAGATCACCTTGCCGGACGTGTACGACTCGTGGAAGCCGACCGACAGGCGCTGCGAGTGCCGGAAGATCCGGCCGCGCAGGTCCAGCAGCAGGTCTTGGCCGACGCGGCCGGAGACGCGCAGGAACGCCCAGCGCAGGAACGTCATCAGCAGCGCGGCGACCGTGTAGCCGGCGACGCACCAGAGAAGGATCGACGCGTCGCCGCCCAGCGCGGCCGGGATGCCGCGGTCGATCGCCGCGGCGATCAGCAGCGGACCGGCCAGGGCCGCCAGGTTGCCGCCGACGACCGCGGCGATCGCCAGCGACGTGCGGGCGACGTGCGGGCGCAGCAACGACCCCAGCAGCTTGCGGGAGCGGGCCTGCAGGCGCAGGCCCGTCGAGTGCGACAGCTCCTCGATCTCCTCGGCGGCGACGCCGCGCCACTCTTCCTCTTCAGCCGCAACGGGTGCAACGGTTCCACTCACGACGCCACCTCCTCTTCGACCAGGTCGTCGTCCATGCTGGACAGAAGTCGCCGGTACTCCTCGTTGTGCTCCAACAGGTCGCGGTGCTCGCCGATCGCGGCGATCCTGCCCTCGGACAGCAGCGCGACCCTGTCGGCCAGCTGCACCGTGGACGAGCGGTGCGCCACGACCAGTGCCGTGGTGTCGCTCAGGACGCGGCGCAGCGCGGCCTCCACCTCGGCCTCGGTGTGGACGTCGAGCGCCGACAGCGGGTCGTCGAGCACCAGCACCGCCGGCTTGCCGACGACCGCGCGGGCCAGCGCCAGGCGTTGCCGCTGACCACCGGACAGCGACAGGCCCTGCTCGCCGATCCGCGTCGCGAGACCCCACGGCAGCGCGTCGACGAACTCCTCCGCCTTGGCCACCCGCAGCGCCTCGCGCACGGCGGCCTCGGAGACGTCCGGCACGCCCAGTCCCACGTTCTCGGTGACCGACGCGGAGAACAGGACAGGTTCCTCGAACGCCGTGCCGACGACGGTCCGCAGGTCCTCCAGCGACAGCTCGCGCACGTCGACGCCGTCGATCGTGACCCGCCCGCCGGTCACGTCCGCGAGCCTCGGCACCAGCGCGGTCAGCGTCGTCTTGCCGGAGCCCGTCGCGCCGACCAGCGCCACGGTCTCACCGGGCCGCAGGTCGAGGTCGATGCCCGACAGCACCTCGCGCCCGTCCTCGAACGCGAACCGCACGTCCTCGAAACGCACGTGCCCGCGCAGCGGCGTGGGCAGCGGCGCGGGCTTCGCGGGGCCGGTGATCGTCACGGGGGAGTCGATGACCTCCCAGTAGCGTTCCAGCGCCGACGCGGCCTGGTTCGTCTCCGCCAGCAGCCAGCCGATCGAGTCGATCGGCCACCGCAGGTACGCGCTCACCGCGACGGCCGCGACCAGCGTGCCGACCGTCATCCCGCCGTTCACGATGCCGATCGCGCCGACGCCGAGCATGCCCGCGATCGACAGCTCCGGCAGCACGATCAGCACCGACCACAGCGCGGCCAGGATCGAGATCTTGTTCAGCTCGGTCGTCCGCAGCTCGCGGGCCTGCGCCAGGAACCGCTTCGAGAGCTCCGGACCGCGCCCGAACGCCTTGAGCACCCGGATGCCGAGCACCGACTCCTCGACCGTCGTGGTCAGGTCGCCCGCCTGGTCCTGCGCCCGGCGTGCCACGACCTTGAACTTCGCCTCGAAGAAGTACGAGATGACGATCAGCGGCAGCGCGCCGCACAGCGACACGATCAGCAGCCACGGCGACAGCGCTGCGATGACGCCGAGCCCGATCAGCACGACCAAACTGTTCACGATCAGGAAGACGATCGCGAACGCGACGAACCGCCGCACGGTCGTGAGGTCGTTCGTCGCGCGCGAGAGCAGCTGACCGGACTGCCACCGGTCGTGGAACGCCACCGGCAGCCGCTGCAGGTGCCGGTAGAGGTCGAACCGCATGCGCGCCTCGACCTCGGCGGCGGGCCGGGCGACGATCTTGCGCCGGATGTAGAACAGCGCCGCCTCACCGAGACCGAGCAGCAGCACGCCCGCGATCAGCCACGGCAGCGGGCCGGTCTCCTTGTTCTGGATCGGACCGTCGACGATGCGCTGCGTGAGCAGCGGGATGCCGAGACCGCACAGCATCGCGAGCATCGTCGCCGACAGCACGACAGCCATCCTTGCGCGGTGCGGCCGCACGTACGGCCACAGCCTCCGCAAGGTCCTGATTGTCGAGTTACGTTGATCGCTCACGCGACGAGCCCCCTCCAGGTCCTCTCCAAACTACGAAGGAGGACCGGCACTCAGCATCCGGTTTTTCACCCCACCGGAGCCTGCTGGCTCGACTTAGGTCGAGGTCAAGGGCACCATGACCAGCATGACGCGGTTTCTGCGCAGCGAGCAGACGATGGCGTTTCCACACGGACGGCTCATCGCCTCACGCGACGGGGTGAACTACGTGCTGGCCCCGGACGGCTGGGACCACCTGGCCGGCCCGCATCCCAGGCGCGCGATCCCCGTCTCCCGCGAGGACGCCGAGGACTGGTGCGAACGCGAGGGCTGGGACCTGCACCTGCTCGACGAGGTGCCGGCTACGACCTCTTGAAGGTGAGCAGGCCGACCAGCCCGTAGGCGACGGCCGCGAGCAACGCCTCGGCGTGGTGCCGGTTGGTGAACCACCCGAGGACGGGCTCGTGCACCTTCAGGTAGAGCCCGAGCCCCAGCAGGACGGGCCCGAGCAGGATGATCGGCCACACCGGCCGCACCCCGAAGATCCACAGCACCGGCCCCGCCAGCACCAGCGACGACACCAGCGCGAGCGGCAACCCGATCAGCACGAGCAGCAGGAACGTCGACATCGACGTGCTGTCGAGCCACGACTTCAGGAACCCCGACTCGTACGCCCACGTCCACCCGAGCACCAGCCCGGCGCCGACGGCCATCGACAGGACGACCCGCAGCAGAAGTCGGCGTCCAGCCCTACCCGTCCTGCCCGCGGTGCTCTGCTCCGTCACGCCTCCCACGGTAACCAGCGGTCGCCACGGCGGCCAAGGCGTACCCGGCCGCGGCCGAGATCGTGACGATCAGGACGCCGATGCCCTCCGGAGTCCGGAAGTGCATCCCCACGACGGTCAGCCCGCCGGCCAGGCACAGCACGGACGAGCCCAACGGTCCCAGGACGGCGATCGGCCAGACGGGCCTCCACCGGGCGAGCCTCAGCAGCGCCCAAACCACGAACGCCCACACGACAGCCGATATCGGGGCCACCCAGAGGTAGATGAGAGCCACGCACCCGATCGCGCTGGTGCCTGTGCACAGCGAATGACCGATCGGCACGAACGACATCCACCACGCCGCCGCGCACAACGCCCCCACCACCGCCGCCGTGGCCGCCCTCATGACTGGACGGGTCATCGTCGCCGCACCCGCCCGCGGTAGCCGGCGGTCGCCTTGGCGACCAAGCCGTACCCGACCGCGCCCGCGAACGGGACGACGACGGGCAAGGCCCACCACCGCAGCAGCGCCAGCAGCGCCAGGACGAGGGCGAAAGCGAGGGCCGTCATGATCGCCGTTCCGGCCAGGGCCACCGGCCAGGCAGGCCGTACCCGCGCGAGCCACAGGGTCCCCCAGGCCGCCGCTCCCCAGAGGACCACCAGCACCGGGACGTACAGGAGCGGCCTGGAGACGCTGCACGCGAACGGGCCGTAGCCGCACGGGCGCTCCAAGGCCGCCATGAGCGAGAAGTACCAGCCTGCCCCGCACGCCGCCCCCACCACCGCGGCCGCGATCACCTTCACACCGCAGATCATGACGACGCGGACCGGAACGCACCAGCGGCTGAACGGCGGGTGACCGCCGTGTCAGCGCCGCGCCCGCCCCGCCGCCGAAGCGGAGACCGCGTAGGCCACGCCGGGCACGACCACCGCCGCGGCCAGGAGGAACTGGACCCCTTCCGCCTGGTACAGGTCCAGGTAGGCGGACTCGAACCACACGACGCCCACGATCAGCACGGCCCACAACACGCTGCCGACGCCGGTGGCGAGCCACCCGCGTTCCTGCCGGGCCAGCCGGAACCCCGCCCAGATCAGCACCCCGGCGACCACCATCCAGAGCGCGAAGACCGGCGGGTAGAACACGGGGAGCGGGACGCCGCAGCCGGTGCGGCCGGGCCGGAGGTGGCAGTAGCGGGTGAAGCCCTCGAGCGTCAGCGCGAACCCCGCGCCGGCGAGGACTCCCGCCCCCGCCCCCACCGCGGTGCGCAGCAACATGAACCCAGGACTACCGGGCCGGGCGCAGGACCGGGCCGATCTTCACGAACCCTCCACGACACCTTCACCGCGAGGCGTCGTGAGCAGGGCGATCAACGCGTACAGCGCGGCGAACACCGCGAAGGACACCGGGGTCACCCCCAGGAGCAGCACCATCGCCACCACGGCCATGAGGGTCGCGGGCACGGCCACCAGCCAGGCCCGCGACACCTTCCACGCACGCAGGGCGAAACCGCCCACAACAGCTCCGGCCACCGCGAACACCGGTGCTGCGATCACGAACGCCTGGAGGCAGCCCCAGTCGTCCTTCGAGCAGACGGCACCCGAGGCGAGGAGCTCGAACATTCCCCACCAGGCCAGGCCGAGGAGTGCACCCACTCCGGCAGCCAGCGCGACACGACGTCCCACGGCGTCAGCTTCTCACTCAGCGGTTCGACCGCACGCCCAGTAAAACGTCCTCCCACGAAGGGACGATGGGGTGGTTCTTCTTCCCCCGCTTCGGAGGAGGGTCCTTGCGGACCGGCTTCTCCGCGACGGGCTCCTGCTCGTGCTCCACCGGCGGTGCGGGAGGAACGGGAACGGGCTCGGGCGCCTTCTCCTGGACCGGCTTCTCCGCGGCCACCGGGGTGGCCACGGGTGCCGTCGCCTGGGCGGGAACCGGCACGGGTGCCGGCTCCTCCACGAGGGGCATGGACGCGGGGAGGACCGGAGTCGCCTCCAGGGCCTGCCGCGCCAGCTGCGTCACGGGTCGCACCGTGCGCAGCGTCCGATTCGGGTTCGGGTCCATCAGGTCGACGGCCGCGTCGTCGAGCGCCGTGACCGTGCCGCCCTGCGCACCGGGGTGGAACGCCCAGTGCGCGCGGTTGTCCGAACGCCCGGTCGTCCAGTGCAGCTGGACGATCCAGCGGCCGTCGTCGCCCTTCCACGAGTCCCACCTGGTGTCGGACAGGTCGTGGCCGCGCAGGCCGAACGAGTGCGCGACGACCTCGCCGAGCGTCTGCACGTCCGGGCCGTCCTCACGGACCGGGTGCGCGCGCTGGGCCATGTCGGCCGTGCGCGAGCGCTCCAGCAGGACGGGGTAGGCGAAGCGCTCGATGCGGTTCGTCGGCATGCCGGCGGCGGCCGCGACCTGCTCGATCGACTCGCCGGCGCGGATGCGCGCCTGGATCTCGCGCGGCCGCATCTGGGCCTCGCCGGACTCGATCTGCATCTGGCCGAGGCGCGCGAGGTCACCGCGCAGGGCCGCCCGAAGACGCTCGTCCGCGGGGAGCGTGAAGCGCTCGCCGCGGTTTTCGGGGTCCTCGAGGATGACGGACTTGCCGTCCTCGTCGAGCCCGATGACTCGCAGCGCTCGCATCGTGGCCTCCCTGAATTCGCACCTCGCCAGCAGACAACGTTAGGACAACGAGTCGACCAGCAGTGGGAGACTCGCCGATATCTCTACGTGATCTTGCCAGTTCACGAGGGTTGCCGCACGCCGGTTTCCGGAAGGCTCACCTGGACCACCAGGCCTCCTCCCCCGTTCGGACGAGCCTTCGCCGAGCCCTGGTGAGCCCGCGCCACGGACTGCACGATCGACAGCCCGAGGCCCGATCCGGCGGTCCCGGTCCGGTCGCGCAGACGTCGAAAGGGTTCGAACAACCCGGGTACTGCCTGGGCAGGCACGGTGGGGCCGGTGTTGGTGACGGTGAGATCCCGATCAAGCTCGACGGTCACGGACCCGCCCGGCACGTTGTAGAGGACGGCGTTGCGCAACAGGTTGCCGACGAGCTGGGCCAATAAGACCGGATCGCCGTCGACCAGATACCTGCGAGTGCGCACGGCAAACGTGACGTTTTTCTCGGCGGCAAGTGCCGCGCAGGCCTCGATTTCGTCGTCGACGACCTCGTCCAGCCACACGAGCTCACGCGTCGCGAGGCCGCGGTCACTGCGAGCGAGCAGCAGCAACCCGTCGATGAGCTTCTCGCTCCGTTCGTTCGTGTCGAGCAGGTGCGCTCCGAGACGCCGCATGTCGTCGTTCGCGTCCGGAGCCGCCAGCGCCACCTCGATCAGCGTCCGCTGCACGGCCAGCGGCGTCCGCAGCTCGTGCGAGGCGTTCGCCACGAACCGCTTCTGGCTGTCGAACGACGACGCGAGGCGGTCGAGCATGCCGTCGAAGGTGTCGGCGAGCTCCTTCAGCTCGTCCGGCGGCCCGTCCAGCTCGATGCGCCGGTCCAGGCGTTCCGCTTCCAGCCGGTGAGCGGTCGCGGTGATCGCGTGCAACGGCGCCAGCACGCGCCCGGCGACGACCCAGCCGAGCCACACCGCGATCACCGCGGCCACCAGCAACGCGACGACCGACTGCCACAGGACGGTGTTCATCGTGTTCGCCGCGAAGTCGGCGCCGCTCACCACCAGGGTGTCGGCGGGCAGCTGGGAGGCCTCGACGGGCGCGAAGCCGGGGTAGGCCGCCACGTCGGGGGGCAGGGCCCGCGAGACGGCGATGCCCTCCATCGGCATCCACTCGGCGAGCAGCCAGTAGTTGAGCCCGACCAGCGCGACGCCCGCGATCAGGAACACCCCGGCGTACCAGGCCGTCAGCCTGGTCCGCAGCTTCACGAGCCGAACCGGTAGCCGGCGCCGGGCACGGTCTGGATGACCTGCGGCGAGCCCAGCTTGCGGCGCAGCGTCATCACCGCCACCCGCACGGCGTTGGTGAACGGGTCCGCGTGCTCGTCCCAGGCCTTCTCCAGCAGCTCCTCGGGGCTCACGACGTTGCCCTCCGCCCGCATCAGCACCTCCAGCACGGCGAACTCCTTCGGGGAGAGCGGCAGGAACGTCCCGTCCCGCGACGCCTGGTGGCGCGGCAGGTCGAGCGTCACGCCCGCCCGCACCAGCACCGGCGGCAACGCGGGACGGGCCCGGCGGCCCAGCGCCTGCACGCGCGCCACGAGCTCGGCGAACGCGAACGGCTTCGTCAGGTAGTCGTCGGCGCCGAGGCCGAGCCCCGCGACCCGGTCGTCCACCTCGGCCGCCGCTGTCAGCATCAGCACCCGCGCCTCACCGCCGGTCGCGTGCACCGCCTTGCACACCTCGTCACCGTGGACGAACGGCAGGTCGCGGTCGAGCACCACGACGTCGTACGCGTGCACCCCCACCCGCTCCAACGCCGCTTCACCGTCGTAGCAGACGTCGACCGCCATCGAGAACCTGCGCAGTCCCTCGGCGATCGTGTCCGCGAGCAGCTGTTCGTCCTCGACCACCAGCACACGCATGGCGCCCATTTTCCGCGCGGGACGGATAAGCGCCGGATAAGGACTTTCGCTTAACGCCCTCGAATGGACGCCTCCGTAGACCTGTCGCCGTGAAGACAACCACAGCACTCCTCTTCGCCCTGCTGCTGGGACTCACCGCCTGCGGCAGCGAGCCGGCGGCGAACGAGCCGAAGAAGGACGAGACGGCGGACATGGTCGAGTTCGCGCAGTGCATGCGCGAGAACGGCATCGACATGCCGGACCCGGAGGGCGAGAGCGGCGCCATCCGCATGGCCGTCCCCGCCGAAGGCGCCGGCGACGGCGAGAAGATGAAGACCGCCCACGAGGCCTGCAAGCAGCACCTGCCCAACGGCGGCGAGTTCAAGCCGCCGTCACCGGAGGAGCAGGACGAGATGCGCCGGCAGGCCAAGTGCATGCGGGACAGGGGCTACAACTGGCCCGACCCGAAGTTCGAGGGCGGCGGCCCCGCCGAGACGATCGAGCTGCCGGACATGGAGGACCCCGGGGTCAAGCAGGACATGAAGGACTGCGGCCTCGGTGAGGGCATGGTCGCGGCGAGGCCCGCGGGATGAAGCGCCGCGTGAACAGGAAGGTCCTCGTCGCCGCGCTCGTCGTCGCGGTGGTGCTCGGCACCGGCGGGGTCGTGGTGCTGACGAGAGTCGCGTCCGACCAGGCCAACGCCGCGCCGCTGCGGAACGCCCCGGCGAAGACCGCGCAGGTGGAGAAGACGAACCTCGCCGACCAGCAGTCGTTGACCGGACAGCTCGGCTACGGCGCGGAACGGGCGCTGGCCAGCCGCAAAGGCGGCACCGTCACGGGTCTGCCGAAGCAGGGCGACGTCGTGGAGCGGGGCAAGGCGGCGTTCTGGTCGGACGCCAAGCCGGTGCCGCTGTTCCACGGCGAGATCCCGCTCTACCGCGACCTCGAGCAGGGCATGCCGAACGGCCCGGACGTCAAGGTGGTGGAGGAGAACCTCGCCGCACTCGGGTTCGCCGACTTCGGCGCCCCCGACGAGAAGTTCACCTACTACACGGCCACCGCGCTGAAGAAGTGGCAGAAGGCCAACGGCCTGGAGCAGACCGGGAAGCTCGGCTCCGGCGACGTGGTCGTCCAGCCGGGAGCGATCCGCGTCTCGTCGCTGACCGCCCAGCTCGGCGCACCCGCCGGCGGCGAGCTGATGAAGGTCACCGGCACCGAGCGCGCGGTCACCGTCGAGCTGGAGCAGTCCAAGCAGCGCCTCGCCAAGCAGGGCGAGAAGGTCGAGCTGTCGATCACCGGCGGCAAGCCCACCACCGGCACCATCACCGGGATCACCCGCAGCGCGGGCGACCCGAACCAGGGTCAGAAGCCGAAGATCGTGCTCACGATCTCCGTCGACGACCCCAAGGCCGCGGACGGCGTCGAGAGCGGCAACGTCACCGCCGTGTTCACCGTGGCGAAGAAGCAGAACGTGCTGGCGGTTCCCATCGGCGCGCTGCTCGCGTTGGCCGAGGGCGGCTACGGCCTGGTCACCGACGACGGGAAGACCATCCCGGTCACCGTCGGCATCTTCGCCAAGGGCCAGGTCGAGGTGCAGGGCGAAGGCCTGCGCGAGGGCATGAGGGTGGTGACCACGGAGTGATCACCGTCGACCACGCGAGCAGGACGTATCCCGGCGGTGTGCAGGCGTTGCGCGACGTCTCCCTGACCGTCGGCGGTGGGGAGATGCTCGCGATCGTGGGGCCGTCCGGCTCCGGCAAGTCGACGCTGCTGCACCTGATGGGCACGCTCGACAAGCCCACCGCCGGTCGCGTCGAGATCGACGGTCACGACGTGTCCTCGCTGTCGGACAACGCCTTGTCGGCCCTGCGGGCGCGCACGATCGGCTTCGTGTTCCAGCAGTTCTTCCTCACCGAGGGCCTGTCCGCGATCGAGAACGTGGCCTCCGGGCTCGTCTACGCGGGCGTGCCGCGGTCGAAGAGGCGGTCGATGGCGATGTCCGCCCTGGACAGGGTCGGCCTGATCCACCGCGCGCTGCACAAGCCGCACGAGCTCTCCGGCGGCGAACGCCAGCGGGTCGCGATCGCGCGGGCCGTGGTGAACACGCCGGGCATCCTGCTGGCCGACGAACCGACAGGGAACCTGGACACGAAGAACGGCGCGGGCGTGCTGGAGCTGCTGGAGAGCCTCAACTCCGAGGGCACGACGATCGTGATGATCACGCACGACCGGGACATCGCGGCCTGGGCGCCGCGCCGCGTCGAGGTGCGGGACGGGGTGATCGTGTGACTTCGCTACGAACCGGGCCTCGCGGCCTCGCTCGAGTCACCTCGGGCCACGGCTCGACCAGCCGCAAGGACGTTCTCGGCCGCGGTGAGGTCCCGGTCGTGCCGGGTGCGGCAGCACGGGCACGTCCATTGCCGCGCCGGAAGCCGCAGTTCGGCGAGCAGGTATGCCTCGCGATACGACGTTCGTTGGTTCTCGTTGCGACAGCGGCGAGTCCGTTCGTCCAGCGACCTGTTGCCGGGAACGCCATGAGTGGCCGGACGCGGGCTTCCACGAGGAGGGCGCTGTGATCGACCTCCTCCGCCTCGGGTTCTTCGGCATGCGGACCCGCCCCGTCCGCGCCGTGCTGTCGGCCCTGGGCATCGCGATCGGCATCGCCGCGGTGGTCGCCGTGGTCGGCATCCCGGCCTCCAGCGCGGCCGCGTTGCGGGAGGAGATGTCCAAGCTCGGCACCAACCTCCTCACCGCCGCTCCCGGCCAGGACCTCTTCGGCCAGGACGCGGAGCTGCCGGAGACCGCGGTGCCGATGGCCAAGCGGATCGGCGCGGTGTCGGCCGCCAGCGCCACCGGCAAGATCTCCGCGAGCGTCCGCAAGAACGACCTGGTGCCGTCGAGCGACACGCTCGGGCTGCAGGTGCAGGCGGCGGAGCAGGACCTGCTGAAGGTGCTGAACGCCGAGGTGCGCGCGGGCCGGTGGCTGTCGCCGGGGGAGAAGTCGGTGGTGCTCGGGGGCACCGCGGCCTCGCGCCTAGGCGTCGACGAGCCGGGCGTGCAGCTGTGGATCGACGGGCAGTGGTTCACCGTCGTCGGCATCCTCGGGCCGCTGCCGCTCTCGCCGGAGATCGACAGGTCCGCGCTGGTCGGCTGGGAGGCGGCGAAGGAGGCGTTCGGGTTCGAGGGCAACGCGAACACGGTCTACGTGCGCACGTCACCCGACCAGGTGGACGCCGTGCGGAACCTGCTCGGGCCGACGCTGAACCCGCAGAAGTCCAACGAGGTCAAGGTTTCCCGGCCGTCGGAGGCTCTCGAAGCCCAGCAGCTGGCCGAGAGCTCCTACAACGCGCTGTTCCTCGGACTGGGCGGAGTCGCGTTGCTGGTGGGTGGCGTCGGCGTGGCGAACACGATGGTGATCTCGGTGCTGGAACGCCGCAGGGAGATCGGACTGCGGCGGGCGCTCGGGGCGACCCGCCGGCAGGTCCGGTGGCAGTTCCTCACCGAGTCGGTGCTGCTGTCGGGCCTCGGCGGGCTGGTCGGCGTGATCGTGGGCATCGCGGTCACGGCCGGGTACTCGATCAGCCAGCAGTGGCCCGCGGCACTGCCGTGGCCCGCCCTGCTCGGGGGAGTGGGGTCGGCGGTCCTCATCGGCGCCGTCGCCGGCGTCTACCCGGCGGTGCGGGCGGCACGGCAGTCGCCCACGGAGGCACTCGCCTGAAAAGCCCTGGGGCGCACCGGAAAGTCGTTCGGTGCGCCCCAGGTCGCTGCTGTCGTCAGAGCTGGCCGACGACCCAGTCGATCGCCTGCGTCAGGATCGTGACGTCGTTCGGCTCGATGGCCGGGAACATCGCGACGCGCAGCTGGTTCTTGCCGAGCTTGCGGTACGGCTCGACGTCCACGATGCCGTTGGCGCGCAACACCTTCGCGACAGTGGCGGCGTCCACGTCGTCGGAGAAGTTGATCGTGCCGACGACCTGCGAGCGGTCAGCGGCCTTCTCCACGTACGGCGTGGTGTACGCGGTCTTCTCGGCCCACGAGTAGAGGCGGTCGCTCGAGTCCTTCGTGCGCGCGACCGACCAGTCGAGGCCACCGTTGCCGTTGATCCAGTCGATCTGGTGCGCCAGCAGGAAGAGCGTGGCGACCGACGGCGTGTTGTACGTCTGGTCCTTCGTGGAGTTGTCGAGAGCCGTCGGCAGCGACAGGAACTCCGGCACCCAGCGGTCCTTGAGCTCCTCGACGCGCTCGAGGGCCTTCGGCGACATCAGCGCGAGCCACAGGCCACCGTCGCTCGCGAACGACTTCTGCGGCGCGAAGTAGTAGACGTCGAAGTCCTCGGCCTTGACCGGCAGACCACCCGCGCCGGAGGTGGCGTCGATGGCGATCAGCGCCTGCTCGGAACCCTCGATGCGCGTGACGGGCATCGCGACACCGGTCGAGGTCTCGTTCTGCGCCCACCCGACCAGGTCGGCGCCCTCGGCGTAGAAGAGCTCGGGCGCGGTGCCCGGCTCGGCCTTGGTGACGAGCGAGTCCTTCAGGAACGGCGCGGTCTGCGTGACCTTCGCGAACTTGGAGGAGAACTCACCGTTGGTGAAGTGCTGCGCGGTCTCGCGAACCAGCCCGAAGGACGCCGCGTCCCAGAACGCCGTGGTGCCACCGTTGCCGAGCACGACCTCGTAGCCGTCGGGGAGCTGGAACAGCTCGCGCAGGCCGGAGCGCACGCGGCCGACGAGGTTCTTGACGGGCTTCTGCCGGTGGGACGTGCCGAGCAGCGCCGCACCTTCGGAGGCGAGGGCCTGCACGGCCTCGGGACGCACCTTGGACGGTCCGCAGCCGAAGCGGCCGTCGGACGGCTTGAGCTCGGCGGGAAGCACCAACGAGGTCGGATCGGCGGTCTGGGTCATGTGGTCACGCCTCCGGGGCGATTGACGAGCTTCAGGGACCTGACCGGCGCCGTTGCCGGAGTTCACAGTGTTGCAGGCCGGTGGCCGGGAGGTGACAACCGGGTGTCCTGGGTCACTTCACCACGGCGTGTCGAAGTTGATCATGGATTTGGGGTGCTGTCTACTGTCCGCAATCAGATCCCCCAGGAGATTGTGGAGCGTGTTCGGTGTTGAGGTCGCGCGTTGGTGGTAATAGTGGCACGTCTGATGAGGACGAATAGCTGAACCTCGTCATGGCCTCGATGTGCGGCGTGTCTCCTTGAGTTGCAGTCGGATGCCCGTGCGCTGGCGCACCGGCAGATCCGACACCTTGAAGGTGATCGTTTCCTTGCCGTCGGTCTCCACTTTCCGGCGCCATTTGAGGCCAGTTTGCTCGTCTGCCTTCGAAATCGGCTCGACAACCACTTCGACGCCCGGGGGCAGCACGATTCGGTAGACCGCGCGCTTCACCGGTTGCCAGTACAGGAGTGCGAACTCGTCGGGCGCCCCTTCCAAGAGCTGCCTGCACCTCTTCGGCCACACGAGGTCGATGGTCAGCGACACCTCCGAGTTCGCCGGCGGAGGCGCGTGGAAATGTGCGATTGCTGCCATGGCCCCGTCTCGGGGCCATGGCAGCGTCGTTCGCAAGGTCGTTCCTGCCGAGCCGTTGGCCAGCAGGTTCCGCACGGTGGTCCGAACCCGGTGCCGGTAGCGCGACGGCTGCGGCCACCCGCAGCCGAACCGCATCCTGACGAACCACAGGTCGTCGTGCGCCGCTTGGAGTTTGATCTTCAAGCTCGTGCGGGCGTTGCCGCGCTCGTCAACGGTGATCGTCTCGTCCCAGTCGAGGACTTCGCAGGACGGCCGTCTGGCGTCGAGGAGCTTGCAGTAGTGGGACACGAGGTCCTTGTGGACCTCCAGTTCTCGCTGCTCGGACTTGAGGCGGGTGATCAACGCGATGCCGGCGGCGGTGATCACGAGGACCGCGGTCACGAGTGCTCCGGCTTTGACCGCTGTGCTGCCCAGGGCGGCGCCCATCAGCACGGCGAAGGACATCAAGCCCACTGCGGCTTTGGCCACTGCCGGTGGCCCGTGGCCACGAACGAATTCCTCCAGGAAGAGAATCAGCTCCCGCAGCATCTGCCCCCCGACTGGTGTTGGGAACAGTGGCGGTGACTGCCCGTGAGAGTCGATTGAACAGATTGTGGAGTCGTTCTCCAGTTCGTCGGGGAGCGGCACTCGAATGGCCGCCCTGGTGACGAGTCATTTCACCGGAGTGCAGTAGTCCGCCGCGTCAGGGCGTCACCGCAGCATGCCTCGACCCATCGCCGTCGTCACCGCCGCCGTCCGGTCCGACACCCCCAGCTTGTTGAACACCCGCAGCAGGTGGGTCTTCACCGTCGCCTCCGAGATGAACAGCGCCCGCCCGATCTCGACGTTGGACAACCCCTTCGCGACCAGCCTCAACACCTCGGCCTCCCGGGCCGACAACGGCGGCGTCCGCACCTGCCCGACCACCCTCGCCACCATCGAGGGAGCGAGCACGGTCTCGCCGCGCGCGGCGGCCCGGATGGCCGCGATCAGGTCCTCGGTCGTCGAGTCCTTCAGCAGATATCCGGACGCACCGGCCTCCACCGCGCGGAGGATGTCCGAATCGGTCTCGTACGTCGTCAGCACCAGCACCCGCGGCCCGGTTCCGACGATCCGGGCGGTCGCGGCCACACCGTCCATTTCGGGCATCCGCAGGTCCATCAGCACGACGTCCGGCTTCAGAGCGGCCGCCGAGGTGATCGCCTCCTGCCCGGACCCGGCGTCGCCGACCACCTCCAGGTCGTCGGCCACGAGCATCCCCCGCAGGCCCTGGCGCACCACCGGGTGGTCGTCCACCAGCAGAACCCTGATCACAGCGGCACCTCCACCAGCACTGACGCGCCCTCGTCCGAGGACAGCGACAGCGTCCCACCCACCTGTTCGAGCCGGGCGCGCATCCCCCGCAGGCCGAAGCCCTCCGGGGCGTCGCCGAAGCCGCGGCCGTCGTCGCGCACCTCCAGGGAGACACCGTCCTCGTCGAACCTCATCACGACGTCGACCCGCGAGGCGCCGGAGTGGCGGGCGACGTTGGTCAGCGCCTCCTGCACGGTCCGCAGCAGCACCACCTCGGCCGAGGTCGCCAGCGGCCGGGCGTCGCCGATCACCCTGAAGGTGGACGGCAGCGCCGCGCCGGACACCAGGCGCCGCAACGCGTCCTCCAGCGACGAACCGTCCAAGGGCGACGGTGAGTTCGACGCGACCAGGGCCCGTGCCTCGCGGAGGTTCTCCCGCGCGGTCGCCAACGCCAGCTCGACGTTCGGCTGCGCGCCCTGCAGCAGCGTGATGATCGACGTGTAGCCCTGCGCCAGCGTGTCGTGGATCTCGGCCGCCCAGCGCGCCCGTTCGGTCTCGAGCGTCAGCGCCTCGATGCGTTCGAGCAGCTCACCGCGTTGCTCGTTCTGCTGCGCTATCCGGCTCACCGCCCAGCCGAACGCCTGGGAGAAGCCGACGATCAGCAGTGCGCCGGGCCAGGGCAGCGCCGGGTCGGCGCCGGCCAGCCAGGTCAGCAGCTGCGGGGTGAAGACGAAGACGACCATCGGGAAGAACGCCCAGGCCACCGGCATCATCATGTAGATCTGCGGCACGAGTCCGAACAGCGCGAACGTGGCGTTGCCGGTCAGCCAGACCGCCGGGGCCCAGAGGGCCAGCGAGCCGGCCGCGTAGACGAGGCCGCGCCAGTCCTCGATCCCGTCCCTCATGAGCCGCAGGCCGTACCCGACGAACCACACTGAGTTCAGGACGAGCAACCCCACCGCCGACAGCCGGTCGGCGAGGGGGTTGGCGTCCACCAGGATCAGCGCGATGGTGGTGACCTGGGTGAGTCCGAACAGCACGTACCAGGTCGTCAGCGGCTGGTGTTGCTCCACCTGAAGGTCCTGCCGACGAGCACGAGGCCCACGACGCTCCACGCCCCGAGCACCAGCGCGGTCTTGCCCAGCTCCCATGATCCCGCCGCCTCCATGACCGCGTAGCCCTCTTCCAGTGCGAACACCGAGCGGAAACCCTGGCACACCCACTTGAGCGGGAAGAGCGAACCCACCGTGCGCAGCGACTCCGGCAGAGCCGTCTGCATGATGAACACGCCGCTGAGGAACTGCAGCACGATGTACGGCAGGTTCAGCACCCCGGCGGCGTTGCGGGTGGACTTCGCGATCCCGCTCAGCACCACACCGATCAGCGAGCAGGCGACGACGCCGAGGGTGAAGACCCAGGCGAACGTCAGCCACTTCCCGGCGCTGGCCGGCAGTTCCAGGTCGAAGCGCAGCACACCGACCGCGACCAGCAGCACGGCCTCGAAGAGGCTCGACACGAAGACCAGGACGATCTTGCCGATGAAGTAGGACGTGAACGGCATCGGGGTGCCGCGCAGCCGTTTGAGCGTGCCGTCCTCGCGGTCGGCCACGACGCTCATGCCCAGTCCGACGAACGACGTCGAGATGATGCCGGCGCCGATCATGCTGGCCGCGAACATCTGCGCGGCGGCGACCTCCTTCACGTACACGGTGCCGAGCAGCAGCATCAGGATCGCCGGCAGCGAGATCGTGAAGATGAGGTTTTCCTTCTGCCGGAAGAACTCCCGCAGCTCGGTCCCGCCCCTCGCGAGACCGAGGGCGAGGGTCGAGGGCAGAGCGGCCGCCCCGGACGCGACAGCGGTGGTCATCCGATCAGCTCCAGGTAGACGTCTTCCAGCGACGGGCGGGTGACGGTCAGCTCGGCCAGCTCGCCGTGCCGGGACAGGTCGGCGATGACCTTGGTGGGCTCGTGCGTGAGGACTTCGCGGTAGCCGCCGTCGGACAGCCACCGGACGGTGGCGTCGGCGTGCGCGCGGCCGCCGAGCGTCTGCGGGGTGCCCTCGGCGACGATCCGTCCCCCGGCGAGCACGGCCACGCGGTCGGCGAGCGCCTCGGCCTCGTCGAGGTAGTGCGTGGTCAGCAGGATCGTGGTGCCCTCGGCGGCCAGCCGTGTGACGAGCCCCCAGAACTGCCGGCGCGCCTCGGGGTCGAAGCCCGTGGTCGGCTCGTCGAGGAACACGAGCTCGGGGCGGCCGATGATGCCGAGCGCCACGTCGAGCCGTCGCCGCTGCCCGCCGGACAACGTGCCGGCGCGCGACTTCGCCTTCTCGGTGAGCCCGACGAGGTCGATGACCTCCTCCGGGTCACGCGGGTCGCCGTAGTACCCGGCGTAGTGGTGCACGGCCTCGCGCACCGTGAGCGTCGCCGCGTCCGTCGCGCTCTGCAGGACGATGCCGAGCTTCGAGCGCCACTCCCGGCCGCCCCTGGCCGGGTCGACCCCCAGCACGCTGACCTCGCCCCCGTCGCGGTCGCGGTGCCCCTCCAGGATCTCGACGCTCGTGGTCTTGCCGGCCCCGTTCGGGCCGAGCACGGCGAACACCTCGCCGCGAGCGACGTCGAGGTCCACCCCCGCCACCGCCTGGTGGCCCTTGTAGGCCTTCGTCAGGCCCCTCACCCGGATCGCGTTCATGCCGTGAATCCTGCGGTCGCGGACCCCTCTCGCGGGACGACCGCACCGCTGACCCCGGTTGTCAACCGGTCGGTGGACACGCGGTCGTGTTTCGGCCTTGTTTCCACTCCGGGATGGCGCGCTTCCGCGTGCTAGAACGGCGAAGTGCATCTGACGCCGCATGAACGCGACAAGCTGCTCGTGCACGTCGCCGCCGACGTCGCCCGTCGCCGGCTCGAACGCGGCGTGCTGCTCAACTACCCCGAGGCCGTCGCGCTGATCACCGACCACGTGCTGGAGGGCGCGCGGGACGGGCGCACGGTCAGCGAGCTCATGGAGAGCGGCAGGACGGTGCTCGCGCCGGAGCAGGTCATGCGGGGCGTGCCGGAGATGATCGACTCGGTGCAGGTGGAGGCGACGTTCCCGGACGGCACGAAGCTCGTCACCGTGCACCACCCGATCGCGCCGTCCGCCGGTCCGGCGCCGGGGGAGGTGGTCGTCGGCGCCGAGCCGGTCGAGCTCAACCCCGGCCGGCCGCGCGTGACGATGGTCGTCGTGAACACCGCCGACCGGCCCGTCCAGGTCGGGTCGCACTTCCACTTCGCCTCGGTCAACACGGGGCTCGAGTTCGACCGCGAGGCCGCGTTCGGCTACCGGCTCGACATCCCGGCGGGCACCGCCGTGCGGTTCGAGCCCGGCGTCGAACGCGAGGTGGTGCTGGTTCCGCTGGCAGGCTCGAGGATCGTCCGGGGGTTGCAGCGATGATCGACCGAGAGCGCTACGCCGACCTGCTGGGGCCGACGACCGGCGACCGCATCCGGCTCGCCGACACCGACCTGTTCATCGAGGTCACCGAGGACCGCTCGCGCGGCGCCGCCTCGGGCGACGAGGTGGTCTTCGGCGGCGGCAAGGTGGTCCGCGAGTCGATGGGGCAGGGGATCGCGACCCGTGCCGAGGGCGCTCCCGACCTGGTCATCACCGGTGCGGTGGTCCTCGACCACTGGGGCGTCGTCAAGGCCGACGTCGGCGTGCGGGACGGGCGGATCGTCGCGATCGGCAAGGCGGGCAACCCGGACACGATGGACGGAGTGCACCCGGACCTGGTGATCGGCCCGTCGACGGAGGTCCTGTCCGGCAACGGCAAGATCCTCACGGCGGGCGGCATCGACTGCCACGTCCACTTCATCTGCCCGCAGATCGTCGACGAGGCGCTCGCGTCCGGGCTCACAACGCTGATCGGCGGCGGCACCGGCCCGGCGGAGGGCACGAAGGCCACGACCGTCACGCCGGGAGCCTGGTACCTCGACCGCATGCTGACGGCGATGGACCACATGCCGGTCAACGTGTTGTTGCTGGGCAAGGGGAACACCGTCTCGGAGGAGGGCCTGCGGGAACAGCTCGCGGGCGGCGCGGGCGGGTTCAAGCTGCACGAGGACTGGGGCACCACGCCCGCCGCGATCGACGCCTGCCTGCGGATCGCGGACGAGTCGGGTGTGCAGGTCGCGATCCACACGGACACGTTGAACGAGGCGGGCTTCCTGGAGTCCACTGTGGACGCCATCGGCGGCCGGTCGATCAACGCCTACCACTCCGAGGGCGCCGGCGGCGGGCACGCGCCGGACATCATCCGGGTCGTCTCGCTGCCCAACGTGCTGCCGTCGTCGACGAACCCGACCCGCCCGCACACCGTCAACACGCTCGAGGAACACCTCGACATGCTGATGGTCTGCCACCACCTCAACCCGTCCGTGCCGGAGGACCTGGCGTTCGCGGAGTCGCGGATCAGGCCGACCACGATCGCGGCCGAGGACCTGCTGCACGACCTGGGCGCGATCTCGATGATCTCGTCCGACTCGCAGGCGATGGGCCGCGTCGGCGAGGTGGTCATCCGGACCTGGCAGACCGCGCACGTGATGTCGTCGCGCCGGTCGCTGGACGAGAACCTGCGGGCGCGGCGGTACGTCGCCAAGTACACGATCAACCCCGCGCTGGCGCACGGGATCGCGGACGAGGTCGGGTCCGTGGAGGTCGGCAAGCTCGCCGACCTCGTGCTGTGGGAGCCCAAGTTCTTCGGCGTGCGGCCGTCGGTGGTGCTCAAGGGCGGCTTCATCGCCTGGGGCGCGATGGGGGACGCGAACGCCTCGATCCCGACGCCCCAGCCCGTCTGGGCGCGGCCGATGTTCGGTGCCACGGCCGGTGCGGCCTCGTCGGTGTTCTTCGTGGCACCGGAGGCCGTCGAGGCCGGGATCGCGGACCGGTACGCGCGGCGGGTCCTGCCGGTGTCGTCGACGCGGTCGGTCACCAAGGCGGACATGGTGCTCAACGACGCGATGCCGGACGTCCGCGTCGATCCGGACAGCTTCGCCGTGCACGTCGACGGATCGCTGGTCGAGCCCTCGCCGGTCGCGGAACTGCCGATGGCGCAGCGGTACTTCCTGTTCTGATGCTGACCGCGCTGATCCTCGCCGACTCCCGCTTCCCCGGCGGAGGCCACGTGCACTCCGGCGGCTTGGAGGAGGCCGCCGCGCGCGGTCTGGTGCACGACGAACCGTCGCTGCGGTCCTTCCTGCACGGCCGGCTGCTCGGCGCGGGCCTGCTGGCGGCGGGGTTCGCCGCCGCGGCGGCGCGGGGTGAGGACCTGGCCGGGCTGGACGCGGAGCTGGACGCCCGCACACCTTCGCCCGCCCAGCGCGAGGCGTCACGGGCGCAGGGGCGCGGGATGCTGCGGGCCGCCCGCCGGGCCTGGCCCTCCGAGCGCCTGGACGCGCTGCCGCGCGACCCGCACCAGCCGCTGGTGATCGGCGTGCTGGTCGGTGAGCCGTTCGAAGCCGCTCTGACGTGCGCTTACCTGGCCGTGAGCGGGCCCGCGTCGGCGGCGGTGCGGCTGCTGGGGCTCGATCCGTTCGGGGTGAACGCGATCGTGGCCGCGCTGCCCGTGCAGGACGTCGCTTCGCGGGCCTGCAAGGAGCTGCCCGCGCTGGGGTCGCCTGCCCTGGATCTTCTGGCAGAAGCACATGCACGACGAGAAGGGGTGCGTCTCTTTGGGAGCTAATCACGGGCCCGACCCGCACGACCACCACCACGGAGCCGCGCCGCGCATCGGCATCGGCGGCCCGGTCGGCAGCGGCAAGACCGCGCTGACCGCGGCGCTGTGCCGCGCGCTGGGCTCGCAGCTGGAGCTGGCGGTCGTCACCAACGACATCTACACGACCGAGGACGCGGACTTCCTGCGTCGCGCCGGCGTGCTCGACCCGTCGCGCATCGAGGCCGTGCAGACGGGCTGCTGCCCGCACACCGCGATCCGCGACGACATCACCGCGAACCTCGACGCCGTGGAGCGCCTGGAACACCGGTTCGCCAAGCTGGACCTGGTGATCATCGAGAGCGGCGGCGACAACCTGACCGCGGTGTTCTCGCGCGGCCTGGTGGACCGGCAGATCTTCGTCGTCGACGTGGCGGGCGGCGACAAGGTGCCGCGCAAGGGCGGCCCCGGCGTCACGACCGCGGACCTGCTCGTCATCAACAAGACCGACCTCGCCCCGTTCGTCGGCGCGGACCTGGACGTCATGATCTCCGACGCGCACCGGATGCGCGGGGAGCTGCCCGTCATCGCGCAGTCGCTCGTCGAGACCCCGGACGCGCCCGAGGTCGCGAAGTGGGTGCTGGCCCAGCTGTGAAGGCGTCGGCACGGTTGGTCGTCACGCTGGACTCGCACGGCAACAGCGTCGTGCGGGTCCTCCGGTCCATGACACCGTTGACACTGGTGCCGCACCGCCGCGTGGGCCCGGTTGCGCTGGTGCACCTGGTCTCCTCGGTGACGGCACCGCTGGGCGGCGATTCGTTGTCCCTGACCGTCGAAGTCGGTCCCGGGGCCTCGCTCGAGCTTCGAGGTGTCGCGGCGACGCTGTTGCTGCCCGGAACGTCCGGTGCGGCGTCCTCGTCCTCGGTGCGCTTCCTGATCGGGGGAACGTTGTCGTACCGGCCGGAGCCGACGGTCGTGACGGCCCGCGCGCACCACACCGCCGGGGTGGAGGCCGAATTGGACAGTCACGCAGAGTTGCGAACTCGGGAGGTCCTGGTGCTGGGCCGAACCGGCGAGCCCGCCGGCTCGCTGTCCACGTCGGTGCGCGCGACCCGGTGCGGAAAGCCGTTGTTGCACCAGCAGCTCGTCGTCGGCGACTCCCTTGTCGACTCCTCGCCCGCCGGCCTCGCGGGCAAGCGCGTCATCGGCACCGACCTGCACCTGGACGCGAAGGCGCGCCCCGCGGGCGGCGGAGAGTGGTGGAGCGTCGTTCCGTTGGCAGCAGGCGGAACCCTCGCCACCGCACTGGGTGAGGACGTGGTCACCGTCACACGTGTGCTCGATGCCATCTGACTCGATCACGGACTCGATCCAGAACTGTTCTTTGCACGGACAGTCACCGTTCGGGTGGTGGTCATCACCACGCAGGCGGTTTCGGGATCCGTTCGCCGTGCGTATGGTCGCGGGTCCAGGGACCACGAGTTCTGCCCGCCGCTTGGAGGTTCGCCGATGACGGAGACCACGAACATCGCGCTACCGGCGATGCGCGTGTCCTACGAGCAGGGCTCGCTCAGCGAGTCGGAGCTTGCCGCCACCTGGCACGAACAGCTCCAGCTGTGGCTCGACCAGGCCACGGGAGCCGGCCTGCCGGAGCCCAACGCGATGGTGCTCGCCACCACCGACACCAAGGGCCGCCCGTCGTCGCGCACGGTGCTGGCCAAGGGTCTCGACGCCCGAGGACTCGTGTTCTTCACGAACTACACGTCCAACAAGTCGCACGACCTGATGGCCACCCGCTACGCCTCGGCCACGTTCCCGTGGTTCGCGATGCAGCGCCAGGCCCACGTGCGCGGCACCGTGGAGAAGGTCGGCCCGGTGGAGACCGCCGAGTACTGGAACTCGCGCCCGCGCGGCTCCCAGATCGGCGCCTGGGCCTCGCCGCAGTCCCGAGTGGTCACCGGAAGGTCCACTTTGGATTCCGCGCTGCACAAGATCGAGCGCCAGTTCGCGGACACCGAGAAGATCCCGGTGCCGCCGCACTGGGGCGGGTGGCGGGTCCGGCCAGAGGAGGTCGAGTTCTGGCAGGGGCGGCGGGACCGGATGCACGACCGGCTGCGGTTCCGGCTGGGCCGGGACGGGTGGCAGCTGGAGCGGGTCGCTCCGTAGGTTCGGCTGGAGCTTTTGCGATGGGGCGCTTCCTGTGGGCGGGAGGCGCCCCTTTTGCTCTTCGCCCTTTGCTCTTCGCGGCTTGCTCGTCGCGGCCGGTCAGGGTCGGCGGCCAGGTGGGCCGCCTTCGGCTTCGCCCTGTTTTCGCGGCTTCTTCGCGGCGTGACGGCTCGCCTTCGGCTTCGCGTCGGAATTGTCAGACCCGCTGAGTACGTTCGGTCGCGGGGGACCCGAAGTCGAAGGGGACCCCTGCGTCAGCGTGCGCAGCCGCGGCCACCGCCTGGTTGGTGAGCTCCGCTGCCGTCGGCAGCCGCTGCCGCCACCCGTACCCCGAGCCGTACCGCCGAGCACCCGGCCCCACGACGCTGGCGCGATCACGCCGGTCCAGCCACCACGGCCCACCGCCACAGCCCGCCACGCCGGTCCTACCACCGCGGTCCTGCCACGGCCCACGACCGCAGCCCCCGCCACACCGGCCCCTGCCAGGGCCCCGCCGCCACCGGCCCCGCCACACCGGCCCAAGACCGCGCCCCCACCACCACGGTCACCGCTCGTCCGCGCCGCCCCGGCCGTGCCCGGCGCCACCCCTCCGGAACCCGACCCGGCCCCCAGGCGTCCTTCGGGTGGCGCGAATGTCCGATCCCAGCTTCGGCATACTGGGATTTCAGCAACAGCTAGCTACGAGGTGCGATTTCACGTGTGCGGAGTGCTCGGACTCATCTGTTCCACCGAAGCCGCCGCGGCCTCGGCGCGCGGCTCCGTGGCCGCAGCACTGCGCTGCCAGCGGCACCGCGGTCCCGACGAGCAGGACACGTGGGCCGATGCCGAGGTCGTCTACGGGTTCAACCGGCTCGGCTTCATCGACCTGGAGCACTCCCACCAGCCGTTGGTGTGGGGGCCGCCGGAGAACCCGACGCGGTACACGCTGAACTTCAACGGCGAGATCTACAACTACAAGGAGCTGCGGGCCGAGCTGGCCATGCACTTCGGCGCGCACTTCAAGACCAAGGGCGACGGTGAGGCCATCGTCGTCGGGTACCACTACCTCGGGGCCGACTGGGTCAAGCGGCTGCGCGGGATGTTCGCGTTCATGATCTGGGACGCGCAGGAGCGCGTGGTGTTCGGGGCGCGGGACCCGTTCGGGATCAAGCCGCTGTACTGGGCGAGCGGTCCCGGTGGGGTGGCGTTCTCGTCGGAGAAGAAGAGCCTGCTGCAGCTGACCGGTGTGCTCGGGATCAGCCAGGAACTGGACCAGACGGCGTTGCAGCACTACCTGGTGCTGCAGTACGTGCCGGAGCCCGAGTCGCTGCACAAGGCGGTCCGGCGGGTGGAGTCCGGCACGTCGTTCAAGGTCAGCCCGGGTGGGCAGGTGCTGTTCAACCGGTACTTCAAGCCCGTGTTCTCGCCGCGGCCGGTGAACGGGGCGCACGAGGCCGAGGCGCTGCACGAGCGCATCGCCGAGGTCATGCGCGACTCGGTGGCCAAGCACATGATCTCCGACCCGGACGTCACGGTCGGGGCGTTCCTGTCGGGTGGCATCGACTCGACGGCCACGGCGACGCTGGCCAAGTTGCACAACCCGAACCTCATCGCGTTCACCAGCGGTTTCGACCGCCAGGGGTACTCGGAGGTGGACGTCGCCGCGGAGACCGCGGCGGCTATCGGGGTGCGGCACGTCGTGAGGACCGTGTCGCCCGAAGAGATGATGGAAGAGCTGCCGCTGATCCTCTGGTACCTCGACGACCCCGTGGCGGACCCGGCGTTGGTGCCGTTGTACTTCATCGCCAAAGAGGCGCGTAAGTACGTGAAGGCGGTCCTCTCGGGCGAGGGCGCGGACGAGCTGTTCGGCGGCTACGTGATCTACCACGAGCCGTTGTCGCTGGCGCCGTTCGAGAAGGTGCCGGGCGGCGTGCGCAAGCTGATGGGCGCGGTGTCGAAGTCCATTCCGGAGGGTGTCCGCGGCAAGGACCTGCTGCGGCGCGGCTCGCTCAAGCTGGAGGAGCGCTACTACGGCAACGCGCGCAACTTCAGCGACGCGCAGGTGCGGGCGGTGTTCCCCGGTTACCGGGAGGGCATCGGCTTCCAGGACGTCACGGCGCCCTGGTACCGCGAGTCGGAGGACTGGGACCCGGTCGCGCGCATGCAGCACATCGACCTCTTCACGTGGCTGCGCGGCGACATCCTCGTCAAGGCCGACAAGGTGACGATGGCCAACTCCATCGAGCTGCGGGTGCCGTTCCTCGACCCCGAGGTCTTCAAGGTCGCGGCCGAGGTGTCGCTCGACCAGAAGCTCACCGAGGGCACGACCAAGTACGCGCTGCGCAAGGCGCTGGCGAAGATCATCCCGGCGCACGTGCTGAACCGGCCGAAGCTCGGCTTCCCGGTGCCGATCCGGCACTGGCTGCGCGCCGAGATGTACGACTGGGCACGCGGGATCATCAACGACTCGCAGACCGGCCACCTGCTCGACAAGAACGCCGTGCTCGACCTGCTCGCCGAGCACAGGTCGGAGCAGTTCGACCGCAGCCGGCAGCTCTGGAGCCTGCTGTGCTTCATGATCTGGCACGGGATCTTCGTCGAGGGCCGGATCAGCCCGAAGGTGCCGGAGCCGGTGTACCCGGTGCGCCTCTAGCCGAGTGGTCTTGGTGACATCTCCACGTGAAGGAGTTGTTAGTTGTCATAGGCTAACGATGTGGCCACCGTGGGGAGAAGCGCGCGTTCGACGTTCGTGATCGACACCCGTCCGTTGAAGATCGTCGCGTATCGGCGGTTGTGGCTCTCCACGATCGTGACGGCGGTGGGCTCCCAGCTCACCGCCGTCGCCGTTCCCAAGCAGGTCTACGACCTCACCGGCTCGTCGGCGTGGGTCGGCATCGCCGCCGGTGTCGCGCTCGTCCCGCTGCTCGTCTTCGGGCTCTGGGGTGGTGCGATCGCGGACACCGTCGACCGCCGGAAGCTGATGCTCGTCACCAACGCCGGCATCGCCGTCTCGTCGGTGCTGCTCTGGGTGCAGGCGGCGCTGGGCGTCGGATCGGTGTGGCTCGTCATCGCGTTGCTCGGCCTGCAGCAGGTGTTCTTCGCGGCCAACGCCCCGGCGCGTTCGGCGGCGATCGCGAGGCTCGTGCCGGCGGAGCTGCTGCCGTCCGCGGGGGCCCTCGGTTCGACGGTCATGCAGTTCGGCGCGGTGCTCGGGCCGTTGCTCGCGGGTGCGTTCATGCCGGTCGTCGGGCTTTCGACGCTCTACCTCGTGGACGCGATCGCGCTCACCGTCACGGTCTACGCGGTGTGGAAGCTGCCCGCGATGCCCCCGCTGGACGGGGTGGTCCGCCGCGCGGGCCTGAGGGACGTGCTCGACGGGTTCGTCTACCTGTGGGCGCAGAAGGTGCTCATGGCGAGCATGCTGCTCGACATCATCGCGATGGTGTTCGGCATGCCGCGGGCGCTGTTCCCGGAGATGGCGCAGCACACGTTCGGCGACCCGGCGGGCGGTGGGTTCGCGCTCGGCGTGCTGTTCGCGGCGATCCCGGTCGGCGCGGTGATCTGCGGGCTGACGTCCGGGTGGATCTCGAACATCAACCGGCACGGCGTCGCGCTGACGCTGGCCGTGGTGGGCTGGGGCCTCGCGGTCACCGGCTTCGGCCTCGCGGGCTCGCTGTGGGTCGCGGCGGCGTTCCTGGCGCTCGCCGGTGCGGCGGACATGGTGTCGATGGCGTTCCGGGGCGCGATCCTGCAGTCGGCCGCGACCGACGAGATGCGCGGGCGGATGCAGGGCGTCTTCATCGTCGTCGTGGCGGGAGGCCCGCGTGTCGCGGACCTGCTGCACGGCACGGGTGGCGCGGCTGTCGGCACAGCGGCGGCCGTGTCCGTCGGTGGCCTGCTGGTGGTCGTGGCGTCGGTCGCCATGGTCGCCCTGATGCCGGCGATCTGGCGTTACCGCGTCAACTCCGCGGACTGATCTCGGCCGGGCCCGGCGCGGTGATCTCCGCTCCGGTCCCCCAGTCGGAGAAGCGGGCCTCGTCGACGATCCGCGCACCCTGGAACTGCGTGTAGAACGCGATGCGGACCGGCAGACCGGCGCCGTCGAGCTCGATCTCCCCGGTCGATCCCGCGACCTGCTGGTCGAGGGCGAGCTCGAGCTCGGTGCGCAGGCCCTCGTCGGTGAGGGCGTCGTGGGCCTTCCGGTAGTCGACCGCGATCGAGTACCGGGTGTTCCCGCCGACCTGCGCCGTCAGCTCCAGCTCGCCGCCGGCCTTGATCACCGGCAGGTGGTAGGTGGTGAAGGCGGCCTGCTGGAAGACGACGTCGTGGAACCCGAGCAGCGTCGTGGTGAAGTCGTCGTCGACCCTGCGGTCGAGCCGCACCCACGGCTTCTCGGCGGGCAGCCCGAACAGCGCGGCCGGCAGCTTCACGAACGCGGCGTCCTTCGCGGTCGAGACGAGCCGCAGCTCCACCGCGTCACCGCCGGACCGCACGGGACGGGTGGTCGTCGCGTCCATGCCCGGCACCTCACCGCCCAGCCGCACGGTGCCGTTCGACGGGTACCGCACGCCGCCCCCGGTCGCCGGCGGCGCGATGGTGAAGCGGTACGCGCCCTTCTCGGCGACGGACTTCTCCACCGCGGCCACCAGGCTCTTCACGTCGCGGTGCAGCGGAGCGTCCTCATCCGCGGGTCCGGACGAGGAGCAGGCGGTCAGCGCCAAGGCGGCGATGATCGCTGTTGCCGCGAGTCTCATCGTCCGATTGTTACACCGATCGGGTGAGGTCAGCGTCCGTTCTCGCAGGTGACCCGGCAAACGTGCAGAATCTTCGGGCATGGCTGAAGCGACTCCGCGAACGGAGCAACCAGAGCTGCACCGGGCGATCGGTCCGAAGCTGCTGCTGTTCTTCGTCGTCGGCGACATCCTCGGTACCGGCATCTACGCCCTCACCGGCAACGTGGCCGGCAAGATCGGCGGCGCTCTCTGGCTGCCCTTCCTGCTCGCGTTCGTGGTGGCGTTCCTGACCGCGTTCAGCTACCTCGAACTGGTCGGCAAGTACCCGAAGGCCGCCGGCGCGGCGCTCTACACGAACAGGGCGTTCGGGATCCACTTCCTGACGTTCATGGTCGCGTTCGCCGTCATGTGCTCCGGCATCACGTCGGCGTCGTCGGCGGCTCTCGCGTTCGGCCGCACGTACCTGAGGCAGCTGCTCGTCGAGTTCTTCGACGTCGCGCTCAGCCCGGAGTCGCTGGTCATCACGGGCATCGCGATCGTCTTCATCGCCGGTCTCGCCCTGATCAACTTCCGCGGCGTGTCCGAGTCGGTCAAGACGAACGTGGTGCTGACCTGCATCGAGCTGTCCGGCCTGGTGATCATCATCCTGATCGGCGTCTGGGCCGTCCTGAACGGCGACGGCGAGCCCGGCAGGCTCACCGAGATCAACGTGCCGTCGGACGGCAGCGTGGTGCTCGCGGTCACCTCGGCCACGGCGCTCGCGTTCTTCGCGATGGTCGGCTTCGAGGACTCGGTGAACATGGCCGAGGAGTGCAAGAGCCCGGCCAAGATCTTCCCGCGCGCCATGCTGTGGGGCATGGGCATCGCCGCCCTGATCTACGTCCTGGTCGCGATCACGTCGTCGCTGCTGATCCCGTCCGACGAGCTCGGCAAGGCGGGCAGCAGCGCGTTGCTGAAGGTCGTCACCGTCGGTGCGCCCGGCTTCCCGTTGTGGATCTTCGCGTTGATCGGTCTGCTGGCGGTCATCAACTCGGCGCTGATCAACATGCTGATGGCGTCGAGGTTGTTGTACGGCATGGCGAACGAGAAGATCATCCCGAAGTTCTTCGGCACCGTGCACCCGTTCCGCCGCACGCCGTGGATCTCGATCGTCTTCACGACCGGCGTCGCGGTGATCCTGGTGTCGACCGCGGACATCGGCAAGCTCGGCGGCACGACGTCGTTGCTGCTGCTGATCGTGTTCACCATCGTCAACGTCGCCTGCCTCGTGCTGCGCCGCGAGAAGTCGGACCACGAGCACTTCCGCGCGCCGACGTGGGCTCCCGTGCTCGGCGCGATCACGTGCGCGTACCTCGCGATGCCGGTGCTCTCGGGCCGCCCGTGGGGCGACTACGTGATCGCGGGCTGGCTGCTGCTCGCCGGCCTGGTGCTCTGGGGCATCAACCGCGTGCTGCACGGCAAGGTGGAGACGCACCCGGAGAACCTCGGCAAGTAGCCGCTCAGTCCAGCAGGTGCTTCAGGAACCGGTCGGGCCCACCCAGGAAGTTGCGGGTGAGCGCGACCGGTTCCGCCGTGTCGTAGGTGACCTCGTCGATCGTGTCGGTGATCTCCAGGATCGTCGCGCCCGGCGCCGCGAGCAGGATCGGCGAGTGCGTGGCGATGATGAACTGCGACCCTTCCCCGACGAGCTCGTGCATGCGCCTCAGGACCGTGAGGCAGCCTTTGACCGACAGCGCGGCCTCCGGCTCGTCCAGCACGTAGAGGCCCCTGCCGCCGAACCGGTGCGTCATCAGGTCGATGAAGCTCTCGCCGTGCGACCGCTCGTGCAACGACTTCCCGCCGTACGACGCGTGGATCCCCGCGCCGATCCGGTCGATCTCGGTGATGACGTTGTAGAACGACTCCGCCCGCAGGAAGAACCCCGTGCGGGGTTTCCTGGTGCCCCAGCTGAGCGTCAGGTGGTCGCCGAGCGAGGACTCCGTCGCCTTCGTCGCGAAGCGGAACGACTGCGTGCCGCCCTCCGCGTTGAACCCGGCCGCCACCGCGATCGCTTCGACCAGCGTCGACTTGCCCGCGCCGTTGTCGCCGACGAGGAACGTGACCGGCGTCCGGAGGTCGACCGGGTTCTCCACCAGGTGCCGCACGACCGGCAGCGTGAACGGGTAGCGGCGCGTGTCGTGCCGCCCGTCCAGCCGGATCTGGCGGATGAACGTCATGCCAGCCTGGCCAGCTCGACCGGGTCGTGGGCGCAGAACACCTCGACCTCGCCCCGCGCCTTGAGCTCCCTCAGGCGTTCCACATTGGACAGACGCTGCTCGCGGATCGTCTCGGTCTGCCTGGCGGTGAGCTTGAGCGCGAAGATGGTGCTCGGCGGCGTCTCGACCTCGCCGCGGTAGAAGTACGCGTCGCCGGCGTGCAGCATCCAGCCGTCGTCCCCCTTGACCGCGACGCCCGTGTGGCCGCGGGTGTGCCCGATCAGCGGCACGAGCAGGATGTCGTCCGGCAGCCCCGCGACGTCCCGGACGGCCTGGAACCCGAACCAGTCCTCGCCCTCCGCCCTGTGCGTGCGGAAGGTGACGCCTTCCCGTTGCGCCTTCGGGTACCGAGCCCGTTCCTTGACGTTGCGCGGGTTGCTCGCCGCCTCCAGCTCGGAGTCGAGCACGTGCACCGTGGCCTTCGGGAAGTCGCGCAACCCGCCCGCGTGGTCGAGGTCTAGGTGCGTGAGCAGGACGTGCCGGACGTCGTCGGCGGTGTACCCGCGCCGCTCGACCTGGCTGATCGCCGTCTCGTTGATGTCGAGCACCGGCTGGAGCAGCTTGCGGCTCAGCGGGTCGATCGTCGCCTTGGGGTTCGTCATCTCGTTCATGCCGAACCCGGTGTCGACCAGCACGAGCCCTTGGTCGGTCTCGACCAGCAGGCAGTGGGCCACCAGGCCGCCCGCGACCAGGGGTGGCCGGAACGTGGCGCAGTTCAGATGGTGAACCTTCATGGGCGAATCCTTCCGCTGGCCCCGTAGGCTTCAGCCTCATGTTGGGGATCTCGTACGAGGGTGCCACCGCCGTGATCACGACTGTAGGCGCTGGCCTGCGGTCCTTCGAGGTGGACGGCGTCCCGTACGTCGAGACGTTCGGCGCCGACGAGAAACCGCCGATGAGCGCGGGCGCCGTCCTCGTGCCGTGGCCGAACCGGACAGCAGGCGCGTCTTGGGTGCTGGACGGCGTGCGGCAGCAGCTCGAGGTCACCGAGCCGGCCCGGGGAAACGCTGTCCACGGGTTGCTGCGCCGACGTCCTTGGTCCGTGCTGGAGCACACCGGCTCTCTGGTGTCGTTGCGCGCGTTGATCGAGCCTCAGGCCGGATGGCCCGTCGCTCTCGACGTCACGGTGTCCTACGCACTGGATGATCGCGGTCTCACGGTGACGCACGGGGTCACGAACGTCGGGGACGCGGCCACGCCGTTCGGGGTGGGGACGCACCCCTACCCGCGGGCTGGGAACGCTTCCACGGACTCGTGCACCTTGACGCTGGCCGCGACCTCGGTGCTGCCGCTCGACGTCGAGCGGATGGTGCCCTCCGGGCCCGCCGTGCCGGTGGAGGGGACGTCGTTCGACTTCCGCGGCGGGCGGCTGCTCGAAGGCGTCCGGCTGGACACGCCGTTCGGCGGGTGTGAGCCCTCGGAGGACGGGCTGGTCCACCACACCCTGGTCGCCGAGAACGGCGGGGTGGAGATTTGGGCGGATCCGGCGTTCCGGTGGGTTCAGGTCTACACGCCCGATTCCTACCCCGGGCGGGGGCGGGCCGTGGCTGTCGAGCCGATGACGTGCCCGCCGGACGCCCTGAACTCCGGGGTGGACCTGATCTGGGTTTCTCCCGGGGAGTCGTGGGGGGCTCGGTGGGGGATCCGGCCGTTGAGCTCCTGATCTTGTCGGGGTGCTGGGTAGGTTGTGTTGCGAGGGGTCCTGAGGGTGGGGGGACGCCTGCGTCAGCTTGCGGGTTGGCGGGTTTGGCGGCTTTGTGGGTGGTCGCTTTGCGGGCGGCCGGTTGCCTTGCGTTGTTCCCCTGGGGGCTCTGCCCCCAGACCCCCCGGCAATCTGATCGGGGGCCTGCGCTTCGAGCGGGTTGATGGCACGCCTGTTTGTGTTGGGCGGCTGCCGGTTGCGTTGGTGGTTGCGTTGGCGGTGGGGTCCCATCACAAGTCGCACCAGGAGCGGCAGGAGCTGTGGCGCGACTCGTGACGGGACCCCACCGCCGGGAGCGTCTGCTCAGGACGGCTCGCCTTCGGCATCGCGCTCGGTCGGGCGGCTCGCCTTCGGCATAGCGCTCAGCCGCCGCAGTTGTTAGCGTTGCTAACCATGAACATCGCGATCACCGGGGGCTACGTCGTGCCCGTCGACGGCGACCCCGTCGAAGGCGGCACCGTCCTCGTCCAGGACGGGAAGATCGTCGCGGTCGGCGCTGACGTCGACGTTCCGGACGGCGTCGAGGTCGTCGACGCGGGCGGGGCCTGGGTGTTGCCCGGCTTCGTCGAGGCCCACGGGCACATCGGTGTCCACGAGGAGGCCGAGGGGTGGGCCGGGCAGGACACCAACGAGATGACCGATCCCGTCGGGGCCCGGATGCGGGCGCTCGACGCCATCAACCCCGCTGACCTGGGCTTTGCCGACGCGCTCAGTGGTGGTGTCACGACCGCGGTGATCAAGCCCGGGTCGGGCAACCCCATCGGTGGGCAGACGGTCGCGGTGAAGTGCTGGGGGCGGACCGTCGACGAGATGCTCGTCAAGGAGCCCGTCAGCGTGAAGAGCGCGCTCGGCGAGAACCCGAAGCGGGTCTACGGCGACAAGGGGAAGCTGCCCGCCACGCGGCAGGGGGTGGCGGCGGTCATCCGCGACGAGTTGACCAAAGCGCAGGACTACCTCGCCAAGAAGGCCGAGGCGGAGGCGGACGGGAAGCCGTTCGACCGCAACACCACGCTCGAGGTCCTCGGCAAGGTGCTCACCGGTGAGCTGGCGTGGTGCCAGCACGCGCACCGGGCCGACGACATCGCCACGGCGATCCGCCTGTCCGAGGAGTTCGGGTACCGGCTGATCCTCAACCACGGCACCGAAGGCCACCTGATCGCGGACGTCATCGCGGACAAGCGGATTCCGGTCATCATCGGGCCGCTGTTCACGTCGCGGTCCAAAGTGGAGCTGCGCAACCGCGGGCTGCGCAACCCCGGAATCCTGGCGCGGGCCGGGGTGGAGCTGGCGATCACGACGGACCACCCCGTCGTGCCCATCCACTTCCTGGTGCACCAGGCCACGCTGGCGGTGAAGGAAGGGCTCGACAGCGACGTGGCGTTGCGGTCGATCACGACGAACCCCGCGCGGATCATGGGGCTCCACGACCGGGTCGGGTCGTTGAAGCCGGGGCTCGACGGTGACGTCGTCATCTGGTCGGGGGACCCGCTCGACGTGATGAGCCGGGCCCTGCGCGTGTTCGTGCAGGGGCGCGAGGTCTACACGTGGGACGAGAGCAAGGGGGAAGGGGTCGTCGCCGACCCCTTCTACCGCGAGCGCGGCTAGCTAGCGCAGGCCGCGGCCGATCACGAGGCGCTGGATCTGGTTGGTGCCCTCGAAGATCTGCAGGACCTTGGCCTCGCGCATGTAGCGCTCCACCGGGAAGTCGCGGGTGTAGCCGGCGCCGCCGAGCACCTGGACGGCGTCGGTCGTCACCTTCATCGCCGCGTCGGTGGCGACGAGCTTGGCGATCGACGCCTGCTGGCGGAACGGGAGCCCGCGGTCGCGGCGGCGGGCGGCCTGCAGGTACGTGGCGCGCGCCGACTCGACGGCCGCGGCCATGTCGGCCAGGAGGAACTCGAGGCCCTGGAACTCGATGATCGGGCGGCCGAACTGGGTGCGGGTCTTGGCGTACGCGACCGCTTCGTCCAACGCCGCCTGCGCGAGACCCACGGCGCACGCCGCGATGCCGAGGCGGCCGGAGTCCAAAGCGGACAGTGCGATCTTGAGGCCGTCGCCCTCCTGGCCGATCAGGCGGTCGGCATCGAAGTGCACGTCGGCGAACTCGAGCTGGGCGGTGATGGAGCCGGTGAGGCCCATCTTCCGCTCGGGGGTCAGCGCGGTGAGGCCCCGGGTCTCGCCGGGTGCGAGGAAGCAGGAGATGCCGCGGCCCGCGTCGGGGGACGTGCGGGCCATCAGGGTGTAGAAGTCGGCGGCGCCGGCGTGCGTGATCCACGCCTTGGTGCCGTTCACGACGTACTCGGAGCCCTTGCGGACCGCGCGGGTCGCCATGGCGGCCGGGTCGGAGCCCGCCTGGACCTCGGACAGCGCGTAGCCGCCGAGCAGTTCGCCCTCGAGCATCTCGGGGAGCCAGCGGTCCTGCTGCTCGCGGGTGCCGAACGTGGCGAGGCCGTAGCACGACATCACGTGCACCGAGAGGCCCACGGCGACCGTCATCCACGCCGAGGCGACCTCTTCGAGCGCCTGCAGGTACACCTCGTAGGGCTGTTCGCCGCCACCGAACTCCTCGGGGTACGGCAGGCCGAGCAGACCCGTCCTGCCCAGCAGGCGGAACGCGTCGCGGGGGAACTTCTCGTTCTCCTCGGCGTCCGCGGCGTGGGGCTTGAGCTCGTCCCGCGCGATCTCCCTGACCAGCGCGATCAGGTCCTCGGCCTCTTGCGTGGGGAGCAGCCGCTCGGCGGGCATCGTCGACCTCCGGTGGTGTACTGGTAGCAGTACTCTAGTGCGTTGTGCAGTACACCGGCCAGCGGATGTGGCAGGGTCCTCACCATGACGCGGGCTCTCACGCAGCGGCAGGCCGAGCTGCTCACCCGGTTGGAGGCGCTGTTCCTCACCGAGGGCTTCGGACATCTCACGCTCGACGACGTCGCGGGCAGGCTGCACTGCTCCAAGTCGACGCTGTACGCGCTCGCCGGCAGCAAGGAACAGCTGGCCGTGCGGGTGGTCGGGCGGTACTTCAAGGGGGCGGCCGAGCGCATCGAGAAGCGCATCGCGGGCCTCGACGACGTGCGCGAACGCATCGGCAGCTACCTCGCGGGCGCGGCGGAGGAGCTGACGAAGGCCTCGGCGGCGTTCATCGCGGACGTCTCCGACTTCCCGCCCACGCGCGCCACCTACGAGCGCAACGCCCGTGCCGCCGCCGAGCGCATCAAGGCGTTCATCCAGGAGGGCGTCGAGCTGCACGTGTTCCGCGAGGTGCACGCGACGCTGTTCGCCGAGATGGCCGGGCTGCTCATCGAGGGCATCCAGACGGGAGTCCTCACGAAACGGGCAGGTGTTTCGGACGCCGAGGCGTTCACCGCGCTGGGGGAACTGCTGTTGGATGGGCTCCAGAGGACGGGCGCTTCCCCGAAGGAGTAGAACGCTGTGATCGTGGTTGCTGGTGAGTCGCTGGTCGACATGGTGCCGGTCGGGGACGACGAGCTGGCGCCGCTCGCGCCGAAGCTCGGTGGCGGGCCGTACAACGTGGCCGTCGCGCTCGGGCGGCTCGGCGTGCCCGCGGCCTTCCTGTCGCGCATCTCGACCGACCACTTCGGCGGGCAGCTCGTGAAGCGGCTCCAGGAGTCGAACGTCGAGACGTCTCTCGTCCAGCGCGGGCCGGAGAACACGACGCTCGCGGTCGTGGGGCTCGCGGAGGACGGGAGCGCGCGCTACTCGTTCTACGTCGAGGGCACCGCCGACCGCCTCGTGGAGGACCCGGGACCGCTGCCGGCGGACGCGAAGGCGGTGTCGTTCGGCACCCTCAGCCTCGTCCTGGAACCCGGCGCCTCGGTCTACGAGAAGGTGCTGCGGCGCGAGAGCAAGCGCTTGCTGACCGCGCTCGACCCCAACATCCGGGCAGGGCTCATCGCCGATCCGGGCGCCTACCGCGAGCGCTTCACGTCCTGGCTACCGGACGTCGGACTGCTGAAGGCCTCCGTCGAGGACGCCCGGTGGCTCGCCGAGGACGGCGACGTGATCGAGATCGCAAGGACGTGGATTTCACAGGGACCGGCCGCGGTCGTCCTGACCAAGGGCGGTGACGGCCTGTCCGTCATCACCGCCACCGACCAGGTCGACGTGCCGCCGGTGGAGGTGGACGTCGTCGACACGATCGGGGCGGGCGACACGGTGCAAGGTGCCCTGCTCGCGTGGCTGCACGACCACGACGCCCTCGACGTCGAGAAGGTGCGCGCGCTCTCACGTGAGGAATGGACGGCCGCATTGACCTACGCGGGCGCCGCGGCCGCGATCACATGTTCCCGCGCGGGCGCCGAACCGCCCTTTGCGAGCGAACTCACCGCCGCGTTGGCTGGATAAAGCGGAGGATCGGACTACCGTGGGGGAGCCGCGCTAGAAACCGGCATTGCGGATGTGATGCCGGTCCCATCTCACAGAATCGGTTCACACCGCTGCTGCGAGGCGGGCCTTCCGCCGACTAGCGTGAGTGGACTTGAAGACTCAGATCCCAACGGGGTGGTCCGAGACGACGGCAGGCCCAGCGTGGTCTGCCGCCACCCCGTCCGAGCGTTGAGAGGGACTTGAATGCCCGACGCGACGACTGCGCCGAACGACCCACAGACCGTCGCGCTGCGCCACGAGGGCGGAGAGCTCGAGATGAAGGTGGTGCGGGCGTCCGAAGGCGCGTCCGGCATCGATCTCGGCAAGCTGCTGTCGACCACCGGCCTGGTAACCCTGGACACCGGTTTCGTCAACACGGCCTCCTGCTCCTCCGAGATCACCTACATCGACGGTGACGCCGGAATTCTGCGTTACCGCGGGTACCCGATCGAGCAGTTGGCCGCGCGTTCGAACTTCATCGAGGTCAGCTACCTCCTGATCTACGGCGAGCTGCCGACCGCCGCCCAGCTCGAGGACTTCTCGCAGAAGATCAGCAGGCACACCCTGCTGCACGAGGACCTCAAGCGCTTCTTCGACGGCTTCCCGCGCGACGCGCACCCGATGCCGGTGCTGTCGTCCGCGGTCTCCGCGCTGTCGACCTTCTACCAGGACTCGCTGTCGCCGTTCGACGCGAACCAGGTGGAGATCTCCACGATCCGCCTGCTGGCCAAGCTGCCGACGATCGCGGCCTACGCCTACAAGAAGTCGGTCGGCCAGCCGTTCCTCTACCCGGACAACTCCCTCGGCCTGGTGGAGAACTTCCTGCGCATGACCTTCGGCTTCCCGGCCGAGGCCTACGACCTCGACCCGGACCTGGTCCGCGCGCTCGACCTGCTGTTCATCCTGCACGCCGACCACGAGCAGAACTGCTCCACGTCGACCGTGCGCCTGGTCGGCTCCTCCGAGGCGAACCTCTTCGCGTCCATCTCCGCGGGCATCAACGCCCTGTTCGGCCCGCTGCACGGCGGCGCGAACAGCGCGGTGCTGGAGATGCTCGAGAAGATCAAGGCCGACGGCGGCGACGTGAAGTCGTTCGTCAACAAGGTCAAGAACAAGGAGGACGGCGTCCGCCTGATGGGCTTCGGCCACCGGGTCTACAAGAACTACGACCCGCGCGCCGCGATCATCAAGAAGACGGCCGACGAGATCCTCGGCAAGCTCGGCGCCGACGACCAGCTGCTCGACATCGCGAAGCAGCTCGAAGAAGCCGCCCTGAGCGACGACTACTTCATCTCCCGCAAGCTCTACCCGAACGTGGACTTCTACACGGGTCTGATCTACCGGGCGATGGGCTTCCCGACGAAGTTCTTCACCGTGCTGTTCGCGCTCGGCCGGCTCCCCGGCTGGATCGCGCACTGGCGCGAGATGATCAACGACCCGGCCACGAAGATCGGCCGTCCGCGGCAGATCTACACCGGCCCGACGGAGCGCGACTTCGTCGCGATGGAAAACCGCTGATCACGGGTTAGGTTTTTCGTAAGCTGAGGGCGCGTCACCCCACGGGTGACGCGCCTTCGGCGTGTTGGGGGAGCTGTGGCCGAAACGTTGGAAGGGCTGTACGCGGCGCACCTGGAGCGGTTGTTCCCGTCCCGCCTGCGATCGGTGGACGTGGCGGACGTTTGCTTCGTGCAGCTGGACGCGGACATCGCGGCCTGCGCGCAGGCGGTCCTCCGGAGCGGGAGCCTCGGCCCGAGGCGGGCCGCGGTACTCGCGCGCCGCCGCGCGGATCTGGAACTGGTGCTGCCGTTGCTCGCCGAGCCGCACGAGATCGCCTACACGATCGGGTTGCAGGACCTGGCCGCTCGTTGTGCGGCCTCGTCGGCCTCGCCTTAGCGTCGAACGGTGAGTTCCGAACCCTCGATCGTCTGGTTTCGCCGCGATCTGCGGACATCCGATCATCCGGCCATTCTCGCGGCCGCGGAAAGGTCTCCCCGCGCGCTCGGACTGTTCGTTCTCGACGACCGGTTGCTGAAACCGTCGGGGCAGGCGCGAATTGAATTCCTGCACCGTTGTCTGCACGCCCTGAACGACGAACTGGGTGGTCGCCTGATGGTCGTGCACGGCGACCCGGTGACGACTGTTCCGCGCATTGCGCGGGAGATCGACGCGGGCAGTGTCCACATCTCCGCGGATTACGCGCCGTACGGACGCAAGCGCGACGAGGCCGTCGAGGAGGCGCTGGGGGACGTCGAGCTCGTCCGCACCGGCTCGCCCTACGCCGTGGCGCCGGGCCGGGTGCTCAAGCAGGACGGGACCCCGTTCAAGGTCTTCACGCCGTTCCGCGGCGCCTGGCTGGAGCACGGCTGGCGCGAACCCGCGGACAGCGGCTCCTCCACTGTGGACTGGATGGAGCCGCACGGCGGTCAGGAGATCCCTGACGTCGAGGAGGAGCTGCCCGACGCCTTGGCGCTCTGGGAGAAGTTCCGCGACGAACGGCTGGCGGACTACGACAAGACCCGCGACCGGCCCGACCTCGACGCGACGAGCCGGATGTCCGCGTTCCTGCGGTGGGGCGTGCTGCACCCCCGCACGCTCCTGCGGGACTGCGACGGGACGTTCCGCAGCGAGCTCGCCTGGCGCGAGTTCTACGCCGACGTGCTGTGGCACAGGCCGGAGACGGCGCGGGAGAACTACGACCGCAAGTTCGACCGCATGGTGCACGACGACGACAAGGAGCTGTTCGAGGCCTGGAAGGAGGGCCGCACCGGGTTCCCGATCGTGGACGCGGGCATGCGGCAGCTCAAGCAGGAGGGCTTCATGCACAACCGGGTGCGCATGATCACGGCCAGCTTCCTGGTCAAGGACCTGCACCTGCCGTGGTGGTGGGGCGCGCGGCACTTCATGGAGCACCTGGTCGACGGCGACCTCGCCTCGAACCAGCACAACTGGCAGTGGGTGGCGGGCTGCGGCACGGACGCGGCGCCGTTCTTCCGCGTCTTCAACCCCACGACGCAGGCCAAGAAGTTCGACCCGGAAGGCGCCTACGTGCGCAGGTACGCCCCCGACTCGCCGGACATCACGCCGATCGTGGACCACGCGGTCGAACGCCGGGTGGCGCTCGACCGCTACCAGGCGATCAGAGCCTGAGCGCCTCGCGGAGCTTGACGCGGGCGCCGGTCCTGAGCACGGCGTTCGCGTAGACCTTCCCGCCCAGCCACGTGATCGCCGCGATGGCGGCCAGGGCGAGCACCACGGCCAGCAGGACCTGCCAGGCCGGTGCGACGCCCAGCGCCATCCGGCCGGGCATCAGGATCGGGGCGAACGGCGGCAGCAGCGACAGGACCGTCACCGCCGACCCGGTCGGGCTGCCGATCATGAGGTTGATGCCGGCGACGAACGCCACGATGATCGTCATGCTGATCGGCGTCAGCACGGACTGCAGCTCCTCCTGCCGCGACACCAGCGACGCGGCGGCCGCGAACACGGTGGCGTACAGGAAGAAGCCGAGCAGGTACCAGAGGACGCCGGTCAGCAGGGCGGCGCCGCCGAGCGAGCCGACGTCCACGACGTCGAACGCCGAGGACAGCCCGAGGCCGATGGTGGAGATCACCAGCAGCTGCAGCAGGCCGACCGCGCCGAGCCCGATCACCTTGCCCAGCAACAACTGCCACGGCCGCACGGTCGCGAGCAGGATCTCCACGACCCGGCTGGACTTCTCCTCCACCACGCCCTGCGCGACCATCGTCCCGTAGACCAGCAACGAGTAGTACAGCAGCGCGGCCACGACCAACCCGATGGCGAGGCGCTGACCGTGTTGCGGGTCAACGGGTTCCAGCGCCGTCACGGCGACCTTGACGTTCGCCAGGTCCTGCGCGACCTGCTGCGGGGTGATGCCCGCCTCGGCCAGTTGCGCGACGAGCACCTGCTGGCGCAGCACGTCGTTCAGCACCGCCGTCAGCACGTCGTCGCCGGAGCCCTTGACGATCATCTTCAGCTCCGGCGGCGCACCTGTGACGAGGGCGTCCAGCTTGCCGTCGCGGACCTGCTGCTCGGCGTCGCCCGCGGGCGTGACGTCGCGCGTCTCGACCTCGATGCCGAACGACATCGCCTTGTCCCGCAACGGGTCCGCGAGCTGGGTGGCCTGACCGGACAGGCCGATCACGCTGCGCTGCTGGTCGTCGAAGAGCACCGACTGCAGCACCACGTACCCGGCGAGCACGGCGATGATCACCGCTGTGCCGATCAGGAACGACTCGGTGCGCACCTTCGTGACGAACTCGCGCTTCGCCACCAGCGAGACCGCTCGGGCCGACGTCATGCGCTCCTGCCCTCGGTGGTCACGACGTTGCGGAAGAGCTCGGTCAGCGAGGGCCGCTGCCGCGAGAACTCGTGCACCGGACCGGCCGCCAACGCCGCGTGCAGCACCGTCTGGTCGTCCACGCCGTCGGCGAGCTCGAGCACGCACCGCGTCTCGTCCTTCTCGATCACCCGCACGCCGTCCAGGGTGTCAGCCCAGCCGGTGGTCGGCGACTCCACGACGAGGCGCGGCACCCCGCCCGACCGGAGCTCGTCCACCGTGCCGCTCGCGACCATCGAGCCCTCGCTGACGATGCCGACGCGGTCGCACAGCCGTTCCACGAGGTCGAGCTGGTGGCTCGAGAACACCACGGGCACACCGGCGGACGCCTTCTCGCGCAGCACCTGGCTCATCACGTCGACCGCGACCGGGTCGAGGCCCGAGAACGGCTCGTCGAGCACCAGCACGTCCGGTTCGTGCACCAGCGCGGCGGCGAGCTGCACGCGCTGCTGGTTGCCGAGGCTCAGGCGCTGCACCTCGTCCGAGCGGCGGTCGCGCAGGCCGAGGCGCGCGATCCAGTTCTCCGCGCTCGTGTGGGCCTCGTTGGTGCCCATGCCGTGCAGCTCCGCGAGGTAGACCAGCTGGTCGAGCACCTTCATCCGCGGGTAGAGGCCGCGCTCCTCCGGCATGTAACCGATGCGGCGCCGCGTGTCGAGGTCGACTGTTCTGCCGTTCCACCGCACCTCGCCGGAGTCGGCCGCGAGCACGCCCAGCGCGATGCGCATGGTCGTGGTCTTCCCGGCGCCGTTGCTGCCGACGAACCCGAAGAGTTCGCCCCCGCGCACGTCGAAGGACATGTCCCGCAGGGCGACGACCTCCCCGTAGCGCTTGGAGACCGCGTCGATCTCCAGCACTCCCTCAGGCACGGTGAACCCCTTCGTTAGCCCGGATGGCGGTAATCGGACGGAAAGTATCGGTGAGCAGGGAACGGGTGAAACGATACGGGCGTCTACGGCGAATCGAACGAACGACCAATTCACTCAACGGGGGTGACCATGCAGCCCATTGACCCGGACCAGTGGCTCGCGCAGTACGGGGCCAAGATCGAGCAGGCGAAGCAGAACGCCGAGCAGGCCCGCGACCAGCTCGGAGGTGTGGGCGGGAGCGCCAGCTCGCCCGACGGCCTGATCACGGTGACGGTCAACGCGACGGGCGTGCTGACCGGCCTGCAGATCAAGCCCGAGGCCCGCGGCATGGACCCCTCCGAGATCGCCTCCGCCGTGCTCACGGCCTCCGCGAAGGCCCAGCGCGACGCCTCCGGGCGTGTGGTGCAGATCATGACGGACTTCGTCGGTGACAGCCCCGCTCTCGAGTTCGTGAAGGCCCAGATGCCGAACGGCTACAAGGGCGATGGAACCGACGAGGAAGAACCGAAGTCGGAGTTGGAGCGCAAGGACACGCGGCCCGACGACGAGTACTTCACGAACCCGCCCGACGTCATGGCCTGAGTGCAGGAGGAGGGGGTAAGGCATGCAGCAGCAGTTCAACATCGACCTGGACGAGCTCAGAACTCACGCGGCGAACGTGAACAAGCTCATGGAGCGGATGCGCAAGGCCACCGAGACGTGTGATCCGGGGGCTCTCACGACCGAGGCCTTCGGCGTCTTCCTCGGGTTCCTGGCCCAGAACGTCCTGCAGCAGGCCGGCCTGTCGCAGGACGGGCTCGGCAAGGCGGCGAACTCGCTGATGGACATGAGCGCCGGTCTCCGCGAGACCATCGAGCAGTACGAGCAGGTCGACCTCGACAACATGTTCGGTTTCAAGGGAGGCCGGGGATGACCGCGCCAGCGTCGCAGTCGCAGGCCAAGGGCACCGACCCCCAGCAGCTGATCACCAGCATCTCCACCACCTACTCCGCCATCGAGCGGGGGGACTGGGTCAACGCGGGCCTCGGCATCGCGAACACGGCGATGGGCATCGTCGGCATGTCCGCGAACCCGCTGAGCGGCTTCCTGTCCGCCGGGTTCAGCTGGGCCATCCAGCACGTCGACTTCCTGCGCGAGCCGTTCGACGTCCTGCTCGGCAGCCCCGAGTCCATCTCGCGGATGGCCGAGTCGTTCCGCTCCGCGGGCAAGCAGGTCCACGGCATCGCGACCGAGTACGAGAAGATCTGCGTCTCGCAGACCCGCGAGTGGCAGGGCCGGGCGGCCGACGGCTACCGCACCGCCGCCAAGAAGCACGCGGGCGGCCTCGAGACCCTCGCCAAGTCCGTCGACGGCATCGCCGGCGCGGTCGAGGGCGCGGGCCAGCTCGTCGGCACCGTCCGCAAGATGATCATGGACCTGATCAGCCAGGCCGTCTCGGACATGGTCATGAAGATCATCCAGTGGCTGGCGGCCTCCTTCCTCACCTTCGGCGCGGCCATCGCGGGCGCGATCTCGGACATCGTGACCACCGCGGTCAACTACGCGAAGAAGCTCGCCGACTTCCTGCAGAAGCTCGTCGGCTCCGTGCAGAAGCTGATGAACCTGATCAAGTCGGTCACGCAGATCGCCAAGGTCGCCGAGCAGGTCATCGACGCCATCTCCTCGATGGCGCAGAGGAGCGGTGGCGGCGGCGCCGGTGGCATCACCCGGCAGACGCAGGGCGGCTTCGACGGCATCCGCGCCGACCAGCAGGACCGCGCGTCCGCCGGTGCGGGCGGGACGTACACGAGCGGCGCCGGCGGCGGTGCCGGCGGCGGCGGTCTCGGCCAGTCGGGTGCGGGCCCCCAGGTCACGCCCTTCCAGCCGGTGCCGGGCAACGCCTCGGGCGGTCCGTCCGGCTGGAGCTCGGGCGTCGGCACCGGTCCCGCGGTGACGCCGTACCAGCCCATCCCCGGCCAGCACGGCGGCACCGGTGGACGGCCGCAGACCGGCTCCGGCGGCCAGATCAGCCACGGCGGGTACACCCCTCCGCCCGGCTACGGCACGGGTTCCGGCTCCGGCACGGGCACGGGCTCCGGCTCCGGCACGGGCACGGGTTCCGGCTCCGGCTCCGGCGGAGGTCGCTGGGTCCCCGGTCACTGGGAGCCCGACACGACCACGACGGCCGGGGGCAACACGGGCGTCAAGCCGCCCTCGATCGGTGTCATGCCCACGACGCCGAACACCGACTGGTACCGCCCGGCCACCCCTGACCACGCCGCGACGGCCGCGTCCGGCGGCGGTGCGGGTGGCGGCGGTGGCGGTGGCATCCCGAAGGGCGGCATGGGCGGCGGCGGTGGCGGCGGCATCCCCGCCGGCATGGGCGGCGGCCCCGCCGGTGGCGGTGGTGCCGGCGGCACCTCGGCCACGCAGTTCGGCGGCGCGGCCGGTGTCATGCCCGCGGCCAGCGGCAGCCCGGCGCCCGCGGCGGGCGCGCCCGGCGCCGGCGGTGGCGGGAAGGGTGCCGGCGGTGGCATGGGCGGCATGATGGGTGGTGCTCCCATGGCCGGTGCCGGTGGCCAGCAGGGCGGCGGCAGCGAGCACAAGCGGAAGGTGCGGATCGAGGGCGAGGCCCTGGTCGACCCGCCCAAGGCCGCGAAGCCGGTCATCGGCGAGTGATCCTGCGATCCTTGCGCTGAGAACGGGGCGTCCCTCGCGGGGCGCCCCGTTCTCACGCGTTGGTCAGGAGCTTCGCGATCTCGGGTGCGGCCTTCTCACGATCGCTCGGCACCAGGCCGATCCGCGTGCGCCGGTCCAGGACGTCGTCGACGTCGAGCGCGCCCTCGTGCCGGATGGCGTGGACGACATCGGCCTCGGTGACGCCGGGAGCGATCGGCGTCGTCGGGGCGGGCCTGTCGTCGACGAGGCGGATGTCCTCGGTGCGACAGGGGATCTGCGTCAGGCTCGTCGCGTTCACCGCGTCCGCCGCCATCTTGCGGTAGGTGGTGAGCTTGCCGCCGACGATCGTGATGACGCCGTTGGACGCCTTGAGCACGGCGTGGTGGCGGGAGAGGTCGGCGGTGGTGCCTTCGGCCCGCAGCAGCGGGCGCAGGCCCGCGTAGCTGCCGATGACGTCCTCCCTGGTGAGATTCCGTTGCAGCACCAGGGAAGCCGTTGCGAGCAGGAAGTCCACATCGGACTCGGGAACGACCGGCACGTCCGGGATCTCGTCGACCGGTTCGTCGGTGAGGCCGAGGTACGCGCGGCCGTTCGCCTGGGGCAGCAGGAACGCGTAGCGGTTGCGCTCGCCCGGCACCGGGATCGTCAGCGCCGTCGCGGTGATCCCGGCACTCCCGGCGTCGAGGACGAGGTGCGAGCCGCGCGACGGCCGCAGGGGCACCGGTGCGAGGGTGCCGGCCCAGACGCCCGTCGCGTTGATCACGGCCCTGGCCCTGACGGTGAACGAGGCGCCGGTGAGCGTGTCCCGCGCCTCGGCTCCATCTCCTTGCAGCGTCACGACTTTCGCGCGCGTGATGACCTTCGCGCCGTGGCCCGCGGCGGTCCTGGCCAGTGCCACGACGAGCCGCGCGTCGTCGACGAGCTGGCCGTCGTAGCTCAGCAGGCCGCCGGTGAGCTTCCCCGCGTCCAGGCCGGGGACCAGCGCGAGCGCCTCGTGCCTCGACACCCTGCGCGGTCCGGGCAGCACGTCGGCGGGCGTGCGGGCGGCGATGCGCAGTGCGTTGCCGGCGCGGAAGCCCGACATCACGAAGTGCCCGGCGGTGCCGTGCAACGGGAACAGCATGGGCAGCGTGCGGGTGAGGTGCGGAGCCGTCCTGGTCATCAGGATCCCACGCTCCACGGCGCTCTCGTGGGCGAGCCGCACGTCGCCCTTCGCGAGGTAGCGCAGACCTCCGTGGACGAGCTTGCTGGACCACCGCGACGTCCCGAACGCCAGGTCGTGCGCCTCCAGCAGCACCGTTTTCAGGCCGCGGGACGCCGCGTCGAGGGCGACGCCCGCGCCCGTGACACCACCGCCGACCACGAGGACGTCGGCGACCTCCCGTTGTGCCGCTTCGAGGTCCTCGGCGCGCCTGGCGGCGTTCAGGGAGGTGTTCACGGCTTCAGGGCTCCGTCCAGCTGCCGGGCGAGCTCGTCGAGCAGCGAGGTGAACTCGAGCCCGGACGTGGCGGGCCTCGTCGAGAGCACCATCGACTGCGTGCTCAGCAGCACCACGCGGGCCTGCGTCCTGGCGTCACCGGGCCGGATCGACCCGTCGAGGTGCCCGGCCTCGATCTGCGCGACGAGGAACTGCTCGACCAGCCGCTGCGTGCTGCCGAGCCGGTCGGTGAGGTACGGCAGCATCAGGTCCGCGTCGAGCTGCATGACCCGGCGCATGAGCGGGTTGGCGTCCAGCATCCGGATGGCGTCCACAGCCCGCTGGGCGAGCTGCTCCCGTGCGTTGCCCTGGCCGCTCGACCGTTCCACCTCGGCGAGCAGCGCGGCGAACTCCCGCGTCATCAGAGCCCGCACGAGGTGGTCGACGTCGGGGTAGCGGCGGTAGAGCGTCATGCGGCTCACGCCGGCCCGTTTCGCCACGTCGGTGAGGGTGGTCCGGCGCACCCCGACCTCGAGAACACACTCACGGGTCGCGTCGAGCAGGGCGTCGTGGGTGTGACGTTGAGACGTCATGTGTCACACTGTAGCAGTGACCAGGGCGAGATGGACCACCGAAACCGTGCCGCTGCCGCCTCCTGCGCTGGCGTGGCTGACCCAGCGAGTCGGCCTGGGTGAGCCGTTCACCGAGGTGCCGGTGACGGCGCCGCCGTCCGCCCTGTCCGCCGACGCGTTCACGGCGCTGGAGGCCGTGTGCGCTGTCTCGGCCGACGACGAGGACCGGCTGGGGCGTGCGGGTGGCCTGTCGTACCTCGACCTGCTGCGGCGGCGTGGGCACGGGGAGTTGGCCGTGCCGGACGCCGTCGTGACGCCCGGCTCGCCCGACGAGGTGGTCGAGGTGTTGAAGGTCTGCGTCGAGCACGACGTCGCCGTGGTGCCGTTCGGCGGGGGCACTTCTGTCGTCGGCGGGGTCGAGGCCCTGCGCGGGTCCAAGGCCGCTGTGGTGGCGCTGGACCTTTCCGGGCTTTCTTCTCTCGTGTCCGTCGATCCCGTGTCACGGGTTGCCGTGCTCCAGGCCGGGTTGACCGGGCCTGAGGCCGAGAAGTTGCTGGGAGAGCACGGGTTCACGCTCGGGCACGTGCCGCAGTCGTTCGAGCGGGCGACCATCGGCGGGTTCGCCGCCACCCGGTCCGCTGGTCAGGCTTCGTCCGGGTACGGGCGTTTCGAGGACATGGTCGAGTCCGTCCGGGTGGCCACCCCCGTGGGGGAGTGGGTGGCCGGGACCGCTCCCGCCTCTGCCGCAGGACCCGACCTGAAGCAGCTGGTCCTGGGCAGCGAAGGGGTGTTCGGGGTCATCACCGAGGTTTCGGTGCGCGTCCGGCCCCGGCCGTACGGGCCCCGGTACGAGGGCTTCGTGGTGGACGGGTGGGAAGCCGGGGTCGCGCTCGTCCGGACCCTGGCCCAGGACGGGGTCCTCGCCGACATCACCCGGCTGTCCGACGCGGACGAGACCGAGGTCGCGCTGGAGATGGCCGGGGAGAAGGCCGCTCTGCTGCGCAAGTACCTGCGGTTCCGGCGGGTGGCGCGGCCCTGCCTGGTGATCCTGGGGTGGGAGTGCCGCTCCCGGTCCGCGACCATGAGCTCGTTGAGCGGGCACAAGGTCGTTCGGCTCGGGCGGGCGATGGGGGCGTCGTGGCTGCACGGGCGGTTCAACGGGCCTCGGCAGCGGGATGCGCTCCTGGATGCCGGCGTGTGCGTCGAAACCCTGGAAACCGCTGCCCACTGGTCCCGGGTTTCCGAGGTGCGTTCGGCCGTCCGGGCCGCTTTGGTCGCCGAGCTCGGGAATCCCGTGGTGATGTGCCACGTCTCGCATGCTTACGAGACCGGGGCTTCGTTGTACTTCACGGTTCTGGTGCCCCGGGACCTCGACGATCCCGTGGGGCAGTGGAGGCGGGCCAAGGCTGCGGCTTCCGAGGTTGTTTCCTCTACGGGGACGATTACCCATCACCACGCTGTTGGGGTTGATCATGCGCCCTGGCTGGAGAGGGAGATCGGGAGCGTGGGGGTGTCGGTTTTGCGGGCGGTGAAGGAGCGGGTGGATCCGACTGGGATCTTGAACCCTGGGAAGTTGATTTAGCCCGGGGGTTGGGTTGGGTGTGGCCTGGGGGCGTTTCCGCTGTTGCGTGCGGCCTGTTGCGTTGCGCCTGTGGCGTGCGGCCTGGTTGCCTTGCGTGCTTTCCCCTGGGGGCGCTGCCCCCAGACCCCCGGCAATCTGATCGGGGGGCCCGCGCCGGTCGTGGGTTGATGGCACGCCTGTTGTGTTGGGCGGCTGCCTGTTGCGTTCGTTGTGGGGTGTGGGCCGGTGGGGTGTCCCGTCACCAGTCGCACCAAGAGCGAGCCACATGCCTGGAGGGGTGTCAACTCGACGAAGAGCGTGTCGAGTTGACACCCCTCCAGGCATGCAGCGAGAGCTGTGGCGCGACTCGTGACGGGATACCCCACCGGCGAAGCCGCCTGAAAAGCCAAGAGCCAAAGCCAAGAGCCAAAGCCAAGAGCCAAAGCCAAGACGGCTCGCCTTCGGCTTCGCGTACGGCTCGGCTTCGCCTTTGCGTGGGGCGGCTGTTAGAACTTCACGAGCATCTTGCCGGTGTTCTCGCCGCGCAGCATGCCCAGGAAGGCCGCGGGGGCCTGGCGGACGCCGCCTTCCACCACCGTTTCGGAGTACTTGAGTTCGCCTGAGGCGATCCAGGCTGCCGCTTCGCTCACGAACTGCTGCTGCAGGCCCTTGTGGTCGCTTACCAGCATGCCGCGCAGGGTGAGGCGCTTGGAGAGGATCTGGATCATGTTGCTCGGACCGGTGGGCTTCTCGGAGGCGTTGTACTGCGAGATGGCGCCGCACATGGTGATCCGGCCGTTGAGGTTCAGGTTCGAGATGGCCGCTTCGAGGTGGTCGCCGCCCACGTTGTCGAAGTAGACGTCGATGCCGTCGGGGGCGGCTGCGGCGAGTTGGTCGGCCACCGGGCCGTCCTTGTAGTTGAAGGCCGCGTCGAAGCCGAGTTCTTCGGTGAGGTACTTGACCTTTTCCGCGGAGCCCGCGGAGCCGATGACCCTGGCTGCGCCCTTCAGGCGGGCGATCTGGCCCACGATCTGGCCCACTGCGCCTGCCGCGCCCGAGACGAAGACGGTGTCGCCCGGCTTGAACTCCGCGGTGACCAGGAGGCCCGCGTAGGCGGTGAGGCCCGGCATGCCCAGGACGCCCAGGTACGTGGTGAGCGGAGCCACGGAGCTGTCGACCTTCACGGCGTGCTTGGTGTTGACGACGGCGTAGTCGCGCCAGCCGAGGCCGTGCAGGACGTTGTCGCCCTCGGCGAAGCCCTCGACGCCTGCGCCGACTGCCACCACCTCGCCCACCGCGCCGCCGTCCAGCGGGGCGCCCACCTGGAACGGCGGGACGTAGGACTTCACGTCGTTCATGCGGCCGCGCATGTACGGGTCGACGCTCATGAAGACGTTGCGGACCAGGATCTCGCCTTCGCCTGGCGTCGGGATCTCGACCTCGGCGATCTCGAAGGTGTCCTCGGTCGGCCAGCCGGTCGGGCGGGACGCGAGCCGGACCTCGAGTGCGGTGCTGGTCATGGTCTAACCATCTCCATCCTGATTTGCGGATCAATTATCCGTTTCAACAGCCCGTCGGTGACGACTGTTCCGGAATGTGACCTAGGCCGCAGGCAGAAGTGTTGTGACGTCGCGGTACCTGAAGCCGAGCTTGCGGTACACGGCGATGGCCGGAGTGTTGTCGTTGTCGACGAAAAGGGCGCACGTGCCGTAGCGGGTGAGCAGGGACGACGTCACGAACTGGCAGACGCGGTGACCCAGGCCCTGGTTCGTGCGGGACGGGTGGACGGCCACGCCCATCATGAAGCCGACGTCGGTGGACGACCACGCTTCGGCCGCCGTGGCGACGAGGGTGTTGCTGTCGTCGTGGATCCCCGCCCAGCGGCGGACGCCCTTCTCGCCCGGCCAGGCCCACGAGCCCGGGTTCGCCTCGCGCAGCAGCGGTGTCACGTCGCCGGTGTCGGTGAGCCAGGAGGCGTCCCCGGGCAGGTCGAGCGTGCCCGTGCGGTCCATCCAGCCGAACGGCTTGTCCTCGACCCACGGCGTCGGCATCAGCGGCTCGACCTCCTCGGCCAGCCGGCGTTCCATCAGGGGCCTCAGGTCCACGCCGCGGCCGTGCGCGGCGAGCAGTGAGGCCACGCCCTCGGCCGGGCCGGCGAGGACCAGGCGGCGGCGCCGGGCCAGGCAGGGGGCGTGCACGGCGACCGCGCCGCAGTGTCCCCAGGCGGCACCTCCCGCGGACAGCGCCTGGGACGCCCAGCGGACGAGCGGGTCGTCGCTGGCGTCCAGCACGTCGGCGGTGGTGCGTAAGCGGCGCACTCAGTCCTTCTGCTTGCGGCGCAACAGGGTCCGCTTCGCGAGCGAGTCCTCCAGCACCTGGTACGCCACGTCCATCGCGTGGTTGTACTCGCCCTGGGGACGCGGGGGCACCGACTCGTCGGGCTGCGGGAACGTGACCATCTGCAGCCAGCGCTCGTTCCACAGCTGCTCGACGGCGGCCTCCCAGTGCAGCGCGGCGCCCATCCGCACGACCCGCTCGCGATCGCGCACCTCGGCGATCTCGTGCTGGGTCGCCGCGATCCGCCGGGCGAGTTCGGCACACCGCACCTCGTCCAGCTTGCGCTGGCGGGCCGCAGCGTCGGTGGCGATGGCGATGATCTCCTTGTAGCGCTCGACGGCGGAGATCGCCGGCACCTCGATCACCTCCTCGCTCTGGCGCTGCGACGGGACCGGTTCGAACATCGTCGTCATCATCGGGTTCATCGAAGCTCCCCTTGACGTGTACCCACGGTGGCGAGGACGGCAATCTTGAAGGTGTCGAATCCCACTGCGAACGGGGTCACGACGCTTCTCCGGTGTCGAACGGGATGATCACCTGCGGTCGCGAGTGCTCGAACCTGTCGAAGAACAGGCCGCGCCGCGGTCGCGGCGACCACGCCATCACCTGTTCCGGCCCGAGCGACAGCAGTTCCTTGCCCTGCACGTCGAACGCCACCCAGGCGCCGATGTCGTCGTAGACGCCGGGCGGCAGGCTCGCCTTGAGCCTCTGCACGCCGCGCCACCAGCCCAGCACGTGCGTGCGGTTCTCCGGGCCGTGCTTCAGGACGGTGCGCAGGCTGTCCACACCGGACGTGCGGGTCGCCGCGTCCTTCTGCTCCAGCAACGTCTGCGCCGCGTCCACGCCGTACAGCACCAGGTAGTGCGGTGACGGCGGCGAGTCGGCCGTGCCGGTGTTGATCGCCTGCAACCGGGCCGCCGTCCTGTCCAGCAGCTCGCGGATGCCGTCGATGCCGACCACCGACGCGTCGTGCCCGTCGGCGCTCAGGCGCTTCGCCAGGTGCTGTGCCGAGGGCATCGCCTCGTCCACCATGCAGGCCAGCGTGAACGCCGCCTCGTGCGGCTCGTGCTGCCTGCCCAGTGACGCGGCCGCTCCGCCGAGCACGGCGGCCGCGTCCTGGACCACGGAGCCGATCACCGCGATGTTGCGGCCCGGCGTGCGGGCGAACCTCACCCGTGCCGCGCTGCCCGCGACGTCGATCACCTGTCCGAGCAGCACGGTGGGCGAGGCGTCACCGGGTCGCAGGTCGAGGAAGTCGGGCAGGGCGTCGAGCAGCGGGATCTTGCTGCCGTCGAACAGGCCGGGCGCCTGGCCGGGTTCGTGCCGCCACAGCTGGGTCTGCAGCAGGTCCATGGTGCCCTTGGACGTCGAGTCCGGGATGCGGCAGATCTCGTTGCCGGGCTTCACCCCCGACTCGTGGTTGATCACCGCGTGCCAGCGGGGCAGCTCCACGGCGGCGTCGTTCTGCGGCTCGGCCAGCACGCGGCGGGCCTTGGGCAGGGCGATGCGGACGGTGAACTGCTCGAAGATCGCCGACTTGCCCCAGAACCCCTCGATGCCCGAGACGTCCTGCGACGACAGCACCAGGTGGATGCCCTGCGAACGGCCGCGGCGCGCCACGTCCTCCAGCAGCTGGGTGGCGGCGGCGGTGACCTGGTCGCGCTCGCTGAACAGGTACTGGAACTCGTCGATCACGGCGACGATCCGCGGCCAGCGGCCGGACGGGTCCTCGGCGCGCAGGTGTTCGAGCTTCGTGACCTCGTGCTGCTTCGCCGCGTCGGCACGCCGGCGCATCTCGTCGGACAGGAAGCGCAGCAGTGCCACGCCGAACTCGCGGTCGGTGTTGACGTTCACGCCGACCAGGCGCGCGTGCGGCAGCCACGACGGGTCCTTGCGGCCCGGCGCGAACTGCGCGAACGACACGCCCTCCTTGAAGTCCAGCAGGTAGAGCTCCAGCTCGTCCGGCGAGTACCGCGCGCACAGCGAGCCGAGCATCGCGTAGAGGAAGTTCGTCTTGCCGGAGCCCGAAGGCCCGCCGATCAACGCGTGCGGTGAGGTGTCGCCCAGCTGCACGCAGACCTGCTCGCCGTCGTCGAACCCCACGGGCGCAATGACTCCCGCCGACGAGTTCTCCGTCCACGGCCTGTCGGGCAGCAGGTCGCCGAACTTGCCCATGCGCGAACGGCGTTCCTCGCGCTTCTCGGCGATGGCGGCGCACGCCCGCGGCACGAGGGTGCGCGGCAGAGCGGGATCCAGCGTCACGGCGACGTGCTTGCCGGTCATCGTGCAGGTGGCGGAACCGTCGTTGCGCAACGACACCGTCTCGACCGGCGAGTTGACCGTGATCGGGATGTCCACGATGAACAGCTGCACGCCGCACGCCAAACCGTTGCGCGCCACGCGTTGCAACTGCTGCTGGTGTTCTTCCTTCAACGCCTTGCGGTTGCCGAACAGCACGGCGATCCGCCACGGCTCGGTGCGCCGGCCCTCGCCGCTGACCGAGCGCACGGTCAGGTGGCCGTCGACCAGGACCTTGGTGTGCACCTGGCGGATGTGCTCGGACAGCTCGTCGAGCAGCTCGTGCAGTCGCGACGGGTCGTGCACCGTCAGCAGGTTCGCGCGGGTCAGCGGGTAGAGGCCGGGCAACGACCCGGTCAGCTGGCCGACGTCCCACACGTGCACGTGCACGAGGCCCGGCTGGAAGTGCGACAGCACCCGCAACAGGAGGCTTTCCACCAGCGTGTCCGCGAGCTGGCGGGTGTCCGGTGTGGACGAGATGTGCAGGTGCGCCTGGTCGAGCAGCGGCACCGCGACGGGGAACGGGCTGGTCTCCGGCGCGGACGTCACCACGCCGGTGCCGATGCGCCACAGCTCCGGCACGCCCTGGCTGCCGTCGTGGGTTCCCGGATGGCCGAGCCACGCCTCGTACGGCCAGGAGGCGGGTCCGGCGGCCACCGAGTTCACCAGTGCCGTCAGCTGGTCGGGGCCGGAGGTCGTCCACTCGCGGTACGACTGCTTCCAGTCGTGCTCGATCTGGGCGAGCCGATCGGCGAACTGCGCCATCGACAGCGGTGCCTGGCGCGGGTTGCCCGTGCGCTTCTCGTCGACCGTGAGGAACGGCGTGACGTCCCTCAGTGCGGCGTCCTGCACCGCCTTGTCGACGCCCATGCCGCGCACGGTCAGCTCGAACATGTCCTTGGCGTGCTCGGTGGCGAGCGCACGGTGCTCGCGCGCCACCGAGCCCAGCGCGGCCGAGACGGCGCGCTGGAACTCCGCGAACGCGTCCTCGATCCTCCGCCGCCGTTCGTCGCGCCTGCTCATCACAGCTCCACGGTGAGTCGTTGGATGCGCTCTAGTGTTCCCACCATCAGTTCGAGTTGATCAGGAAATCTTTCCTTGGCGCGCACGAACTCCGGTGGAAGCAGCGACTCGTGGTGGTTCTCGCTCGACTCGGCGAGGATGGCGACCGCCTCGTCGAGGCCTTCCTGCGCTGATCGCACACTGCGGTACGACTCGCGCAGGATCTCGCTCGCCTGCTCGAGCGCGGCGCGAACCTCGGCGATGGAAGCCATCAAAGCCTGCTGTTGATGCCCTCGGCCCCGGAAATGCCGGCGCCGAGGTAGTTCTGCAGCTCGCTCACGCCGGACACGACCTGGGCGAACTGGGCATTCGTCGTCTCGACGTCCGCCTGCACGGAGCCCTGCGTGACCGATGTCAGCAGCTGCTGCGCGTCCTCGGCGAGCTCAGCCGCCTGCTGGAGGGCCGACTGGCTTTGGCTCGCCTTGTCGATCGCCTGGGCAATTGCGGCACGGACCTCTTCGATGCTGGCCATGTCGGCTCCCGAACCCTCCGGAACACAGGTGGTTGGAGACCACCCTGAGTAGAGATTGTGCCCAGATTTTCACAGTTGAGAGCGAAGATCGGCTAACCGGGTGGATGCCTGAATGCACTCGAACGGGCCTTGATTTAATGATCAGTTGAGCGCGCGGCTGGCCCCTTGTCCACGGGTGTAGCAACTCTCACAATGCCGCCTACAGCCTGTTGAGCGTTCATGCCGACCGGCCGGGTGAATCAAGACGGCTTCGCGGGGGCGTTGTCACGCAAAGTGCCTGCACCAAAAGGGTCATCTCCGGCCCACGCCTCGACCAGAACGCGCTCGGCGCCCGGCACGAGGCCGTTGATGAGCTCCGGTTCGTCCAGCACGGTCCACGCCGTGGGCGGTTCGCACGCCACTCGCGGCGTCGGGAAGCCGTCGCCGAGGCCGCGCATGAAGGTCCGCACGGCCCGCGCCAGCGCCGCCGAGACGTTGTGGGTGGCCTTCTCGGTGCTCTGCCGGGTGATGACGACGGCCCAGCAACCGGGCTCCTCGTCCGAGCAGTCGCGGGCGTCCACGATCTGGGCACCCGCACGGCTGATGAGCGCGTCGCACGCGGCGCGCGCCTGGTGCTCGTCCGCCGCCTCGACCACAACGGTGATCAGCAGCACGAGGTCGTCTTCGTCCATGGCAGCAGAGATGGTGTCAGACGACGCGGCCGGCGCGCTCCAGCACCTGGGTGACGGCCTCGCCGCCGGCCCGCGGGCCGCTCCTCGAAGGCGGATCGCCGGCGCGTCGATGCAGTGTCCTATCAGGACGGTCGACGGCCTGGCGGGGTCTTCACCGCAGCCCGATGTCCCCGCCGTGGGGCAGCACGGCGAGGACATCCGGGTGCTTGCGCCTAAGCGGCGTAAAACGCGCTTATCTCGATATGGCCGCCGGAACACACCGGGCCCAGGGTCCACGGCACGCTGAGCGGCGCCGTCTCGTTGGGCGGGATGGCCGAGGCCTTCGGCGGCTCGGGCTGGCACGGACCCTCCACGGGTTCGCCGCCCGCGGGCACGACGTTCCAGTGCAGGTTCGCCGCCGCCTTGCCGCCCGGCGCGAGCGTCATCTGGGAAGGCCCGGGATCGGCCTTGCGCTCCAGCTTGGTCGGCACCACGCCGGAGGCGTTCTCCAACTGGAAACCGCTGTAGCCGTTCAACGTGCACGGCACCGTGCCGGAGTTCGTGACGATGAACCTGCCGTACCTGTTGCCCGCACCGGCGTCGGTCGGAGCGACCTCGCCCTTGAGCGTGGTCGAGTCGCAGCGCTTCACGGCCTGGTCGGCCGCTCCCGGGTTGTCCGGAGCCGGAGCGGCCGACGAATCGGTCGATGACGGCGTGGACGACGACGTGGACGCGGTCGGCAGCGTCTGCGCGGCGTTTTCCGGCGTTCTGGTCCCACAGGCCGTAACGGAAGCGAGCACCAGCAGTCCGCAAGCGATCAACCGTCGTGTCATGGGTGCACCTCCTACCACTGGAGGATGTGCCCAATTACCAACAAGCCCACACAACGTGCCGGAAATTCACCGGATCTGGTGGACGACCCAGCCGTCGGGCAGCTCGGCCATGCCCTGCACCGCGGCGGTCCAGATGTACGTCCAGGCGATCCGCCCGTCCGGCAGCACGACCCGCACGCGCCGGTAGTCGGCGCCCTCGTACTCGTCGAGCTGCGGCAACGCGATCTCGGGCGACTTCAGCCGCAGCACGAAGCCGGGCACGCCGAGGCCGGCGCCGGGGCGCAGGGCCGGGTAGCCCAGCCCCGTGTCGAACAGCGTGCCGGGCAGGTGGGTCTTCTCGGACTCCACGACGTGCGGCTCCATCAGCCGCCAGGCGCTCGCGCCGGGCTGGAGCGTCCCGTAGACGAACAGCAGTTCGGGCCAGTCGTCCGCGGACGGCTCCCCGTGCACCTCGGTCACGTCCAGACCGTCGGTCGGCGCAGGCCTCTCACCCAGCACGCGCGCGCCCCGCTGCGAGACGTCCGCGCACCGGACCATGCGGCCGTTGAAGAGCACGGGCATCCGCTTCTTGGAGCCCGCCGTGTACGCCAGAACGCTGTCGATGACGCCACCGTTGTAGAGCACCACACGCCCCGTGTGCACTCGCACGAGCCGATACCGCAGCCCTCGCCCCTCGCACCGGTCCAGCACTCTCAGCTGCTCGGGCGTGGCGAACCAGATGGAGTGCTCCTCGGTGACGCCGGGCGCCCCGGCGAGCGTGGCCGGCCGCTGCCCGTCGCGCATGCGCAGCCCGGCGGCCCAGACAGCAGAAAGGCCCTCGCACCGTGCGCGGAGCACGACAGCGGGGCCTTCGAGACCGAGCTCCTCGCGGAGCCAGGTGAGCTTGCTGGGGTTGGCGTTCGACCCGTAACCGAGCACCGGCATCCGGGCAGCCAGCGGGGGTTCACCGTGGTTTGCGAGCCATTGGTCCAGATCGATGTTCTCCGGCTCCACACGCCATCCCGACTCCATCGTGAGGTCCGGTCGCACTGGCCAGCCCGTTTCGTCGACGTGGACGAAACAGTGGTCTGGACGAGTGCCCGGATAGGGCTCCGCCGGATGGCTTTCGTCGGTGAACGGTTGGGCCATTGGTCCATTGTGCCAGTCCAAGGCCTCCGAATGCGCCCCCTGATCGTGACCCATCCGATGACCCATCGCGCTGACCAGGGAGGTGTGAGAACGTTCACTACGCATTCGGGTGATCGACCCGATGTCTGAGCTGCCGTTCTCCAACGAACCTCAGGACGCGTCGTAGCGCCGTTGCGCCTGGCTGACCTCCGGCTGGTTGGCCTCGATCCAATGGGCGAGCGCCACGAGGTGACGAGCGGCCCCCTTGCCGAGCGGCGTCAACGCGTACTCGACGTGCGGCGGGATGATCGGCTTCACGTCCCGGAGCACGAACCCGTCCCGCTCCAGCGTCCGCAACGTCTGCGTCAGCATCTTCTCGCTGACCACGTCCGCCAACTCGCGCCGCAGCGCGCTGAACCGCCACAACCCGCCGTCGGACAGCACCTGCAGCACCAGCACACCCCACTTGCTTGTGATGTGCTCCATGATCGCCCGCTCCGGACATGCGGTGACCTGCATGCTCACCTCCGAGTAAGTACCCAACTCCAAAGTGGGTACTTACGAAAGGTTAGCGCTTTCTCCATGCTTCCGCTCATGACGATCCTCATCACCGGCGCCACCGGCCAGCTCGGCAACGCAGTGGTCCGCTACGTCCTCGACCGCACGAACGAGCAGGTCATCGTCTCCGTGCGCGACCCGAAGAAGTTCACGCTCGACGGCGTGGAGGTCCGCCAGGGCGACTTCGAGAAGCCCGAGACCCTCGACTTCCGCGGCGCGGACAAGCTCCTGATCGTGTCCGGCGAGGCCCCCGACACCGAAACCCGCATCCAGCAGCACAGCAACGCCGTCGCCAAGGCAGTCGAAGCCGGCGTCGGCCACATCCTCTACACGAGCCTGACCGACGCGGACACCTCCACGGTGGGCGTGGCCGCGGTCCACAAGGCGACCGAGGAAGCCATCCGCGCCACCGGCATCCCGTACACCTTCCTGCGCAACGGCATGTACCACGAGAACTACCTCGGCGTTCTCGCCGCCGACACCGTCGCCGTCTCCACGAAGGACGGCCGCATCGCAAGCGCGGCCCGCGACGACTACGCCCTCGCCGCCGCCGTCGCCCTCACCACCGAGGGTCACGAGAACCAGACCTACGAGCTCACCGGCTCGACCTCGTGGTCGTTCCCGGAGTTGGCAGGCGACCGCTTCCGCGACGTGAGCGACGACGACCTCCTCGCAGCGGGCCTGCCCCCGATCGTCGTCGACTTCTTCAAGGCGATCCGCGAGGGCGTCTTCGCCGAGGTGCGCCCGGACCTGGAGAAGCTGATCGGCCGCCCGTCCCGGCCGATCGCGGTCTGATCCACTTGCTGCGCCTTCCTGTGGTCGCCTTCGCCGGGGTGACCACCGAGGCGAGCTCGCTTCCAGCCGCCAGCCGTGGGCCGTCAGCCCTGGGCCGTCAGCCGTGGGTCGGCCGTCCGTCGGCCGCTTGTAGGAATGTTGACATTCGTACAAGCCCGGCTCGTGCGCGTAGTTCCAGCCGCAGCCGAGTCGCGAGGCGGCCTCTGTGAGCTCGTCGCCAGCAGATTGTAGGAATGTTGACATTCCTACAACCGAGACTCATGCGCGTGGTGCCAGCCGCAGTCGCGAACGCAAGGCGACCACGCACCCCAGACCTGGCGCGCGCACTCAACCGGACAGCCGACAACCCAACTCAGCCGCGCACGCAGCCTGGCGTGGCGATGCGCAGCGAGCCGTCCGAACCTGACGCCGCCGAGCAGCGGTCGGCACCGGCGAAGGCGATTGGGGCTTTACCTCGAGGGGGCGGGATGCTTCCCTCGCAGGGTTCGGCCGGGGCTCTTTCAGCCCGGCTTTTGAAGGCCGTCTCAGCATCCCGCCAGAGGCTCGAGGTCAAGCCCCAATCGCCACCCCGGCGCTTCGTCCCGACCCGCGCGAACACCCTCGCAACGCAACCCGGCCAACAAAACGCAACCAACCCCGCTGGAACCGCAACCAGCCAACCCAGGTCGCCCCACACCCCCAGGTCTCAGTTGAACTCCGGATGCGCCTCCGGATGCGCGTCCCACCACTTCCGGTACTCCGGGTTCCGGTCCAACACGGACCGATAGGCCCCAGCAGCACAGGCGAACACCTCGTGCGCCCGCCCGGCAACCGGTGAATCCCTCCGGGTGGCCACGAAGATGTCCGTCATCAACGGCATGCCCCGCAACCGCCGGATCACGATGCCGTCCCCGGTGCGCGAAGGTGCCGCCGCGAACGACACGCACCCGCCGGCGACGAGGCCCCTGGCCATGCTCGCCTCGCCCGTGTGGTGGGTCAGCCGGGGCACGAACCCGGCGTCCGCGCAGACCTGGAACAGCTGCGTCCGCGAGCCGATGTGCGGCTTGGGCGGCGTCACCCAGTCGCGGTCCGCGAGCTGGCCCAGCTCCACCTCCTCCTGCGACGCCAAGGGGTCCGTTTCCGCCAGGGCCACGAACGCGGGCTCGGTCACGAGCTTGCGCAGCTCGATGCCGGCGAGGTCGCGGGCGTGCATCCCGTCGAAGAACTCGAACAGCGCCACGTGGACCTGTCCGGCCTCCAGCATGTCGACGATCTCCGCCGACGACGGCCGCACCTCCGCGCGGACGTCGGAGTTGAGCTCACGGAGCCCCTCGACGAGCCGCGCGAAGTACAGGACCGGGATGCAGCCGAAGATCAGCGGTCCGCGGCGGTCCGCGGCGGGGGTGGTGCTCATCAGCTGGGCCATCTCGTCGAGCACCAGGCGGGCCGTGCCCAGCACTCGGCGGCCCAGGTCCGTGGGGACGCATCCGTTGCGCGTCCGGTCGAACAGCTGGCCGCCGACGAGTCTCTCGACGGTGCGCAGCTGGGCCGACAGCGCCGGTTGGGTGAGTCCCAGTCGCGTCGCGGCCCTGGTGACACTGCCTTCCTCGGCGATGGTCCGTACCGCGCGGAGGTGGCGCAGCTCCAGCTCGGGCATAAAGACCTTGTATCCCCCTTCTGAATGCGCCGCCACCCTTCGATCGGGGCATAGTGACTTCGATCGATCTTCCGGCCCGGCGCTTGCGGCAGCGCCAACGGGTCCGGCGCGGGAGGGTGCACCCCTCGGTTCGACGCTGCTGCCGCGCACCCTGCGCTCCGCGGCAGTAGCGTCGGACCCATGGCGGTGAAGGACTCTCCCACGAGTTGGGTGCAAGAGCACATCAGGAAGTACGTCGAGACCGACGGCGCGGAAGGCCACGAGTGGCGGCCCGGCGTGCACACGCTGCTGCTGACCACCAAGGGGCGCAAGAGCGGCGAGCTGCGGCGCACCGCGCTCATCTACCAGCCCGACGGTGACGGGTACGTGGTGGTCGCCTCGCAGGGCGGCGCGCCCGCCCACCCGGCGTGGTACCTCAACCTCACCGAGGACCCGGTCGTCCACGTGCAGGTCGCGGCGGACAAGTTCCAGGCGAACGCCCGCACGGCCGGCCCCGTCGAGCGGGACCGGCTGTGGAAGCTCATGACCGAGGTCTGGCCGGACTACGACGAGTACCAGGCCAAGACCGACCGCGAGATCCCCGTCGTCGTGCTGGAGCGCGTCAAGGGATGAGGACGGCGGCACCCGTGACGGTGACCCGCCGGTCCTCACGGGTGGCGTCGACCTCCAGCCGCGACGGCCTGCCCATGTCCTCGCCCTGGCTGATCACGAACCGCTGTGGTCCCTCGAGGTCGCGCAGGTAGCCGCCGAACGCCGCGGCGGCCGCCCCGGTCGCCGCGTCCTCGACCACGCCGCCGACCGGGAACGGGTCGCGGGCGTGCACGAGGTCCGCCGACTCGCGCCAGAACAGGTGCACGGTCGTGAGGTCGTGCTCCAGCATCAGGTCGCGCAACGCGTCGAAGTCGTAGTCGAGGGCGGCCAGCTGCTCGCGGTCCCGCAGCGGCACGATCAGGTGCCGCGCCCCGCCGAACCCGACGTGCACCGGCCCGGAGCCGATCTCCTCGTACCCCAGCGCCCGCAGAGCCGCGGACACCAGTTCCGGACCGGCCTCGGACGTGCTGGTCGGCACGCTGGTCAGCGACGCCGTGCCGCCGGACGTCTCGATGGTGATCTCCCCGGCGGGCGTGTGGAACGTCAGCGTCCCGTCCCCGATCCGCTCCGCCAGCGCGACGGACGTGGCGATCGTGGCGTGCCCGCAGAACGGCACCTCGGCCTTCGGGCTGAAGTACCGGACGTCGAACACGCGCTCCTCCGAACGCGGCAGCACGAACGCCGTCTCCGAGTACCCCACCTTCGCGGCGATGGCGAGCATCTCCTCGTCGGTGAGGTCGCTCGCGTCGAGCACCACTCCGGCCGGGTTGCCGCCCGCCGGGTCCTTCGTGAACGCGCTGTAGCGCAGTACCCCGGTGTCGCTCATACCCCGCTGCAACGCGTAGTGGTGCTCCACTCTTCCGCCGCGGCACCTGCTGGTGAAGTAGGTCAGCCCGGCCTTCTCGAGCACGCGCCCGGACGCGACGTTGTCCGCTTGGTGGCCCGCGACGACCCGGTCGGCGATGGCGAGGGCCTTGTCCCGCAGCTCCGCGGCGACGCGGGTGGCGACCCCGCGGCCCCAGTGCGCCGGGTCGATCCAGTAGCCGATCTCGATCTGCCCCAGGTCGCCGTCGAGCATCTGCGCCAGCCCGATCACCACGCCGTCCTCGACGACGGCGTGCAGGCCGAAGCCGTGGTCCTCCCAGTGCCGCAACGCCTGCGCGTGGCGTTCGTCCACGTAGTCCGGCGTCCACGGCATGCCGTTGCCGACGTGGGCGGTCATGCGGGGATCGGACGCCCACCGCAGCATGTAGCCGAAGTGCTCGTTCTGCCACGGCACGAGTTCCATGCGGACCATCGTGCCTCAGCCGAACCGGGGGAGCAGCCCCTCGCACGTGCGGACCACGACCTGGGCGGCCCTGCGGTGGTCGTTCGGCGCGTGGACGTCGAGGGCCCGCGCCTGCCAGCGGACCAAGGCGTCGAGCAACGCCTCCCGCAGCTCCCCGGCGTCGGGCTCGTACTCGAAGCCCAGCCGCACGGCCGGAGCCGTGCCTTCCGCACCGACGAGCCGCAGCGCCTCGCCCTGCAGGTCGGTGGGCAGCTTCGTGCGCCCGGACTGCAGCGCCGCGACGAGCCGCAGCTCGCGGAAGTCGTGCGCGGAGGCGACGACCCGTTCGAGGTCGGTCACGAGCTTGCGGGCCTGCTGCCGCGGTTCCATCCGCAGCACGACGTCCAGCGCGAGCAACGCCGACCGGGCCTTGAGGACCTCGCGGCGCTCGGTGAAGTGGACCGCGATCGAGTCGCGCAGCTCCCCGAGCCCGCTGCGCTGCACCAGCTGCCCGGTGAGCTTCACCTGCGAGTCGAAGCCCTGCCGGACCAGCGCGGTGACCAGCCGGACGCCGAAGATCCCGAACCGCTCCAGCAACGCCTGGCGCACAGCGGGTTCCATCGTCAGCGGGAACTGCTCGCCGACGAACCTGTCCGCCGACAGCAGGTGGTCCTCGAGCTCCTCGCGGCCGAGCGAGGACAGCGCCCGCAGCGCGGCGAACTCGTCCTCCCGCAGCGTCTTCGCGGCCACCGCCAACAGCCCGGCGACCGAGACCACGTTCTGGCACAACGGTTGCACGGCCACGTCACGGCGGTAGCGGCGCGCGATCTGCTTGGCCGACGACAGCGCGTCGATCCGCCCGGCCCCGATCTCGTCGGCGCGGGCGAGCACCGCGACCGTGTGCACGGCGGCGTTGCGGGCGATGGGGTGGTCGTTGGCGGACCGCAGGAATTTCAGGTCCTCGTCCTGCACGTGCCGCATCAGGTACAGCAACGCGTCCGCGTCCCCGAGCACCTGGTCCGGCGTGGCCTCGGCCGGGGTGTCGATGAGCACGACGTCCCGCAGCGACCGCGCCGGCCACTCGACGACGACCCGGTCGGCGCGGTCGACCTGGCCGGTCTCCACGTGGTTGCGGCTGCCCCGCCTGCCGATCGTGACCTCGTGCGGCCTGCCGGGGCCGGAGAACACGTGCGCCCGCGGCTCGGTCGCGCCCCGGTACCAGACGAACGAGCTCTGCGGCGTGAACTCGTCGCCGATCAACGCGTTGACCACGGTGGACTTGCCGATCTTCGACCGGCCGGCCACCGCGATCCGCACGGGTTCGGTGTAGCGCTCGGCGTGCGAGCGCAGCCAGGCCGTGGCGCGCGGGCTGTCCCGGTAGACCGCCATCGCTTCCTGCAGCATCGACCAGACGACTCGGTCCAGCGTCACGCGGTGAGCTCCATCGCGGGACCCCCGAGTGCCTGCACCCTCTTGTAGAGCGTGACGAGCTTGTCGAGCTCCTTGCGGCCTTCCCGCATCCTGCGCTCGCGCTCGGTCTGGTCGTCCTGCACCGCGCGCTTGGCGCTGCGGGCCGACTCCAGCAACGTCTCCTGCAGCTCCTCGGCGAGCGTGCTGAAGTGGTTGCGGAGCGTTCGCTGGATGTGGCGGCCGGAGTCGCGGACGTCCTTGGAGAACTTCATGAAGAAGTCGTCCACGTGCCGTTGCGCGGCGGCCTTCGCGGCCGCTTGGCGGCGCTTCAACCGTTGGTCGCTCTCGTCCAGAATGGACTTCCCGCCGAAGAGGGCACCGGCGCCGAGCGAGATCACGTTGATCAGCGGCATGCCCGCGAGCGACGTGACCAGACCGAACATCAGCACACCGCCGTAGGAGCCGCGCAGACCCGTGAAGAGCTTCTGCGGCACGGAGAACGGCTCGATCTTCGGCTTCTCCAGCTTGCTCGCCGGCTCGAGCAGGTCGTCCGGCAGCACCGAACCGGGGATCAGGTCCTCCCGGTAGACGGGGAAGTTCCTCGCGACCTTCGCGGCCACCCACTCCGCGCGTTCCATCAGCCAGGCGAAGTTCGTGGTGGCGGCCTCGTTGAGGTTGTCCTCGAGCCACTGCTCGAACTTGTCCCAGCCGATCGCGGGGTCGGCCTCGTCATAGGTCTTGTCGACTTCGCGCAGGATCTTGCGGGTCCTGTCGCGCAGGTCGTACTCGACGTCGGAGATCAGGTCGGCCATCTCGTCGTTGAGCACGTTCTGCCAGCGCGCGGACCGGCGCCGCAGCTCGTCGACCCGCCGCTGGGCCTCCTGCAGCGTCGAGATCGTGGCGACGGTGTGCGACGAGTCGTGGGCCGTCAGCTCCTCGCGCAACGGCGTGACCAGCTGGGTGATCGCGCTCGACGCGACGACGGCGACGGCGCGGCGGGCCAGCAGGTCGGCGCTCGCCACGATGTCGCGCTGCACGCACGCCAGCAGGTCGGGGAAGCCGGACTCCGCGTTGAGCCGCTGGTCACCGGTCTTCGCCGCGCGCAGCCGCAGCGCCGACGACACCGGGATGAGCTTCGCGGGAACGCCGGCGCGGGCGAGCAGCGCCCTGTTGCGCTCGACGACGGCACGCCAGCCCGGCACGAGGTCGATCTTCGTGACGACCACCGTGACGTTCGGGCAGGCCTCCATGACCTTCTTGAGCAGCGTCATCTCCGCGGACGTCAGCTCACCGGTCGCGTCGGACACGAGCAGCACGGCGTCGGCCTGCATCAGCGTCGCGAACGTGCTGGCGGTGTGCGCGGAGCGGGTGTCGCCGACGCCGGGGGTGTCGATCAGGACCAGGCCGCTGTCGAGCAGGGCGCGCGGGATGCCGATCTCGGCCCGCACGACGTGCTTCGACTGCGCGGTGGCCTGTTTCGTCACCTGGTCGATCGGGACGGCGATGCGCTCGGTCGGGGTGTGGAAGATCGAGCCGCCCGCGGACGCGTTGCGGACCAGCGCCGCCGACGGCGTGTCGGCGTGCTGGACGAAGGTCGGCACAGTCGTCGTGATGTCGTCGCCCACCGCGCAGACGGGGGCGTTGAGCAACGCGTTGACGAGCTGGCTCTTGCCTTGTTTGGACTCGCCGACGACGAGGACGCGCAACTTGGGATCCAGTTGCTGTGCCCGCTTTTCGCGCAGCCGGGCCTCCAGGTCGGGCCGCCGGTGCGTGACGCAGGCCCCGATCGTCTCGTCGAGCACGTCGAGCCAGGGCGGTGCCATCACCTGACTCATAGTGCCGTGTTCACCCCCTTGGGTGAAAGTCTCGAACCGGAGACCGGTCCGGTTCTGTCAGGACCGGGCAGTTCGGAGGGGCGGTGACGTTCCTCACCGCGTGAGCGGGCCGGACGGTGCCCGGAGACGCCGAACCGGCCCTGTCCAGGTGGGACAGGGCCGGTCCGCGGTGGCGAGGGTGGCTCAGCCGAGCAGGCCGCCGAGGTCGAGGGCGTCCGGAACGTTGTGCGTCACGTCGCTGACGGTGCCGAGCACGTTGCCGACACCCGCGTCGCCGACCAGGCCGGTCGCGGTGCCGCCGACGCCGGTGACCGTGCCGACCACGCCGGTCGCGGTGTGCGAGACGGTCGCGACGGTCTCGGTGGACTGCGCGGTGAGGGTGCCGTCGGCCAGGTCGCCCAGGCCGGAGACGTCGAGAACGCCCAGGTTGGCGTCGCCGCCGCCGAGCACGCCGAGGGCGTCGTGGGCGAGGCCCGTCACGCCGTCGAGGTGGCCGAGGGCGCCGTCGACACCGGGAACGGTCGAGGTGACGCCCGCGAGCGGCGCGTCGACCGTCGCGGTGGCGGTGTCGGCCACGTCCAGCACGGTGCCGGTGAGCGGCGACGTGGTCTGGTCGAGGACGCTCGTCACGTCGCCGATGGCGGAGAAGTCGCCGTCGAGACCGATGTTGGTCGAGGTGTACTCGCCCAGGGTCTTGTTCGCGACGATCAGGTTGAGGCCGTCCGCGTCCGCCGCGAGCAGGCCGGCCGACGAGGTGTGCAGGTCGCTCAGGCTGAGGCCCGACGAGGTCAGCTGAGACGCGACCGCCTGCAGCTGGCTGATGGCGCCGAGCGGACCGTCCGAGAGGAGGTCGTCAGTGGGCAGGGCCAGGTCCACCCCGTCGATGGCGGGCAGGCCAGCGGGGGTGGCGGGCAGCAGGTCGATCACCAGCGGGATGACCTCCTGCACGTCGAGGGCCGTGATGTCCGCCAGACCGGCCTGCTCCAAGGTGCCCTGGGCGTCGTTCGCGAACGCGTCCTTGAGGGCCGGGTCGCTGAGCAGGTTGAGCACGAAGTCGTGGAGCGTGCTGGGCTGGATCATCTGAAGGGACTCCATGGTTGAGGCACGGAACGGTCGGGGTGTGCGGCTGAAAGCTATGGGGAGTCCGTCTTCCCCTACATCGGGGATCACTCCCAGTGAATCCCCGTTCCCCGATGGGGTGACGCTCGTTGACCCCCTAGGGGATTAGGGGCATCACTTGAGCGCCTCTCGTTCACCCGTGTAGGTACTGGTCGCTGCTGCGAACAGGTGAGGAAGAGACTTGGCGTACGTACTCGGAGTCGATGTCGGGACCACCCGGACGACGGCTGCCGTGTGCCGCCTCGACGGGACCCGGGACGCCGAGGTCGCGCTGGTGGTGCCGTCGTTGCTGCAGCTCACGGACGCGGGCACGTTCACGGTCGGTGAGCTCGGCCTTCCCGGCTGGACGGCCTTCGGCTTCGCCCGCAGGGCCGGCGACGCGGTGCCGTTCTCGCTGGGACCGGAGACGTGCCCGGCCGAGGAGCTCACCGCGTTGATGATCATGTGGGTCATCGGCGAGGTGGTCGCCCGAGAGGGTGAACGGCCTCGTCACGTGGCAGTGAGTCACCCCGCCGGGTGGGGCCCCTATCGCCGTGGACGGCTCCACGGGGCGTTGCGGGCGGTCGGCGTGCACGACTTGACGCTCGTGGCGGAGCCGCTGGCGGCCGCCGAGAACCACGCCGTGCGCGCCCGCGTGCTGCCCGACGCCTTCCTGGCGGTGTTCTCGCTGGGCAGCCACGCGTTCTCCGCGTCGGTCGTCCGGCGTGCGCAGAACCGGACGTTCGAGCTGGTCAACCACGTCGAGGGCGTCGACCACCACACCGGTGCCGACTTCGACGACCTGCTGGGCGCGCTGGTGCGCGGCAGGCTCGGCAAGGACGGACGCGTGTCGGCCGTCGAGTGCGAGGCGGCCAATCGGGCGTTCGGGCAGTCGGTGGTGGTGAGCGGTGTCGAGATCACCCGCGACGAGTTCGTCGAGGAGGTCCGGCCGTCCGTCGACCACCTGGTCGGCACCTTCGTCCGCGCGGTCGGCCCGGTGCGGCCCGACGCGGTGCTGCTCGTCGGCGGTGCCTGCCGGATGACCGTGGTCGGCGACGCGCTGTCGGCCGCGGTCGACTGCCGGGTGCTGGCCGAGGCGGCGCCGGAGCACTCGGTCGCGAAGGGCCTCGCGGTCGCCGCCCGCCTCGTCCTGCTGGGGCCCGAGGTCGAGCCGGAACCGCTCGACACCTCGGTGCTGCTGCACACCCGCGAACAGTCGCTGCGCTTCCCCGTCGGCGAGGTCCCGGCCCCGGACGACGACGAGTTCACCGCGCCACCGCCCCGCCCGCCGGTGGACGTGTCCCCGCTGGAACTGCCGCCGCGCCGGGTCAAGCGCGTGGCGAGCGTGCTGAAACCTGCCGGACGCCGGTCCGGCTCCCGATCCCGAGACGATGATGAGGACGGCCGTTGAGCGTGACCACGCGAGCCAGGTTGGTGCTGGACACCTCCGTGCGAGGAGTCCTCGACCGGATCAACGACGCCGCCGCGGACACCCGCCTGCGCGTCGTCGTCGCGGCGCCCGGCGGTTACGGCAAGACAGCGTTTCTCTCGGAGATCACCAACACCGCCGTGCGCGTCGTCGACGACGCGCACCTGCTGGACGACGCCACCCTGCGCGAGCTCGCCGCCGAGCCGCTGCTGGCGGTGGCCTACCGCCCCTGGCCGCGCCGCGCCGTGCTGGCCGAGCTGAGCCGCGGCGCCGTGGTCGTGCCGCTGGCGCCGTTCACCCGCGAGCAGGTCCGCGACCTCCTGCAAGCGCCCAAACCGGTCGTGGACTTCGTGCACGCGCAGACCGGTGGCGTGCCCGCGCTCGTGGAACGGCTCGGCGCCGCCACCGAGGTCTCGCCGGAGGTGCTCGGCACGTTCCGCGCCGAGCTCGACTGGCTGGACCCCGACCTGCAGAAGTTCCTGCTGGCCGCCGAGGCCGGGGCCGCCCAGCGCCTCGACCTGCTGTCGGCGTTGCTGGACAAGGACTTCGACGAGGTCAGCGACATCATCGAGGCCGCCCGCGCCACCGGCGTGCTGGCCGAGGACGGCACCCTGCTGCCCCTCGCGCACCGGGCCGTCGGTGCTCTCGCCCGTGCCGAGCGGCGGATCGCCGTGCGCCAGAAGCTGGCCCAGCTGCAGATGGACCGCGGTGGACCGGTTCTCGAGCTGGTGCGGCCGTTGCTGGACACCGGGATCGGCGGGCCGGTGTTCGCCGCCGCCGCCCGGGAGGCCCTGTCGTCGGACCCCGCGCTGGCCGCTCGGCTGTTCCACGCTTCCACCGGGGGCGGGACGCCCTCTTCCGAGACCGCCGCTTCGTGGGCCACCGCCTCCGCGATGGCCGGTGACCTGGACGCGGCTCTGCGCCTCGCCGACCAGGTGATCAGTTCGTCCGACACCCCGCAGCGCCGGACCGCCGCCGAGGTCGCCGCGGTGGCTCTCGCGCACCGCGGCCAGCTGGCCCGCAGCACCGAGCTGTTCCGGTGGGCGGCCACCCCTTACGCGGCAGCGTTCGCCGGTATCGGGTCGATCGGGACCGGGCACCTGTTCGAAGAGACGCCACCGCAGCCCCCGACGATGCTCGGTGGAGCGGCATCCCTGATGCTGCAGGGCGTCCGGCAGTCGGTGACCGGGGCCGAGACGGCCGCACTGTCCACTTTGGTCCGCGCCTCGTCGATGCTCGAACCCGCCGGCGGGGCGGTGCTGCTGCCGGACAGCCCGGCGGCGCTGGCGGCGCTGGTGGCGGTGCACTGCGGTGAGCCGAACATGGCCGAGTCCGTGCTGGACCGCGCTGTGGAGACCGGAACCGGTGGCGTGCTGATGTCCGTGCGGCACCGGTTGTTGCGGGCCTGGTTGCAGATGCTGCGCGGGAACCTGGCTGTGGCTCGGGAGACCCTGATGTCCGTCCGGGGTGCTTTCGAGCCTCGCGACTGGATCTTCGCGGTGGCCTTGGAAGTGGGTGTGGCTCGGCGCAACAGCGACCTGGCCACCCTGCGCCGCACCTGGGAGCAGGCCTGCGAGGCCGTTCTGCGGCATCCGGTGGACCTGTTCAGCCTGCTGCCGCTGGGGGAGTTCGCGGCGGCTGCCGCCCGGTTGCGGGACCAGGAGCGGCTGGCGCCGCACCTGGCACAGGCGTCCGCGCTGCTGAAGTCGTTGGGAAACCCGCCGTTGTGGGCCGCGCAGTTCCACTGGAGCTTGCTGCACTCGGCGATCATCGACGAGAACACCGCCGTCGCCGAGGAGCACGCGGCCGTGCTGGGGGAGTTCCGGGAACGGTCGCGGTACTGCTCGATCCTGTCCGCCGCCGCCGAGTGCTGGCTGGACGTGGTGGCGGGGAAGGTGGATCCGGACCGGGTCGAGGCCGCGGCTCGCAGCCTGCACGCGGTCGGGCTCTGGTGGGACGCCTCGCGGCTGGCCGGTCAGGCCGCGATCCGGACCTCCGACCGGCAGGCGATGGTCCGGCTGCTCGACTGCGCCCGGTTGTTGCAGGGGCGGCCGGTGTCCGCTCGCCGGGCCGCCGAGGCCGTGGCCGCCGACGTCGTCGAGGACGCCGGGAAGCTGAGCGACCGGGAGCGGGAGGTGGCCCAGCTGGTCGTCGAGGGGATGACCTACCGGCAGGTGGGGGACCGGTTGTTCATCTCCGCCAAGACCGTTGAGCACCACATGGCTCGGATGCGGCAGCGGCTGGGGTCCACCTCCCGGTCGGATCTGCTGGCTCAGCTGCGGCACATCCTGGGAGCCTGAGGGGCCGCGAGGTGTGCCGGCCCGGCATCACGCATCTGTGTTGCTGATCACCGCTCGACCTGTGCCGGTGCCGTTCGCCGGTGCGTTCCTCCCGCTGGGCGCGTGTAGCCCTATGGGGTATCGAGGGTTGGGCTGTTCCGAGCGGAAGTTGGTCCGGTTGAGCGACTCAAGCTCGTAACGCTGAGAGTTCGCCATACCCCCGTCAGGGGGAACGCCGTCTCGTCATCGGACGGTGTGGGTTGCTGGCTGTAGGCTTCCGCACCGTTGCTCGCCGAGCAGGTCAGGTGGATCGGTTGCCGAGCCAGGACGACGCGGGACCGTCACGTCGGACAGGACGTGACGAGCTGGCGCGCGACTGGGCTGCCCAGGTCAGTCGCACCGCGTACATCCCCCTGTCCGCCGCCAAGCTGGTGGAGGAGCTGCACGAGCTGCTCAACGTCGTGGCCGAGGCGGTCGCCGAGGATCCCGCTGTCGCCTCCCGGGCGGGCACCCGCCTCGTCGAGATGCACTGCGTCGGCGCGGAGAGCCTGGCCAGGTCCGTCGAGGTGCTCGCGCGGTTCGTCGTGCAGGAAGGGGCGGACGCGCAGCGGGCCGCGTTGGTGATCGGGGCCGTGTCCGCCGCGTACACAGCGGCGATCCAGGCGTTCGTGCTGGAGCAGCAGGAGAGCGTCAGCCAGGCGTTGCTGCGGGCGAACCGGGCTGTGCAGCTCGACCTGCAGGCCAGCGAGGAGCGGTTCGAGGACATCTTCGCCCACTCGTCGACCGGCATCGCGATCGTCAGCCTCGACGGCGAGCTGAAGCGGGCGAACGAGGCGTTGTGCACCATCCTGCGGCGCGAGGACGTCGCGGGGATGACGCTCGCGGACCTGATCGCGCCCGCCGACCTGCCCCTGGTCGACGACGCCCTCGCCAGTCTCCGGCACGGGCGGATGCGGCGCGTCGAGGAGCGGCCGCGGTTGATCGACCGAGATGGTGAGCACTTCCGGGTCCTGCTGGCCGCCACCGTGCAGAAGGACGCCGAGGACAACCCGCGGCACCACGTCGTGATGATCGACGACGACAGCCAGCTCACGTTGCTCGGCGGGCGGTTGCAGTACCAGTCGCTGCACGACGCGCTGACCGGGTTGCCCAACCGGCAGTACCTGACGACTCGGCTGGAGTCGTTGCTGCACAGCGACATCGAGCACGGCGTGACGCTCTACCACCTCGACCTCGACGCCTTCGCGGTGATCACGGACGGGCTCGGGCGCGAGATCGGGGACGAGGTGCTCAAGCTCGTCGCCGAGCGGCTCAGCTCCGTCTTCGCCGCGGAGAAGGCGATGGTCGCGCGGCTCGAGGGCGACGAGTTCGCCGTGCTCGTGGAGAACGGACCCGACACGCCGGACGTCGACACGACGGTGCGGACCATCGAGCACGAGCTGGCCGAGCCCGCGTACTTCGGTGAGCACGGGGTCGCGGTGTCGGCGACGATCGGGGTGTTACCGCGGCTGCACCCCGGTGATCATCCCGCCGAGGTGCTGCGGGCCTCGGACATGACGTTGCGGCGGGCCAAGCGCAGCGGGCGCCGACAGTGGGGGTTGCACGACGCCACGCAGGACAAGCGCGAGCAGGAGGAGCTCGCCCTGGCCGCGGTCATGCCGGGGGCGTGGGAGAACGGTGAGATCGAGGTCGTGTTCAACCCCGTCATGAGGCTCGACGGGACGGCACGGGTGTGCGTCGAGGCCGAGCTGAACTGGCGGCACCGCGACGCCGGGCTCGTCCCGCACGAGAAGTGCGTGTCGATGGCCGAGCACACCGGGTTGATGTTGCCGTTGGGCGAGTGGATGCTGCGCAGGGCGGCCGAGACCGCGTGCGAGCACGAGGAAGTGCTCGCGGTGTGCCTCACCGAGAGCCTGGCGAACAGTCCCGACCTCGTCCGGGACGTGCGGCGGGTGCTCGCGGACACCGGGTTGCCGGCGGGCCGGTTGCTGCTGGGCTTTCCCGTGCACGTGCTCGCGTCGCAGGACAGCGAGGCCGCCGACAACCTGGACCTGTTGTCGGACATGGGAATCCACATCGGCGCGCGGGACTTCAAGGGGTCCACGGCGGAGATCGAGCTCGTCCGTTCTCTCGGCGTCACGGCCGTGCGGGTGAAGGGGCGCTGCCAGAAGCCGGACGAGCTCGTGTCGCACGTGCTCAGCGACCTCGTCGGGTTCGTGCACGAAGCCGGTGGGCTCGTGGTGGTCGATCCGGTCGAGGACGCCGAGCAGCGCGACTGGTGGGCTTCGTTGGGCGCCGACGCCGGGGTCGGGCCGGTGTTCTGCGGGGAGCCGACTACGCGGTGGCCCGACGCGGGGTGAGGTGCACCAGGACCAGCGCGAAGCCCGCGATGGTCACCATGCGCAGGGCCGCGCCGATGCCGTTCCAGTCCTTCGACTGCCACATCGCGAACCACTCGCCGCCGATCGTGATGAAGCCGCCCAGGAACAGCGCCACGACCATCAGCAGGCCCGCGGACGCGAACCTGCGCGCGCTGTCCTCCCTGTCGCGCAGGTACGCGATCGTGCCGGCGGTCAGCAGGACCGCGGAGATCGCCTCCCACACGATGATCGCGACGTAGACGATCGTGACGACGGCGGGGCTCGTGATGGCCCGCCACTTCAGACCTTCGCCGAACGTGGTGTCCATGGCGAGGACGTGCCGCACGAACGCCTCGTTCGTGCCGTAGTCCGTGACGTTGCCGAGAACCACCAGGAGCATGTTGAGGGCGATGAACCCGACGGTCACCGCGACGACCGCGCGCAAGCTGCCGACCCGAGCAAGAAGACGCATGGAGCGGACAGTAACCGACGACCTGCTGTCGGTGAGGCGCTGTTGAGCGGATTGCCGCCGGTCAGCAGGGGTTCTGGAACTCCACCTGGGGCAGGCGCGACTGCCACAGCTTCTCCGTGAGCGCTCCTCTCGTGGTGGCGCAGATGCGTTCCGCCTCGTGCGCGACGTCGACGTCCCACGCCCGCAGCAGGCCGTCGCCCGTGCCGGACAGCACCAGAACGCTGGTGCCCGGCCGGAACTGCACGTTCGGCTCGGCGCCGGACGCGAGCGCCATCGGCTGGCCGAGCGGGGTCGCGCTCGCGGGATCGGAGATGTCCCACAACCGGAACGTCTTGTCCGAACTGCCGCTCGCGAGCGTCTTCCCGTCCGGTGTCACCGAGAGCGAGAAGACCTGCTGGGTCTGCCCGGTGAGCACGCCGATCGCCACCGGCTCCTCCCGGTCGCGCACGTCCCAGAGCCGGATCGCCTTGTCGGTGCCACCGGTGACCAGCGTGGAGCCGTCCGGTGTGAAGACGGCGCGCTGCACGGGTTCGTGGTGGTCTTCCAGCGGCTTGCCGAGCAGTCGTGGCGCACCCGGATCGGTCACGTCCCACAGCCGCACCATGCGGTCGCTGCTCGCCGTCACCATGGTCCTGCCGTCCGGGCTGAACGCCGTGTCGTTGACGTAGCCGTCGTGGCCCGGCAGCGGCTCGCCCAGCTCGAGCGGGTTCGCCGGATCGCTGACGTCCCACAGCTGCACCGACTCGTCGTCGGCGCTCGTCACCAGGAGCTTGCCGTCGGGGGAGAAGACGAGCTGGTTCGCGAACCTCGTGCCGAGCATGATCGGCTCGGTGAGCGGCGTGATCCGAGCCGGGTCGCTCGTGTCCCACAGCTGCAGCGTCTTCTCGCCCGCGAACGTGCCGAGCACCTTGCCGTCCGGGCTGAGCTGCACCCGCACGGAACCCCGGTCGGGGCTGACCTTCGCCGAGCCGAGGAACCGGGGCCTGAACGGGTCCGTCGTGTCCCACAGCCGCGCGGTCTTGCCGTCCTTGCCGCCGGTGCCGTCGGCGGTCGCGAGCAGCTCGCCGTCCCTGCTGAACGACACCACCCCGGCGTTGCCCGCCGGGACCGGCACGACGTGCTCGGGCAACGACCACAGCCGCACCGAGTTCTCCCCGGCGCCGGTGGCGAGCGTGCGGCCGTCCGGGGTGAAGCCGACCGCGAACACGCCACCGCTCGGCGCCGCGAGCGGTTTGCCGATCTGGTTCGCGTTGACCGGGTCGGTGACGTTCCACAGCCGGGCGGTGCCGTCCACGGCGCCGGAGGCGAGCACCAGCCCGTCGGGCCTGAACTTCACCGACCACACGCCGGCGGTGTGGCCGACGAGCGGATCACCGACCGGTGCCTGCGTCGCCACGTCCCAGAGCCGCACCGTCGTGTCGTCGGCGGCGGACGCGAGCAGGCGGCCGTCCGGGCTGAACGTCACCGAGTGCACGCCGTTGGTGTGGCCGGACATCGGCTTGCCGACCGGGGTCCTGGTCGCGACGTCCCAGAGCCGGATGGTCTGGTCGTCGCCCGAGGTGGCGAGCGTCCTGCCGTCCTGGGTGAAGGCGAGCGTCCTGACCGCGGCGGTGGCGCCGCGCAGCGGTTCGCCGAGCGGTTTCGGGTCCGCCGGGTCGCTGACGTCCCACAGCCGCGCGGTCTTGTCCTCGTTCGCCGCGGCCAGCGTCCTGCCGTCGGGGCTGAACTCCAGCAGGTAGCTGGTGCCGTTGCCCGTTTCGATCGTCTTGACGTGCCTGGGGTTCGCCTTGTCGCCGATGTCCCACAGGCGGATCGTCCTGTCGTTGCCGGTGGTGGCGAGGACCCGGTCGTCCGGCGAGAACACCGCGGACGTCAGCCAGTCGGTGTGGCCGCTGATCACCGCCAGGGGCTTCGGGTTCGAGCGGTCGCGCACGTCCCACAGGCGGGCCGTGCGGTCGTAGCTCGCCGTCGCGAGGACGGTGCCGTCCTTCGTGAACGACGTCAGGTAGACCGCGCCGGTGTGGCCCTGCAGCGGCACGGCCAGCGGCGTCTGCTGGTTCGCGAGCAGCTTGGAGCCCACGTCCAGGTCGTCCGGCCGCATCCGGTGGGCGGCGAGCAGCAGCTGCGCGGCCACCGACGGGTCGGTGTCGGCCAGCCGGTCGGCCTCGGCCACCACCTGCCGGAACACCGCGTCGTTGCGCTGCCGGACGGCTATCACCGCCGCGCTGGCCGCTATCAGCGCGAACACCACCACGAGCGAGATGGCGCTGCGGCGGAGCCAGACGCTCTTGCGGTGCTGGCGCTCTGACGTCCGCACGAACTCCTTCGCGACCGTGGTGACACCCCGCTGCTGCCGCACGCCCTCCAGCCGTGCGCCGCGGTAGAGCAACGACGAGTCGCGGTCGTGCGCGGCCCAGGTGGCCGCGTCCTCCTCCAGCCGCTGCCGGGTCAGGTTGCCGGCGCGGTCCTCGTCGATCCAGCTGCGCAACCGGGGCCAGGCCTGCAGCAGCGCCTCGTGCGTGATCTCCACCGCGCCGGCGTCCGCGGTGATCAGGCGCGCGTGGGTCAGCACCTCGAGCGCCCGTTCGGCGGCGGGCAGGTTGGTGCTCGCCTCCAGCAGGCTGTGGCGGCTCGACCGGCGGCGCGTGTCCTGCGTGTCGTCGCCCACCCTGACCAGCCGCAGGAGCAGCTGCCGCGCGGCCGCCCTGGCCGGTTCGTCGAGGTCGGCCCAGGCGCGTTCGGCCGTGGCGGCGACGGCGCCCTGGATGCCGCCGGCCGCGCGGTAGCCCGCGATCGTGAGCCGCCCGGCCTGCCTGCGCTGCCACGTGACGAGCAGGGCGTGGCTGAGCAGGGGGAGCGCGCCCGCGTCGTAGGCGTCCTTGCCACGGCGGTTGTGCGTGCCGAGGTCGCGCAGCATGAGGTCGACCAGACCGGCCTCGAGCTGCAGGCCCGCGGCCCTGGCCGGGTTCGTCACCGCGTCGCGCACCTCGGCGGCCGACATCGCGCCGAGCACCATCTGCCTGCTCTGCAACGCCTCGGACAGCTCGGGGAAGTCGAGGCAGCGCCCGTAGAAGTCGGCCCGCACGCCCAGCACGACCGCCGTCTTCTCCGCCGCCACGTGCAGCGCCTGCACGAAGACCCGCAGCCGGTCCTCGTCGCCGCCGAGCGTGAACGCCTCCTCGAACTGGTCGACGATCACCACCCTGTCCCCGACCGCGGCCTGCACCTCGTGCGCGAAGCCGGCCGGCAGGTCTTGCTCGGCCGCCGCCTCCAGCGCGTGCGCCAGTTCCGGCAGCCGGAGCCCGAGCTCCTTCAACGGGTCGGTGCCGGGGGAGATGACGACGACCTCTTTGTCCAGGCGCGGTATCACGCCTGCCTTCATGAGGCTCGACTTGCCGGCCCCGGAGGCGCCGACCAGCATTGTGATGCCGTTTTCGTCCATTCGCCCGAGAAGTGCTTCCGTCGCTCTTTCCCGGCCGAAGAACCAATTCGCGTCGTCAGGACCGAATGCGCTCAGGCCCATGTACGGGCAGACCGCGCTGTCTTCCTGAGAGGGTGTTTCCGCCTCCGAGGCGGGGCTCGCGAGCGCCTCCTCCCAGAGCGCGCGCCAGCCGTCCAGTTCGTAGAGACCGTCGATCACCGGCTGCGGCCTGCGCTTGCGGGCCTCGCCGACCAGGACCTCGAGGACCGCGCTCAGCCCGCTGAACCGGGCGGGCACGTTGCGCCCCCGCCGCCAGTCGCTGACCCGTTGCGCGGGCACCCGCAGCGGCCTGCCCCGTTCGTCCGTCCGGCGGGCGCGCGCCACCGACTCCGTGACCCGCTTCAGCGGAGGGTCTCCCGCCTCCGCGTAGAGCAGCGCGAAGCGCTCCGCGAAGACGCCACGGGGTCCCAAGCGGCCTCCCCCCTCCGGTCCGGAAAACGCGTACCGCCCGTCTGAGCTGCGGCGCACGCACCGGACGAGCTGTCAGGAACCCACCATAACGAGGTGGTCTGACAACCTCGACCGCACGTCCCTCACGAGATCGGGAGACCGTCGAAGTGGCAGAGGCAGACTGGGGCAGAACTTCCACGGCTGAGGAGCGCTGGGGGTCTCCTCAGCCGTGGCCCGGACCGCGCGAGTGGCAGGGCGCGGCCTGCTAGGTCAGGCGGCCCGCCAGAGGGCGTCCGCCTCCGGTTGCTTCGGCCGGACCCGGTTCGGGTCCGGCGGGTAGGCCTCGGTCGGCAGCGTCACGTAGGTGATCGCGTCCGGCCTCAACGCGGTGAGCTTGCCCGCGAGGCCGGCCAGTTCCGCGACCGACCCGATGCCGGTGTCCGTGACGACGGACCTCGTCATCACGTCGGCGAGTTCGAAGGTTTTCCGCGGACTGGCGAGCCAGTTCTCGTTCGCGATTTTCTCGCTCAACGCGCGCATGAAGAGCTGCTGGTTCTTGATGCGGTTCAAATCGCTCCCGTCGCCGATGCTGTACCGGGTCCGGACGAATGCGAGCGCCTGCGTTCCGCTCAGCTTCGCCGGCCCGGCCGGCAAGCGCAGTCCGCTCTTGTCGTCGTCGATCGCCTCGGGCAGGGTGACGTCGATTCCGCCGAGCCGGTCGACGACGTCGCGGAATCCACCGAAGTCGATCTGCACGAAGTGGTCGATCCGGATGCCGCTCAGCTGCTCGACCGTCGCCACCGTGCACGCCGCACCGCCCGTGGAGAACGCGCTGTTGAACATGGCGATCGCGGCCGGAGGGGTGTCCCCGCACCGCGGCCTCGGCACCATCGTGTCGCGCGGGATGCTGACGACCCGGGCCCGGTCGCCCTTCGCGTCGAGCCGCACGACCATCGCGGTGTCGGACCGGTCGTCGTCCTTGCCGATCAGCAGGACGTCGAGGGGGCGGCCGGGCGTCGACGGAGGCCTGGGGTGGGTGATCTCCCGAGCGAGGTCGACGGTCTCGAGGTTGCTCTCGAGCCGCCAGTACGAACCCCCGGCCACGACACCCGCGGCGATGACCACGGCGGCCCCCGAGACCGCGAGCCATCGTTTCGAGTGGACGTTCACCCCTCCGACGGTCCCGGCTGTTCGTCCGGGTTCCGTCGTCGGTTCGTCATGGTTGTGTCACAGCGCGCCTCAGTTGGTCGAGGAAGACGTCGGTCCGCGCGGTGACGGCGTACTTCGCCTTCGTGCGTTCGGTGGCGATGTCACGGCCGAAAGGGCTGTCCGGCGCGAGGAACCGCTGGTCGGCGACGATCTTGCCGCGCGTGTACCGCCCGGTGAGCTCGATGGCGAACCGGTCCTCGTGGTACGTGGCGAGGTCCGGTTCGACCAGGACCGCGGCGGCGAGCGGGTCGTGCGGCACGAACCCCCGCTTGCCCAGGAAGCTGCCGTAGAAGTCGGCGTAGAAGCCGAGGATCCGCCGCGGGTAGCAGTCGCCGGGCAGCGCCTCCAGCCACTCGGCTGGCGCGTGGCACTCCATGGTGACGTCGAGACCGACGATCGTGAGGTCCTCGAAGCCCGCGGCGAGGACCAGGTCCGCCGCCTCCGGGTCGTGCCAGAAGTTGGCCTCGGCGTGGGAGGTGATGTTGCCCGGCACGTTGAGCGCACCACCCATGACCACGACCCTGTCCAGCAGCCGCGGCAGCCGTGGCTCGATCTGCAGCGCCAGCGCGACGTTGGTGAGCGGCCCGATCGCGAGCAGGCTCAACTCACCGGGGTTCCGCCGCGCCAGGTCCGCGAGCTGCTCGGCGGCGCTCTGCCCGGTGGGGCTGGTCGTGGGCTCGTCACCGGCGTACCCGCCGAGCCCGTCCGCCCCGTGCACGTCCTCGGCCGTCATGAGCGGCTGCGCGAGCGGCTTCGCGGCCCCCGTGGCCACGGGCACGTCGAGACCGAGGCGCTCCGTGAGCCGCAACGCGTTGGCCGTGGCCAGCTCCACCGGAACGTTGCCGTGCACCGTGCCGATGGCGGCTATTTCGACCTCGGGCCGGTCGCGCAGGTAGTACAGAGCAAGGGCGTCATCGATCCCGGGGTCCGCGTCAACGATGATGCGCATGCGATCGATCATGCCATTGGGGGAAACCATGACAGTCCGCCCAGCCGTGCCGGCAGATGCTCCGGCCATCGCGTCGGTGCACGTCCGCACCTGGCAGTCCGCCTACCGCGGCCTGGTCCCCGATTCGGAGCTCGACAACCTCTCCACAGAAGCCCGCACGTCGATGTGGGAGCGCTCGATCCCACACGGCGGCGTGTGGGTGGGCCTGCTCAACGACACCGTGGCCGGCTTCATCTGCGTGGGCCCGTCCAGCGAACCCGACGCCACCTCCCAGCTGCACGCGATCTACGTCCTGCCCTCCGCCCAGGGCACCGGCCTGCCCGCGAACTGGCCAGGACAGCCCTCGCCGGCCACGAAGACGTCGTGCTGTGGGTGTTCGACGAGAACCCGCGCGCCCGCCGCTTCTACGAGCTCCTCGGCTTCCGCGCCGACGGCCACGAGAAGGTCGAGACCGTGGACGGCAAGGAGCTGAAGGAGATCCGCTACCGCCTCACCGGCCCGGTGACCTGAGCTCGCTCCGCAGTTCGTGGGCACCCGCTTCCTGCCTACCATCGACATCCCGATGCGCACACAGGGAGCAGCCGTGGTGTTCCGACCAGTCTTCCGCCGCAACCTGGAGTCCCGCGAGGCCTCGATAGCCCGCGAGGTGTTCGGCGACGCCCTCGACATCAGCGCCCTGACCCTCGCCGAAGGCGGCGCCCTCGGCAGCTTCGGCGTGGCCCGCACCCTCCCGCGCCTGGTCACGTTCCCCAGGGGAGTCCTGACCACCCCGCAACACCAGGCCCGCTACGAACGCTGGCTGGTCCACGAGCTGACCCACGCCTACCAGTACCAGCACGGGCGCGGCGTCCTCAGCCTCCTGCCCACCGCCATCGCGGGCTTCTTCAAGAAGAGCCTCTACGACTACGGCGGCGTCGAAGGCCTGCGCGGCAAGACCTTCGCGGACTTCAACACCGAGCAGCAGGCGAACATCGTGGCCGACTACTACTACCTCAGCACCTATGAGCCTGACCGCGACCTCTCGGCCTACGAGCCTTACATCCGTTTCGTGCGCTCTGGTGGCTGACGCTGTTCGGCGCTGCGTTCTCCGTGAGCGGCTTTGGGGGCGAAAAGATCAAGCTCCGACCGCGTTGCCGCTGGTCAGAGCTTGATTTCACCCGGCGAAAGGTGGTGCCCCAGGCAGGATTCGAACCTGCGACACACGGTTTAGGAATGTGCTGATCGCGCTGAGACAGGGTGTCTACCTGCTGCGATATGGCCAAACGAGCTCGCACCATGGCCTGCATCGTCTCGGTTCGGCCACAGTTCGCACCACGATCCGCACCACGCGCTTGGACCGCAACAGTCCGCTGCGAGCGTCTACGTTCTGGACTCGTCGATCTCGCGCTGCCAGGGGAAGAAGCCGCGCTTCGTTGGGTACCCCATGCGTTCAAGCACCTTGACCGTGCGGTCCTTGAGCTTCTTGTCGCTCGCGGCCCCGATGACTGCTGCGCTGATGGCGCGCCGTGTTCCGTTCGGAATCGGAGAAGCTAGATCTGGAAGAAATTCAAGGACAAGGTCCGCGGCGCTGCTGTTCTTCCCATCGGAGTTAAGCGAAGCGAGGGGAATCAATACTTGCTCCACAAGCGAGCGTCGCGCGGATGAGCTCGTCAGCCCTGACTTCTTCCAGAGTTCAAGAACGCGTCGGCGCTGAGTGTTGTTTGTGCTCTGCTGGTAACGCGCAATAAATAGCTCGGATAGGAACTGTTGAGGCGCTTCCTGTAGGCCAATTGACTTCAGTACGGCATCCGAATGAACAGGTTGATCGGCTCCACTCAGTAGCACTGAAACGAGTTTTTGATGTTCTGCTGGGCTCATCGAGCGACGTCGCTCAGCTATCGAGTTGAGCACCGCTGACGAACTAGTAACTGAGGTGCCAAAGCCCAATAGTTCGGCCACCTCCGAAGGTCCTGGCTTCGCTACTGTGATCCAGTTGGTGAACGTCTCAGCGCTATCTAGGTCGCTTGAGGCGACTATTCTGGTCAGGTCTGCGGCGGTGGGGAGCTGACTAGCAAGGCTTGACGCAAAATCCTTATGTGAAAGTCGGCACTTGAGCTGAAGGGCAATGCGAGTGCTTGGCGTAAGCCATTCGCAAGAATCAACCGCTTGGATTACCTTGAGCTGAACGGGCTCGCTTGCGTCAAAAAATTCAGGCGCCCATCCTGTGACCGTCCTCGGGCCGCTGTAAAACACGTATTTGACTAGCGCGGAATCTTCTTCTTGCTGTGAGAGGTCGGCCTGTAGGCACTCGGCGAGTGCGTCAGCCTCTGCAGCGAAGATTGGTGCAATATCAGCGATGGCTTCCTTCATGAGGATTTCAGCGACCTGCAGCTTGCGTTCACGCTCCGCTGCCGTTGCATCATCTGTAGCAACCTCGCCCAGGTCGACCGGAACTTTCAGGGTTTCTGCCACTGAATCATTAGGGATACGCCCGATTAGGCGGGCGCAGGCCGAGGCGGTGTTGTGGATTGCATTCAGGCTGGGTGGGTTCTTATCGGAAAATGCTTTATTCCAGAATTCGTTTATCAGTGCGCGAAGCGAGACAACGACGTGCTCGTCAGCCAGTGCAACTTCGTCAAGTGCTTGCAACCAGTGCACCCAAAGGCTCAGTATGCGTCGGCGGGAAGAAACGAGCAAGGCTGTGGCAGTCGTTGCATCTTTTACTTGGCCAAAGTCTGGCAGGAGATTCTCGATGCCGTCTCGGCACTCTTGGTTGTTGACCTGAAGAACCGCTCGAATGAGATATTCCGCAGCGGGCCTTGAGTCGTTGCGCCCCAGTGCCGTAATCCAGGAGAGTACTGAGCTAAGTACCATCTCTGGGGTCGGTTGTTTCGTTTTTGCTTGAGTGCTGGGTGTTGCTGTCGCTTCTTCTTGTTCTCCTTCCAGCTCTTTTGCGGCCTTGAAGGCCATTGACAGCGCATCGCTCAGCGGCTCTTCCAATGCGATCACGAGGGCAGTTGTGTCGCTTTCGCGAAGAGATGAGAGGACATTGGCTGCGCTCTCGTGAATGTCTGAAAAGAGGTGCATAAGAACTAGCTGGACGAAGTCGTTCTCGGCGACGCTTAGCGCAGCTTTAGCGTCTCGGACCACATAGAAGAAGAGCTCATAGTGCGACTTCAGGAGGCTGCTTTCGAGAACTTTGCTGCGAAGAGAGCGTGCTCCAGCCCTATCGCTAGCTAGGGAAAGTCGCCAAGCTCCTGCAAGCGTGTCGGCGTCTACGACGTTGGACGATCCTACGAGCGTTGGCGCAAGTGCTTCTACGAGCGCATCTGCTCGCTCGCCTAGTACCGATTGATCTAGTGCAATTACGTGAAGTACTGAGCGCGCGATATTGTCGGCTTCTACGCCAATGGCGGAGCGGGCTTGCTGAATCAAGAAGGCGACCGCAGAGGTGCGTTCTTCGCTGCTCAGCTTCTCGAAAATCTGACGTAGGCGTTTGATTGACCCGTCTTGTGCGAACTGGTCAATAGAGTCTGCAGTAGCTCCGTCAAGGTCAAAGACGTTGCCTGAACTTTGGACGTGAATAAGGTCGCGCCTTGGCCCTAGGACCGACCGGGTCCTGGATAGGTAGTCAATGAGCTGTTGTCCTTGCCTTTGGACTACAAGCTCGCGGTCGCCGGCTGCGTTGCTGGACGATGAGTCGTCAACATCACTTGGTGATTCATGCTTTGCAAGCACAAGGTCAACCGGTTGCTCACGTGCAACGTAGCGGTCAACCAGAAGTCGCGTAGCGGGAGGGACATTCGGGAATCGTTCCCAATCGTCGCTCTGGTCGTCAATCCGATATAGGATGTACTCAGGTAGCTTGGCGTCGATTAGGAGGTCGCGGGCGAACAAAGGGAACTCAACTCGGAAACATACAAGCCGTGCGATTTCGTCGACCCGAGTTTTAATATCCGTGGACAAAAGAGATCCCTGTTGCCTCGCTTCAGCAAGTCTATAAGCCAGAACGAAAGCGTTTAGTAGGTTCTTTACTCTCCGCGGGCTGCGGACATGAGAAGGGATCAGCACTGAGACGATCAGATCGATATCGATCTCTCGCCATAGCCCTGGTCTCGCGCGGACAAGGTCTGCTGCGAACCTGGTGATGCTCTGCGGCAGCAGTGGCGGAATAGGTATTTGATACTGAAAGACTTTGTCGAGATAGGCTGTGCCTGTGCTGTAGTACGGGTTAACCGTGTCTGCTGGCGTGGCCTGCTTGAGGCTGGTGGTAAGCGCCTGTTCAAGAACTTGCTGGTCCGTTGCGACGATGAAAACGCACTTCTCGACATCCAGAAAGGTGCGAACGGCATCAAGCGTCGACACGATGTTGATTGGTGAGCATCTGTCAAGCTCATCTACAAATATAATGAGACGATCGACTTTTGCTGTCTCGATAAGTTTGCGAAATACTCGTTCGAACTGCTCGTCACTGTCGGCCTTTTCGATCTTCTTCTCGACGACAAACGTTTTTCCTACGAACGCAATGATTGCGGTAAGAATAGTGGCTGGCAGCAATGTGGCTGTAGCTGCGGTCTTTGCTGAGGATGCAAAGGCTGTCCAGAATGGATCTGGCTGAAATGCTGATAGCGCGGCGACCACGCTTAAGGTTAGGCCAGCGCATGCTGCGAGAATACACGAGAAGAGTCCGACTAGCTTGAGCAGGCCGTGCTTCGGGAGGCCGTAGTCTGTCGTGGTTCGGCCAGAGTATAGATCACCGTGGAAGTCAGACTTAGTGATGCCAAGTGCTGACGCGGTCACACTAATGAAGTTGCGCCTGAGAGGATTCTCTGCGTACTTATATGCGTCGAATCGGACGAAGCGAACTCCCTTATGACCCTTCAGGCGCGTTTGCAGTAGGTTTGCAATTCCGCTCTTGCCGGAGCCCCATGCACCATAAAGAGCAATATTTGATGGTGTGGGCACGGTTAGTGTCAGCTGCTCAAGCTGTGCTGCGATGAGCGCATGGCTCAAACGATCTTCGTCAGCTGCGTTGACTTCGCGGTCGACGATCAGTTCGCTTTGGTCGTTCTGTCCGCTCATGCGGGCCACGTTGCCCCCTCTGCAGCAGGCGGTAAGCCGTCGCTCACCTGCCGTAAACGCCTGTTGTGCTTGCTGGAACTCTAGCCCTCGTGCCCCATTCGCTTTGGTAGGTGTGGCTCCGGCATGTCGTGTTGGGCTCAGAGATCACGACCGGCGTCAGGAATCAGCGTCTGAAGCCTGGTAGGGCCGCAGTGGTGAGGTTAGGCTAAGCAAGTGACGGAGTATCCAGAGGAACTCAGGTGGACTGTTCATGGCGAGCGTTCCGTATACGACAACCGCTGGGTGAAAGTAAAGCTCGTCGATGTCCAGCCGCCGGACGGCAGTCGATTTGAGCATCACGTCGTTCAGCTCGACCACGTCGCCGTAGCGCTCTTGATTAACGATCGTGAGGAAGTACTCACTCTTTGGCGCTACCGGTTTGCTGTTGACCAGTGGGGCTACGAGCTGGTTGGCGGACTTGTGGAAGAGGGCGAGGCGCCAGCTGCGACTGCGGCTCGCGAAGCTGAGGAGGAGACAGGCTGGCGGCCCGTCGGCGATCCCGAGCACATCGGTACCTTCCAGCCCCTGCCAGGCATCATCGATGCTCCGGTGGACGCCTACGTCTGGAGGAACGCCGAGAAAGTAGGCGAACCCACCGACGGAGAGGAGGCCGCGCGAATCGAGTGGATCCCTGTAGATCGAGTGCTTGATCTCGTTCGGGGTGGTGAAGTGCTGGGCTCTGGTGCGATCGTGCCTCTCTTGTACTACCTAGCTTCACGTGCGGTCGGAGCGTCCACGAGGGACAGGTAGCTCTAGGGTCGCGAGGCGTCGTTGCTGGCGATCGGACTTGATGCGGGACGCAAGCTGTCGTGCTGTGCGTGCGTACTCAAGTGCTCCCCGACTGTCGCCGGCAGCGGCGTACGCGAAGGCGAGATCCACATACAGGTTGGTCTGACCGCGTACGGCGTTGAGCCCAGGCGTGGCGAGACCTCGAACTGCGGCTTCAAGTTGGTTGATCGCGTCCTGATCTCCCAGCCGCAGAAGCGAGCTGCCGCGCCAACGTACGAGCTGCCCGTCGTTCAGAAGTAAGAAGGGCATCTCGGGATCGACGGGATTTGTTGGCAGCAAAGAGCTTGCGTCATCGAACGCACGCAGTGCCGCGTCCCGTTGACCGTCAGCGGCGAGCCCTTCTCCGTGCGCCGCGGCGAGCCACGATTGCAGCAGCGATGGCGCGCGGTTCTCCGCGACGTATCGCGCGTACTCCAGTAGTTCGACGGCTTCGGCCGGCTGCCCGATGTCGAGCAGGATCACCGCTTGCTGTGCGGCCGCGTGCGCTAGGAGGTGTGGCGAATCTGCTTCGCGCGCAGAGACTTTCGCGTCCTCGTGGTACTGCCACGCCTGAAGCTGTGAGCCCCTATCAAGGGCCGTCCAGCCTGCAAGCGTCCGCGCGTCTGTGAGGATCGCGGCAAGGCGTTCGCGGTGGCGCGAACTCACGCTGAACGTGCGGTAGTCCTCGATCTGCCGGACGAGGCTGTTCAGCTGGTCCAGGACCACTACGGCGCCGAACTTGTGGTCCGAGCTTCGCAGGTCGTTGACCTGCCGCTGGAACATGTCGAGCGTCGCGGGATCGATGCTGCGCGCGATGATCAGTCGTTCGCGTAGCTCTTCGGCGCTCTGGTTCTCGATCTCGGGTGGGAACCCAAGCTCTTCGTTGGTTCGTCCGTAGAACTCTCGGAACAACCGTTGGTAGGCGGGATCGGTCACCTCTACGTGACCGTTCTCCCAGCGCGACATCATGATGAGCATTGATTGCTCTGTCGCCTGAGCACCGCCGATCTGCTGTCCACGCGCCAGGAAGAACCTGACCACCTGTGCCTGCGTGTACCCCAGCTCGTCGCGGACTGCCCGCAGCCTCGATCGAGGCTGCTCACCGCGCTTCTTTGCTGCCACGTCCCCCCGTTCCCCAACGGTCGTGACCTGCGGACCTAACTCCTCCTAACAAGCGGCGTGATAGCCGCTGGCAATTATTTTGACCCCCTCTCCGGCTGTCTTCTGTTCACATGACAGCGATACCGAAACAAATCGGCGAACGTGAGCTAGTCCTTTCGTCGGCCTGCGTCATCGAGACGATTTGTGAGCGCTCCGACCTGGGCTCGAAGGCCGCGGAGTTCTCGAATAATCGTGTTGAGCAGCGGGACGAGCGGGTCGTCTCCGGTCGTGGCCGGCGAGTCGGCCTCGGGCGGCGTTTTCCCTTGCAGCACCGCTCCCAGGTGCTGCGGGTGCCAGTCGAGGGCGATCGACAGAGCTTCGAGCGTTCGTGGGTTCCGGCGCCGCTGGATTCGTCCCTGCTGCATCTCTCGAACGATCGCGAGCGAGACCCCGGATCTCTCCGCGAGTTCCTTCTGCTTCAAAGCCAGCTCTGCCGCGCGGGCGTTCATTGCCTCCGCGACTGCCGACCAATCCTCTGTCACGTACGCCTCCGGGCTCCGCCTTCAGCGCCGACGTTAGCGCGCGCTCTTGCTCTGAAACGGGCTTAGCGCTGACATCGGCGGCAATTCAAGGCTAATCAACGCCAACGTCAGCGCTTTCGGAGAAGAAATCAGTCTTTCGAAAGGGCTACATCTGATGACTACGTCAAGTACGGCGGGGAGTAACCCGCCGATCTTCTACACAGTCGCGGAGGCTGCGCGCATCCTGCGCGTGGACGTCGCGACCATCTACAGGGCCATCCGAGAGGACGCGTTCCCGGCAGTGCGTCTGCGCACCCGATACGTGATCCCTGCACGTGCGGTGGAGGAAATCGTCCGGCAGGCGTCGGAGTCCGGCAGCGTCGTTGACGTTGCGCGGATGACGGCAGAGCGCCGGTCGGCTCGTGAGTTCGAGGCCAAGGCCGGGGGTGCGTGGTGAACCCGGCGAACTACTACGAGGTGATCGCGGCTGAGCTCGACCGCTACGCCAAGGTCCCGAATGACGTGTTGCTGGAGATCGTGACACGAGACGGCGTCTGCATGTGGCTGTGGGCGAACGAGGACGAGCCGGAGTGGCAGAACGAGAACCTGACCGATCGGGAGTTGGCCGCGCGGCTGTGCGCGGACTGTCCCATCCGCAACGTGTGCCTGGAGCTGGAGCTGCGCACGGCCGGTGCGGAGACGGCCGGTGTGTGGGGTGGGCTGTCGCAGGACGATCGACGCGCGCTCTACCGCGTGTGGCGGGCTCGTCGTGAAGGCGGTGAGCCGTCGTGACGATCAACCTGACTCCCACGCAGGTCCTTGCGGTGCTGGGTGCCGTTGTTGTGGTGCTGTGGATCTGGCGAGCGAGCGCCCGTAGGGCGAGGGCTGCGGCGAACGCAGCACGTACGGGTGCCCGGTTGCTCTCGCTCACCGGGCGGGTGCTTGTGATGGCCGGCGTCATCGTCGGGGTTCAGTGGGTGGTGATCACGCACCGGGGCGACACCGTGTTGTTGCTCGTGGTGCTGGGCCTTCCCGCGCTGTTCGCCGCGTACACGCTGACTCGCGCTCTCACGATCACCTCCTACGACAGTCCGCATGGCAAAGGTGATCGGCGATGAACGCGGTCACTCGGGTTCGGGAAGGGGTAGCCGCCTTCGGGCGGCTGCCCGCCGCCCCGGCAGCGCAGCAGCTCGCCGCAGATGCGGCGGAGGCAGCAGAACTGAGGGCCTACGCGACGCACCCTGACGTGGTCGCACTTCGCGTCGAACGGGTTCGGGCTGAGGTCGACCGGCTGTGCTGGGCGGGGATCGTGCTTGGTCTCGGCTTCACCATGACCAACGTGCAGAGCTTCGCGGCAGCGGGCACGCCGGCGTGGTCGTTGCCGTGGCTCGCGGCGTGGTTGCTCGATCCCACCGTGTCGCTGGTGCTGCTGGCGATCCTTCGGGCGGAGCAGGTCACCGCGCGGTACCGGGTACGCACAGGTTCGTGGACTCGTCGTGCGAAGTGGTTCACGCTCGCTGCTACGTACGTCATGAACACATGGCACTCATGGGCAGCAGGTTCGGTGTCCGGGGTGGTGCTGCACTCCGTTCCGCCGCTCGTGGTCTTCGTCGCGGCGGAGGCTGTCACGGACCTGCGAGACAAGCTCACGGAGGCCGTGACCGTAGCGTTCACGGAGGCGGAACAGCGGACGGCACCGGTCACCGCGGCCAAGCCTCCGGCGGCTGTTGTGACAAGTCCTGAGCGCGCAAAGGTGAAGCAGCCCAACGCGAACAAGTCCACACGCGTGTCCTCTGCGGACTATCTAGCCAAGGCTCGCGAAGTGTGGACACCTGAAGTCGTGGTGAGCCCTGCGTGGGTTCGCGAGGTCACCGGTTGCTCGCGCGGTCTCTCATCACGTCTGGCCGCAACACTCGCGGCGGAGTTCTCTGAAGGTGGTGACGGCCATGAGCGTGGATGACCAGGAGTTGGCCGTCACGGACCCGCGTCTGCCGGTGCGTGCGGTGCCCGAAGGCGAGTTCGTGAACGACGGTCCGCAGGTATGGCGCGCCACGTGGGTGCGCCGGTTCATGAACTGGTGGAAGCGTTCACCACGTGTGCCGCTGTGGGCGAAGGATCGCGTTCACGCGGTGCAGGCCGCGAAGGATTTCGTCGTGGCCCTGCTGCGTTCACCGTTCCGGTTCCTCGGGGCCGTGGTGCGCGGCCTGGTGGTTGGCATCAGGTGGTGGAGGTCATGGGTCACCGTGCGGGACTACCGAGAGGCTGCCGAGCAGTCGGAGAAGCTCGCGGACAAGTTCGGGGACATCCGTGAACTGACGCTCTTCCGGTGGAAGGTCACCGGGGCCGTGGTCGTCGGCGCGGCGATCGTCGGCGCCGTCGTTGATCTCGTGTACGGGCACCGGGTGCTGTGGATCGGTGGCGGTGTCATTGCCGTGGCGCTCGCTGTCCTCGGTAGGCGGAAGGACGGCAGTCCGGGGCGTAAGGCGGTGCTCGCCGGTCCGCGCACGCTGACGTGGACGATGGACCCTCAGGTGCTCGTGGACGCGTTCCGGGACGCGAAGCTGATCGGGAAGGATGAGACGCTGCGTCTGGTCGAGCGGGCGACCAGGCAGGGCGACGGGTGGGCCATCACCGTGGACCTACCGGCCACCCGCAAGGCGGCTGACGTGGTGAAGAACCGGGACGCTCTGGCCTCCGCGCTCGCCGTCGATGAGGTGCAGCTCATCGTGGAGCGTGTCCGGGGGAACGGCGGCCATGCCGGCCGGGTCGCGATGTGGGTTGCGGACGAGGACCCGTACGCGGCGCCTCCGATGCGGACGCCTCTGCTCGCGGTGCAGAGGTGGGACGCGTGGCGGCCGTTGCCGTTCGGGCGGGATGCTCGTGACCGGCGCATCGACCTTCCGTTGGTGTGGACGTCGTTGCTCATCGGCGCGATCCCCAGGCAGGGCAAGACGATGGCCGCTCGATTGGTCGCAGCGGCCTTGATCCTGGACCCGCACGTCCGGCTGTACGTCGCTGACTTCAAGGCAGGAAAGGACTGGATTTCAGCGGCACAGGTTGCTCACCGGTTCATGTCCGGCGACGACACCGAACACGTGCTGGCGCTCGTCGACTGGCTCGTGGAACTCGTGGGTGAGGTTCAGGGTCGCTACCGGCGGATGCAGGAGCTGGACGACCTCACGTGCCCGGAGTCGAAGGTCACGCCGGACATGTCTCGGGATCGAGCACTGGACATGCCCATCACAGCTGTCTTCATCGATGAGGTTCAACTACCGCTCGAAGATCGCACACCTGTCGAGGTGCAGGGGAAGAAGCTCACGGCAGGGGAGTACATCGGCGAGTTGCTGACGTGGCTCGCCAAGAAGGCGCCGGCTGCTGGGCTCGTCCTGGTGCTCGCTACGCAGCGTCCCGACAGCAAGACCATCCCGTCCAAGCTGCGCGCGGTGCTCGGCTCGCGATTCGCGCTTCGGGTCATCGACTGGCGTGACAGCAACATCGTCTTGGGCGAACAGATGAACACACGCGGCTATGACAGCAGCCGTCTGCTGCCGTCGCACAAGGGCGTGGGCATCCTGCGGCCGGACGGCGAGACGGAAGCTGGTGCCGATGTACTCGCGCTGACCGTGCGCACGTTCTACATGCCGAACGAGGACTGGAGGGAGTTGTGCGAGCGCGGCCGTGGGCTGCGTGAGGCAGAGGGGACGTTGACCGGACACGCGGCCGGTCAGGAAGCACAGCCGATGCTCGACCACGCGGCCGTCGCGAAGGCGATCGGGAGTGGTGCGCCGATGTCCGCGGAGGCCACTCGCGCAACGGATGTTGAACTGCCTGAGCCGTTGGCGTCCGTTGTGGAGTATCTCGGGGAGGGTGCTGACGGCCGCGACTTCCTTCCCACGTCCGAGCTTGTCGAGGCGTTGGGACTGCAGAGGACGGCGTTCGGACGAGACATGGTCGAGTTGGGGTGCCGGTCGACTCGGGACCGCGTGGCGACGACTGACGGGGTGAAGCAGGTACGCGGCTATGCCGTCGCGGATCTGCTCGCCGCTGCCGAACGTCTGCGGGACGCGTCCGTCCTTGACGGCGAGGTGATCGACGGTGAGCGTTGACCCGTCACAGCCCGTCCCACCAACCCGTCACATCGTCACAAGCCCTGTGACGGGTCCGAAACGGTGCTCTACCTGCGCGAACGATCCGCCGTGACGGGTGTGACGTGTGACGGGTAGTCCCGTCACACGCGGCCGTCGCGGTACCCGATGACGTGAAATCGGCTACCGCGACGGCCTTCGGATGCCAGCCTTGGCGGAGGCGTGACGGAGGTCGCCAGGGCTGGCCGCTTGAGGTGTGCCATCTACGGCACGGGCGGGAGCGGTCCCACCGAAGGCGCCTGCAAGCTTGCGCTTTCGTCCGCATGAACCCATGCGCTCTCGGACAACTCGGCGATCAACGCCTTGGATTCGTCCTCATCCAGGCTGGTGTCCATGAGTGCACTGACAACGGTGTCGTAGCCCTTGACCGCGTCCTCGGCTTCGGCGAACAAACTGGAGTTCTCCAGCTCCACCCACACCAGCGGTGCGTACTTCCCGAAGGTCAGCAGTGTGAACGGCCCCGCCATGCCGGCGTGTGCGCCGCGTGCTGCGGGGACGATCCTGATCGTGGTGTTCGGCTGGTTCGCCGTGACGGCGAGGTGCTGCATCTGCCACGCGTGCATCTCGGGACTACCGACTTGCAGGCGCAACGCCGACTCGTGGATGAAGAACAGGCGCCGCGCGCTATTGGGCAGCGCCCGCTGCATCGCGAGGTGCGCCTTCGCCCGTTCTTCGAGTTCATCGGCGGGGATCGTGGCGGACGCTCGGAGCACCTCGCGGATGTAGTCGGCCGTCTGAAGGAAGAACGGCACCATGGTCGCGTGCCAGCTGACGAGCGTCTCGACCACCTGCAGGTTCTCGAACGCCGTCCGTACCATGACGGGTGGACAAGTGCCATGTTCCTGCCACCAGCCGCCGCCGTGGTGTCGCATCGGGAACAGGTCCATCAAGTGCGCCACTTCCGGCGCCGGGGTCCGGCAGACTCCTAGCAGTTGAGCAACCTCGATCTGCGTGAAACCACCCTTGCCGTTCAGGACATTTGAGACCTTGGCCTCGTCGCAGCCCATGATCCTGGCGATCTCACGCGAGGGAAGTCCGGTGCTCTCGATCGCCGCTCGAACTCCTGCCCCGAACTCGCGACCGCGGACGGTGGAGACTCTCTTTGGCATGATCAGTTTCCCGCCTGGGCAGTGGTCATGCGCAGCCGACGCTGACGCTGTTCGAAGTTGTTGTCAGACAGAGGTTCTTACAGAGCCAGCGATGCCTGGCTTAGCCAACGGGCCGACTCTTCTCGTGTTCTGACGACGTTGTTGAGCGCGAGAAGAGCACGTTCGTAGGGCTCGCAATCAGCAGCGGACTCAAGCCAGGTGTCGCCGCCGTGCAGGGTGCGCGTGAGGACGACGTCATCGAAACGCGGTGCTCGGAACCGCATGACGGTGAACGACTGCTGCATGCCGAAGTACGGTCCTGCATCGCCGTTGACGATGTTGAGGTCGAACCCCGTCCGTTCGGTCAGGTCCTCCAGGCGCCCAAGCTGTTCGATCATGGCGGGGACTCCGCCGACGCTGCACGTGAGAACAGGCTCAGTCACGAGAAGGCGCACGCACAGCGGGCCGTGGCTACCTGGTCGTGCCGCTTCTTTGGCGTCCATGTCCAGCCGGGCTAAAACGTCCTGCTGCCAGCCGAGATCGAGGCAGCCGGCTACGGCGCCGGACTTGCGCAGCATCTCGTTATAGGCGTTGGTGCGGAACAGCTCAGGAACGGCGTCGGTCGCCACGATCAGAAGTTCCGTGGCCTCCAGCATGACGTTCCAAGGCGTCCACACCAGACGAGCCCACGCGTCACCGTTGATCCGGTCCCACATCTGAGGGTCGTTTGCCCGTTGCGCTACACGAGCACAAAGCTCGATCTCGTCGTCGGGTGCGCGGCACGCGGCTCCGATCCTCAGGACATCGCTGGGCGACGGACGTATCACGGCCCTGCTGATCTGAGAGAGCGTCGCCGCCGAGTAGCCAACCAGTTCACCCAACTCCGCGAGCGACCAGCTACGGAGGTGGCGCCACCCCAACACGACCCTGCTCAGTGCGCGCACTTCCAGGCTTGCTTTGCCCGCGGTGAGCTTCTGCGCCATGTCAGCTCGCCTCTCCCGCCGACGATGCGGCGCCGGCATCGGCCTTGATCTGCCGGTCGAGCGCTTCGCCGCGTTGACGCTCGCACGTGGCCCATGCCGTCGCTTCGTGGAAGTGACCCCGGTCGATCTGAGCGACCTCGGTGTAGATGGCCGCGCTGCGCAGGTAGTAGTCGCGCCACAGGCGTAGGTCCTGCGTAGCCGGATTCGGACGCGCACGGCTGAGCGCCTCGTGAGCCTGCATCAGTGTTTGCGCCAGGGCGGCCTTTGCCCACCAGTCCTCGTTCGACTGCACCTCATCACCTCGCCTATTGCTGCCGGAACCGCAGACATCAGCGTTCACTCGGCAGCGCGAGGTGTAAATGACCTGGTATTGACCTAGCGTGCCATGATTGGACCTGGGCTAAGCAACGCTGACATTGGCGCATGAGAGGTCGACCGATGGGCTCGGCACGCGGGCAAGAACGGGCACACACGCTGTTCGGCGAGCTGCTGCGGCAACGCAGGCAGACCGCCGAAGAGTTCAGCGAGGCTGCCGAGGTGTTCGCGCGCGACCACGGCCTGAAAGGAACGATCAGCCCACGGCACGTGCGCCGCTTGGCGTCCGGCAAGCGGGACGACGGGCGCGGCCTGGGACCAGTCACGGCCGCGACCGGGCGCCTTCTCGAAGAGATGCTGGGCGTGCCGATCGAACGCCTGCTGGAGCCCGTCGAACAAGTCACCCTCACGGCTACTGAAGACGAGCTTGCCCTGCGGGCGAGGTTCGCAGCCGGTCGTGCCCTCGATATGGACACCGTCGGGTTGATGAGGCAGAAGCTCGACATCACGCGGGTCATAGATCGGAAGCTGGGCGCCTCCGCCTTGCGGAGCGAGTTGTGTGCGCAGATCGATCACATGGAGCGCGTTCTTCGAGACGTGCTCGATCAGCCGATCCGGGCAGCGCTCGCTGAACTCCTGGTTGACGCGGCTGCGCTTGCCGGGTGGCAGTCGCTCGATCAGGGATTGGTCAACGATTCGTGGAACCACTACGACACCGCGAAGGCTGCCGCACGGGAAGCTAGGTCGGTTGAGCTAGAGGCGTACGCGTGTGCTGGGCAGGCCGTGGTTCTGCTCGACCTCGGTGAAGCTGGCGCCGCTGTGGAGCTGACACGGCACGCACTCGAACTTGCGCATGGTCGAGTGCCTCGCCTGCTCTATTCATGGCTCTCCGCTGGCTACGGCGAGGCGTGTGCGGCGAGCGGCGAGCGCGCGCATTGCCTGATCGCGTTCGATGATGCTTTGCGATCGATGCCGGCATGCGTCAACGGTGCAGAGACGCCTTACCTGGTGTTCGATTCGACGCATCTTGCTCGGTGGCGCGGCAACGCGCTCGCTCGACTCGGTGATCGAGAGGCGATCGAGGTGCTCTCCGATGTTCTTCGGCGCCTTGATCCGACTTTCGCGCGCGCAGAGACGACGCTTCGGGTGGATCTCGCACAGGTACTTATGGCGAACGGCGCCGAAGATGAGGCAGCCGCGCACGTTGAACGTGCGCGGCTGCTCGCGGCTCAGGTGGGCTCACAGCGGCAGCAAAAGCGGCTTGCTTCGTTTTCGGTGTAGCGATCCAGACTGCGATCTAGCTTCCGATTCCGTTCGCGTGTTTCGCTTATTCCGACTTGCTCGACGCTGTCATTCCCGCCTGAAGTGCGGTAGCTGGGCATGGTCGCGCCTGTGTGGTGACCATGCCCAGCCGTGCGGTTATCTAGTAATTCTGTTTAGCTTGCTCGTCTCTGATCAGAGTAGGACATCACTCGCTGTCTTTGCTGCGGTTCTGCTGTCGTTTCGATCTTTCGCCGCGCAGTCGCTCGACTGCGGCAATGAGGAGCACGACGCTAGTACACAGGTCGAGCAGCGGTGTTGTCACGGTCGCAATGATCTCGTGCATGGTTTCCTCCGTCTTTGGCGTTGATTGGGCTGCCATGACGAGGATTTCTGTTGGCGTCAGCGTTCACGAGGTTCGCGCACAACGTCGAACGTTCGACTTCGTTCGGCGAACGTGACAGAACGCAGTAACGCCAACAGGGCATGCTCCGACTCACATACGACACCAGTACCCTTCTGTGAGGAAAACCCGTGGTCACACGCGTCAACGCGGAGCTTCCCGCCGTGGAACCGCCGCCTCCGGACATCGGCGACCTGAATCCGGCTTCGGCTCAGACGAGAGTTCAGTTCGGTGGCCTGTTGAGGGAGGTCCTCAGGCGTGCTGACCGCTCCTACGGCGATGTGGTGCGGTACGTGGAGGGCTTCGAGAAGGAGGTCCGAGGTGCAAGCCTCCGGTCCGCATCGAGCATCTCCGACATCATTAACGGAAAGAGGCTGCCGAGAAACGTCCAGGTGCGCTTGATCCTGCTCACCTGCCGTGTCACTGACCCGGCCGTGCTGGATATGTGGGAGAAAGCTCGCTATGCAGTAGCGGAGCGGGAAAAGGTCTCAAGCCTGCCTGATGTCCTATCGGCGCGTGAAGAGGAACTCGGTGCAAAGGCCGCAGAACTCCAGCGTGCGGTCGAGTCGCTGAGCCAAGTTGAGAAAAAGTTGTGGGAGGATCTAGCGCGGGAGCGAGCAAAGGCGGAGAAGTTAGAAAAGGAGCTGCGCCGTCTGCGCGCCGATTACCGTCTAACTGATGAACTGAAGAGTAAAATCAGTCAGTTGGAGGACTTACTCGAACGTGAGCAAGCGCTTGTCGATCAGCTTAAAGCAGAGTTGCAACGGACCATCAGCGAGCGCAGGCATGCTGAGGTCTCGGTCGCCTTGGTGTTGGCTGAGCGCAACGATACTCAGATTGCCCTATCGCTAAACGATGCGGCCGATCTTCAGTTCAAGCGCGCTGAGTACGAGCGCCGCGCAAAGGAAGACGGGGCACGTAAGTCCGACGTTTTGCAGCAGGAGATTGCCGAACTGCGCACCCTGCTCGCTACGTATCAAGCCGCGCAGCACGACGAGCACCCAACTGTGCCTACTGCGCCCGCGCCGGATCACAAGCTGGAAGCTCTCCGACGGGAGATTGCCGAACTGCGTGCCTTGCTCGCCACATATCAAGCCGCGCAGCATGATGGACCTTCAGCCCCTCTTGCTGTATGCGTACCGGTTTCGGAGCCGAAGCCTGCCTGGTGGCGACGCCTGCTACAGCGCTGACCGCGGTGCACCTGTGAGTTTGGCAGACGAGCATCACTGCGCCAGTCAACGTTCGACTGCCTCTGGCTCCTCGGTCTTTCGCTTGCGCTTAATGCTCACGACATGGGCGGTATCGGGTTCCTCTCCTGGCGCGAGCACAACAGCCCGTTTGCCGCGACTCGCGTTCACCAGTCCGGCCGCCTTCAGTTCTGAGATGGCGCGGTTGGCGGTACCCGCTGACACCCCGTATCGCGCTTTCAGTTCGATGACCGTGGGAAGGAGATCACCAGGCTTGAGTGCGCCGCAGGTGATCGCCCCGCGCAAGTCGGCTGCGATCTTCTGGTACGGGTTGTCCACTGCCGGTTCGAGCGTGGAGACCGGGGCGCCGGCCAGATCGACCTTGATCGGTGGGGTTGGCATTCGTCCGCCGATGGTCCCCGCCGCACGCTGGTCCGCCTCCGAGACCCATGCTGAATAGACGCGCAAGGTGGTCGCGCCTCCACCGCCGTGGCCGAGTCGTCCGGCGACCGTGCGCACGTCTACGCCGGATGCGATCAGTTCCGTTGCGGAGTAGTGGCGGAGCGAGTGAATGTGCATGTCCCAGCCGAGTCGGGCGCACATCCGGCGGTATCGCTGGGTCACGGTGTCCGGTTTGATCCACTCGGCGTGATCGAACCTGGGGGAGAAGAGGCGGCCGTCCTTCGCGACCTTCACGCCCAACTCGGCTGCCTTCGACCTGCGGTACTGGAGGTACGCGCGCAGAAGGCCGACGGTTTCCGGGTCGAGTGCGATTCGGCGTTGCTGGTGAGTCTTGGTGTCTTTTTCCTCTGTGGCCGCGCCGTCCTGGCTGATGCTGGTCTTGACCGGCAGTACGGCGTTCTCCAGGTCGAGCAGATCGAGGCGCAAGGCGCACATCTCACCGCGTCGGGCGCCCGTGGTCATTGCCAACCACACGAACATTCCCCAGGAGAGGTCTTTGAAGGCCTCGTTGACGATGGCGGCTGCCTGCTCCGGTGTAGGTGGGTGAGGGTCCGCCGCGACCGGCCTTGGCGTCTCGGCCTGCGCGAGCGGATTCGTCGCGGTCCACCGCCATTTGACGGCCCGCTTCAGTGCGCCACTCAGGCACCAGTGCACTTGCCGGATGGACGACTTCGCGAGCGGGCGGCACACGTGCTGCGTGCACTGCTGCTCTGTGCAGTCGTGAGGCTCAGTCGTCTTGTGCTTCTCGATGTACGGCCTGCCGTCGCAGTGGGCGCGGCAGCGGCGCAGCACGCTGTAGAACGAGTCCAGCGTTTCGCCGTTGAGCTTGCCTACCTGAAGCTTCCCGAGGATCGGGCGGATGTGGTTGCGGATGTAGCCCTCGTAGCTCTTCCGCGTCTTCTTGTCGACGTCCAGCAGTTCGAGGTAGCGATCCATGAGCCGGTTGACCGTGGCCTTGGTCTTCGAGTTCCGCTGCTCGTCGATCTCGTTGATGATCCGAGTACGCGCCTTCTCGGCTTCTTTCGCAGCGTTCGGACCGGCTGGGATGGTCTCGGTGATGTAGTGCCGACGACCGCTGATCGGGTCGATGCCGGCGTAGACCTTGACGCGCAGCGAACCGCTCGGAAGGGGCTCGATCTCCCCTCGCTGGCGGCCCTTGGCGGGGCGCTTCGGGGTGCTCATGGTGCGACCGTACGCCGGGATCGCACCACGTCTAGCCCCACGAACGGGCGACGAGATCGACTTCAGTCCTGACTAAAGACCAAGGGCTCCGACCTGTTTTCACTGGTCAGAGCCCTTAGTTTCACCCGGCGAAAGGTGGTGCCCCAGGCAGGATTCGAACCTGCGACACACGGTTTAGGAAACCGATGCTCTATCCCCTGAGCTACTAGGGCTGGCGACAGCAGTCTAGCGGGGTACCGCCACCGAGTTGACCAGCGCCCCCCGGCTACGGCACGACGGGCCGGTTCCTCACGCACCGTGAACACCCAGAGGAGGGAGCTGCGGCCGTTGGAGGGAAGTGAGGCAGGCCACCTTCTTTCGAGTAGAAACGTCAGGTAGGGAGGGTTGCGTGAGCAGACCTTGGCCCGACTTCCGTCCTGGCCCGCTCGGTGCCCTTAAGGCTTGGTGGCGCCGGCGGGTGCCCCGGCGCGTTGACGACATCACCTTCGTGCCGCCGGCCAGCAGTCATCAGCAGGAGTTCGAGACCCCGTTGGCCAGTGCCGTGTACGGGTTGGACTTCCAGCTCCGGTTGACCGTGGTCTGGCGACTCGACCTGGCCACCGGGTTGCGGCACAACTCGCCGAAGAGCGCGGCCATCCACCACGTCCTGCAGCGGGCGAAGGAGATCAGCGGCAAGGCGATGCTGGTGCACCACGCCGCGCTGCAGGTGCAGTTGGGGGACGAGCTCGCCACCGAACGGCAGGTGCCCGGTACGCACGTGTGGGCCCGGGCCGAGCAGGTGAAGGTCACGGTGGGGGACGAGGACCTCGAGATGGCTCGCAAGCACATCGAGCTGTTGAGGAACTCGACGTTCAAGCTGGCCGAGCGGGACGTGGAACGCGCTGAGATCCGGTACCTGCGCGACGAGGTCCTGACGGACGTCGGCACGGCGACGATCTGGTGGTTGCAGCGCAACGGGTACCAGGTGCAGGAGGCGGTCAAGCTGGCCGACCACCTCGCCGAGCTCGTGAAGATCGCGCAGCGGGAGCCGGCCACGCACTGGGCCGAGTCGTTGGTGAGCAGCGTCGAGCGGGCCATGCCCGAGCTCGAGGACGTGCACCGCAAGGACCTGCGGCTGCACCTGGCCAAGGCGCTGAGCGTCTACGGGGGTGCTCGGGTGGCGGCCGAGTTCGCTGATCAGGTCGGGTTGCCCGCGGGCGAACAGCACCGGAACGGACACGTCTAGGCTCGGTGAGGTGCTGACCCAACTTCGCAGTGCCGCGGTTGTCGCCGGGTTGCGGGCCCTGGCCCGGCTCACGCCCTATGCCGAGGCGGAGCTCATCGGGCTCCGCAAGGTCGTCAAGCCCGGTGACGTGTGCGTCGACGTCGGGGCCGCGTTGGGGCTCTACACGGTGACGCTCTCGCGGCTGGTCGGTCCACACGGGACTGTGCACAGCGTGGAACCGCTGGTGTTCGCGCACCCCGCCCTGTCGTACGTCCTGCGGCCCCGGGAGGGGCGGAACATCAAGCGGCACTCGGTGGCTCTTGGCGCCGAGGAGCAGGGGCGTGAGGTCATGAGCGTTCCGGTGCGGCACGGGAGTCCCGTCACCGGGCGGTCGTTCCTCACGGCGGGGGCGAACGGGCTGGGGTCCAACGAGGAGTTCGAGCAGCACCTGGACGTGCTCGTCAAGACGGACACGCTCGACCACTTCGTGCAGGAGCAGGGGATCTCGCGGCTCGACTTCGTCAAGGCGGACGTGGAGGGGGCCGAGCTCAAGGTGCTCGAGGGCGCGAAGGGGACCATCGAGCGCTTCAGGCCCGCGTTCCTGCTGGAGATCGAGGAACGGCACGTCGAACGGTTCGGGTACCAGGCCAAGGACGTCGCCGACTTCCTCACCGAGCGCGGGTACCGGATGAGCACGTGGCACGGCGGTGAGTGGGTGCCGACGAACGCCATCGGGGGCGAGATCCGCAACTACCTCTTCCGGGTTTAGGCCGGCCGGGCGAAACCCGCGCCCGGAGTGCACGGCCGGGATCCGGGGCGCGTCTTGCGGATGTGCAGGACAACGTGGAGATCGCCCGGCTGAGTCTCGGGCTGCTCGTCGCCGTCACCGTCCCTGTCGGCTTCGCCAGGCAGGGGCAGCGTCTGTGGGTCTGCGTCGCGGTCAGCCTGGTGTACGCGGCCTATGTCGTGTTCCCGGCGGTCGACGGGGTCGCGGCCGTCGCCTCCTGGCTGTGCGCGGGGCTCGTCACGGCGGTCCTCGGCGTTCTCGGGCGTCGGGCCGGGGACGACCCTGTCGTCGTTCGTGCGCGCAAGAACCCCGGCGAGGTCTGGGAGTGGTTCCGCCTGCGGTGGTGGCCGATCACGGTGCTGCTCGCCCTGGTGACCACGGTGCTCGTGGCGATTCTCGGCAGCAAGGGATCACGGGCTTCCGGACTCCTGGTCGGTGCGCTGCAGGACCACCGGTGGTCTGTCGTGCTGTCCGGCATGATCACGGCCGTCTTCGTCGGTGATGACCTCATCCGCGTGGTGTTGCGGCCGCTGGTGCGCCAGCTCAAGCAGCAAGGGGTCGACGTGGCATCACTGGCCCCGACAAGTGCGCACATCGGCTGGATGGAACGGGCGTTGGTGTTCATCCTGGTCGCGGGCGGGCAGGCGGAGGCGGCGGCGCTGGCCATTACGATCAAGGCGTTGTTCCGGATCAGCACGGACCGCAGCCGAGACTTCACCGAGTACTACCTGGTCGGTACGTTGACCAGCGTCGTGCTGGCGACGATCGTGGCCATCACCGTGAGGCTCGGGATCGGGCTGTCGCCGCTCTGAAGGTTGTGATGAACAGGTTCTGGGAGCACGAGTACTTCCGCGCGTTGCTCGCCCTCGGGCTGCCGGCCGAGGACTTCGCGGTCACCGGTAGTGCCGTGTTGTACGCCCACGGTGTGATCGGCGATCCGCGGGACCTCGACGTGCTGGCGCGGGGGAAGGCCTGGGACCGCGTGTCGCGGCTCGGTGAGCCGAAGTCGACACCGCTCGCCGAGGGAGCGGAGATCACGTTGGGAGATCTCCAGTTCCTGGACCGCTGGTTCCCCGGGTGGGACACCGACGTGCTGATCGACGAGGCGGACGTCCTGCACGGCTTGAGGTTCGTGCGGCTCGAGGTCATCAGGGCCACGAAGGTGATGCTGGGACGGCCGCGGGACCTGGAGCACGTCGGGCTGATCGACGCCCATGTCGCACAAGGCCGGACATAAGTAGAGGACGCCGACCCCTGGGGGTGGATCGGCGTCCTCATCTCGAAGGCCTACAAGCTGTAGACCTCAAGCTCGTACAGGGAGTACCCGTACCGGGTGGCCCGCTGGGTACCCGTCATGCGGAGGTGTCTCGCATCCTGTGGTGAGAACGCTACGACATCCTCGCCGCCATCGCCAGCACTTGTGGAGAAAACGTTCCTCCAGGTCGTTCCGTCATTGGAAATCTCGATGCGGTAGCCCCTGCCGAACGCCGGCTCCCATCGCAACACCGCGCGACCGATCCGTTGCACTGCGCCGAGATCCACCTGGATCCATTGGTCGTCGCTCCAGTCGCTCGCCCAGCGGGAGGTGGGGTTGCCGTCCACCGCGTTGGACGGTGGGAGGGTGTTCCAGCCCGTTTCGTGGGACGACGCGGTGGCGGTGCGGCCCGCTGCCAGGTTGGTGATGTTCTCGCCACGGCGTGACGGGAACTGCACGACCTGCTGGTAGGTCGGGCGGTTCTGCCAATGGATCTTCTCGTGGGTGATGCCGCCCATGGCGCGGTGGATGATCGTGTCGGCGCACCACTGGTCGCCCGCGGCGCAGTCCGCGTCGCCCGGGTAGACCCCGGTGGCGGGCTTGGCGACGGCGGCCTGCAGCGAGGTCACGAGGGCCGTGCGGCAGCCGGTCAGAGTGCCTCCACCGCAGTAGGTCTGCGGGAACGCGCCCTGGACCGGGTCGCCGAGGACCTTGCGCAGGTCCTTGTCCACGTAGCCCCACCAGCCGTACTGGAACGACGAACCCTTGTGCGGCGCGGCACCGTGCGTGTCGGACGGGGCCTCGTCGATCTGGACGGCACCGACGACCGCGTTGAACAACCCGTCGCCCAGCGATGGCTTGAACTGCGCCTCGACGAGGAGGGGCCACCAGGCATCGAGGATCCGGATGGCTTCGGCGTGCCCGTACGCCTTGCTGCCCTTCGAGGTCTCCTTGCGCAACGAGCCGGAGCGCTGCCAGTCCTTCAGCTTCTGCACGGCCGGGGCGAGGGCCGGGTCGACCGGCGCCGACTCGACGACGCGCAGCAGCTCGGGCAGCACCTGTTCGGCGCGCAGGTCGGCCACGGCCGCCTCGGCCATGACGCGGGTCAGGGACGCTCGCGTCACCTTCCGGCCCGACGCGATCAGCGCCCGCACCCGCTTGTCGAGCAGGTCGCCGCGGTGCACGGCGCTGTGGCCGAAGCCGCCGAAGGTGAAGTCGCGGGCCTGCTTGTTGTTCCAGGAGACGTAGTAGTCCTGGTTGATCGAGTTCGGGTGCGCGGCGAACGGCATGTACGCGGCGGTGTTCTCGTCGCCGTTCCAGTTCACCCACTCGTGTTCGGGACGGGCCCAGGTCGGCAGGTTCGGGTCCACAGTGGAACGGCGCACCGGGTTCAGGCCCGAGTTGAAGTACGCGGTGTCGCGGGAGTCCACGTAGAACCAGTTGAACGCGTAGCCGATCTTGTCGGCGGCGCGCTGGAAGTCGGTGGCCGAACGGATGGCGTCCGGGTCGTTGAGCTCCTGGAAGCCGATGATCGAGTCGACCTCGTGCATGTACGTCGAGCGCAGCGTCGTGTACGCCACGACCTTGCCGCCGACGGTGGCACGGCTCGTCACCAGCCCGTACTTGGTCCGGTACATCACCAGCGAGTAAGAACCGGCCGGCGTGCCGTCGGCGACGGTCGGCTTCCAGGCGTTCTTGCGCTCCAGCCGTTCCATCGGCAGGCAGGCGCCGCGGTACAGGTACGACGAGGAGGCCTTGGTGGCCGGGGAACCGTCCGGGTTGCACAGCTCGACGGCGTAGGTGTCGACGATGTCGTGGCCCGACGAGGTCGCGCTCCACGAGTAGTCGACGCCGCGGCCGAGCTGCACGTACATCGAGACGCCGGCGAACGAGACGCCGCGCGAGCGGATGCCGGGGCCGTTGAGCTCCTGCAGCAGCAACAGCTGCGGTGCGAAGTACCCGGTCTGGGGGCCCCACACGGCGATCGGGTTGCCGGTGTCGGTGTGCGCGCCGGAGACGGACAGCGCGTTCGACATGCCGTGCTTCTTGTTCAGCAGGTCGGCGGGCAGCACGCCGTCGGAGAAGATCCCGCGGGCCTTCTCCAGTTCCGGCGACGCGGGGACGGCGACCGCGGTGCCCGTTCCGCCCACCTCGTCGTAGACCATGCGCTCGGGGGTGATGCTGCCGGAGTCGGGCAGCGCCACGCCCGCGGGGCTCGCGGGGGAGGCCGAGTAGGGGAACGACTGTCCGTCGTGGAGGGTCAGCACGGCCTCGGGGTCGTTCTGCGCCCGGAACGCCTTCCACACCTGCTCACCGGTGGTGGCGCCGTACCTGTTCTGCGCGGCCAGCTTCACGAGCGCCGACTGCACCTCGCCGCCACCGCCCGCGCCGAACAGGCCGCCGACCACCGAGGCGATCGCCACCATGTCGGTCGACTTGAACGGCTGGATGTCGTTCCAGTTCGTGATGGCGTCGGCGTGCCCGGTCAGCACGTACTCGCCGGGGAAGTTCCGCGCCGCGACCGACTGCGTGATGTAGGCGTTGATCCCGGCGATGTAGTCGTCGACGTCGGCCAGTGCCTGCCGCCCGCGCTCCCCGCCCTTCGCCGCGGCGGTGTCGATCTGCTTCTGCAGATCGGCCTCGGTGTACGGGATCTGGTTGTAGAAGCTCTGCTCCAGCACGCGGTTGCCCGGCGCGCCCCCGGCGAAGCCGGTCAGCTGACCGCGGCCGAGGTGGCGGAAGAGGTCCATCAGCCACAGGCGGTCCTGCGCGGCCGCGAACCCGGCGCCGAACATCGTGCCGGACCGCGTGGTGCCGGTGATGTGCGGCATGCCGATCTTCTTGTCACGCACGATCGTCACGTCCGGCCGCGGCTTGACGGTGCTCTCGACCTGGTCGGACGGCACGCCGAACGAGCCGTCGTTGAAGAAGTCCGACAGCTGGGCGTTGGTCAGGCCGCTGTAGCCGGCGACGAGGCCGTCGTACTTGGCGAGCTGGTCGGCCGAGTGCGCGGGCCTGGTGCCGAACGCCTTGTGGCCGAGGATCTCGGCCAGCGTCGCGTTGCCGTTGTTGCCGGGCGGCAGGACGTCGCCGCACTGGCCGAGGCAGTGGTCGTCCGCGGTGTACGCGGGTGCGAGGGGTTCGGCCTGGGCCGCGGACGGGACGATCATGAGGGAGGCGGTGACGGCGGCGGTCGCCAGCAAGGACGTCACCGGGTTGGCTCTCCGCATCCGCGAAGCTCCTCTCCGTGCAGGGCTGTTGTGACGTACGTTACTTTCCGGTAAGGCTATTGCGAAAGACCTTCGCGTTTACCTGACCGGAGTAGGAGGTCCTGTATCGATTCGGCGAACCATCGAAGAGACATATGGGCAGAAACGAGGGTGCGAACGACTTCTGAATCGGATTAAGCGGGGCGTATCCGTGTTTCTGGTACGTCATTCCACTCAGTGGGATTTCGATGTTTCGTCACTCAGTGTTCCGACGACCCCTCCTAACCCCAGGTGAAGCGCCTACGCAGCGAAGTCGGCACCTAATTCCGGTAACTGTGAACGTGGCCGGTGATCTCGAAAATCGGTTACCACATGATGAGATAACTGAGAATTAACGTGACCTTCGGCTGCTGTACGCGAAGATCACGAACATGAGGGAGCACGGAACGCCAATGCGGGAGGCGTCGTGATCAAGGTTCTGCTGGCCGACGACGAGGACCTCGTCCGTTCCGGCCTTCGCATGATCCTGAGCAGCGTCGGAGACATCGAGGTAGTTGCTGAATGCGATGACGGGCACCTGGTAGCCGACCTGGCGCGCCAGCACCGTCCACACGTGGTCCTGCTCGACATCCGGATGCGCACCTCGGACGGGCTGGTGGCCCTGCGGCGGCTGCGGACCCTGCCCGACCCACCGAGGGTCTGCATCCTGACCACGTTCGACGTCGACGAGTACGTGTCGGAAGCACTGCGCCTCGGCGCGGCGGGCTTCCTGCTGAAGGACACCGAACCGGAACAGCTCGTGAAGGCCGTGCGCGACCTTGCGCGCGGAGGTGCGGTTCTCGACCCCGGCGTCGCGGCGAGGGTTCTCGCGGCGGTGGCCGACGGCGAACGGATGGCGGAGCCGGCCAGGAGGCTGCTCCAGAGCCTGTCCGAACGCGAGCGCGAGGTGCTCGTGCTGATCGGCCAGGGCATGTCCAACGCGGAGATCGGCGGCACGCTGCACCTGTCGGAGGCGACGGTGAAGGGCTACGTCTCGTCGGTGCTCGGCAAGATCGGCGCGGTCAACCGCGTGCAGGCCGCGCTGGTGGCCTACCGCGGCGGCCTGATCGCCTAGCTAGTTCCCGGAGACGATCTCGGGCACCTCGTCCACCGAGGGCTCGACCTCGACCCTGTTGCGGCCGTGCCGCTTGGCGCGGTAGAGCGCCATGTCCGCGGCCGCGAACAGCTGGTCCAGTTTGGCCGGTCCCGCCGCGACACCGATGCTGACCGTCGGGCGGCGGACCGGGCCGAGCACCATCGTCCAGTCGTGCCCGTCGACGGCCGCGCGGATCCGCTCGGCCACGTTCGGGCCGACGTCCCTGTTCGGGCCGGTGTCGCCGAGCAGCACCACGAACTCGTCGCCGGCCCAGCGCGCCACCAGGTCGTCCGCCCGGCACTCGCGCCGCAGCAACGCCGCGATCTCGCGCAACGCCGCGTCGCCCGTCGCGTGCCCGGCGTCGTCGTTGACGCTCTTGAACCAGTCGACGTCGACCAGCACGAGCCACGGCACCCGGCCGCGTGCCGCCGTCGACTCCAGCAACGCCGCCGCCGCGCGTTCCAGCCCGAGCCGGTTCGCGAGCCCCGTCAACGGGTCGCGCGCCGCCGCCTCCTGCGCCGCCACCGCGAGCCGTTGCGCCTGCACGGCCACGCGGCGCTGCTCCAGCGCCTGGCCGAGGCCTTCCTGCAACGTCTCCCTGGCCGTGCTGGAGGCCCGCATGGAAAGGCGCAACGCCTCGGCTTCGCCCTGCGCGTCACCCAGTGCTTGGCAGATGTCCGCTAGCTCTGTGGAGAACCGCAGCAGCAGCGACGTGTCGTTGATGCGTTCGGCGTGCGTCACCGCATGGGACGCGAGTGTGCGCGCCTCGTCCAGATCGCCCTGTTCGCGGCGCACGACGGAGAGAACCCAGTTGCCGACCGAGATGCCCCACAGGTCTTCGGCGTCCAACGACAGCCGCAGGGTCTCCTCGCCCATCTCCTCGGCCTTGTCCAGCTGGCCGACGCCGGCGAGGGACCGCCCGCACGCACCGAGGAGAGCGCGCCGGTGGCCCTCGTCCTTGACGATGCCCAAGCCCTCGTCCAGGTACGCCAGGGCTTCCTCGAAGATCGCGGGCGCCGCGGCGGGAGGTCCTGAGCAGGCGCGGAAGTTGAGCGAGCCGCCGAGGCGCTGCAGGCACTGCGCCAGCACGTCGGTGTTGCCCGCGCGCCGTGCCACCTGGACGGACAGCCGCAGCATGTCCAAGGCGGCGCGCCGGTTGCCGATGCCCTCCATCAAGTAACCGAGGGAGCCCATCGTGTGGGCCACGGCCGGGCTGTCGGACCGTTCGGCGTCGAGGTCGGTCCACCCCTCGGCGGCCAGTTCCAGGGCCAGCGGTATCCGGCCGAGGCGCCACGCCATCACAGCCCGGTTGACCAGCACCGCGGAGCGCACCCAGCGGTCGGCGCCGGGGGAGACCTTCGTGACCACCTCGTCGAAGAGGCTGTTCGCCTCCGGCACACGGCCAGCGTTGTACAACGCGCGGACTTCGAGGTCCAGCCGCGGAATCTGGCCCGCTACCTGCGGATCGCGCTGCTCCACTCGATCATCGACTCCGTTCCGACTCGCCGAGCGGCCCGCACAGGCTACCGGGTTGGTCGCGCCCCGTACCGATCGTGGTGCAGGACGTCGTCGAGGGGTAGCCGGTTGCGCCAACCGTGACGTTCCAGATCGGGAGTGTCGGGCAGTGATCGAACCGGACCGACGCACAACCACGCAACCGGACGGACCCTCGTGGGGATGTCCAGCAGGCGGCGCAGCACATCTTCCCGGTAGAAGCTCACCCAGCCCACACCGAGGCCCTCCTCCGTCGCGGCCAGCCACAGGTTCTGGATGGCCAGGCACACGGAGTACAAACCCGCGTCCGCGATCGCGTGACGGCCCAGAACGGCAGGTGAGCCGCGGTCCGGGTCGTACGTGACCACGATGCCGAGGGACGACTCCATGACCCCTTCGACCTTGATGCGCGAGAACGTCTCGGCACGTTCCTGGTCGAGCTGGGCGGCGAAGACGCTGCGTTCCGCCTGGACGTGGTCGCGGAACGCGCGCCGGATCGACTCGTCCCGCACGAGCACGAAGTCCCACGGCTGCGAAAGGCCGACGCTCGGAGCCGCGTGCGCGGCGGTCAGCACCCGTCGCAGCACGTCGGACGGGATTTCCTCGCCGGAGAACTCGGCCCGCGTGTCCCTGCGCCGGTGCACAACTTCGTACAGGTTCATTCGTGCGATCGTGCCTCACTCGAAAGCACCAACTTCACGGTGGAGAGGTGGCGCTGATCTCATCCGCGGGTTACACCGATCGGATGCGGAGAATGAGAGGTGGTCACGGCTCGGCGCTCGCATTCGGCGGCGGAGTCGGCGTGACCGCGTTCACCGGAGCCTGGCCGCTGCTCGCCCTGGTCCTGCTCGCGGCGGTCGTCATGGTTGTCTCGCTGCGGACGACGGTCGCCGGGGCGGCGTTCGCGGCGGTGCAGTGCTGGGGCCTCTACGCGACCTTCTTGGTGGGTGTTCGTGGCGATCTGACGGTCGACGAACACACGACCTGGGTGCTCGCGTTGCTGGTGCAGCTCGCCGCGCTGGCCTTCCTGGCCGGCGCGGCGGCCCGCGTCATCGTCCCTGTGACGGGTACGGCAGCAAAGCCATCTCCCGTGCGTTCTTGATCGCGGTGGCGACCTGGCGCTGCTGCTGCGGCGTCAGGCCGGTCACCCGGCGGGACCGGATCTTGCCCCGGTCCGAGATGAACTTGCGCAGCAGCGTGACGTCCTTCCAGTCGACGACCGCCACGCCCTCCTTCGCGAGGAGGTTGACCCTGCGCTTGAGCGGCCTCTTCTCGCGCATCACCAGCTCGCCTTCGACACGCCGGGCAGCTCACCGCGGTGGGCCATCTCCCGCAGGCGGAGGCGGGACAGGCCGAACTTGCGGTTGTAGGCGCGCGGCCGTCCGTCCACGGCGTCGCGGTTGCGCAGCCGCGTCGGCGACGCGTCCCGGGGCAGCTTCTGCAGGCCCCGCAACGCTTCCTCGCGCGTCTCGGGGTGCCGCAGCTTCTCCTTGAGCTCGGCGCGGCGTTCCGCGTACCGGGCCACGACCTCGCGGCGGCGCAGGTCCGCGGCGATCTTCGACTTCTTCGCCACGTCAGCGCTCCTCTTTGAACTCGACGTGCTTGCGCGCGACGGGGTCGTACTTGCGCAGCACCAGCCGGTCCGGGTCGTTGCGGCGGTTCTTGCGGGTCACGTACGTGTAGCCGGTGCCGGCGGTGGACCTCATCTTGATGATCGGCCGGACGTCGGTGCTCTTGGCCATCAGACGTTCACCCCCTGGGCGCGCAGCCGGGCCACGGCGGCCTCGATGCCCACCTTGTCGACGGTCTTGATGCCCTTCGCGGACAACGTCAGCGTCACGAAGCGGTTCAGCGACGGCACGAAGTACCGCTTGCGCTGGACGTTCGGGTTCCACCGGCGCCGGGTCTTGCGCTGTGAGTGCGAGACGCGGTTGCCGAAGCCCGGCTCGCGGCCGGTCAGCTGGCAGCGCACTGGTACCTCCAGATTGAAACGACTTTCGTTTTCATCTACGGTACCTCACATGGAAACCGTTGTCGTCATGGTGGCGGGGCTGGTCGACCACGACGTCGCCGTGCGGGTGTGGCGGGACCGGCCCGGGTCGGTGCTCGTGCGGCACGTCGCCGGGGAAACGTGCGTGCGGCGCTGGGTCGACGGCATCGCGACCGACGTCGAACTGCTGCACGGCTGCGTCTCCTGCACCGTCAGGGAGGACCTGCGAGAGCTGCTCGGCGCGTTCGCGGGCCACACGGTCGTGCTGCACCTGGACCCGTTGCTGGAACCGGACGCGGTGCGCCGCAACCTCGGCGTCGAGGTGGAGTGCGTGATCACCGTGCTGGACGCGGCGACGTGGCTCGACGACGCGCTGGGCGACGCCTCGATGGTCACCGACGAGCGCACGGTGGCGCAGGTCGTGGTGGCGCAGGCCGAGGCCGCCGACGTGCTGGTGCTGCAGGGAGACGCGGACGAGCGGACCCTCGCCGTGCTCGACCGCGTCGCCCCCGGTGCGCACCGCTGCACGCCCGAGACGGTCGTCGTGCGCAAGGGCACGCGGCCGCGGCTGGTGCCCCTGACGCCCGAATGCGGTGTCTCGACGGCGGTTTTCACGGCCGACCGGCCGTTTCACCCGGTGCGGCTCAACGACGCGCTCGACTCGTTGCTCGACGGCACGGTCGTGCGCTCGCGCGGCCGGCTCTGGGTCGCCGACGAACCGGACGTCGCGCTGCACCTGGAGTCCGCGGGCGGCGGGATGCACGTCGGCGAGGGCGGTCCCCGCGAGGGCAGGACGACCCGGATCGTGGCGATCACCCTGGGCGAACCGGACTCCATCACCGCGGCGTTCGCCGAAGCGCTGCTGACCGACGACGAACTGTCCTTCGTGGACTCGATCCGAAAGCTGGAGATCTGATGAAGCCCGGTATCCACCCCGACTACCACCCGGTCGTCTTCCAGGACGCGTCCACGGGCAAGACGTTCCTGACCCGCTCGACCGCCACGTCGAGCAGGACGGTCGAGTGGGAGGACGGCAACAGCTACCCGCTGCTGGTCGTCGACATCACCGCCGACTCGCACCCGTTCTGGACCGGCACGCAACGCCTCGTCGACACCGCCGGCCGGGTCGAGAAGTTCAACCGCCGCTACGGAAAGCGAGAGCGCTGATGGCCGTTCCCAAGCGCAAGACGTCCCGGTCCAACACCCGCCACCGCCGCTCGCAGTGGAAGGCCACGGCGCCGGACCTGGTGCGCGTGCGGACGCTGGACGGCAAGGAACTGCTCGTTCCCCGTCGTCTCGTCGCCGCCTACAAGCGCGGGTTGATCTAGGGCCTGAGCTGGACCGTCCCGTCCGGTGAGTCGCGCCACTGGTCGAAGGGGCGGTCCAGCCTCCACCCCGTGCCGTCGTGGTCGAGCACGCGGTTCTCGCAGGTGTCCGGGTTGGACAGCGACTCGAACAGGTCGATGCTCCAGTCGAAGAACCGGCGGCACAGCAACCTGATCGTCAGCCCGTGCGACACGACCAGCACGGTCTTCGGGTGCCTCTCGTCCTCGTGCATCCGCACGGTCAGGCCGTCGAGGAACGCCGCCACGCGGTCGTCCACGTCCGCGCCGGACTCGCCGTTGGGCAGCCGGAAGAAGAAGTGGCCGAACGCGTGCCGCTGGTGCTTGAGCACCTCCTGCTGCACCGGGTCCTGGAGGTTGCCCCAGTCCTGCTCGCGCACCCTCGGCTCGGTGACGACGCGCTCCGCGGAGATGCCCAGCAGGTCGAACGTCCGCCTCGTCCTCGTGTACGGGGAGACGTAGGCCGCGACCGGGCCGTCGCCGATCAGGGCCTTGACCACCGGTCCGGCGGCGCGGGCCTGCTCCTCGCCCGTCCCGGTCAGCGGCAGCGCGTGGTCGGGGATGCGGCAGTAGGCGAGCTCGTCGACGTTGCCGAGGCTTTGGCCGTGGCGCAGCAGGATGATCCGCACCTCACCATCGTGCCCCACCCCCGCGGGTGCTCCGGGCGTTACAGTGCTCGGCGAGTCGAGGAGGATGGTGTCACATGATCAAGTACATCGCGCTGTACAAGAAGCCCGACGACCCCGAGGGCTTCGACGAGAAGTACTTCGAGTCGCACCTGCCGATCGTGGGCTCGGTCCCCGGCCTGGTGCGCGCCGAGGTCGCGAAGGTGCAGCGGGTGTTCCTGGCCGGCTTCCTCGGTGAGACCGAGCCCCACCTCATCGCGGAGATGTACTTCGACTCGCCGGAGTCGTTCAAGGCCGCCATCCAGTCGCCGGAGTGGGCGACGTCCGGCGCCAACCTCGCCGAGATCGGCGGGATGGAGCTCGTCGCCATGTTCAGCGCCGAGGTGGTCGAGCGGTGAAGGCCGTCGTCATCGGTGGCGGCACGATGGGCGCGGGCATCGCGCACCTCCTGCTCGCGGGCGGCCACGAGGTCACGCTGTCCGAGGCCGACGCCGAACGCGCCGAGCAGGGCAGGGCCGCCATCAGGCGCTCGCTCGACAGGGCGCAGGAGAAGGGCAAGCTCGCCGACGCCGCCGCGGTGTTCGCGAACCTGGGCACGGGCGAGCTGCCCGCGGACGCTGAGCTGGTCGTCGAGGCCGTGCCCGAGAACGTGCCGCTCAAGCAGGAGGTGCTGGGCATCGCGGCCGCGAAGTGCCCGAACGCGGTCCTCGCCTCCAACACGTCCTCGCTGTCCATCTCGGAGATCGCGGCGGGACTGCCCGGCGAACGCGTGCTCGGCATGCACTTCTTCAACCCCGTGCCGGTGCAGCAGCTCGTCGAGCTCGTGCACCACGACGGCGTCGACCCGGCGAACGTGGCCAAGGCCCGGGCCTGGGCCGAGGAGATGGGCAAGACCGTCATCGAGGTGCGCGACTCACCGGGGTTCGCCACGTCGAGGCTCGGCGTCGCCGTCGGTGTGGAGGCGATCCGCATGCTGGAGGAGGGTGTCGCCTCCGCGGCGGACATCGACACCGGCATGAAGCTCGGCTACCGCTGGCCGATGGGGCCGCTGGAGCTGACCGACCTGGTCGGTCTCGACGTGCGGCTGGCCATCGCCGAGCACCTCGCGGCCGAGCTGGGGCCGCGGTTCGACCCGCCCCGGCTCCTGCGGGACAAGGTCGCCCGCGGCGAGCTCGGGAAGAAGACGGGCCAGGGCTTCTTCACCTGGTAGACAGGCGGCCGTGCGCATCCGTGAGCTGGTCGAGGACGACCTCGACGCCGTGTTCCGCCTCCGCAAGCTCGCGTTCAACTCGACCGAGCGACCCGAGCGGGTCGTGAAGCCCGGGTCGCACGGACTCGTCGCCGAGATCGACGGCCGGGTCGCCGGAGTGCTCGGCATCGGCGCCTACGCGCAGTTCTACGGCGGCGCCGCGGTCCCCATGGGCGGGATCGGCGGTGTCGCCGTCGACGGCGCGTTGCGCGGGCGCGGTGTGGCGAACGCGCTGCTCCGCGAGGCTCTGACGACCATGCGCGAGCACGGCCAGGCGATCTCGGCGCTCTACCCGACCGTGCCGACGCTGTACCGCAAGTTCGGCTGGGAGCGCACCGGCGTCTTCGAGTGGGTCGAGCTGCCGATGGACAGGCTGCTGTCGGTGCCGCGGCCGTCCGAGCCGGTCCCGTCGCGCCCGGCGGGGGAGAGCGACCTCGCCGCGCTGCACGACTGCTACCTCGAGGTGGCGCGGACGGTCGACGGCCTGGCCGACCGCCGGCCGCCGCGGATCGACCTCGCCAAGGTGCTCGAGATGGACCTCGTGAGCGTGCTGCCCGGCCCGAACGGCCTGCGCGGCTACCTGACGGCCACCCGCGAGGCCGGCGGCGACATGGGGCGGCTCAAGGTCTTCGACCTCATCGGCGCCGACGTCGAGGCGCAGCTCACCCTCCTGGCGTCGCTGGCCTCCTGGGCGGGCACGCTCGAAGCGGTCGACCTGCGGATCACCGACCCGGCGACGGTGGACCTCCTCGCAGGCACGCCCCTGCGCCATTCGGTGTGGACCTCGACGTGGATGCAGCGGGTCGTCGACCTGCCCGCCGCCGTGGCCGCACGGGGCTGGCCCCGGCTCGCGAACGCCGCGGTGGACCTGGAGGTCGTCGACGAGCACGCGCCGTGGCACGCCGGTCTCCACCGCCTCGTCGCGGAGGACGGAGCCGTGCGCGTCGAGCCCGGTGGCAGCGGGGCGGTGCGGCTGCACGCGCGGGCACTCGGACCGTGGTTCTCCGGTGCTCAGAACACCCACGCGCTGCGGCGCGCGGGGCTGCTGGAGGGCGATCCGGCCGACGCGGTGGTGCTCGACCAGCTCGCCGGATCGGCCGGGACGCCGAGGCTCGCCGACTTCTTCTGACGCGCGTCACTGTTCACCCGAACGGCTCGGTCGAGTAACAATGGGGTCGTGGCGGGGGACCAGGACGACGTCAGGCATGCCTACGGCGACAACATGGGGTGGCGCCTCAAGGGCTACGCGAAGCGCCGCAGCGGGGCACCGGTCAGCGCGCGGGAGATCACGCGCGAGCAGTTCCTCCGGATCCGGCCGCTGTTCGACGCCGAGGACAACCCGTGGCTGGTGGACCTGAACGAGGTGGTCCCGGACATCCGGCAGCGCGTCGAGCAGGTGCTCGGCCCGCTCGACCCCGACCAGGACTACTACGTCACCGGTCACCCGCTCGACTGGGACAAGGACCCGGTGCAGGTGGCGCGGGACCTGCTCGACGTCCGGTACCCGCTCGCGAGGGCGGCGTTCCTCGGCGGCAGCGTCGCGGCGGGGACCTACACGGCCAACTCCGACCTGGACATGGTCGTGATCGTCGACGACCTGCCCGGCGCGTTCCGCGAGACGCTGCAGCACCGCGGCTGGCCGGTGGAGCTGTTCTGCCACACGCTCGAGTCGTTCCAGGACTTCGTGGCCAGGGACGCCGAAGGCCGACGGCCGCCGTTGCTGAACATGTGCGCCAAGGGTTTTCTCATGCTCGACGCCGACGGCACCGGGCAACGCCTGCGAGCCGAAGCGCGCGCTCTGCTGGACGCCGGCCCGCCTCCTCCGACGGTCACCGAGCTGGAAGACCGCCGTTACGGCACCACCGACCTGCTGGAAGACCTGATCGGCGCACGGGACGAGGACGAACGGCTGTTCGTCGCGGCGAGGCTGCTGACCTGCGCGGGCGAGCTCGCCCTGGTCGTGCAGAACCGGTGGCTCGGGCACGGCAAGTGGCTGCTGCGGCGTCTGCGCGACGCCAAGGAGGACGAGCTCGTGGACGCCTACCGGGCATTGGTGCGCGGTGAGGGCGCCGAGCGGTTCATCGCCGTCGTCGAGGCCGTGCTGGAGTCCGCGGGAGGGCGCATGGAGGCCGGTTACCGCCGGGCTGCGCCACCGCGCTGACCAACTACGCTCTCCGTTCGTGCTGCTCGTCGTCCTGGAGCTGATCGGTATCGCGGTGTTCGCCGCCTCCGGGGCGGTCGCCGCGGTCCGCGCGCGCCTCGACGTGTTCGGCGTGACCATCCTGGCCCTCACGACGGCGCTGGGCGGCGGCATCGTCCGCGACGTCCTGCTCGGCGTGCACCCGCCGACGAGCCTGCGCACCTGGCCGTACCTGCTGGTCGCGGGCGGCACGGGCCTGGTCGTCTTCTGGTACCACCCGCAGGTCGCGAAGCTCCGCCGCAGCGTGCTGCTGCTGGACGCCGTGGGCCTCGGCCTGTTCGTCACGTCCGGCACGTCGACCGCGCTCGCCCTCGGCGCCCCTCCGTACGCGGCGTGCCTGATCGGGATGACGACGGGCATCGGCGGTGGAGCGCTCCGCGATCTCCTGCTCCGGGAGATCCCGCTGGTCCTGAGGAGAGAGATCTACGCCGTCGCGGCCCTCGCCGGGGCGGTCGTCGTCGCGGTCGGCGAATGGGTGAAGCTGCCCAAAGGCCTGGTCGCGCTCACCGGTGCGTCGTTGATCATCACCATCAGGCTGATCGCGCTCTGGCGGAAGTGGAACGCGCCGGTCGCACGGGGCCTGGAGGGCTAGCGGGAAACTAACGCGGTACTCACACCCGCAGTTAGGGCCCTTCTCAGGCGGCTCTCAGATCCCTCGGCAAGACTGCCCCCATGCGCATCCTCGTTGTCGATGACGATCGGGCGGTCCGGGAGTCACTCCGCCGCTCGCTCCAGTTCAACGGCTACCAGGTCGAGACTGCCGGGGACGGCATGCAGGCCCTGGAGTCGGTGACCGCCGCCAGGCCGGACGCGATGGTGCTCGACGTGATGATGCCGCGCCTCGACGGGCTCGAGGTGTGCCGCAGGCTGCGCAGCACCGGCGACGACCTGCCGATCCTCGTGCTGACCGCGCGCGACGCCGTGAGCGACCGGGTGTCCGGGCTGGACGCCGGTGCCGACGACTACCTGCCCAAGCCGTTCGCGCTGGAGGAGCTGCTGGCCCGGTTGCGCGCCCTGCTGCGCCGCGCCGCCCACGACGACGACGTCGCCCAGAAGTCCGCCGCCGCGCTCAAGTTCGCCGACCTGGAGCTGGACCCGTCCACCAGGGACGTCCGCCGCGGTGACCGGCCGATCAGCCTCACCCGCACCGAGTTCGCGCTGCTGGAGCTCCTGCTGGCGCACCCGCGCCAGGTGCTCACCCGCAGCCGCATCCTGGAGGACGTGTGGGGATACGACTTCCCGACCTCGGGCAACGCGCTCGAGGTCTACGTGGGCTACCTGCGCCGCAAGACGGAGGCGGACGGCGAGCCGAGGCTGATCCACACGGTGCGCGGGGTGGGCTACGTCCTGCGGGAGACCCCTCCGTGATCCTCGAGCCCCAAGGACGCCTCCAGCGGGCGTCGCTGCGGGCCCGGGTCACGTGGCTCGCGGCGTTCTGCGTCGCCGGTGCGGTCGCGTTGGTGTCCCTCGGTGCGTACATGGTCGTGCGCAAGAGCACGTACGACGCGCTCGACGACGGTCTGCGCCAACGCGCCGCCACGGTGGCGAACAGCAAGAAGGTCACCTCGCCCGACGAGGTCGCCAACTACCCGGCGGCGTTCCTCGCGGCCGGTGACGTGAAGATGGGCGTGCTGCTGGCCGACTCGGGCAAGCTCATCTACCCCAAGGAGTCCGTGCCGCCGCCGACGGTCCAGGAGGCCTGGGACGTCGCGGACGGCGAGCGCGAAGAGTTCATCTGGACCGACCACAAGACCGAGACGCGGGTCATCGCGGTCGGCTACCAGCCCGGCCAGGCGATCATCATCGCCCAGTCGATGACGCCGCAGCGCACGACGCTGGCCAAGCTCAGCGTGGTCCTGCTGCTCATCGGCGGTGCCGGCGTGCTGCTCGCGGCCATCGCGGGCACGGCGGTGGCGCGCACCAGCCTGAGGCCCGTGCAACGGCTCACCGAGGCCACCGAACGCGTGACGAACACGGGCGACCTGACGCCGATCCCGGTGTCGGGCGACGACGAGCTGGCGCGGCTGACGCACAGCTTCAACGCGATGCTCGGCGCCGTGGCGGAGTCGCAGGAACGGCAGCGCCGCCTGGTCGCCGACGCGGGCCACGAGCTGCGCACGCCGCTGACGTCCATGCGCACGAACCTGGAGCTGCTGCTCGCGTCGGAACGCCCGGACGCCCCCACGCTGTCCGACGAGGACAAGCGGGAGATCCAGTCGGACGTGCGCGGCCAGCTCGACGAGCTGACCACGCTGATCGGCGACCTCGTCGAACTGGCCCGCGAGGACGCCCCGCAGGTCGTGCACGAGCCGGTCGACCTCGTCGAGGTCGTGGAACGGTCGCTCGACCGCGCCCGCCGGCGCGCCTCGAACAACGTCAGGTTCGACGTGCAGCTCCAGCCGTGGACACTTCTGGGTGATTCCAGCGCCCTGGAACGGGCCGTGCTGAACCTCCTCGACAACGCGGTGAAGTTCAGCCCGCCGGCCTCGACGGTGCGGCTGGGCCTGCGCCAGCTGGGCGACGGCAGCGCCGTCGTGGAGGTCGCGGACGCGGGTCCCGGCATCGCGGATGCCGATCTACCTCACGTTTTCGAGCGGTTCTACCGTTCGTCCGAGGCGAGGACCCTGCCGGGTTCGGGTCTCGGGCTCGCCATCGTGAAGCAGGTGGCGCAACGGCACGGTGGCACGGCCACGGCGGGCAGGGCCCCCGAGGGCGGAGCCCTGTTCACGTTGCGCCTACCCGGACGACCGTAAGGTGGGGAACGTGAGTCATCGCGTGAACGACGATTCTTCGTCGACCTGGGAGACGACGCCTCCCGCCGGAGACGGTCCCGCCGAGCCCACGTCGCGCTTCAAGACGTCCGGTTCGCGGTCTTCGCGGTCTTCCTCCTCGCACGAGGAGGAGGCGACGCCGAGGTTCTCCAAGAAGAAGGCGAAGAAGAAGCAGCCGTTCTGGAAAGAGCTGCTGGTCATCTTCAGCGTGGCGCTGCTGCTGACCGTCGTCATCCAGACGTTCGTCGCGCGCGTGTTCGTCATCCCGTCGGCCTCGATGGAGTCGACGCTGCACGGCTGCACGGGCTGCGTGAACGACAAGGTGCTGGTCGAGAAGATCACGTACCTGTTCAGCGACCCCCGGCCGGGCGACGTCGTCGTCTTCCGCGGCCCGCCGAACTGGACGGGCGGCAAGCAGCCCCCGAGCTTCGTGGTCGGCACGCTGCAGGACCTGGGCTCGATGGTGAACCTCTCCGAGCCCAGCGGCACGGACTTCATCAAGCGCGTCATCGCCGTCGGCGGCCAGACCGTCGAGTGCTGCGACGACCAGGGCCGCGTCCTCGTCGACGGCAAGCCGCTCGACGAGCCGTACCTGAACTTCGGCGGCGGCGTGCCGCAGCAGGACTCGTTCGAGAAGGTCACCGTCCCCGCGGGCAAGCTGTGGGTGATGGGCGACAACCGCAACAACTCGTCGGACTCGCGCAAGCACGGCGACCCGACGCCCGCCGACGGCGCGATCCCGGTCGAGAACGTGGTGGGCAAGGCCCGCGTGATCGTGATCCCGGTGAGCCGGTGGGGCGGTATCTCGGACCACAACCCGCAGACCGGCGGGAAGTAGCCGCAGGACGTGCGAAGAGGGCGGGGACCACGTGGTCCCCGCCCTCTTCGCGTCCGGCCTCAGCCCTTCGTCGATCCCAGCGTCAGTCCGCCCACGAACTGCCGCTGCAACACGAAGAACACGACCAGGGTGGGCAGCGCGACCAGGAGAGAGCCGGCCGCGATCAGGTTGTTGTCCGTGAAGAACGTGCCCTTCAGGTTCTGCAGCGCCGAGGTCACCGGCATCTTGTCGCCGTCCTGGATGAGCACCAACGCCCACAGGAAGTCGTTGTAGATCCAGGTGAACTCGAGCGTGGCCAGCGCCGCGAGCACCGGCCGGCACAGCGGCAGGGTGAGCTGCCAGTACTGCCGGAACACCGACGCCCCGTCCACGCGGGCGGCCTCGGTCAGCTCGTACGGGATGGTCTTCATGTAGTTCGACAGCACGAACGTGCAGAAGCCCATCTGGAACGCGATGTGGATCAGGATCACGCCGAGCGGTGAGTCGATCAGCGACTCGCTCTCCGACATCCACGCCGGCAGCTCGATCAGCCGGTACAGCCTCCACAGCGGCGTCACGATCACCTGCTGCGGCAGCAGGTTGCCGGCGGTGAACAGCATGAGCAGCGCGATGTTGAACTTGAAGCTGAACCGCGAGACGCCGAACGCCACCATCGAGCTGAGCACCAGCGTGATGACCAGCGCGGGCACGGTGATCAGGAAGGTGTTCCAGTAGAAGTGCGGCAGGTCGCCGATCTCCCACGCCTTCGCGAAGTTCTCGAACGTCAGCGACTTCGCGATGGAGAAGTAGCCGTTGACCGACGTGTCCTCGTAGGTCCGCAGCGACGCGTAGACCGCCCAGAGCAGCGGGGCCAGCGTCATGAGGCACGTCAGGACGAGGAACACGTGCAACGCGACGCGGGCGGGCGTCACCGAGCGCTTCTTCTTGACCCCGACCGTCTCCGACGGCCGTTCCAGCGTGGCCGTCACGTCCGGTTCTCCTTGCTGAACACCTGGTACAGGTACGGGATGATGACGCCGAGCGAGATCGTCAGCAGGACCACCGCGACCGCGGAGCCCCGGCCGATGCGCGAGGCCTCACCGATGATGTTGTCGGTCACCAGCACCGACAGCAGTTCCAGACCGTTGCGCCCCTTGTTGATGACGTACACGATGTCGAACGCGCGCAGCGCCTCGATCACCGTCACCACGGCGACGACGATGTTCACCGGCTTCATCACCGGGAACGTGACGCGGAAGAACGTCTGCGTCGCCGAGGCCCCGTCCAGTGCCGCCGCTTCCTTCAGCGCCGGGTCGACCGACTTCAGGCCCGCCAGGTACAGCAGCATGATGTAGCCGGTGTGGCGCCACGCGGCCGCGACGAGCACCGCGTAGAGGTTGATGTCCGAGTCGCCGATCCAGTCGACGGGGTCGTCGCCGAGACCCAGCACCGAGTTCAGCAGGCCGCCGTCCGGGGTGTAGATCAGCTGCCAGATGAAGCCGACCAGCGCGAGCGACAGCACCATCGGCAGGTACAGCGCGCTCTGGTAGATGCGGCTGAACCGGAGCTCCCGGTCGAGCAGCACGGCCAGCAGCAGGCCCACCGAGGTCGGGACGACCAGCAGGAACAGCAACCAGACCAGGTTGTGCTGCACCGCCGGCCAGAACCGCGGGTACTCGGTGAAGATCTCGACGTAGTTGGCGACACCGATCCACTCGATGTCCTCGAAGCCGCCGATGCCGTTCCACCGGCTGAACGACAGCGCGACCGAGCCCAGTGCCGGGATCCACACGAACAGCAGGTGCACGATCGTGGGGATGCCGAGCATGAGCGCGAGCACCAGCGTGTCCGTGCCCGCGAGGGCGGTCGCGCGCTTTCCACGCCGACGAGGCGGCGGCCCGGAGGGGGCCACCGCCTTCGGCTTCTCCTGCACCGCGGTCACTTGAAGATGTTCTTCGCCTGGTCGGCCATGCCCTTGAGCACGGAGTCGATGTTGTTCGGGTCCTTGATGAACTCGATGAGGCCGTTGGTGGCCGCCTCGCTCGCGAAGCCGGGGTCGGTGTCGCGGTCGAGGAACTGCGTGATGTGCTTGGCGTTCTTGATGACCTCGGCCGCCTTCTTCTGCAGCGAGTTGTAGCCGGAGGTGTCCGCCTTCTGGTTGGTCGCGACCACGGACGAGTCGGACTTCAGGTAGGTGAGCTGCGGCTCGGCGGTCGACAGGTACTCGAGCAGCTTGAGCGCGCCCTCGGGGTTGCCGGGCTTCTTCGCCATCATGTAGCCGTCGATCGGCGCCTCGACCGTGTCGGTGCCGTGCTCCGGGTTGATCTCCGGGAACGGGAAGAAGTCGAGGTCGTCCTTCTCGGCGTCCGGGAACTGCTGGCCGAGGAACGAGCCCAGCAGGTACATGCCGGACTTCTTCTGCTGCAACGTCTGCGCGGCTTCCTGCCACTCGCGGCCGAGCGCGTTCTCCTGGTGGAACGGCAGCAGCCGCTTCCAGGTGTCGAAGACGTCCTTGACCTTCTTGTCCTGCCAGTCCTCCTTGCCGGCCAGCAGGTCGACGTGGAACCGGTAACCGTTGATGCGGAAGTTGAGCTGGTCGAACGTGCCCATGCCCGGCCAGCCCTGCTTCTGCGCGAAGGCGATCGGGATCAGGCCGTCGGACTTCATCTTCGTGGCGAGCGCGACGAGCTCGTCGAGGGTCTTCGGGATCGCGTAGCCGCGCTCCTGCCAGACGCTCTTGCGGTAGAACATGCCCCACGGGTACTGCGTGAACGGCACGAAGTACTGCTTGCCGTCCGAGCCCGTCGACGCCTGCTTGAGCGCGTCGGAGTAGTTGCCGCCGACCTTGCCCCACAGGTCGCTGAGGTCGCCGGTGAGGCCCTGGTCGGCGAAGAACCGCATGCGGTAGCCGGCGAACCAGGCGAGCACGTCGTCCGGCTTGCCCTGCAGGTAGTTGTTGATCTGCTCCTGGTACTGCTCGTGCTGCTTGGTGTTGATCGTGACCGACAGGCCGCCGGACTGGCCCTCGAAGCCCTTGAGGGCGGCCGTGATCGCGTCCTTCGGCACCTGGTCGGACAGGTTGTTGCCGAACGTGACGACCTTGGAGTCACCGCCCGACCCGGAACCGCCGCCACAGGCCGCGAGACCACCGGTCGCGGCCACGCCGGCACCGGCCAGCATGATCCGCAACATCGCTCGCCGACCGAAGTGCGGTAACGGAGTGGAACCAGGCGTGTGCAGAACCATCATCGCTCCTACAGGTGACACTCGCTCGTGCGAACCGAACAGGACTCCAACAAAGTTGCGCACAATGTGGTCGCAGTCATACAACATGTCAAGCCCCGTTACGGAGCTGTTAAACCCATGCACAGGTGGCTTCTGGAGCTTTCCCGGTACTTTTCCCGGTCCAACCGCACACGGATCCCACACGAAGTTGTGTTTGCTTGTGTTGACGTTGGGGGTTGTCGTCGGCCACTCTTGCGCCCGTGACGACTTGGCCGACCCACCTGCCTGGCCTCGCCTGGGGAGCTGACTACAACCCCGAGCAGTGGCCCGAACACGTCTGGTCCGAGGACGTCGAGCTCATGCGCAGGGCCGGGGTGAACCTGGTCAGCGTGGGGATCTTCAGCTGGGCGAAGATCGAGGTGAGCAAGGGCGAGTACCGGTTCGACTGGCTCGACCGCGTGATGGACCTGCTGCACGCCGGCGGCATCCGCGTCGACCTCGCGACCGCGACCGCCGCGCCCCCGCCGTGGCTCACCACCGAGTACCCCGAGATGCTGCCGGTCCGCGCGGACGGCGTGCGGCTCTCGCACGGCTCGCGGCAGGCGTACTGCCCGTCGTCGCCGATCTACCGCGACCGGGCGACCGCGCTCGCCGCCGAGATGGCCTCGCACTACCGCGACCACCCGGCACTCGCCGCGTGGCACGTCGGCAACGAGTACGCGTGCCACGTGAAGCGCTGCTACTGCGACACGTGCGCCGCCTCGTTCCGCGAGTGGCTGGCGAGCCGCTACACGCTCGACCAGCTCAACGACGCGTGGTCCACGGCGTTCTGGAGCCAGGGCTACACCGACTTCGCGCAGGTCCTGCCTCCGCGCGTCACGCCGACCTTCCAGAACCCGGCGCACGTGCTCGACTACGACAGGTTCTCCGACGACGCGATCCTCGAGCTGTACAAGGCCGAGCGCGACGTCCTGCGCATGATCACCCCGGCCGTCCCGATCACCACGAACTTCATGGCGAACTGGACGTTCGGCGACCTCGACTACTGGAAGTGGGCCCGCGAGGTCGACTTCGTCTCGAACGACCACTACACCGAGGCCCAGTCGCCCGACCGGCACGTCGAGCTGGCCATGTCCGCCGACCTGGTGCGCGGGCTCGCCGGCGGCAAACCGTGGCTGCTCATGGAGAACTCGACGTCCGCGGTGAACTGGCAGCGGCGCAACATCGCGAAGCTGCCGGGGGAGATGCGGCGGCACTCGTTCCAGAACATCGCCCGCGGCGCGGACGGCACGCTGTTCTTCCAGTGGCGGCAGTCGCGCGGCGGCAGCGAGCGCTACCACTCGGCGATGGTGCCGCACGCCGGCACGGAGACCAAGGTGTACCGCGAGGTCTGCGAGGTCGGCGCCGAGTACGGCAGGCTCACCGAGGTCGTGGGCTCCACTGTGGACGCTTCCGTCGCCGTGCTCTACGACTTCCAGTCCGGGTGGGCGCTGCGCCAGGACGCGCACCCGACCAACGACTTCGACCACTACCGGCACGTCCTCGGCTACTACAAGGCCCTGTGGCAGGCCGGCGTCACCGTCGACTTCGTCGCGCCGGGCACGAACCTCTCGGCGTACTCGCTCGTGGTCGTGCCGGCGTTCTACGCGGTGTCGGACGCGCACGCCGCCGTGATCGCGGACTACGTCGCGGGCGGCGGGCACGTCCTCGTCACGTACCTGTCCGGCGTCGCCGACCAGCACACGCGCGTGCGGCTCGGCGGCTACCCCGGCGCGTTCCGCGACGTGCTGGGGGTCTGGTCGGAGGAGTTCCACCCGCTGCGCGAGGACGAGACGGTCACGCTGACCGACGGCTCGACCGCGTCGTTGTGGACGGAGCACCTGCACACCCGCACCGCCGACACCGTCGTCTCCTACGAGGACGGACCGCTGCCGGGAGTGCCGGCGGTGACGCGCAACGCGTTCGGTGGCGGTGTCGCGTGGTACGTGGCGTGCGACCTCGACGAGGGCGGCCTGAGCCGAACGGTGGAAAACGCGCTTTCCGAAGCGGGCGTCGCGGTGTCGCGTTCGCCGATTGAGCTCGTGCGGCGCAAGGGCGACGTATCGTTCCTCTTCGCCGTGAACCACACCGGCACCGATGCGCAGATCGAGGCGTCCGGTGTCGACGTGTTGTCCGGCACGCAGGTCTCCGGACGCCTCACCGTGCGCGCCGGGGACGTGGTCGTCCTCAGGGAAGAGGTGTGAGGTGCTGGCACGTCAGCGGCAGGCGGTAATCATCGAAGAGGTCCGGCGGACGGGGGCGGTGCGCGTCAGCGACCTGGTCGTCCGGCTCGGCGTCTCGGACATGACCGTGCGCCGCGACCTCGACGTGCTGGCCGCGCGCGGCCTGGTGGAGAAGGTGTACGGCGGGGCGACGTCCGTCGTCGGGCGCTCGACCGACGAGCCCGGGTTCGAGGCCAAGTCGGTCCGCCAGCTGCCCGAGAAGGAGGCGATCGCGGCCGCCGCCGCGGGCCTCGTGCGCCCCGGTACCGCCATCGGTCTCTCCGCCGGAACGACGACGTGGACGTTGGCCCGGTTCCTCGACGACATCCCGGACCTGACCGTCGTCACGAACTCCATCCGCGTCGCCGACGTGCTGCAGCAGAGCGGGCGCACCGACCGCACGGTCGTGCTGACCGGTGGCGTGCGCACGCCGTCCGACGCGCTCGTCGGCCCCGTGGCCGTGCAGGCGCTGCGGTCGCTGCACCTCGACGTGGTGTTCCTGGGCGTGCACGGCATGGCCGAGCGCTCCGGCTTCACCACCCCGAACCTCAACGAGAGCGAGACGGACCGCGCGCTCGTCGACGCCGCCGGACGCGTGGTGGTGGTCGCGGACCACGAGAAGTGGGGCACCGTGGGCATTTCCACGATCGCCGACCTCGACGAGGCGCACGTCCTGGTGACGGACGAAGGTTTGCCGGACGACGCGCGGGCGATCCTCAGCGAACAGGTCGGCGAGTTGGTGTTGGCTCATGTTCCAGGAAGTGGCGAGGAGTTGGCGTGAGGCGTACCGCGGGGAAGCTGGCGGACGGCCGGGAGATCATCTACTTCGACGACAGCGCCGAGGCGCCGCCGCGGGTGGCGGTGGACTCCCGGGACCTCCCCGAGACCCAGCCGATGTCGGAGGTGCGGCTGGACCCGCTGACCCGTGAGTGGGTCGCCATGGCGGCCCACCGTCAGACGCGGACCTACAAGCCGCCCGCGGACCTCTGCCCGCTCTGCCCGTCGACACCGGGCAGGCCCACCGAGATCCCCGAGTCCGACTACGACGTCGTCGTGTTCGAGAACCGCTTCCCCTCGTTGGCGCAGAACGTGCCGGACGTGCCGTCCACTGTGGATGGTGAGGAGCTGTTCCTGCGCGCGCCGGGCCGCGGGCGCTGCGAGGTCGTGTGCTTCACGTCCGACCACACCAAGTCGTTCGGCGAGCTCTCCGAGTCGCGCGTGCGCACCGTCGTCGACGCCTGGGCGGACCGCGTCGCCTTCTTGTCAACGTTGCCAGGGGTCGAGCAGGTCTTCCCGTTCGAGAACCGCGGCGAAGAGATCGGCGTGACGCTCTCGCACCCGCACGGCCAGATCTACGCGTACCCGTTCGTGACGCCGCGCACCGAACGCATGCTGTCCGCCGCCCAGGACTATTACGCCGAGCACGGCCGCCCGTTGTTCGGCGACCTGCTGGAGGCCGAGCTGCGCGCGGGCGCGCGCGTGGTGGAGCAGTCCGAGCACTGGGTGGCGTTCGTGCCCGCGGCCGCCCGCTGGCCCGTCGAGGTCCTGCTGGCGCCACGCCGCCAGGTGCCCGACGTCGCCGCGCTGTCCTCAGTGGAGCGTGACGACTTCGCGTCGCTCTACCTGAAGGTGCTGCACCGGCTCGACGCGCTCTACGACCGGCCGCTGCCCTACATCGCCGCCTGGCACCAGGCGCCGGTGAACACCGGCCGCGAGGAGATGTGGCTGCACCTGCAGGTCTTCTCCGTCCTGAGGACGAAGGACAAGCTCAAGTACCTCGCGGGCTCCGAGTCCGGCGAGGCCGTGTGGATCAACGACGTGACGCCCGAGCAGATCGCGGAACGCCTCCGGGCAACACACAAGTAGCTCCCAGGCTGGTTTAAGGGTTCTCTCAGGACGACATCCGAAACTATGGGCATGACCGAGAGCAACCAGCCAGCGCAGCAGCCGGACGAGCCCGACTCCGTGCAGCCGAGCGCCGGTCAGACGGACTCCGGCGCGCGGGAGCAGGGCCCGTCGCAGCCGGGTCCCGGCCGGCCGGATCCTTTGCAGGGGGGATCCGGCCAGGCCGGGGCACAGAGCGCCCCGGCGGGCCTGGGCGACGTTCCTGCCTCCTTCACCCCGGCCCAGCCGCAGGTGTCCTCACCTGACGCGGGCCAGGCGCAGCTCGGCGGGTCCGGACCCGGCCGGCAGCTTCCTCCTCCCGGGTCCGGCCACCCCCACCCGTTCGGCCCCGGCGCCACGACCGCGCAGTTCGGCGCGGAGCACCCCGCCGGACCGCCCTCCGGCCCGTTCGCGGGCCCGCAGACGGGTCAGTACTACCTGCCGCCCGGCTTCCAGCAGCCGCCCGCACCGCGCCCCAAGGGCCGCGGGAAGGTCGTGGCGGGCGTCGCCGCCCTCGTGCTGCTCGTCGGCGGGCTCTCCGGTGGCCTCGGCGGCTACCTGGGCTACAACTTCGCGAACGACTCGTCCGCGGTCAGCTCGCTCGACGCGCCCCGCCCGGCGTCCCAGACGAGCAACGCCCCGGCCGGCTCGGTCGAGGACGTGGCGAACAGGCTGCTGCCGTCCGTCGTGCAGATCCAGGTCGTCACGCGGTCCGGCGCCGGCGAGGGCTCGGGCTTCGTGATCTCCAGCAACGGCCAGGTCGTGACGAACAACCACGTCATCGAGGGCGCGGCGGCCGGCGGCACGATCAAGGTCGTCTTCCAGGACGGCAAGACCGCCACCGCGAAGATCCTCGGCCGCGACCCCAGCTCGGACATCGCCGTCATCCAGGCCGAGGGCATCTCGGGTGCGCCGGTCGTGCAGCTCGGCAACTCCGCCGACCTGAAGATCGGCCAGGGCGTGGTCGCGATCGGGTCGCCGTTCGAGCTGTCCGGCACCGTCACCTCCGGCATCGTGAGCTCGCTGAACCGCCCGGTCTCCGCCGGCGGCGACGCCCGCAACTCGCAGGCGACCGTCCTGAACGCCATCCAGACCGACGCCGCGATCAACCCCGGCAACTCCGGCGGCCCGCTGGTGAACATGCAGGGCCAGGTCGTCGGCATCAACTCGGCGATCTACAGCCCGAACTCCGCGGGAGGCCAGGCCGGGTCCGTCGGCATCGGCTTCGCCATCCCGATGGACCAGGCGCGCCGCACGATCGACGAGATCGTGAAGACCGGCAAGCCCAGGCAGACCGTGCTCGGCGTCAAGGTCGAGTCGACCGAGCAGGGCGCCCGGATCTCCGAGATCACCTCCGGCGGCGCGGCCGAGAAGGCCGGGCTGAAGGCCGGGGACGTGATCACCAGGTTCGGCGACCGCCGCATCGACGAGTCGGACACGCTCGTGGCCGCCGTCCGGTCCAAGGCGCCCGGCGACAAGGTCACCATCACGCTGTCCGACAACAGGACGGTGGAAGCCACCCTCGACGGCGTCGAGGTGGGGTAGGTCGGGGGACGCTCGGGTCCCCCGAGCGTGACGACCCCGGAGAGGCCCGGACCTGTGAGCACCTGCCCCGCGCACAGGTCCGGGCCTCTCCTTACGTCCTCATGACGTCGTGGGCCCGTCCGGTCTTCCTGGCGTTAACGTGGTGGCGTGGTGGAGCGGGTGCTGGTCGTCGAGGACGACACGACGGTGCGCGATGTCGTGCGCCGCTACCTCGAACACGCCGGGTACGAGGTGGAGCTCGCCGGTGACGGGGAGCGGGCGCTGCGGCTGATGGCCGCGCACGAGCCGGACATCGTGGTGCTGGACCTGATGCTGCCGGGCATCGACGGCCTCGAGGTGTGCCGGCGGATCCGGGAACGCGGCAGCACGCCCGTCGTCATGCTGACGGCGCTCGGCGAGGAGGAAGACCGCATCGCCGGGCTGCAGATCGGCGCGGACGACTACGTGACGAAGCCGTTCAGCCCGCGCGAGCTCGCGTTGCGCGTCTCGTCGGTGCTGCGCCGGTCCCACCGGTCCTACGAGCCGCGGGTCGTGCGGGACGGCGACCTGGTGCTGGACGTCGCCGCGCACACCGCCACGGTGAACGACCGGCCGCTGCAGCTGACCACCCGCGAGTTCGACCTGCTGGCGTTCTTCATCGGCAACGCCGGCAAGGCGTTCGGCCGCGCCGAGCTGCTGGAGCGGGTCTGGGGCTGGCAGTTCGGCGACCAGTCGACCGTGACCGTCCACGTGCGACGGTTGCGCGAGAAGATCGAGGAAGACCCCGCGAAGCCCCGCCGGCTGAGCACGGTGTGGGGCGTCGGCTACCGGTACGACCCGTGTTCGACAGGCTGAGCCGCGTCTCGCTGACCACCGCGATGACCGTCATGGTCATCGTGCCGGTGGTCGCGACCATCGCCGGCGTGCTCGTGGTCAGCGGGTTCATGTTCACGCCGATGATGGGCGCCGCGCTGGTCGTGTGCGCGCTGGTCGGCCTGGTCACCGTGCCGTTCTCGATCATGCTGGGCCGGGCGATCGCGCGCCGCACCATGTGGGAGCGCGAGGCGGAGGCGGCCCGCCGCCAGCTGGTGGCGTGGATCTCGCACGACCTGCGGACGCCGTTGGCCGGCATCCGGGCGATGACCGAGGCGCTGGAGGACGGCGTCGTGTCCGATCCGGGCGAGGTCGCCGTCTACGCCAAGCAGATCGCGCAGGAGGCCGACCACCTCTCGAAGCTCGTGGACGACCTGTTCCAGCTCTCCCGGATCACCGCCGGCGCGCTGAACCTGCCGATGCACGACGTCGCCCTGGCCGACGTCGTCAGCGACGTGGTCGCCGCCTCCCGCCCCGTCGCGGGGCGCAAGGGCGTCGAGCTGCACGCGGACGCCCGCACGTGGCCCGTCGTGCGGGGCTCCGACCCGGAACTGATGCGTGTCGTGCGCAACCTTGTGTCCAACGCCATCCGCCACACGCCGGAGGGCGGCGCGATCGCCGTCCAGGTCGATGTGGACGGACCGGAAGCCGTGGTGCGCGTAGACGACGCCTGCGGCGGAATCCCCGAAGACGTGCTGCCCCAGGTGTTCGACGTGGGCTTCCGCGGCTCGTCCGCGCGCAACCCGTCCGGCGCCGGACTGGGCCTTTCCATCGCGCGCGGCCTCGTCGAAGCGCACCACGGCCGGATCCACGCGCAGAACCACGGTCCTGGCTGCCGCTTCGAAGTCCGACTCCCGCTACGGTGATCGGTATGGAACGCAGCGCGCAGCGCCTTGGCCGCGCTTTGGTCGTGATCGTGGACGACCGGGTGGCGCACGGTGAGCAGGACGACAACTCCGGGCCTCTCGTCACCGAGCTTCTCGAAGAAGTGGGCTTCATCGTCGACGGCACCGTCGCGGTCGAGGGTGAGGTGGTCGACATCCGGGCCGCGCTCAACACGGCCGTCATCGGCGGCGTCGACCTCGTGGTCACCGTGGGCGGCACCGGCGTGTCCCCGCGCGACGTCACCCCCGACGCCACGCAGGGCGTGCTCGACCGCCCGCTCCACGGCATCGCCGAGGCGCTCCGCGCCTCCGGCCTCGCCGCGGGCGCGGTCGACGCGGGCATCTCGCGCGGCCTCGCCGGCGTCTCCGGCAGCACGCTCGTCGTGAACCTCGCGGGCTCGCGCTCCGCGGTCCGCGACGGCATGGCGACGCTGTCGGCGTTGGTGCCCTACGTCATCGAGCAGCTGAGCGGTCTTGACGAAGAGTGAGTCGCCGAAGCCGGCCGACGACGACGCCGCAGCGCGCCGTCGCCGGCTGGCCGAGGTGTTCGGCGACGTGCTGCCGGAGACGACGTCGGACGAGCGCGGCGGCGGGGCTCCGGCGGACGACCGCGAGGCCTGGTACCGCGAGAACAGGCCACCGCACCACGGCGGCTGAGCAGCCGTGCGCCGGTCGTGCCGGGCTGGTTGTGGCTCGGTGTGACGCCGGGTGCTGCCTACGGCTCTGGGGGCTGCCTTCAGCGGTTGAGGAGCGGTTGGCCGGGCTTGTGGGACGCCTTGGGGCTGCCGGTCGCCGCACGCCGCCTACTTGCGGCTGCGCGACGTGCCTTGCCCGCGCCCGCACAACGAGCCTCGCTCGTGCCTCGGTGAGCATCCGACCAGCTCGTGCTCAACTTCTGGCCGTCGTGCCAGGACCAGCGCGGAGCCGTGGCACATCACCCTCACACCTCGCGTGCCGCGCATCGCGCCTCGCCCGCACCACAGCCAGCCCTCGACGGGCCTACGCCCGGCTTCTGCTCGTCGTGCCGGGCCGAACCGCACGGGATCGCGGCACATCACCCGCTCGCGGCCCGTCCGGCACGGCTCACACCTCGCGCGTCTCGCCCCACCACCGCGAGACCTCGACGAGCCCGCAGCCCGACCTCAAGCCGTCGAGCCAGGACAAAGCGCGCGGCACCGCAGCCCGGGCGGCGGCTGCGCGCTTCGTCTCGGCGGGGGACGGTCGGAGGTCAGATCGCGGGGCCGCGGCGGTCCTGCACCACGGTGGTCTGCGGCTGGTTGTCCTGCTGGTTCGCCAGCAGGTCGCGGATCTCGATCAGCAGCTCGACGCTCGTCGGCTCGGCCGGGCCCGCCTCCTCGCCCCTCTTGCGGCGCTCCTGGATCTTCTTGATCGGCAGCACCAGGACGAAGTAGACGACCGCGGCGACGATCAGGAAGTTGATCGCGGCGTTGATGACGTTGCTGAAGTCGAGGTAGGTGTCCTCCTTGCCGGAGCGGACGTAGAAGCCCAGTCCCTTCGTCTCGGCGCTGCCGAGCGAGGCGATGAGCGGCTTGATGAGGCTCGTGGTGAACGCGGTGACGATCGCGGTGAACGCAGTGCCGATGACCACGGCCACGGCCAGGTCGACGACGTTCCCGCGCATCAGGAAGTCTTTGAATCCCTTCAGCATCAGCGGAGAGTAACCGCTAACGGGTGGTCCAGTGACATCGCGGCCACACGAGTCGCATTAAGTCTCGGCAACGTGACCACGACGACCTGACCGCGCGTCTCCCGCACCGACGCGTTCTCGGCGAGCACCTCGCCCGACGCCGACACCACGTCGACCCTGCCACCGATCCGCACCACGCCGGCGAGGCCCTGGTCGGCCACGCGCACGGCCACCGACGCCTGGTCGTCGGCGGCGTCGGCGAGGTCGAAGTCCGTCAGCGGGACCCCCGCCCGAGCCGGTGCCGACAACGCACGGCCCACCACGGCGTCGGCAGCGGCGAACGAGCCCGGCAACGGCTCCGCCAGCGGCACGACGCGGACGTCCGCGGCCGTGAGCGCGGCCCCGGCGGGCAGATCCCGCGAGGCGACCACGGCGGGATGGCCCACGTCCGGCCAGAAGGCCGTCACCAGGGCTGCGAGCACCAGCCCCAGGGCCAGCAGGCGGCGCCACGCGGCGGGAGGACGGCGGCGGGCCAGCGAGCGGATCCGGTCGACGGCGGTGCTGGAAAGGGTCATGCCCCTGACCGTAGGGCGGTCAGGGGCAGGTCGAACGGGCTCAGTCGCAAGTTGTGGACAACTCGCGATCTTCAGGAGGCAGCAGCCGCCGGAGCGCTCGTCGAGGGCTTCGAGTCCGAGGAGGACGTCGACGTCGACGTCGACGTGGAGGAGGACGTCGTGGACGGCGACGTGCTCTTGGCCGAGCCGGAACGGCTGTCCGTGCGGTAGAAACCGCTGCCCTTGAACACGACACCGACGGCGCCGAAGAGCTTGCGCAGCTTGCCCGAGCACTCCGGGCACTCGGTGAGGGAGGCGTCGCTGAACGACTGCACCGCCTCGAACCGGTGCTCACACGCGGTGCAGGCGTACTGGTACGTAGGCACTGGGTTCGCTCCTAGATCTGGCACTCGACCGTTGTGAGTGCCAACACGATTTTCGCCCAGCACCTTCCCGGAGCGCAAACACCCCAGGTCAACATCACAGCCACCGCAGTCCCGCCGAGGGCGTCAAGACGCCGTTCATCCGCACGTCATGGGGCTCCGCGGGCACCTCGTCCAGCACCTCGCTGTCCCTCACCACGGCCACCAGCGGGGCTGTGACCAGCGGCAACGAGCGGTCGTAGTGCCCCTGCCCCTTCCCGAGCCGCACCCCGTCCACCGACACGGCCAGCGCGGGCACGAGCACGAGCGACGCTCCGGCGATCGCCGAGGCGCCGAGCCGGGGCCCGGTCGGCTCCAGCAACCCCCACGCCGCGGGCGCGAGGCCGCCCGTCCCGGTGTGCTCGGCCCAGTCGAGCGGCGAGGCGCCCGTGACGACCGGCAGCAGCACCCGGCACCGCAGCCCGCCGAGCCACGAGGCGTCCCCGGGCTCCGACCCGACCGGCAGGAACGCGCACACCGTCTGATCAGGGGCGACGTCGAGGGCGGCGACGTGCGCGGCCAGCGCGGCGGCCTCGGCGGCGCGGACGTCGGCGGGCAACGACCTGCGCGCGGCCAGCAACAGTGAACGCAACGCGGCCTTCCGGTCGCGAAGAGCGGACGTCATGGTGGGTATCCCTCGGTATGTCGTTAGCATCGCAGCCCATGAGCAGCGCCTTCCACACCGCTATCGTGCCCGCGGCCGGTCTGGGCACCCGTTTCCTCCCCACGACCAAAGCCGTGCCGAAGGAACTGCTGCCGCTGGTCGACACCCCCGCCATCGAGTACGTGGCGCGGGAAGCAGCGGAGGCAGGGGCCAAGAAGCTGGTCATCGTGACCTCGCCGACCAAGGCGTCGGTGGCGGACTACTTCGACGAGAACCCCGACCTCGAGCAGTCGCTGACCGACAAGGGCAAGACCGACCTGGTCGAGAAGATCCAGCGCGCGCCCCGGCTGATCAAGGCCGAGACCGCGATCCAGGACCAGGCCCTCGGCCTCGGTCACGCCGTGGGCTGCGCCGAGGGCAACCTGACCGGTGAGGACGAGGCCGTCGCGGTGCTGCTGCCCGACGACATCATCCTGCCGACCGGCGCGCTGAAGAAGATGGCGGAGGTCCGCCAGGAGAAGGGCGGCAGCGTCCTGCTGGCGTTCGACATCCCGCGCGAGCAGATCTCCGCCTACGGCGTGTTCGACGTCCGCGACACCGGCAGCGACGACGTCAAGCAGGTCGTCGGCATGGTCGAGAAGCCGAAGCCCGAGGACGCGCCCTCGACGTTCGCCGCGGCCGGCCGGTACCTGCTCGACCGGGCGATCTTCGACGCCCTCAAGCGCATCACGCCCGGCGCGGGCGGCGAGCTGCAGCTCACCGACGCCATCGCGCTGCTGATCAACGAGGGGCACCCCGTGCACGTCGTCGTCCACCGCGGCGGGCGACACGACCTCGGCAATCCCGCCGGATTCCTGCGGGCTGCGGTTGACTTCGCACTCAACACCCCGGAGTACGGACCCGATCTGCGCGAGTGGTTGCGGGAACGCCTCGACAACTCCTGAGCGCGAGGACCAATCAGATGAGGTCAGTGGACGAGCAGCTCGCCAGGGTGATCGCGGCCGCCGTGCGGCCCGCACCGGTGCGAGTGGCGATCTCCGAGTCGCAGGGCCTGCTCTGCGCCGAGGAGGTCGTCGCGGAACGCGCGTTGCCCGGCTTCGACCAGGCCGCCGTGGACGGTTACGCGGTGCGCAGCGTCGACGTGTCCGGTGCGAACGCGAGTCCCGTGCAGCTGCCGGTCGTCGGTGAGATCCCGGCGGGCTCCCGGCAGCCGCGCAGGTTGCAGCCCGGCCAGGCGGTGCGGATCGCGACGGGCGCTCCGCTGCCGACGCTGGCCGACGCCGTCGTGCCGCTCGGGTACACCGACGGCCACCAGGCCAAGGTGACGGTCAGCCGCAGCGTGCCGTCCGCCGGGTTCGTCCGCCGCACCGGCGAGGACGTGCAGACCGGCGACGTCGCCGTGCGCCGCGGTGCGTCCATCGGTGCCGCCCAGGTGGGTCTGCTGGCCGCGGTCGGTCGCAACAAGGTGCTCGTCCACCCCCGTCCGCGCGTGTCGGTCATCTCGCTCGGCGAGGAGCTCGTCGACGTCGACCGCACGCCCGGGCAGGGCCAGGTCTACGACGTGAACTCGTACGCCCTGGCCGCCGCCGCGCGGGACGCGGGGGCCGAGGTCAGCCGGGTCGGCATCATGTCGGCCGACCCGCGCCGGCTGCGCGAGGTCGTCGAGGGCCGGCTGCTGCTGTCGGAGATCGTCGTGATCGCGGGCGGCGTCGGCGGCACGGTCGGGGACGAGGTCAGGGCCGCGCTGGCCGACCTCGGCGACATGGACGTCACCCGCGTCGCCATGCACCCCGGCTCCGCGCAGGGCTTCGGGAGGCTGGGCCCGGACGCCGTGCCGACGTTCCTGCTGCCCGCGAACCCGATGAGCGCGCTCGTGGTGTTCGAGGTGCTGGTCAGGCCGCTGATCAGGGCGGCGCTGGGCAAGAGGAACCCGTACCGCCGCGCGGTCTCCGCACGGCTGCTGTCCCCGCTGCAGTCGACGAAGGGCCGCAAGGGCTTCCTGCGCGGCCAGCTGCTGCGCGACGCGGACAACGGCGAGTACCTGGTGCAGCCGCTCGGCACGTCCGGGTCGCACCTGCTCGCGTCACTGGCCGAGGCCAACTGCCTGATCATGGTCGACGAGGACGTCACGGAGGTCTCCGTCGGTGAAGAGGTGCTGGTCAGCTTCCTGGCGCAGCGTGGATGAGCGCTTTCGCGGACCTGGGCAGGCACCCCGGCTGGCCCGTCCGGCTGGGACCTCTCCAGGTGCGCGCGGGAACCGTTGAGCTGCGCGGTCCGCGGTTGTTCGACGGCTCGAGCTGGTCGAAGCTGCGCATCCGCGACCGCGCCTACCTGGAGCGGTGGGAACCCACGGCGCAGGAGGGCTGGGACGAGCGCAACGCGACGCTGTCCTGGCCCGCCCAGTGGTCGTCGCTGCGCTCGATGGCCCGGCACGGCACCACGCTGCCGTTCATGATCCTCGTCGACGGCGAGGTCGCGGGTCAGATCACCGTCGGCAACATCGTGCGCGGCTCGCTGCTGTCCGCGTGGATCGGCTACTGGGTGGCCGCGGACCGGGCGGGCGGCGGCGTGGCGACGGCCGCCGTGGCGTTGCTCACCGACCACGCCTTCCGCGGTGCGGGTTTGCACCGCCTCGAAGCGACCGTGCGCCCCGAGAACGCGGCCTCGATCCGTGTGCTCACGAAGTCCGGGTATCGCGAAGAAGGCCTCTTCAAGCGTTATCTGGATGTTGCCGGACAGTGGCGCGACCACCTCTGCTTCGCGCTGACGGTCGAAGAGGTCCCGGATGGTCTAGTGCGCCGTTTGGTCGCACGCGGAGAGGCCCGTCTTCCCTGACGAACGCTTCCGTTCGTCGTAATCACTTCACCCAAAAGTGGGTGATACACCACACTTTCGTACGCACCGCGTCCGGCGTGCCTCCGACACAGGTGTGACTGTTGTGACTAGCGTGGTGACAGCACCACGCGTGGGCCGGGGGAGGTGAACGGGGAATGCCGAGTTCGCTGATCATCGTTGCGCTGGTCGTTGCGTGGCTGGTGGTCCTCGTCCCCATGATGGCCCGCAAGCGCCAGGAGAGTGCGCGCAGCGTGGGGGAGGAGTACGACGCCATGCCCGACGCCGAGTACGACGACATCCACGACATCGACGACGACTACTTCGACGAGGAGGAGTACGTCGAACGCCCGTTCCGGCACGGCCGCGGTGGCTACGACCCCGAGGCCGCCGCGCTGGTGGCGCAGGCGAAGTACGCGCTCCGCCGCAGGGTGGTGGCGTTCCTGCTGATCGCCGCCGTGGTGACCGGGGTCGCCGCCGGGGTCTTCCACTCGAAGATCTGGTACGGCCACGCCGCGCTCGACGTGGTGCTCGTGGGCTACCTGACCTACCTGCGCCGGCAGGTGCGGATCGAGGAGGAGATCCGCGCACGCCGGCTCGCCCGCCTGCAGCAGGTGCGCCGCCGCCGTGCGACGGGCCCGCAGCAGCAGCAGCAGCAGCAGCAGCAGCAGGCCCCGATCGCCGTCGCCGCCACCGCCGGTGACGCCGACGGCGGTGCTGTCGTCGCCGAGCCCGTGCAGGCCGTCGCGGAGGCCGAGACCACCCAGGTCGAGGTCGTCGAGGACAAGCCCGCTCTGCCGCCGTTGCCGCGCTACGAACACCACGTGCGTCCGGGCACGATCCCGGTCGACTCCGACGACGAGGACCCGGTCTTCGTCGAGCTGGACGGCCTGGAGTCGCTGCGGTACCGGGGTGCCGTCGGCGCCTAGGAGGGGGTGGTGAAAACACCCCCTCGGGGACTGCTATAGTTCTCTCCGTAAGACCGCAAGGGGCTGTAGCACAGTTGGTAGCGCGTCTCGTTCGCATCGAGAAGGTCAGGGGTTCGATTCCCCTCAGCTCCACGCAGAGAAGGCTCGCACTCGCAAAGAGTGCGAGCCTTTTGCGTTCCGCGGTACTTTCCGGGGGCGATCCCCAGACCCCCGCGGGCTCAGGCGTTGTGCGCCTTCGTGATCTGTGCCGGAACAGGTCCTCGTAGCGAGAAGGCCGTCCACTGTGGAGTGGGCGGGCTTCTGCGTCGTCCGGGCGGCGGTGCGCTTCGACGCCGGTCGCGCATTCGCGGGAAACCCGATTCGTCCGGCTCCCTCCCGTCGGTACGTTCTGACGCGTGAACAACCTTGGGGGATCGAAAGCGCTGTTCGTCGTGGCGGTGGCTCTTGCCGCCGCCGGCTGCTCGCCGGAGCCGGTGACCGGGCAGGGCGACCAGCGGCCAGTCGTGCAGGAGAAGACGTTCGACGTCACGGGCTTCGGGAAGCTGAAGCCCGGCATGTCCAAACAGGACGCACTCGCCTCCGGTGAGCTCGCCGCCACCGGCGCGGGCAGGTCCGGCACGTGCGAGGACTACCGGTACCAGGGCGCGCCGGCGCGCGACGCTGAAGAGATGGCTGACGAAACGGCCGCGGAGCAGCAGTTGGAGGCCGCGCAGAAGGCCGCGGACGAGGCCGAGGCGGCGGTCGGTCCGATGCCGAACGCGAACGCGGGAGCCGCGGCCTTCGCTGCGCACGCGGCCAAGGCGGCCGCGTCCGCCGAGGCAGGTGCCAGGGCCGCCGAGCTGGCGGCGGCGTCCGCGCAGCGCAGCGCCAAGCGGGCCGAGGCGCGCGAGGCCAACGGTGGCGTGCTGTTCGCGGGCGACAGGATCCGCCTGCTGTTGCCGCCTCCCGGGGTGAAGTCGGCCAAGGGCATCGCGGCGGGGGCGACGGTCGACGACGTCAAGGCGGCGTACCCGGCCGTGCGGCAACGGGACGAGAAGACCTGGGACGTGCCGGTGCCCGACCAGCCCGGGACCGTCCTGAGCTTCCACTTCGCCGACGGCAAGCTCGTGACGTTCCTGCTCTTCAACGCCGACGCGAAGTGCGGCTGACCTGAACCACCCGGGCCGCCCGCCGTAATGCGGGCGGTCCGTTCGCCTATATAACGGCCGTAAGCCCGTTCGGCTCCCGAAAGGCTGTGCCCATGAGCGACGCGCCGCAGGACGAAGTGACAGTCCTGTCCGCTGAGGCCCTCGCCCAGTTGAAGTCGTTCCCGCTGCACGGCGATGAACGGTTGCAGAACAAGCTGCTGTGGAAGTCGCCCAACGGCGACACCATCGTCGGCCTGATCCGGATGGCACCGGGCGCGCGCGACGCCGGCCACAACCACCCCTCGGCGACGCAGCACACGTGGGTCATCGACGGCACGGTGAGCATCGGCGGCGTCGAGGCGACGGCGGGCTCCTACGCGTTCGTGCCTCCGGGCGTCGACCACGAGACCATCGCGGGCGACGAGCCGGTGACGATGTTCTACGTCTACCAGCCGTTCGCGCCGGAACACGACCACCACGACCACTGATTTCTCGCTCACCCATCTATGGGGTGAAGTTCGGTGAACAACGCGGCCGCCACAAATAGCTTTCTCTTCATGAGACCTGTGGTCGCCGCGTTATTACTCTTGGCCGTCACCTCCAGCGGAGCAGCGGCGTCCACCGCCGTCCCCGCCGCCCGGTGCACGGCCGCCCGTCCTGTCGTCTCCAGCACGGAGACAGCCGTGGAAGCGCGCGTTCTCACCGGCTGCACCGCCGGTGAGCTCGTCGTCTTCCGGGCGTCCCTGACCATGCGCGCCCACGGCACCGCCTGCACCGCGATCTCCGAAGAGCTCGAAGCGGACCCGGCCACCGAGCCGCAGTGGATCCGCACCCGCCTGGAACTGGCCTGCGCACCCGGTGAGAAGGGCCTGCTCGGCTCGCAGATCACCGTCGAGATGCGCGACCACCGGAACACCCGCGTCGCCTCCTACGGACTCGGCGACTCCCGCACGGAACGCGATCCGGCGGCGCAGCACCTGTGGACCGTCGAGTTCCTCGCGGGCCTCGGCGACCTGCCGGTGGCACCCGATCCGGCCGTGGAGTCGTCCGGTGGATCGGCGGGGCGGGGCAGTTCGCGCACCTTCTCCGACCACCGGGTTCTCGCCGGCTGACGTCCTTCTTCCCCGCGTTCGCCCGTGCTGCCTTCGATAACGAATCGTGCAGCCCGGGCGACTTCGGTCAACGGAGCCGTCCACAGCGACGTGTTAGTGCCAGGAGGCCGTACGCGAGCGGGACGGAGGTACAACGCAGTGATCAAGGAAAGGGTTGCTGTGGCGTCAACCGCAGACCGATCACGCACCGTAGGCTGACAAGGCGCCTAGGCTGGGGGTGATCTCGGAAGGGGTGGTGTACGTCGTGGGGCTCGCGGAGTCCTTGCTCACGTGGCTGCACGGCTTCGTGGGCGCGAGTGTCTGCCCCGGTGACTGGGTGTGGACCACGACGGCGCTCGGCGCGGTTCTCGGCTTGTTCCCGACGATCGGGGCGCTGCTGTCCATCGCGGTGCGCCGCGTCGTGGGCAACTCCTACGGTCCGGTGACGGGTGCGATCTTCACCGTGCTCGGCGTCGCCAGCTGCCTGGTGCTGCCGTGGCTCGTCATGCGCGGGACCGTGCAGGGGCTGGGCGGGCGCACCATCGCGGGGTCCGCGTCGCTGGACGAGGCCACCTGCTTCGGGACGTTCTCACAGGGCAGCTACCTGGTGGACGGGGCGCCGTCGATCGTCGGCGTGGTCCGGCAGCCGCTGGCGGAGCCGGTGTTCCTGGTCGCCGCGTGCATCACCGTCGTGCTGGCGCTGTTGTGCCTGCTGTTCGTCATGCTGCAGTCGGGGTCGGCGTTCCGGCTCGGGCCGAACTGGCCGCGCCGGGTCTTCTGGCCGATGTTCCTGGTACTGCTCGTGACGACGTCTGCGTTCCCCGTGACGTTGGTCGGGCACGTGCTCCTCGGGTTTCTGCCGATTGCGATAATCGGGTCAATCGTCGTGCGGATTTTCGGGTTGACTACCGCCATGCTGAACCGCCCCGGCCGCGACCGGTCCCAGGACCGGAACCCGCAGAGCTCGCCGCCACCGCAGCCGGTGGCGCGCACGCCGCAGCCCCAGCTCCCGCAGGGGCAGCCGCAGAAGAAGGCGCCGACGAAGCCGATCACGGCCGCGCAGCACCAGCCGCCGCACACCTCGTCGCAGAAGCCGCCGCCGTACCAGCCGGCGAACGTGCCGAAGTACCAGCCGGCGCCGATGAACCGGCCGATGCGTCCCGTGACGCACCCGCAGCCCCAGCCCCAGAACCAGCCGCCCAAGCAGTACCCGCCGACCCGCGTCGCCGAGGTGCTGCCGCAGCCGGCACCGCCGCAGCCGTCGAACCCGGCGGTGCTCGCGGACACGCCGGGGCCGCTGCCGTTCGGACCGGGTGCGGCCAACGCCGAGTCGCCCGCGCCGGTGCAGAAGTCGGGCAAGGTCTGGAACCCCGGCAACGGCCGCTTCCGCCGCGTCCGCCAGCTCGGCTCCGGCGGCTTCGGCACGGTCTGGCTGGCCGTCGACGAGCAGCTCGACCGCACGGTCGCGGTGAAGCTCGCGCACGCCCCGGACAACGAGACCGAGGCGCGCATGCTCCGCGAGGCCCGCGCGCTCGCCGCGGTCCGCCACCCGAACTGCGTGCGCGTGTTCGACATCGTCCAGGACCCGGACGGCCTCGCCCTGGTCATGGAGTACATCGAGGGCGCCTCGCTGTCCGAGACGGTCCTGAAGAACGGCCTGATCGACGACAAGCTCGCCGCCCGCCTCTGGCTGAACATGGCCGACGCGCTGGCGGCGGCCCACGACCGGGGCGTGCTGCACCGCGACGTCAAGCCGTCCAACGTGATCGTCGACGGCCAGGGCACCGCGCACCTGATCGACTTCGGCATCGCCCGCTCCAAGGGCGACAGCACCCTCACGGCCACGGGCATGATGGTCGGCACCCCGGACTTCCTCGCCCCGGAAACGGCGCGGGGCGAGACGGCCTCGCCGGCCTCGGACTCCTGGCAGCTGGCCGCGACGGTCTCCTACGCCCTGACGGGCCACCCGCCGCGCGGTTCGCGGGAGAACCCGATCTCCTCGCTGATGGCCGCGGCCCAGGGCGAGCCGATCACCAAGCTGCCGCAGAACAGCGCGCACGCCCGCCTGCTCCTCGCGGCGATGGACCCGGAACCGCACCGCCGTCCGACGCTCGCGCAGGTGCGGGGCCAGCTCGCGCAGTTCCTCGACCAGCAGGGGATGAGCAAGGAGGGCCCGGTGACGAAGATGATCACCAAGCCGGGACCGCCTCCCACGAAGCACATGCCGATGTAGGCGAACGGGTGAAGACCTCGCACGGTGGCTAACGGTCGTCAAAGGGTCAACGACGACAGCGTTGCCTCCTGACCGCAACGCCGCCATGCGAGGGGAACTCGATGACCGCTGAAGAGAGCTGGCACGCCGCACGCCTGATCCCGACCTCGGGCATCAACGGTGCCGAGGAGCAGGAACGGCGGGCGACGTCGGCGTTGCTGGCGGTCATGTCGGCGGTGCGCGAGTTCGGGCGTGCGCTGACCCAGCCGCTGGGTGCCCCGGCCGCCGCGGTGCAGACGTTCATCGAGGTCCCGTTCGAGCTCGACGGGCGCAAGCTCATCCCGGACGGCCTGGTCCGGGTCACGCGCGGGCAGCGGTCGTGGACCGCGCTGGTCGAGGTGAAGACCGGCTCCAACGAGCTCCAGGTGGAGCAGCTCGAGAACTACCTCGACATCGCGGCGAGGTTCGGCTTCGACGCCGTCATCACGATCTCGAACGAGATCTCGCCCATGCCGGGCCGGCACCCGGCCGCCGTGGACCGCAGGAAGCTCAAGAAGGTCGCGCTCCACCACTGGTCGTGGAGCGAGGTGCTCTGCGAAGCCGTGGTGCAGAAGGAACACCGCGGGGTGGCCGACCCCGACCAGGCGTGGGTCCTCGGCGAGCTGATCCGGTACCTCGAACACCCCCGGTCGGGCGCGATGGCGTTCGAGGACATGGGGCCGTCGTGGGTGCCGGTGCGGGACGCGGTGGAGGCCCGCACGCTGCGGTCGACGGACAAGACCGCACCCGACGTCGTGCTCCGGTTCGAGGCGCTGCTGCGTTTCGCCGGGTTGCAGCTCGGCCGGCGGCTCGGCACCGACGTCACGCCCGCCCTGTCCCGCAAGGAGCTCGCCGAGCCGCAGGTCCGCCTCTCCCGGCAGGTCGCGCAGCTCGTCGGCGACGGCAGGCTGTCCGGCGGCGTCCGCATCCCCGACACCGTCGGGACGCTCCAGGTCACCGCCGATCTGAGAGCGGGCAGGGTGATCTGCGGTGTGGACGTGGACGGGCCCAGGGAGGGACGTCCCGCCACGCGGGTCAACTGGCTTCTCCGGCAGTTGAAGAACGCGCCCGACTCCGTCCGCCTGGAGGCGTTCGTCGCGCACGGCAGGGGTGCGGGTGCGTCGGAGCTGCTCGGCGCCGTCCGGGCGAACCCCGCGCTGCTGATCGCCGACCCGCAGAAGGAGATCCGCGGGTTCCGCGTGGAGATCTCCGCGCCGATGGGGACGAAGCGGGGCACCGGGCGCAACTCGTTCATCGACTCCGTGCTGAACGCGGTCTCGACGTTCTACGAGGAGATCATGCAGAACCTCAAGCCGTGGTCCGCCACGCCGCCGAAGATCAGGGCGGAGGCCTCGTTCGTGCCGCCCGCCGACGTTCCGGTGGCGCTCGTGTCGACGGCTCCTTCGTCGCAGGACGGGCCCGAGCTGGTGCAGGCGCGGGAAGCCCCCGCCGACGTGTCGCCGCCCGTCCCGCAAGGGGCCTAGGCGAACCGGGTGAACGTGGAACCGGCCCGTAACGGCGGTTCACCGTTCAACGATCTGAGCCGTGGTCCACCCGGAAAGCCCCGGCATCTCACGGGATGCCCAGCGAAGAGTGGTGAGGCGGTTTCCGCCGATCGCCTCACCACTCACCTTGGTCCGGATGGCCGAATCCGCTTGCGCGCCAGCAAGAACACCCCGGCGGCACCCGCGACGACCAGTCCCACGACCCACACGGGCAAGGACTTCCCGCGCCACCGTCCCCGACGAGAAGCTCAGCCCGGTCGAGCCGGCGTCTCCGGAGAACGGGTGGCGGCGAGGGAGGGTGCTGGAGATCAGCGCCAGCTGGGCAGCCACAGCTGCTGCTGCCACATCTCCGGCGTGATCGGGTTGCCGTTCAGGATCGGCCACAGCCACACGAAGTTCGCCACGACGATGCCGACGTACAGCGCCACGGCCAGCAGACCCGTGCCGCGGCGTTCGGCGCCCGCGGACGAACGGCCGAGGACCTCGCCCAGCGCCAGCACGATCAGCAGCACTAGGAACGGCGCCATCGGCGTGACGTAGAAGAAGTACATCTGCCGGTCGAGGTTCAGGAACCACGGCAGCAGGCCCGCCGCGTAGCCGACCAGGACGCCGGCGTAGCGCCAGTCCATCCGGCCGACGGTGCGGAAGATCGCCCAGCCGATCACCGGGAACGCGAGCCACCACATGGCGGGCGTGCCGATCAGCATGATCGCGCCGAGGCACGACGCAGCGCCGCAGCCGGTGACGGTGTTGTCGTAGTAGTAGAGCATCGGACGCAGGCCCATCGGCCACGTCCACGGCTTGGACTCCCACGGGTGCCTGTTGGTCTCCGAGGTGACCAGCTCGACGTGGAACTTGTAGACGTTCTTCGCGTTGTACCAGAGCGACTGCAGGACGTCCGGGATGTAGCCGACGTCCTGGACCTTGCTGCCGACCACGTGCCGGTCGATGCCGGTCTCGCTGGCCATCCACGGGAACCACGTCGTGACGTAGACGAGCACCGGGATCGCGACCAGGCCGCCGAGCGACGGCAGCACGTCCTTGACCAGGGCGCCCAGCCACGGCTGTTCGACGCCCGCGGCCCGGCGCGCCAGCGCGCTCCAGACGACCGTCAGCAGGCCGAAGGCCGCGATGTACCAGATGCCCGACCACTTGATGCCGCACGCCAGACCGAGGCACACGCCCGCGCCGAAGCGCCACCAGCGGAAGCCGAGCCACGGCCCGAACGCCGAGTTGGTGACGAAGCCCTCGCGCACGGCGACGGCCAGCCGCGCCCGCACCTGTTCGCGGTCGACCACCAGACAGCCGAACGCGGCCACGACGAACAGCGCCAGGAAGATGTCGAGCATGCCCATCCGCGACTGGACGTGCGAGACGCCGTCCGCGATGAGCAGGACGCCCGCCAGCGCGCCGAGCAGGTCGGACCGGGTCAGGCGGCGCGCGATGCGGACGATCAGCAGGATCGTGATCGCACCGGCGAGCGCCGAGGCGAACCGCCAGCCGAGGCCGTCGTAGCCGAAGAGCTCCTGGCCGATGGCCATCAGCTGCTTCGACAGCGGCGGGTGCACGATCAGCTCGTAGCCCGGGTTGTCCTCGTAGCCGCCGTTGCGCAGCACCTGCGCCGTCTGCGGCACGTAGTGCTTCTCGTCGAAGATCGGCGTGCCCTTGTCCGTCGGATAGCCGACGTTCCAGAAGCGCACGACGGCACCGATCAGCGTCACGACGGCCGTCATGAGCCACCCGCGCATCCGGTCTCCGGACGGAGGCGGGTCGAGTGCGGCCGCACGATCCGTGCGCGGCTCCTCGACGACGACGGGCGCCTCTCCTGGCTGCACGAGGACTGTCACGTCGCCGATCGTAGGGTGAAGCCTGTGAGTCCTGTATCCGGTTCAGGCCGTCTTGTTCTGGCGGCCACCCCGCTCGGCGACATCCGCGACGCCTCCGCACGGCTGGTCGAGGCCCTGGAGACCGCCGACGTGATCGCCGCGGAAGACACCCGCCGGCTGCACAGCCTGGCCGCCGCGCTGCAGGTCAAGCCGTCCGGGCGGGTGATCAGCTTCTACGACCAGAACGAGGTCGGACGCCTTCCGGGGCTGATCGAGTCGCTGCACGGCGGCGAGACCGTGCTGCTCGTGACGGACGCCGGGATGCCGTCGGTTTCCGATCCCGGCTACCGGCTGGTCGCCGCGTGCGTCGAGCAGGACATCACGGTCACGTGCCTGCCGGGGCCGTCCGCGGTGACGACGGCGCTCGCCCTGTCCGGCCTGCCGAGCGACAGGTTCGCGTTCGACGGCTTCCCGCCGCGCAAGTCCGGCGAGCGCAGGCGCTGGTTCGCCCCGCTGGCCACCGAGCAGCGCACCGTCGTCTTCTTCGAGGCCCCCCACCGGCTCGCGGACACCCTCCGGGACGCCGTCGAGGTGCTCGGTCCCGACCGCCGCGCCGCCGTGTGCCGCGAGCTCACGAAGAAGTACGAGGAGGTCGTCCGCGGCACGCTGGGCGAGCTCGCCGAGTGGGCCGTGGAAGGCGCACGCGGCGAGATCACCGTCGTGCTCGGTCCCGCACCCGCGCAGGAGAAGCCCGACCTCGACGCGCTCGTCGCCGAGGTGAAGCAGCGCGTCGCGGACGGGGAGCGGATGAAGTCGGCCGCCGCCGAGGTCGCGGAGGCGGCCGGGATCAGCAAGAAGACCCTCTACGACGCGGCGGTCAGGTCGAGCTGACGCGCGCGCCGGGAGCTTCTCCCACTCGGTGGAAACCGCCTGGCACCGCCTCCGTAGGCTATGCGCATGAGTGCCTCCGTACTGACCGCGGTGGCCTGGCCTTACGCCAACGGCCCCAGGCACATCGGTCACGTCTCCGGTTTCGGTGTCCCGTCCGACGTCTTCTCCCGCTACATGCGAATGTCCGGACACCGGGTGCTCATGGTCAGCGGCACGGACGAGCACGGCACGCCCATCCAGGTGCAGGCCGAGAAGGAAGGGCTCACCGCCCGCGAGCTCGCCGACAAGTACAACCGCGTCATCGCCTCCGACCTCCAGGGCCTCGGCCTGTCCTACGACCTCTTCACCCGCACGACCACCGGCAACCACTACCAGGTCGTGCAGGACCTGTTCTCCGCGCTGTGGAAGAACGGCTACGTCGTCCCCAAGACGGAGATGGGCGCCATCAGCCCGTCGACCGGCCGCACGCTGCCCGACCGCTACATCGAGGGCACCTGCCCGATCTGCGGCTACGACGGCGCGCGCGGCGACCAGTGCGACAACTGCGGCAACCAGCTCGACCCGGTCGACCTGAAGAACCCGCGCTCGCGGATCAACGGCGAGGTCCCGAAGTTCATCGAGACCGAGCACCTGTTCCTCGACCTGCCCTCGTTCATCGACTCGCTCGGCTCGTGGATGTCCACGCGCACCGAGTGGCGCCCGAACGTGCTCAAGTTCTCGCAGAACCTCATCTCCGACCTGCGTCCGCGCGCCATCACCCGCGACCTCGACTGGGGTGTGCCGATCCCGCTCGACGGGTGGAGCGACCAGCCGATGAAGCGGTTCTACGTGTGGTTCGACGCGGTGATCGGGTACCTGAGCGCCTCGGTGGAGTGGGCCCGCCGTTCCGGCGACGACGACGCCTGGAAGGAGTTCTGGACCGGTGACGCCCAGGGCTACTACTTCATGGGCAAGGACAACATCGTCTTCCACTCGCTGATCTGGCCGTCGCTGCTGCTCGGGCAGAACGGCGCGGGCGACAAGGGCGGCGAGCCCGGCCGGTTCGGCACGCTGAACCTGCCGACCGAGGTCGTGTCGTCGGAGTACCTGACGATGAGCGGCTCGAAGTTCTCCACCTCGCGCGGCACCGTGATCTACGTCGGCGACTTCCTGAAGGAGTTCGGGCCGGACGCGCTGCGGTACTTCATCTCCGTCGCGGGTCCCGAGAACCAGGACACCGACTTCACCTGGGAGGAGTTCGTCCGCCGGACGAACTACGAGCTGGCGAACGAGTGGGGCAACCTGGTCAACCGCTCGATCTCCATGGCGCACAAGAACGTCGGCGCCATCCCGAAGGCCACGGCCCTGACGCCCGCCGACCACGAGCTGCTCGCGCAGTCCAAGGCGGCGTTCGACACGGTCGGCGCGCACCTGCGCCGCTCCCGGTTCAAGCAGGCCTCCGGCGAGGCCATGCGCGTGATCTCGCTGGCGAACAAGTACCTGTCCGACCAGGAACCGTGGAAGCTCAAGGACGACCCGGAGCGCCGCGACTCGGTGCTGCACACGGCGCTGCAGGTGGTCCAGGACGCGAACACGCTGATGACGCCGTTCCTGCCGCACTCGGCGCAGAAGGTGCACGAGGCGTTGGGCGGCACGGGCGTGTGGGCCGCACAGCCGGAGATGACCGAGGTCGCCGACCTCGACGTCCCCGAGCGCTCGTACCCGGTGCTGACCGGTGACTACGCCGGCGAGCAGGCCAAGTGGGAGTCCACGCCGATCGAGGCCGGCCGCCCGCTGCAGAAGCCGTCGCCGCTGTTCGCGAAGCTCGACGCGAAGCTCGGCGAGGTCGGGCCCGAGTGGGCTCCGATCGTGACCGGCTAGTGGCGGAGAAGAAGGAACGACCGCCGGTGCCGGAAGCCCTTCCGGCACCGGTGATCGACGCCCACACGCACCTCGACGCGTGCGGCGCCGCCTCACCGGAAGACGTGGCGGTGCTGCTCGACCGCGCGAACGCCGCCGGCGTCTCGCACGTGGTCACCGTGGCGGACGACCTGGCCGCCGCCACGTGGGCCGCCGAAGCGTCCACTTGGGACCCTCGGGTCTACGCGGCGGTGGCCGTGCACCCGACGCGCACCTCGTCGTTCGGCGACGCGGAGAAGGCGGAACTGGAGCGGCTGGCCGTCCTGCCACGCGTGGTGGCGATCGGCGAGACCGGTCTCGACTACTACTGGGACTACTCGCCGCCGGCCGCTCAGCACGAGGCCTTCCGTTGGCACATCGACCTTTCCAAGCGCGTCGGGAAGCCGTTGATGATCCACGACCGGGACGCGCACGAGGACATCCTCAAGGTCCTCGACGCCGAAGGCGCACCGTCCACTGTGGTCTTCCACTGCTTCTCCGGCGACGCGGACTTCGCCCGGCGGTGCGTCGACGCCGGGTACGTGCTGTCGTTCGCCGGCCCGGTGACGTTCAGGAACGCCCGCGCGCTGCGGGAGGCGGCGGTGCTGGTGCCGCAGGACCAGTTGCTGGTCGAGACGGACGCGCCGTTCCTGACGCCGCACCCGTACCGGGGCCGTCCGAACGAACCCTATTGTGTGAATTACACAGTTCGGGATCTTGCCACTCTCCGTGGCGAAGATCTTGCCGAACTCTGCTCCGCCGTCACCCGTACCGCTCAACGAGTGTTCGGGCTCGCCCCCTGAATGTGACTTGGAGCAAACGGAGTACAGGGTTCCTACCTCCACGGGTGACTGAGGTCACAACATCGGTAGGGGTGTTTGCGCAACGTGCTTTGCCCCGTTACTGTCCCGTGACCGTGCCACCTGAATCGACGTTGTCGGTTCGGTGCACGCCCGCAGTCGGGGCGGGACCGAAGCCAGAAGCGACAAGCAGCGAGACCACGTAGGAGGAGTTGCCGGGAACCTTCGAGCTCCAACTCGAATGATCTTGTCAACGCCAACTGTGCGGTGGCCTCACAGCTTCCGCAATGGAGGTATCGACCCTGATGTCCGGTAGCGACAGAACTGCCGCTCCTTACGACTTCGACGAGGACACCGACTGGTTCACGCCGGTCGGGGGCACCGCGGTTGGCGTCGTCGATCCCCACCCGAGCTTTCCCGCCGGTGCGCTGACCATCACGCCCGCGGACGTGCTCGAGGTGCTCGGCCCGGACGCGGACGACCTGCTCGCCTCGGCCAACGTCGACGTCGACGAGCTGATCCGTCTCATCAACGCCGAGACGACGATCATGCCGCCCCTCGTCCTCCCGTCGGAGGAAGAGGAGAAGAGCGACCCGCAGTTGCTCGTCAAGGCCGCCACGAACTGGAAGCGCCGCTTCCTCAAGGGCGCGGTCGCCGCTGTCCTCGTGTCGATCTCCGGCGGCGGCGTGACCGCCATGGCGATGGACAAGTCGCTGACCGTCGAGGTCGACGGCGCGCTGCAGACCGTCCACTCCTACGAGGGCACGGTCGGCGAGGTCCTGGCGGAGGAAGGGATCGTCGTCGGTGAGCACGACGCCCTGTCCCCGTCGCTGAACGCCCCGATCTCCGACGGCGGCAAGATCAGCCTCGACCGCGGCCGCCTGCTCAAGATGAGCGTCGACGGCCAGGCCCGCGAGGACTGGGTCCGCTCCGTCACCGTCGAGGAAGCCGCCAAGCAGCTCGGCGTGAACCTCGAAGGCGCGTGGATGTCCGCGCCCGGCTCGCAGGACGTGCCGCTCGAGGGCATGAACCTCGAGGTCAAGACCAGCAAGACCATCAAGCTGTTCGACGGCGCGAACCCGGTCCGCGAGGTCAAGACCACCGCCCTCACCGTCGACGAGCTGCTGAAGTCCGAGAACCTCTCCCTCGGCCCCGAGGACGCCGTCTCGTCCGGCGCCGACGTGAAGCTCGCCACCGGCGCCGAGGTCTACATCTCCCGCACCGGCGTCACGGTCGTCAACGTGACCGAGCCGGTCGCCGCGCCGGTCGAGAAGACCAACGACCCGAACATGAACGCGGGCGAGCAGAAGGTCGTCGACCCCGGCGCCGCCGGCGAGCAGATCTCCCAGTACCGCGTGACCGTGAAGAACGGCAAGGAGATCAGCCGCGAGAAGCTGGGCAGCAAGGTCACCAAGGAGCCGAAGCCCAAGAAGATCGTCGTGGGCACCAAGCCCCTCGCCGGCGGTGAGGTCTGGGACCGCCTCGCCAAGTGTGAAGCGGGCGGCAACTGGGCCATCAACACCGGCAACGGCTACTACGGCGGCCTGCAGTTCAACAAGAGCACCTGGGACGCCTACGGTGGCGCGGCCTTCGCCGCCTACCCGCACCAGGCGACGCGCGAACAGCAGATCGCCATCGCCACCAAGCTCCGCGACGGCCGCGGCGGCACGTACTCGGCGTGGCCAGGCTGCCGCGCCAAGCTCGGCCTGCCGTAGACCCGCGTCGCCTCCCCGTCCCCCGCACGAAGGCCGTCCTGGTTCGCCAGGGCGGCCTTCGCGGTTCCGCCCACCCGTGCCCGCGGGCGGGGTTGGCGGTGCGAAGGGCTTGGTGCGGGGAGGCTCGCACAAGGGTCCGCTCGAATTCGGCGTCCCCGCGACCGAACGTACTCGGTGGGTCTGACAGTTCCGGGGTGGTGCAACGGCGGGGCAGCGGGCGAAGCCGCTCGAGGCGACCAGCCCGCTGGAACAGGCGCCCTCCGCCCCGAGCCGACCCGCGTGCCGCCCGCCCCGAGTTGACCCGCGCGCCAGCCCTCTCACCCAACTCGCCCGGGCGAGGGGTGACCGGGCCCCGGGCCAGGAGCCTGAGAGAATGCCCGGGTGAGCCTGCTGGGACCCGCCGAAGTCCGCCGTCTAACCGCCGAACTGGGCATCCGCCCGACCAAGAAGCTGGGCCAGAACTTCGTGCACGACCCCAACACGGTTCGCAAGATCGTCGCAGCGGCCGGCCTGACCGAGGACGACGTCGTCCTGGAGGTCGGTCCGGGCCTGGGCAGCCTCACCCTCGCGCTGCTCCCCAGCGCCAGCCAGGTCGTCGCGGTGGAGATCGACCCGCCCCTGGCGCGGAGGCTTCCCCAGACCGTCGCGGAGATGGACCCGGAGAACGCGGGCAAGTTGCACGTGGTCCTCGAGGACGCCATGAAAGTCACCCAAGAAGACCTGCCGGTGCAACCCACCGCGATCGTCGCCAACCTCCCGTACAACGTCGCGGTCCCTGTGGTCCTCCACCTCCTGGCCGAACTCCCGAGCCTCCGGAAGGGCCTTGTCATGGTCCAGGCGGAGGTGGCCGACCGCATGGCCGCGAAGCCCGGGAGCAAGATCTACGGCGTCCCCAGCGTGAAGCTCGCCTGGTACGCCGAGGCGAAGAAGGCCGGCGCGATCGGCAAGAACGTGTTCTGGCCCGCGCCCAACGTCGACTCCGGGCTGGTGTGGTTCCAGCGCCACGAAAAGCCGTTGTCCACTGTGGACCGCAAGAAGCTCTTCGCGGTCGTCGACGCCGCGTTCGCGCAACGTCGCAAGACCCTCCGGGCCGCCCTCCGCGGGCACACCGCGAACGTCGACGAGGTGCTCGCCAAGGCGGGTGTCGACCCGCAGCTCCGGGGCGAGCAGCTGACGGTGATCGACTTCATCCGGATCGCCGAGGTCTAGGCCGGGGATCCTTCGGCCAACAGTGTGATCTGTCGAACGAATCGGATTCTGGCTTGCGCAACCGAACGTCCGTCCGGTTGACTGCTACTTGCCATCCGGAGCGACTGAGAGACCTGGCTCTACGACGTCGCAGCAACCACCCGCTGGATGCGGGCAGGTGCTAACGCCAGGACCGATGGAGGAGCACCATGGGTACCGTGCGAATGCTGACGCGCCGTCGAGTCGTCGACCAGTGCCGTCGCACCGCTTCTGCATGTCGTCGCCACCTCGTCTAGGGCGCCTTCTCAAAGTCCTCTGACGCGCACTCGATCGCAGAGTGGCGCACACACCTGAGCAGCAAACTTCGACCGCGCACGTCCGCGAACACCAGCGGACGAGGTGCCGTCGCGCGCAGCCGTGGAGCAGAAGTGATCACTGTCGAAAACCTCACCAAGTCCTTCCAGGGCGTCAGCGCCCTCAACGGCGTGACCCTCGACGTCGAGGCCGGCACCGTGCTCGGCGTCGTCGGCCCCAGTGGTGCCGGCAAGTCGACGCTCGCCCGCTGCGTCGCGCTGCTGGAGCGTCCCGACTCCGGGGCGATCCGCGTCGACGGCACCGACATCACGAGCCTCGACGGGTCGGCGCTGCGTGCCGCCCGCCGCCAGATCGGCGTCGTGCCGCAGGGGGACTCGCTGCTCCGCCAGCGCACCGCGGCCGGCAACATCGCGCTCCCGCTCGAATCCGCCGGCGTGCCGGGACCGCAGCGGCGCACCCGTGTCGGTGAGCTGCTGGACCTCGTCGGGCTGACCGACAAGGCCGGCGCCTACCCCGACCAGCTGTCCGGCGGGCAGCGCCAGCGCATCGCCGTGGCGCGCGCCCTCGCCGCCAACCCGTCCGTGCTCCTCGCCGACGAGCCCACTTCCGCCCTGGACCCGGAGACCACCGGTTCCGTGCTGACGGTGCTCGACCGTGCGCGCGCTGAGCTCGGTGTGACCGTGCTCGTCGTCACGCACGACATGGGCGTGGTCCGGAAGATCTGCGATGACGTCGCCGTGCTGGAGCAGGGCCGCGTCGTCGAACACGGCAAGGTGCTCGACCTGGTCAACGACCCGATCAGCCGCACGAGCAGCGCCCTGCTGCCCGCCGTCGACCTGAACCCGATCAACGAGAGCAGCTACGACCGCGTCGCGGACGTCGTGCTCGTCGGGTTCGCCGCGGTCGGCGCGCTGCTGCCCGAGGCCGCGCACCGGTTCGGGGTCGAGCTCAACATCGTCGGCGGTGGCTTGACGCGTCTCGGGGAGACCCCGGTCGCGCGCTTCCGCCTGGGGCTGAACGGCGAACGTTCCGACTCCGCTCTCGAGTGGATCGGCGAGGCCGGAGGCGCTGTGCAGAGGTCCCTGAAGGGGCCGCAGGGAGTAGCTGCGTGAGGTCTGCAACACCCTGGTCCGACGTCGTCGCGTACCTCGTCGAGGCCACCGGGGAAACGCTCTACATGGTCGGCGTCTCCACAGTCATCGCAACACTGCTGGGAGTTCCCGTAGGTGTCTGGCTGCAGCTCACCGCCAAGGGCGGGCTGCGGCCGAACGCCGCGGTGCACAGGGTTCTGAGCTTCGTCACCGACCTCGGTCGCTCGATGCCGTTCATCGTGCTGCTCGTCGCGCTCACGTCGGTCACCCGGCTGATCGTCGGCGGTTCCATCGGCAGCACGGCGGTCATCGTGCCGCTGGCCGTGGGAGCGATCCCGTTCGTCGGGCGGCTGGTGCAGAACATCCTGTCCGAGGTGCACGTGACCGTGGTCGAGGCCGCGATCACCACGGGCGCCTCGACGTTGAAGATCGTGCGCAGCGTGCTGATCCGCGAGTCGATGCCCGCGCTGATCAACGCCATCGGCGTCACCGTGATCGCCCTCATCGGGTACTCGGCGATGGCGGGCGTGATCGGGGGCGGTGGCCTCGGCGACCTCGCGATCCGCGAGGGCTACCAGCGCTTCAACGACCGGATCCTGTGGAGCACCGTGGCGTGGCTCGCCGTGCTCACCACCGTGATCCAGCTCGGTTTCACCCGTGCCGCCCGTGCGTCCGACCGGCGCCGGCACGCCTCCGTCTAGACCCGTAGCGATTCTCAAGAGGAACGTCATGCGTATTCGTGCTGCCCTGATCGCAGTTGCTTTGTCCGGTGTGGCTGCTTTGTCCGCTTGCTCATCCGGTGGTGGCTCGTCCGCCTCGGACACGCTGAAGGTCGGCGTCTCGCCGGTCCCGCACGCCCAGATCCTCGAGTACGTGGCCGACAACCTCGCCTCGTCGAAGGGGCTCAAGATCGAGGTCGTCGAGTTCACCGACTACGTGCAGCCGAACACGGCGCTGGTCGACGGGTCGCTCGACGCCAACTACTTCCAGACCGTGCCGTACCTGGAGACGTTCACCAAGGAGAGCGGCGCGAAGGTCGAGTGGGTCCAGCCGGTCCACGTCGAGCCGCTCGGCCTCTACTCGAAGAAGGCCAAGAAGCTCGACGAGCTGCAGAACGGCGCCAAGATCGCCGTCGCCAACGACGCCACGAACGAGGCCCGCGGCCTGAAGCTGCTGGAGGCGAACGGCCTCATCAAGCTCAAGGCCGTCGACCAGCCGACCGTGCGCGACATCGCGGAGAACCCCAAGAACCTGCAGTTCGTGCCGCTGGAGGCCGCTCAGCTGCCGCGTTCGCTGGAGGACACCGACGCCTCGGTCATCAACGGCAACTACGCCATCGACGCGGGCCTGAAGCCCGCCACCGACTCGCTCGCGCTGGAGAAGGCCGAGGGCAACCCCAACGCCAACGGCCTGGTGACGCGAACCGAGCTCAAGGACGACAAGCGCGTCAGGGACCTGGCGGAGCTCCTGGCGTCGCAGCAGGTCAAGGACTACATCAAGCAGACCTACAGCGGCTCGGTCATCCCGGTCTGACGGTGCTGCCGACCGGGGGAGGAGTCCGAGACCCCAGAACGCCCGTAGGCTGACGTGGTGCTCGCAGTCGTTCCACCCCCGGTCACGGTCCGCGTCCCGGCCAAGGTCAACCTGCACCTGGCCGTCGGTGACGTGCGCCCGGACGGCTACCACGACCTGGTGACGATCTTCCAGGCGCTGTCGCTGGTCGACGAGGTCACGGTCGCGGTCGCCGACGAGCCAGGCGTCGAGGTCCACGGGGAGGGTGCCGACCAGGTGCCCACCGGGGCCTCGAACCTCGCCTGGCGCGCGGTCCAGCTGCTCGCCGCGCACGTGGGCAAGGACCCGGACGACCCGAAGGTCCGCGTGGTCATCCGCAAGGCCATCCCGGTCGCGGGAGGCATGGCGGGGGGCAGCGCGGACGCCGCCGCGACGCTCGTGGGCCTGTCGTCGTTGTGGCGCCTCGACATCAGCCGCGACGAGCTGGCCGAACTGGCCGGGAAGCTCGGCGCGGACGTCCCGTTCGCCCTCTACGGCGGCACCGCGCTCGGCACCGGCCGCGGCGAGCGGATCGTGCCGGTGCTCGCCCGCCACCAGTTCCACTGGGTGCTGGCGTTCGACCGCCGTGGACTGTCCACTCCGGACGTCTTCGACGAGCTGGACCGCCTGCGCGCGGAGGGGGATCCGCCGCGCGTCGGCCCGGTCGAGGCCGTGCTGGAGGGGCTGTCCTCGGGAGACCCGCGCCAGCTCGCGCTGCTGCTCGGCAACGACCTGCAGGCCGCCGCGGTCTCGTTGCGGCCCAACCTGCGCCGCACGCTCCGCGCGGGCGTCGACGCGGGCGCGCTGGCCGGCATCGTGTCCGGCTCGGGCCCCACGACGGCGTTCCTGTGCGAAGACGGCGACACGGCCGTCCGGGTGGCCGCCGAGCTCGCCGGCGCGGGGGTGTGCCGGACGGTGCGCGTGGCGCACGGCCCGGTGCCCGGAGCGCGCGTGATCACGACCGAGGAACCGAAGCCCGCTCCGCCCGAGGTGCACGCCTAAGATCCTGTGGCGCCACGCGCGCCCCGGTGCGAAGCGCCCGTTCCAAACGGGGGCGATCTCGAATTCTCGGGGCGCGCGCGGCCCTGTCGCGGGGAGGCGATGTGGGCAGACGGCTCCGGCACGAGCTGTTCCGGATGGTCGTGTCGGACCTGGTCGGGAACCATCCGAACCTCCACCCCGACCGCCTCGGCCACTACGCCGGCCTGGTCCGCCGCAGCACGGTCGAGGACCCCGGGTGGACCGCCGCCCTGCTGCGCTGGACCCGTCACGACGCCGGACTCGCCTACACCGCGCACGCGGGCGCCGCCGAGTTCGTCGCGGCCCGCCTGGCGGCCGGCCTGCACGGCACCTCCCGCCAGGTGGTCGACTCCGTGCTCGCGGAGCCCAACGACCCCACCTGGTTGCTGAACTACTGGACCTACAGGCACGGCCGCGCACTTCCCAAGCCGCTCAAGCGCGGGATCGGCGACGCGGTCCGCCGCCTCTACACCGAGGAGTCGGTGCGCGACCACGACTTCGTCTTCATCAGCCTGCGGTTCGGCGACGTCCTGAACCGCGTGCACCCGAAGCCGGTGGACGAGCGCCAGTCCGCGCTGTTCCGCGCGATCCTCGACCGCCGCTACGACCCGAAGGCGCCGGAGTGCCGGCCGGTACCCCGGCCGCCCGCACCCGTGCCGCTGCCCCGGATCACCGGCCACACGCTCCTGCTGGTCGACCTCCACGCGGTCGAGCGGTACGGGTTCGAGGAGACCGTCGAGGCGGTGGTGCGCCGGTGCGACCGGGCCGAGGTCGTGCGGTTCCAGGGGTACGGGCTTCCCCACGACCGCCGGCGCCGCCAGCTGGAGGTCGTGCGCAAGCGCCTCCGGAGGCACGACAGGGTTCTCCTGGTCACCGAGGCGCAGCCCCTGGACGGGGAGCTGAGCGGTGCGGTGCCCGCTTACGTGCCACTGCACGTGTGGGACCTGGGCGAGCAGGACGCGGAGTGGGCGTCGGTGTCGAGGCACCGCTACCGCCACCGCGGCGACCCGGCGGGCGCACCGCGGGCGTTGTCCCTGTTCGAGGCTGGTGAACAGGGGCTTTGGCCCTGGTAGGTAGCCTTCAACAGGCAGTTTCTTACTAGTCGTGAGGTTTTGATGGCCAACCTGGTCAACCTGGAGTCCGTGTCGAAGTCGTTCGGCGTCCGGCCGCTGCTCGACCGCGTGTCGCTCGGCGTCAACGAGGGCGAGCGGATCGGCGTCGTCGGCCTGAACGGCGGCGGCAAGACGACGCTGCTCGAGGTGCTGGCCGGGGTCGAGCCCGCCGACGACGGACGGGTGTCGCGGTCGCGCGACCTGCGCATGGCGGTCGTGACGCAGCGGACCGAACTGCCGGAGGGGTCGACCGTGCGCAACGCGGTCATCGACCCGCTCGGTTTCGACGCGGAGCACGAGTGGGCGTCCGACGCCCGCGTCCGATCCATTTTGGACGGTCTCGGGATCACGGCGCTGGGCCTGGACTCCGTGGTCTCCAGGATGTCCGGTGGCGAACGGCGCCGCGTCGCGCTGGCCGCCGCGCTGATCCAGGACCTCGAACTCCTCGTGCTGGACGAGCCGACGAACCACCTCGACGTCGAAGGCGTGCGCTGGCTCGCCGAGCACCTGCTGGCCCGCAGGTGCGCGCTCGTCGTCGTCACCCACGACCGGTGGTTCCTCGACACCGTCTGCAACCGCACGTGGGAAGTGGTGCAGGGCAAGGTCGAGCAGTACGAGGGCGGCTACGCCGACTGGATCTTCGCGCGCGCCGAGCGGCAGCGGCTCGCGGACGCCGCGGAGGAGAAGCGGCAGAACCTGGCGCGCAAGGAACTCGCGTGGCTGCGCCGCGGCGCGCCCGCGCGGACCTCGAAGCCGCGCTACCGCATCGAGGCCGCCGAGGCCCTGATCGCGGACGTGCCGCCGGTGCGCGACACCGTCGAGCTGGTCGCGTTCGCCAAGAAGCGCCTGGGTCGCACGGTGATCGAGCTCGAGGACGTCACGCTGTCCATTCCGGACCGCGTGCTGGTGCGCGACCTGACGTGGCGCATCGGCCCCGGCGAGCGGATCGGTCTCGTCGGTGTCAACGGCTCCGGCAAGACGACGTTGCTGCGCCTGCTGGCCGGGGAGCGGGAAGCCGAGTCGGGCAAGCGGATCCAGGGCGCCACGGTCAAGATCGCCCACCTCTCGCAGGAGCTGCTCGACCTCGACGGCTCGATGCGCGTGCTGGAGGCGATCGAGGAGGTCGCCCGCCGCGTCGTGCTCGGCAAGTACGAGATGTCGGCGTCGCAGCTCGGCGAGCGGTTCGGGTTCTCGTCGCAGAAGCAGTGGACGCCGGTGTCGGACCTGTCCGGCGGCGAGCGGCGGCGGCTGCAGCTGTGCCGGCTGCTGATGGCCGAGCCGAACGTGCTGCTGCTCGACGAGCCGACCAACGACCTCGACATCGACACGTTGCAGCAGCTGGAAGACCTGCTCGACTCGTGGCCCGGCACGCTCGTCGTGATCTCGCACGACCGGTACCTCGTCGAGCGCGTCTGCGACAAGGTCGTGGCGCTGTTCGGCGACGGCGGCCTGACCGACCTGCCCGGCGGCATCGAGGAGTACCTGCAGCGCCGCGACTCGGTGCGCGACAGGCAGTCCGCGGCGGCCCCCGCGGCGGAGAAGGCTCCCTCGAACGCCGCCGACCAGCGTGCCGCCCGCAAGGAGCTGGCACGGCTGGAGAGGCGCCTCGAGGTGCTGCACAAGAAGGAAGCCGAGCTGCACGCCGCCCTGGCCGAGGCCGCCACGAATCCCGACCGGCTGCTCAAGCTCGACGCGGAGCTCCGCACCGTGCTGGCGGAGCAGTCCGAGGTGGAGACGGCCTGGATGGTCGCGGCGGAGGTCGTCGAGGGCTAGCGGCCGCGGCGGCGGAGCTCGTCGGCGAGCTGGGGCAGCAGCTCGTCGATGAACGACGTGTCGTAGCCCTGGCCGGAGAGCAGCGCGTAGCTGAAGCGGGCCTTCATGACCTCGTCGGCGGTCGCCCCCAGCATGCCGTCGAGCGCGACGCCGATCTCCTCCAGCATCCTGTCGACCTGCGCGGTGCGGTAACCGCGCTGGCCGGGGGCCGCCGGCGGGATCCGCAGCTGGCGCAGGTCCTTCCACGACTTGATCGTCGGCATGCTGCGCATCGGCCCGGAGAGCTGCTCCTCGATCTGGCCGAGGAACGCGTCCACCTCGGTCTCGTCGTACCCGCGCCGCCCGATGAGCGGACGGGAGAACCGGACGTCGCGGACGTCCTTGCCGGTCAGGTTGTCCTGGCCGAGCAGCGTCGCCTCGATGCGGTCGAGGAAAGCGTCCACCTGGGACTCCTGGTAGCCACGGCGGCCGCGCGGGGGGCGGTGGAACGCGACGTTGCGGATGTCCGCCGCGGTGAGCCGCGGTGCGTCGATGGCCTTCTGCAGTGCGGGCTGCTGGGCGGGCGGGCGCGGGGCGGAGGGCTGCTGAGGGCGTTGCGGGGAGCGCGGCGGCTGCGCCGGGCGCGGTTCGGGCTGGGGGCGGCGCTGCTGCGGCCGTTGCTGCTGCTGCGGGAGCTGCGTCGTCGGCGGCGCCTGGGGCGGCGGGGCCGTCTCGAACATCAGGACCACGAGGTCGAGGAACGTGTCGACGTCTTCGGAGTCGTAGCCGAACGTGCCGGGCGCGGTCTCGCCGAACACGGCGTCCTGCACCTGTTGCGCGGTCAGGTTGTCCCTGCCCCGCAGGGTGTTCTCGATGCGGTCGAGGAACGCGTCGATCTGCCCCTCGTGGTAGCCGCGGGTGCCCGGTCTGGGCTTGTGGAAGCGCACGGCGGCGACGTCGTCCGGCGACAACCGGACGGCGGGTCTCATCGCCTGCGACGTGGCGTGCGCGCCCTGGGCCGGTGCGGAGGCCTGCACGCGTTGCGGCGTGGACCGCAGCGTGTCCGCCACGAGCTCCATGAAGACGTTGACCTCGTTCACGTCGTAGCCCGGATCACGGGTCGCCGTGCTGAACCGGACGTTGAGCACGTCCTCGCGCGTGAGGATGTCCTTGCTCTTCATGGTGTTCTCGACCCGGTCGAGAAACGAGTCCACCTCGGCCGCGTCGTACCCGCGCTGACCTCGCGGGGGACGGTGGAACGCGACCAGGGCCACGTCCTGCGCCGAGAGCAGAGGAGCCGGATGCGCGGGCAGACGATGCTGCGCTCCGGGACCGCCCCGATCCACCAATGACCTCCTCCTGCGTACCTGTACTGGGGAGTATCGCGTTTCGCCTGGCATAACGTTTCGCCCTGATGGACCAAAGGCCGCCACTACGATCGCGAACATGAGTCAGTTCGTGGATGTGATGCTGGCGACGGCCACCAACGGCCGGGACCGGGGCATGACGACGGGGGAACCCGCCGCGCCCGTTCGCCGGACCTGGGCCGAGGTGCACGAACGCGCCCGGCGGATGGCCGGCGCGCTCGACGTGGCACCGGGCACCGCGGTCGCCGTGCTCGCCGCCGAACCAGCCGTGATCGCCCCAGCCGTGCAGGCCGCATGGCTGTGCGGTGGCAGCGTCACGATGTTGCACCAACCCACACCACGCACCGACCTGGCCGAGTGGGCCGAGGACACGCTGCGGGTGCTCGGCATGATCGACTCGCGTCTGGTCCTGCTCGGCAGCCCGTTCGACGCCCTGGCTTCCGTCCTGGACCAGCACGGAGTGCCCTACCGGCTGCTCTCCGAGCTCGACGCGGAGCCGATCGCCGCTCCTGTTCCCACCCCCGAGGATGCCACGGCACTGCTGCAGTTGACGAGTGGATCCACAGCGGATCCGAAAGCCGTCCGCATCACCCACCGCAACCTCATGGCGAACGCCGAGGGCATGCGCATCGCGGCTGCTCTCGACCCCGAGTCGGACGTCATGGTGTCGTGGCTGCCCCTGTTCCACGACATGGGGATGGTCGGCTTCCTGACCGTGCCGATGCTGTTCGGCCTGGAACTGGTGAAGGTCACCCCGGTCGACTTCCTGTCCCGCCCGACGCTGTGGGCGGACCTCATCACGCGCTACCGCGGCACGATCACCGCCGCCCCGAACTTCGCCTACGCCATCGTCGCCCGCCGCCTGGCCTCGTCGTCCGACTCGTTCGACCTGTCCTCGATGCGCCTGGCCCTGAACGGCGCGGAGCCGATCGACCCGGCCGCCGTCGAGGCCTTCGTGACCGCCGGTGCGAGGTTCGGGCTGAGGCCGGAGTCGATCCTCGCGGCCTACGGCATGGCGGAGACCACCCTGGGCGTGGCCTTCGCACCCCTGTTCACCGGCCTGTCCGTGGACGTCGTCGACGCGGACGCCCTGGAGGCCTCGCACCGCGCGGTCCCCACCGAGGGTGGTCGCGCGTTCCCGTTGCTCGGCCCGCCGCTGCCCGGCCTGGAACTGCGGGTCGTGTCGGACACCGGAGCCGTCCTGGGCGTGCGGGACGTCGGCGAGCTGCAGATCCGCGGCGAGGCGGTGACCCCCGGCTACCTGACCGTGGACGGCCCACTGGCCACTCAGGACGCCGAGGGCTGGCTGTCCACCGGGGACCTCGGGTACCTGGTGGAGGACGGCCAGGTCGTCGTCTGCGGACGCCGCAAGGACGTCATCATCATGGGTGGCCGGAACATCTACCCGACCGACGTGGAGCGTGCGGCCTGCTCGGTGGAGGGCGTGCGGGCGGGCAACGCCGTCGCGGTGCGGCTGGACGCCGGGACCAAGCGCGAGCGGTTCGCCGTGGTGCTGGAGTCGAAGCTGGCCGGGGACGCCGAGGCCGAGAAGGACCTCGTGAAGCAGGTGACCGCGCGGGTGGTGGACGCCGTGGGGCTGCGGCCGTTCGCGGTGGTGGTGCAGGCTCCGGGGACGCTGCCGAAGACGCCGTCCGGGAAGCTGCGGCGGTCTGCGGCGGCGGGGCTGGTCTAGCGCCGGTGGAGGGCGTTCGCGCGGCTCTCGCGTTCTCGCGAGGAGCCGCGCGGGCGACGGTGCCTGCGCGGCACGGCCCGGAAGTGGGCGTTGCCCGCCGGGATGGGCGCAGCAACCGCGGTCGTCGACGGGACCGTCGTCCGGTCAGAAGCGGCGAGCAGGGCAGTCCTCGTACCGCGTCCACGCTTCGAGAGTGAGCGCGGTGCTGCCCGGCCAGAGGTGGTTGCGAGTGCGTTGGAGGCGGTCCAGGTCGGCGATGAACCGGCCGGAGAACCCCTCCAGCACGTCGAGGTGCCTGCGCGGCACGGCTTCAGACGGGGCATACCGCCCGTCGCACCGCTAGTGGAAGGCGTTCTGCGCGGCTTCCAGGCCCTTGGTCACGAGGGCCTCGGCCGCGTCCGCCGCCCGGTCGATCTCCAGCGCGAGCTGCTTGCGCTCCACGGTGGAGAAGTCCTTGAGGACGTAGTCGGCGGGGTCCTGGCGGCCCGAGGGGCGGTCCACGCCGAAGCGCAGGCGGTGGTAGTCCTTGGTGCCCAGGGACTTCGTGATCGAGCGGAGTCCGTTGTGGCCGTTGTCGCCGCCGCCGAGCTTCATGCGCAGCGCGGCGAACGGGAGGTCCAGCTCGTCGTGGACCACGAGGATCGTGGTGGGCTTGAAGAACTTCACGGCGCTCGCGACGGGGCCGCCGGAGAGGTTCATGAAGCTGCGGGGCTTGGCCAGCACGACGCGGTGGCCGGACAGGCGGCCCTCGACGACCTCGGCGCCGGACTTGTGCGCCTTGAACTTGCCGTTCATGCGGGCGGCCAGTTCGTCGACGACCAGGAAGCCGATGTTGTGGCGGTTGCCCTCGTACCTGGGGCCCGGGTTGCCCAGTCCGACGATGAGGGCGAGGTCAGCGTCCACGGAACCGCAACTCCTGCTCGAGATCGTCCAGCAACGTGTCCACGGCCTGCACCTGGTACCCCTTGCCCAGCAGGCCGGACGTGGTGCTGAACCGGGTGTTGCGGACCTCGGTGGAGGTCATGGAGCCCCGGCCGTCCAGGTTGGCCGCGGCGCGGGTGATGAAGGCGTCGACTTCGGCGCGATCGTAGCCGGTGCCGGTCTTCGGCAGCTTGCGCGCTCTCAGGTCCTCGCCGGTGTTCAGGCCCGTCGGCGGCACGATGCCGTTGCGGACCTGGAACTCCAGCAGGTGCAGGACGCCGTCGACGCTCAGCGGGTCGTAGCCGTTCGGGACCGCCGCGAACCGGACGGTGCGGATGTGGTCCGGGTTCAGGCGCAGACGGCCGGCCAGCGCGTCGGCGATGATCTGCAGGAACTCGTTGACCTGCCCGGGGTCGTAGCCCTGCCGCTTGCGCCGGAAGGTCTTCGACCGGACGTCTGCCGGGCGCAGGTACGGCAACGGCGCGCCGCCCCCCTCGTGAGGAGGCGGCGCGCCGTCGTTTCGGCCCGACGTGATGGGGCTCAGCTTTCCTCGGTGGCCTCGGCCGGAGCGGCCTCGTCACCCTCGAGCTGCGCCGCGGACGGCGCCTCGTTCACGGCGACGACCAGGGCCTCGGCGTCGGTGATGAGAACAGCACCGGCGGGCAGGGTCAGGTCGCTGGCGTGGATCTGCGTGCCCGCGCCGACACCGTCGATCGACAGCTCGATCTGCTCCGGGATGTTCATCGCGTCGGACTCGATCTGGATCGTGCTCAGGTCCTGCGTCAGCAGCGTGCCCGAAGCGGGCTCGCCCGAGATGACCAGGGGCACCTCGACGGTGACCTTCTCGCCGCGCTGGACGAGCAGCAGGTCGACGTGCTCGATGTAGTTCTTGATGGGGTGCGTGGTGACGGTCTTGGTGAGCGCCAGCTCGCTGCCGCCGTCCAGGGACAGCGTGAGGACGGCGTTCTGGCCGTGCTCACGGACGACACGGGCGAACTCGAGCGCCGGCAGGGCCAGGTGCTTCGGGTCGGAACCGTGGCCGTAGAGCACCGCGGGGATCTTGCCGGCGCGACGGGTACGGCGGGCGGCGCCCTTGCCGAATTCGGTGCGCTGCTCAGCGGCGAGACGAACCTCGGACACGGTGGGGTACTCCTTACAAGTCTGACCTTGTACGTCGGGGCGGTGCACAAGTTCTCAGCGGTTGAGGCTTGGTGGTGGCCTGCGGCGGCGAGCAGCGCGGAAACAGGGGTCAACACGCGCGGCATCAAGCCACCGCGTCGATCACGCCGAGCTGGGGAGCTCGCCCTCGCCGAGGCAACCCGACCAGTGTAGGTGAGCGTGCAACGGGGAGGCCAATCGGGGGGTGCCCGGACGGGCTCGCGGGTGGGTCGACCGGTTCGCCACCCGGAAACCGGAAGGGCCTCCCGCGTCCGGGAACGGACTGCGGAAGGCCCCCGTGGGCACCGGTCGGGTCAGGCGTTGCCGTCGAACAGCGACGTCACGGACCCGTCCTCGAACACCTCCTGGATCACGCGCGCGAGCAGCGGCGCGATCGACAGCACGGTCATGTTCGGGAACCGCTTCTCCGCCGGGATCGGCAGCGTGTCGGTGAACACGACCTCGCGGGCGCCCGAGTCCTGCAGGCGCTGCGTGGCCGGGCCCGACAGGATGCCGTGCGTGGCCGCGATGACCACGTCGGAGGCGCCCTCGCTCAGCAGCTGCTTCACGGCGCCCGCGATGGTGCCACCGGTGTCGACCATGTCGTCGATCACGATGCACAGGCGGCCCTCGACCTTGCCGACGACGCGGTTCGAGACCACCTCGTTCGGGCGCAGCGGGTCACGGGTCTTGTGGATGAACGCGATCGGCGCGCCGCCGAGGGTGTCGGCCCACTTCTCGGCCAGCTTGGTGCGGCCCGAGTCGGGGGAGACGACGGTGATCTCGTGGCCCGCGTACTTGCCGCGGATGTGGTCCGCGAGCAGCGGCATGGCCCACAGGTGGTCGACCGGGCCGTCGAAGAAGCCCTGGATCTGGGCGGTGTGCAGGTCGACCGAGACGAGGCGGTCGGCGCCCGCGGTCTTGAACAGGTCGGCGACCAGGCGGGCGGAGATGGGCTCGCGGCCGCGGTGCTTCTTGTCCTGGCGGCTGTACGGGTAGAACGGCATGATCACCGTGATGCGCTTGGCCGAGGCGCGCTTGAGGGCGTCGACCATGATCAGCTGTTCCATCAACCACTGGTTGATGGGCGCGGTGTGCGACTGGATGACGAAGGCGTCGCAGCCGCGCACGGACTCCTCGAAGCGGACGAAGATCTCGCCGTTCGCGAAGTCGTAGGCCGACTGCGGGGTCACCGTGACGTTGAGGTGCTTCGCGACCTCTTCCGTCAGCTCCGGGTAGGCACGCCCGCCGAAGAGCATCAGGTTCTTCTTCGGTGTGCCGGGCATCTGCGGGTTCACGGTCAGCGACCCTCCTCTGTCTTCTCGTCGGCATTCTGCTTCGCCAGGGCCTGCTCCGCCGCCCGGGCGGCGGCGGTGCCCCCACGACGGCTGAGCACCCAGCCTTCGAGGTTGCGCTGGGGACCTCCGGACACGGCGAGCGCGCCCGGCGGGACGTCGCGGCGCAGGACGGTGCCCGCGCCGGTGTAAGCGCCGTCGCCCACGGTCACCGGCGCCACGAACATGTTGTCCGAGCCGGTGCGGCAGTGGGATCCGACGATCGTGCGGTGCTTGTTCACCCCGTCGTAGTTGACGGTTACCGATGCTGCACCGATGTTGCTGTGATCGCCGATCGTGGCGTCGCCGATGTAGGACAGGTGGGGGACCTTCGAGCCGTCGCCGATCTGCGAGTTCTTCGTCTCGACGAACGTGCCGATCTTGCCCTTCACGCCCAGGGAGGTGCCGGGGCGGAGGTAGGCGAACGGGCCGACCGAGGCGCCGTCGCCGATCACCGAGTCGCTGCCGTGGGTCCGCACGACCGAGGCGCCCTCGCCGACCCGCACGCCGGACAGCGTGGTGTCGGGACCGACGGTCGCCCGTGCCCCGATCACGGTGCCGGCGCGGAGCTGCACGTTCGGCTCGACCAGCGCGTCCTGGCCGATGGTCACGTCCGCGTCGATCCACGCCGAGGACGGGTCGACGAACGTGACGCCGGAGCGCAGGTGGCCCTCGACGATGCGGCGGTTCATCTCGGCGCCGACGGCCGCGAGCTGGACGCGGTCGTTGATGCCCTCGACCAGCCAGGGGTCGGACGCGATCAGCGCGCCGACCCGCAGGCCGTCGCCGCGGGCGATGCCCAGGACGTCGGTCAGGTAGAGCTCGCCCTGCGCGTTGTCGGTGGACAACCGCGAGAGCCCGTCGCGCAGCACCGCCGCGTCGAACGCGTAGACGCCGGAGTTGATCTCGGTGATGAGCTGTTCGGCCGCCGAGGCGTCCTTCTGCTCCACGATCCGCTGCACGCTGCCGTCGGAGTCGCGCACGATCCGGCCGTACCCGGTGGGGTCGTCCACCACGGCCGTCAGCACGGTGACCGCGTTGCCGGCGGTCCGGTGCTCGGACAGCAGCGCGGAGAACGTCTTCGTGTCGAGCAGCGGCACGTCGCCGTAGCTCACGATCACCGTGCCGCCGAGGTCGTGCGGCAGCTCGGCGAGGCCGCAGCCGACGGCGTGCCCGGTGCCCTTCTGCTCGGCCTGCACCGCGACGGTGACCTTGCGGCCGAGCGCGCCGGCGAGGGTTTCGAGATGCTCGGTGACTGCTTCGCGGCCGTGGCCGACGACGACGGCCAGGTGGTCGGGGTCTGTGCCCGCCGCCGCGCGCACCGCGTGTTCGACGAGTGAGCGTCCGGCGATCCGGTGCAGCACCTTGGGCGTGGACGACCGCATGCGGGTGCCTTCCCCGGCGGCGAGCACGACCGTGCTGACAGGGCCCTCGAGCATCAATGCTCTCCCTAACAGGCTGGGTGGTTCGAAGTCCGCGGACCAGCCTAAGCCTCCGCGGAGGGCTCCCCCGCCACCGCCGCTACCTGGCAGCCACCCTGGCGCTTCGCCACGTACATCGCGGAGTCGGCCCTCGACAGGGCCTGGTTCGCCGATTCGCGCGGGCGCAGGGAGATGACGCCGACCGACAGCGTGACCCCCCGGGAGAGGTCGATTGGCAAGCCCGCCACCGCATCCACGGCTCGCCCGAGCGCTGCTTCCGCGGCGTGCAGGGGTGCTCCCGGCAGCAGGACGACGAACTCGTCACCGCCGTAGCGGGCCACCATGTCGTCACCCCGCAGGGCCTGCCGGAGTGTGCTGGCAATCACCCGGAGGACGTCATCACCCTCGGCGTGCGAATGCCGGTCGTTCACGCCCTTGAACCCGTCGAGGTCGACCAGGGCGATGGAGAACGGGTCGACCTGACCGGCGATGAGCTCGGCCATCTTGTCGTCGAGCGCGCGGCGGTTCGGCAGCCCGGTCAACGGGTCCTGCAACGCCTGCTGGGCGATCGCGCCGTGTGCGCGCGTCAGCCGTTCGTGCTCGCGGCGCGTCTGCAACGTGGCCACGCGGGACTCCCGCATCTGCCACAGCTCCAGCTCCAGGGCCGCGTTGTAGGCCTGCAACGCCGACGTCGTGTGCGGACCGCACAGGTGCGCGTACTCGCGCTCCAGCGACAGCGCCAGCGACGGTTCCGACGTGTCGTGCTCCATCTGCGTGCGCGTGTCGTCGAGGACCTTGAGCGCGTCGTCCAGCCGGTTCGCCTTCACCAGGCACCGGGCCAGCGCGATCGCGACGATGATCAGCTCCCGCGCGTACATCGACAGGCCGCGCAACGACCACAGCCGGTCGAGGTGGTCCTCGCTCGGGTTCGTCAGCGCGTGGGCGGCACCGAGGATCGGCACCTGCTCGGCGGCGTCGAGGTCGCGCCTGCCGGGGTGCAGCGACTGCCGGAACGGCACCTCGGCCGCCTCGGCGAGGCCGGAGGCGACCCGGAACTGCTCGTGCGCGGCGTCGTGCAGGTTCACCCGTTCGAGCCGCAGGCCCCACCCGATCCGCAGCCGGGCCCGGTTCACCAGGTGCACGTAGATCTGGTGCGGCTGGCCGCTCTCGCGCAACGCGTTGTTCGCGCCCGCCAGCACGTCGTCCGCCATCTCGTAGACGCCGAGCTGGGTCAGCACCAGGGCGATGTCCTGCAGCGTCGTGGCGAGCAGCTGGTCCCAGATCCGCTTGTCGAAGACCGGGTCGACGTCGGGTTCCTCGTCGAGCATCATCGCGAGCGCCGACGCGATCTCGGTCAGCGCCTTGTCCTCGGCGTTGCCGAGCAGGAACCGGCGCCCGCGCAGGGCCCGCGCGTCCGCCTCCAGCACGATCAGGCCGTGGCGGCGGCAGTGGCTCAGCATCTCGTCGAGCTGGGGGTCGGACATGTCGACGAGCCCCGGCGTGACCAGGCGGACCACGGCCGCGGCTCTGAGCAGCTGCGCGACGATGCGGGGCTCACCACGACCCTGCGCCTCGGCCAGGATGCGGTCGACCTCCGAAGCCGCGTCGAGCTGCGCGGCGAGGTGGCTGCTCTGGGCGACGGCGACGAGTTCGCTCGCGCGACCCACCAGCCACGCGTCGGACATCTCGTGATGGCGGTGGCCCACGTTGCCCTGCTCGTCGACCGTTTCCTCGGGCAGCTTCACACCTCCCAGAGACCGCGACCCCGTGCCCTCAAGGCCCCTGCTCCGCCACCAGGATTCGAACCTGGACCATCGGAACCAAAATCCGAGGTGCTGCCTTTACACCATGGCGGAACGGGCGAGCCGGCGCCCGCCCACGCGCACATGTTGTCACGAGTGGTCCTCTTCTTGTCCAACCACCACTCATCCGGCTCAGTTCAAGATCACGGCCGGGCGCCGACTGACCTGGTCAGGAAGTCGCCGAGCGCGCCGCGGTACGTGTCGGTCGCCACATTCCAGGCCGAGGTGTGGTCCGCGCCGGGGATCTCGACGTACTGCAGCGGCCACCCGAGCCTGTCCGCGGCGCTCGCGAGGTCGCGCGAGGACCGGGCGGGCACCGTGCCGTCCGCCGAGCCGTGCAGGACCAGCGTCGGGGGCTTGAGCGCCGGCGGGTTCGCGACGAGGTCGAACCGGTCGAAGTCGATGCCGGCGCGCCACCCGGAGACGAGCTCGGCCACGGGCGTGAGCCACGTCGGCACGCCGCGGTTCTGCGCCTGCAGGTCCAGCGTCTGCGTCCAGTTCGTGACGGGGGAGTCGAGCACGACGCCGGACACGACGGACGCGGAGCTGGACCTCGCGAGCGTCTGGCCGATGATCGCGCCGCCCATCGACCAGCCGTAGAGCACCACCCTCTTCGCGCCCCGGGCCTGCGCGTAGTGGATGGCGGCCTCGACGTCGTGCCACTCCGTGTCGCCGAGGTGGTAGAGGCCGTCGGGGGACTTCGGCGCGCCGGGGTCGTTGCGGTAGCTGATCAGCAGGACGGTCAGCCCGGCGCCGTGGAGCTGGGGGACCACGCGCAGCGCCTCCTCCCGCGACGCGCCCCGCCCGTGGACGGTGATGACCCACGTGTCCCGGTTCGACGCCGGGACGAGCCACGCGGGCATCTCGCCGAGCTCCGACGGCACGGCGACGTCGCTGTGGACCAGGCCGAGCGCGGTCTTCGGGTTGCCTTGGTAGACGTTGGTCTCGATGCGCACCTTCGTGCCCTCGGGCGGTGCGGTGCCATCGATCAGAGGGCGTTCCACGCGGCCGTTCTTGGTCGAGGCGACGTCGCCGACCTTCGCGCTGCCGCCGGGCCAGACGACCCCGAACGTGCCGCGGAGCGTCGTCAGCCGCGACTCCGCGAGGACGACGTTCCCGCCGTCCACCCCGAGCGCCGTCTCGGGGTGGCGCCGCGGCACCTCCTCCGGTTCGAGCAGCTCACCGCTGTAGTACCAGCCGATGCCGCCCAGGGCCGCCGTGACCAGCACGAGCAGGACGAGCAACGAGGTCGCGGCGATCCGGGTGATCTTGGCTCTGGCCATCCACCGATGATGCCCGGTCGAGGTCTCGATCCCAGGCGACACAGCGAGGCGGTCACCGGAAGTGGGCCCGCTGCGTAGGCTGGCGCGGTGGCCAGGGTCAGGATGACGGGCAAGGAACGCCGAGAGCAGCTCCTGGACGTCTCCCGGGCCCTGTTCGCCGAGAAGGGCTTCGAAGCGACGTCGATCGAGGAGATCGCCCACCGCGCGAGCGTGTCCAAGCCGGTCGTCTACGAGCACTTCGGCGGCAAGGAAGGCATCTACGCCGTCGTCGTGGACCGCGAGATGCGCCGCCTGATGGACATGATCGTCGACGCGCTGGACGGCGGATCGCACCCCCGTGAGCTGCTGGAACGAGCCGCCTGCGCGTTGCTGGACTACATCGAGGGCTCGACGGACGGGTTCCGGATCCTGGTGCGGGACTCGCCCGTCGCCTCGGCGTCGGGCACGTTCTCGTCGCTGCTGAACGACATCGCGTCGCAGGTCGAGCACATCCTCGGGCTGCACTTCGCCGAGCGGGGCTACGACCGCAGACTGGCCGCGCTGTACGCGCAGGCCCTGGTCGGGATGGTCGCGCTGACCGGGCAGTGGTGGCTCGAGGCGCGCAAGCCGAAGAAGGACGAGGTCGCCGCGCACCTCGTGAACCTGGCGTGGAACGGCCTCTCGGCGATGGACCACAAGCCGAAGCTGCGCATCCGTTCGTGAGCGGCTTGTCGTCGTAGTGCGTCTGCACGCAATGCGCGCCCCGCGTTAGTGCACAAGGCCGAAGTAGCACCACGTGTGAAACGGCTTGGGCACGTCCGAGCGATGAGTCCCAGTAGAACCTCTGGTCCGAGCCGTTCGTCGAGGGGTCGAACGGCTCGGGCCGGTTCTCACACCGTCCCGGTCAGCCTCAGCAGCTTGTCGTTGCTGCCGTTCGACGTCGTCAGGTAGAGCGACCCGTCCGGCGCCGTGCGGGCGGCACGGAGACGTCCGTACTTGTCGTTCAGCTCCTCCGGGATGCTCACGTTCTGCACCTTGCCGTCCTGGTCCAGCGTGAAGAGCAGCAGCTTGGAGCCCTTGAGAGCGGTGATCGCGAGCTTGCCGTTCCAGAACGCCGCCTGGCAGATCGCCTCGGTCGGCGAGCCGGACGACCACACCGCGGGCACGGCGTCCGGGAAGCGCTGGAGGTCCGTCATCGGCACGCTCTCGTCGTAGCCGCCGCGGGTGCCTCCCTCGGACGGGTCCCAGCCGTAGTTGGCGCCGGCCTTCAGCAGGTTGACCTCGTCGTCGACGCTCGGCCCGTGCTCGCTGGAGAACGCCTGGCCGCCGTCCGGGCGGAACACGACGCCCTGCACGTTGCGGTGGCCGTAGGTGAAGACCCGCCGCTCGTTGGCGTCGGCCGAGCCGATGAACGGGTTGCCCGCCGCGCCCTCGCCGGTCTCGGGGTCGATCCGCAGCACCTTGCCGCCGAGGCTGGTGCGGTCCTGCGGGTTGCGCGCCTGCGCGATGTCGCCGGTCGCGACGTACATCGCGCCGTCCGGCCCCAGCGTCGGCCGGCAGCCGGAGTGCCGGCCGCTCGAGTTCGACGGCATGCCGGTGAGCAGGTCCTTGGTCTTGACGGCCTTGGTGCCGTCGAGGCGGAACGTCACCAGCCGCACGTCCTTCGACGTGTTGTGGCACACGGTGAACCGCCGGCCGTCGGGGTGCACGACGAGCCCCATCAGGCCGCCCTCGCCGCGCGCCTGGAGGTCGTCGAGGGCGATGTCGACCGGAGCGACCTGGCCGTTGGTGACCAGCTTGATCCCGCCGGGCCGTTCGGTGACGAGCAGCGAGCCGCCGGGCAGGAACCCGATGTCCCACCCGTGCTGCAAACCGCCCGCGACCTCCTCGACCACCAGCCCCTCGGGCGCGGGGGCCTTCGACGGCGCGTTGCCGCCCGGCTCCGGCGCCGAACAGGCAGCGACGACCAGCACCAACCCTGCAGCAACGAGTGCGCGCATGTCCCAACTATGCGTTTTGTGCCGTGGTGGTTCCGTAAGGCCGTCCACGGGCAGCAACGCGCGCGCTCCGTCCAGATCACGCTGACGCACCTTCTCGTGCACCGCGTGGGCCAGCGCCGTCACATCCGTGATGCCGATCGTCCACTCGTGGACGTACTTCTGCACGGCCTCGCGCGTCAGGCCGATCTGGATGGACCGGTGCGGCAACGCCTCGTGGTCCAGGCCGCGCTCCGGGTCCCACTGCACGCGCACCGACGGCTTGCCGCCGATGGTGCTCTCGACGGCGTGGGCCACCGCCCAGTCGAAGCCCTCGCGGGTGATCCGCACGGCCAGGACGCGTTCCTGGCCCTCCTTCCGGGCGTAACCGCAGCGGTACATCATCCAGAGGAACGACGGCTTGATCCACGTCATCCGCTCCATCTTGAACGGCGGCACGAACCGCTGGGCGGCGACGGCGGGACCGGCGATGGACGGTGAGTAGGCCTGGTAGACCACGATGGACTGGTCGTCGTAGTCAGCCCTGATCTCTCTCATAGACACGCACAGAGGGTGACGGCTCGGGTGGTCCTCAAGCCACCCAATAAGGGATCGCGGAACGAGCTAAGGTGGGTGGTGAGACCCCTCGTCCCAGGCAGGGGTCTGTCCGGCGTCCCGCATCCGGCTGGCGTTCCGCACTCGACCGGGGTTTCTCACATGCCGCTGCTCGGCCTTCTCGAAGGTGTCCTTCCCGACAAAGCCCTCCGCACGTTGATCGACTCGGCCGGTGTCCCCGAGCTGGAGCTGGACGGCCCGCTGGCCGCCCGCCCGCTGGTGGCCGCCGCGCTGTCCACGGTCAGGCCCGTCCTGGCCGTCACGGCCACGGGCAGGGAAGCCGAAGAGCTGACGAACGTCCTGCGCGACCTGATCGGCGCGGACAGGGTGGCGTTCTTCCCGAGCTGGGAGACGCTGCCGCACGAGCGCCTCAGCCCGCGCGCGGACACGGTCGGCGCGCGGTTGCAGGTGCTGCGCCGGCTCAAGCACCCCGAGGGCAACCCGATCAAGGTGCTGGTCACCACGGTCCGCAGCCTCATCCAGCCGATGGCGCCGGGCCTGGGCGACCTCAAGCCCGTGCATCTGGAGGTCGGCGAGGAGCAGGACTTCGTCGAGCTGGTCACGCGCCTGGCCGAGAACGCCTACACCCGCGTCGACATGGTCGAGAAGCGCGGCGAGTACGCGACGCGCGGCGGCATCCTCGACATCTTCCCGCCCACGGCGGAGCACCCCTACCGCGTCGAGTTCTGGGGCGACGAGGTCAGCGAGATCCGGCCGTTCTCGGTGCAGGACCAGCGCTCGCTGCCGGAGGAGGTGCAGGAGTTCGTCGCGCCGCCGTGCCGCGAGCTGCTGCTGACCGACGACGTGAAGAGCCGCGCGGCCGAGCTGGCGCAGGAGCACCAGTCGGACGCGCACCTCGCGGAGATGCTGGAGAAGATCTCCGGCGGCATCGCGGTCGAGGGCATGGAGGCGCTCATCCCGGCGCTGTGCCCCGGTGAGCTGCAGCTGCTCGTCGACGTCGTCGAGCCCGGCACGCACGTGCTGCTCAACGACCCGGAGAAGATCCGGGCCCGCGCGGCCGACCTGGTGCGCACCGGCCAGGAGTTCCTCGAGGCCTCGTGGATGGCGGCCGCGGCGGGCGGCAAGGCGCCGATCGACCTCGGGCGCAGCGCCTACCAGGGCATCGGCGAGGTCTCCGGGCACGCCAGGGCGAACGACCGTCCATGGTGGACGCTCAGCCAGCTGACCACGGACGCCGACGACGTCGTGCACCTCGACGTCAAGCCCGTCGAGGCCTACTCCGGCGACGTCGAGCGCGCGTTCGCCGACCTCAAGGCCCACACGGCGACGGGGGGCGCGGCGGTGCTCGTCGTGCCGGGCGCCGGCACCGCGCACCGGGCCGAGGAGCGGCTCAAGGAGGCCGAGGTCGCCGCGGTCTGCGTCGAGTCCCTCGACGAGCCGCCGAAGGCCGGCATGGTCACGGTCGTGCGCGGCGCGCTCGAGGACGGCTTCGTGCTGCCCGGCCTCGCGCTGGTGGTGCTCACCGAGACCGACCTGACCGGCGGCCGCGGCGGCACGTCCACCAAGGACATGCGCAAGATGCCGTCCAAGCGGCGCAACGCGGTCGACCCGCTCGCGCTCAAGGCCGGCGACTTCGTGGTGCACGAGCAGCACGGCATCGGCAAGTACGTGGAGATGGTGCAGCGCACCGTCGCCGGAGCCACCCGCGAGTACCTGGTCCTGGAGTACGCGTCGTCCAAGCGCGGCCAGCCCGGCGACCGGCTGTTCGTGCCGACCGACCAGCTCGACGAGGTCAGCCGGTACGTCGGCGGTGAGCTGCCCACGCTCAACAAGCTCGGCGGCAGCGACTGGAAGAACACGAAGTCCAAGGCGCGCAAGGCGGTCAAGCAGATCGCGGCCGAGCTCGTGCAGCTCTACGCGGCACGGCAGAGCGCCCCCGGCCACGCGTTCGCCGCGGACACGCCCTGGCAGCGCGAGCTGGAGGACGCGTTCGCGTTCACCGAGACGCAGGACCAGATGGCCGCGATCGACGAGGTCAAGGCCGACATGGAGCGCGGCGTGCCGATGGACCGCGTCATCTGCGGTGACGTCGGCTACGGCAAGACGGAGATCGCGGTCCGCGCCGCGTTCAAGGCCGTGCAGGACGGCAAGCAGGTCGCCGTGCTGGTGCCGACGACGCTGCTGGCCCAGCAGCACCTCAACACGTTCGCCGAGCGCATGCGCCAGTTCCCGGTGACCATCAAGGGCCTGTCCCGCTTCACCGACCCCGCGGAGTCCGAGCGGACCGTCGCGGGTCTCGCCGACGGCGAGGTCGACATCGTGATCGGCACGCACCGCCTGTTGCAGAAGACCGTGCGGTACAAGGACCTCGGCCTCGTGATCGTCGACGAGGAGCAGCGGTTCGGCGTGGAGCACAAGGAGCACATCAAGGCGCTGCGCACGCACGTCGACGTGCTCACGATGTCCGCGACGCCGATCCCGCGCACGCTGGAGATGTCCCTCGCCGGCATCCGCGAGATGTCGACGATCCTGACCCCGCCGGAGGAACGGCACCCGATCCTCACCTACGTCGGCGCGTACGACGACAAGCAGGTCGGTGCCGCGATCCGCCGCGAGCTGCTGCGCGACGGCCAGGTGTTCTTCGTGCACAACAGGGTGTCGAGCATCGAGAAGGCCGCGCGCCGCATCCGCGAGCTCGTCCCGGAGGCGCGCGTCGTCACCGCGCACGGCCAGATGAACGAGGACAAGCTCGAAAAGATCATCCAGGGCTTCTGGGAACGCGAGTTCGACGTCCTCGTCTGCACCACGATCGTCGAGACCGGTCTCGACATCTCCAACGCCAACACGCTGATCGTCGAGCGCGGCGACCTGCTCGGCCTCGCCCAGCTGCACCAGCTGCGCGGCCGCGTCGGCCGTGGTCGCGAACGCGGCTACGCGTACTTCCTCTACCCGTCCGAGACGCCGCTGACCGAGACCGCGCACGACCGGCTCGCGACGATCGCGCAGAACACCGAGCTGGGCGCGGGCATGGCCGTCGCGATGAAGGACCTGGAGATCCGCGGCGCCGGCAACATCCTCGGCGCCGAGCAGTCCGGCCACATCGCGGGCGTCGGCTTCGACCTCTACGTCCGGCTGGTCGGCGAGGCCGTCGAGGCGTTCCGCAGGCACGCGGGCGCCGACGGCGGCGAGGTCGAGGAGGAGCTCGCCGAGGTCAGGGTGGACCTCCCGGTCGACGCGCACATCCCGCACGAGTACGTGCCGGGCGAGCGGCTGCGGCTGGAGGCCTACCGCAAGATCGCGGCCGCCTCCGACGAGGCCGCGCTGCGGTCCGTCTGGGACGAGCTCAAGGACCGCTACGGCACGCCGCCGGAGCCGGTCGAGCGCCTGCTGGGGGTCGCCCGCCTGCGCCACGCCTGCCGCCGCCACGGGGTCACCGAGGTGATCGCGATGGGCCAGAACCTGCGGTTCGCGAAGCTCGACCTGCGCGACTCGCAGCTGGTCAGGCTGCGCCGCCTGTTCCCGAAGGCCGTCTACAAGCAGGCCGTCGGGACGGTCACCGTCCCCCGGCCGACGGAGGGAGCGGCGGGCGGCCGGATGGGTGCACCGCAGCTGCGCGACCAGGAGCTGCTGGACTGGTGCGGTGCGTTCCTCGACTCCCTCGCGGGGACTCCCGTGACCGGAGTCACCACGGCGTGAGAAGGTAGATCCTCGTGAGCACTGTTCTGAAGCGTTTCTCGCTGGTCGGTGTGGCTGTGGCGCTGTTGGCCACCGGATGCGGCACCGGGCCCGCGAAGGCCGGTTCGGCCGCGATCGTCGGTGACCAGGCGGTCACCCTGGAGACCGTCCAGGACCGCACCGTGAAGGTGCTCAAGAAGGAGCCCGCGGCCCAGCAGATGCAGGACCAGGGCAAGCTCGACGGCGTCTCGCGGCTGGTGCTGGCCGACGAGATCACGCACAAGATCGCCGAGGCCGCCGCGCGGCGCGAGAACATCACGGTCGACGAGACCAAGGTGTACGACGCGGTGCAGGAGAAGGGCGGGCCGGTCGAGGCCGCGAAGCAGAGCGAGCAGGACGAGACCACGATCCACCGCCGCCAGCGCGACGTGCTGGTCATGGGCGAGCTCGCGCGCCGCAACCTCTCCACCCTCGAGGTCGTGATCGACTTCTTCCAGGTCAAGGACCCGAAGGAGGCCAGGGAGAAGGCCGCCGAGGTCGCGGCCGACTCCTCGAAGATGTCGAGGTTCGTGCAGGAGGCGCCGCGCACCACCAGCGGCCAGCAGGCGTCGGCGACGAACCAGCGGGTCCGCGTCACCGAGAACCCGTCGCTGGTGCACACGATGCTGTGGGGCGTGAAGCCCGGCACCGTCGTCGCCTTCCCGGCCGACGAGCAGCAGTCCAGCTGGATGGTCGCGCTGGTCAAGGAGCGCAACGAGGTCTCGGCCACGCCCGGCGAGGAGGACCTGCTCGAGCGCATCGACCCGCAGCTGCTCGCCGCGTTCGGCCTGCGGATCGCGCAGTTCCTGACGGCGGACCTGAACATCGAGGTCAACCCCCGCTACGGCGTGTGGGACCCGACCAACGCCCAGGTCGTCGGCAACGCCGGCGAGCGGGCCGGTTTCGTCGGCGTGGCGACGGTGAAGAACAAGTCTTGATCACCGTCGTCGTCCTGAGCGAGCGGCTCGGAGCCGTGCTGCCCGCTGCCGCCCTGCCCGCGCTGCGCACGGCCAAGGCCGTCTACGCGGGCGAGGGCGTGCCCCTGGAAGCCTGGTCGGCGCTGGGCGTCGACGGGCCCGTGCCCGCCGTCGTGGAGGACGGCGCGGTGGTGGTCGCGAGCTCGGCGGACGGCTGGCCGGACGCCGAGGTGATCACGACGCCGGAGCCGCTGGGCGCCGGGCTGCTCGACGCCGCCGCGGTGATGCACCGGCTGCGCTCGCCGGGCGGATGCCCGTGGGACGCGGAGCAGGACCACGACTCGCTGCGCCAGTACCTCGTCGAGGAGACCTTCGAGCTGCTGGAGGCCATCGAAGACGGCGACCGGGCGGCGATGCGCGAGGAGCTCGGCGACGTGCTCCTGCAGGTGCTGTTCCACGCACGGGTCGCCGCCGAGGACGCCGACGACCCGTTCGACGTCGACGCCGTCGCCGGTGAGCTGGTCGCGAAGCTCGTCGGCCGGCACCCGCACGTCTTCGAGGGCAACGACCCCGCGGTGCACGACGCGACCTCCCAGGAGCACCGCTGGGAGGAGCTCAAGCAGGTCGAGAAGAAGCGCGAGTCCAGTGTGGACGGTGTGGCGCTCGGCCAGCCCGCCGTCGCGCTGGCCGCGAAGCTGGTGCAGCGCACCCGGCGCGCCGGGCTCCCGGTCGACCTGCTGCCCGAGGGCGACGACTCGGGCACGACGTTGTTCGCCGTGACCGCTTTGTCGAAGCTCGCGGGGGAGGACCCCGAGACGGAGCTCCGCCAGGTCTGCCGCCGTTTCGCCGCCAACGTGCGCGAAGCGGAAGCCAAGGCGCGGGCCGAAGGTCTTGATTCGCTCGCGGCGGAAGACTGGCGGCGTTTTTGGCCCTCCTGAACCGGTGAGCGTGGGCTAACGTCGATCACGTGACTTACCTGCGGTATCCGCACCTGTGCGGTGACTTGGTGACGTTCGTGGCCGAGGACGACGTGTGGCTCGCCCCCGTCGGCGGAGGGAGGGCCTGGCGCGCGTCCGCCGACCAAGTGCCGGTCCGCACACCCCGGTTCTCCCCCGACGGCACACACCTGGCCTGGGCCAGCTGGATCGACGGCGCGCCGGAGGTCCGCGTCGCGCCCGTGGACGGCGGCCCCGCACGCCGGTTGACGCACTGGGGCGTCGTCCGGACGGCGTTGTCCGGCTGGACCCCCGACGGCCGCGTCGTCGCCGTGTCGTCGACGGGGCAGATGTCGCGGCACCGCAAGCAGGCCCACGCCGTCCCGCTGGACGGCGGGCCGTCGGAGGTGCTGCCGTACGGGTGGGTCAACGACGTCTCCTTCGGCCCGGACGGCCAGGTCGTCACGTCGTCGAGCTACATGCAGGAACCGGCGTGGTGGAAGCGGTACCGCGGTGGCACCGCGGGCAAGCTCTGGGTCGACACCGAGGGGTCCGGCGACTTCGTCCGCGTGCTCGCCGACCTGAAGTCGTCGCTGTCGAACCCGATGTGGGTCGACGGCCGCATCGCGTTCCTGTCCGACCACGAGGGCGTCGGCAGCGTGTACTCCGTGCTGCCCGACGGCACCGACCTCCAGCGCCACACGTCCGGCGAGTTCTACGCCCGCAACGCCTCCACCGACGGCTCGCGGGTGATCTTCCACCAGGCCGGCGAGCTGTGGCTGCTCGACGGCCTGTCCGAGCCGCGCAAGCTCGACATCAAGCTCGGCGGCCCGCGCACCGGCCTGCAACCGCGCCACGTCAAGGCGTCCGGCAACGTCGAGTCGTTCAGCGTCGACCACACCGGGCGCGCGTCGGCCGTCGAGGTTCGCGGCTCCGTGCACTGGGTGACGCACCGCGACGGCCCGGTCCGCGTGCTGACGGACCGCTCCGACGTCCGCGCGCGGCTGCCGAAGGTGCTCGGCGAGACCGGTCACGTGGTGTGGGTGACGGACGTCGAGGGCGAGGAGGCCCTGGAGATCGCGCCCGTCGGCGGCGTCGAGCCGGGCAACACCGCGCGCCGCGTCGCCTCCGGCCGGCTCGGCCGGGTCATGTCGCTCGCCGCCGCGCCGGACGGCTCGCGCGTCGGCGTCGCCACGCACGACGGCCGGTTGCTGTTGGTGGACATCGCTTCCGGTGAGGTGCGCGAGGTCGTCCACGGGGCGAACGCGCACATCACGAACCTCGCCTTCTCGCCGGACTCGGCGTGGCTCGCGTGGTCGCACCCCGGCCCGAACCCGTTGCGGCACATCAAGATGGTGAACGCGACGGACCTGTCCGTAGTGGACGTGACGCCGCTGCGGTTCGCCGACTTCGCGCCGACCTTCACCGAGGACGGCAAGTACCTCGCGTTCCTGTCGATCCGCACGTTCGACCCGGTCTACGACGCGCACGTGTTCGACCTGTCGTTCCCGACCGGCTGCCGCCCGCACCTCGTGCCGCTGGCCGCCACGACGCCGTCGCCGTTCGCCCCGACGCACGCCGGGCGCCCGGTCGGCGACGAGGACAAGGACTCCGAGGACGACGACGAGAAGACCCCGGTCACCAAGGTCGACATCGAGGGCCTCGCGGACCGCGTGGTGCCGGTGCCCGTGGCGGCCGCCGAGTACGTGTCGCTGAAGGCGGCCCGCGGTGGCCTGCTGTGGCTGCGCCGGCCGTTGCTCGGCGTGCTGGGCGACACCCTGGCCACGCCCGACTCCCGCCCGCCGCGCACGGTCCTGGAGCGGTTCGACTTCGCCAAGAAGAAGACCGAGTGCCTCGCGGAGAGCGCGGAGGCGTTCGCGGTGTCCGGCGACGGCAAGCGGATGGTCGTCGAGGACCGCGGCGACCTGCGGGTCGTGCCGACCGACAGCAAGGCCGACGAGGACTCGGCCGACCACGTGGAGATCGACCTCTCGCGGGTGCGGGTCGTGGTGGACCCCGCCCTGGAGTGGGCGCAGATGTACGCCGAGAACGGGCGGCTCATGCGCGACCACTTCTGGCGCACCGACATGGGCGGCATCGACTGGCAGGGCGAGCTCGACCGCTACCGGCCGCTGGTCGGGAAGGTCGGCAGCCACGACGAGCTGGTCGACCTGCTGTGGGAGGTCCAGGGCGAGCTCGGCACCTCCCACGCGTACGTCTGGGGTTCGCCGCCGCACGTGCCCGCGTCCCGCCGCCAGGGCCTGCTGGGCGCGGACCTCGCCAGGGTCGACGGCTCCTGGGTCGTGGAGCGGGTGATCCCGGGCGAGACCTCCGACCCGCACGCGCGCTCGCCGCTGGCCGCTCCCGGCGTGGCCGTGCGGACGGGGGACGCGCTGGTGGCGGTCGACGGCCGCCCGGTCGAGCTGGCAGGACCCGGGCCGTTGCTGGTCGGCACCGCCGGGAAGCCCGTCGAGCTGACCGTGCGTCCCGCCGGCGGTGGAGAGCTGCGCCGGGTCGTCGTCGTGCCGCTGGCCGACGAGGAGCCCCTGCGCTACCACGACTGGGTCGCGAACCGCCGTGCGTTCACACACGCGCAGTCCGGCGGCCGCGTGGGCTACCTGCACGTGCCGGACATGATGGGCGCCGGGTGGGCGCAGCTGCACCGCGACCTGCGGGTCGAGCTGACGCGCGAGGCGCTGGTGCTGGACGTCCGCGAGAACGGCGGCGGCCACACCTCCCAGCTCGTGATCGAGAAGCTCGGCCGCAAGGTGATCGGCTGGTCGGTGGCCCGCGGCTACACGACCTCGGAGTCCTACCCGCAGGACGCGCCGCGCGGCCCGGTCGTGGCGGTGGCCGACGAGTACGCGGGCTCCGACGGCGACATCGTCAACGTGGCCATCAAGGAACTCGGCATCGGCCCCGTGGTCGGCGTCCGGACGTGGGGCGGTGTCATCGGCATCGACATGCTCTACTCGCTCGTCGACGGCACGATGGTCACCCAGCCGAGGTACGCGTCGTACTTCAACGGCCACGGGTGGGACGTCGAGAACTACGGCGTGGACCCGGACGTCGAGGTCGTGATGACGCCCGCGGACCGGGTCGCCGGCCGTGACCCGCAGCTGGAGCGGGCCGTGTCGATGGCTCTCGAGTCCCTGTCGACCACGCCTGCCGCTCACGCTCCGGAGCTGCCGCCACTGAAGTGAACACCCCATCGTGTGACTAAAGAACTGTGACGGACTGTTCCATGTGGACGATCAACCAGGTGGAACAGTCGTCACCGTTCGGGGGTGTGCTGGAGATGAGTCATCGGGAGAAGCCGCGCAGCGGGCGTGGGTGCTTCGGGGCCGTGGTCGTGGTGCCGTTCTTGGCGCTGGGCGGGCTGTTCGCCCTCATCGCGTTCGTCGGGGGGCCCGCCGGGACTCCCCTCGTGGCTCCGCCTCCTGTTCAGCCCACCACCTCGCAGTGGTGGACCGAGCCCTTCGAGACCGGCGTCGCCCTGTCCACCGTCACCGAGACCGTGGTGGTGGAGGGAGCGGCTCGGGCCGCCCGGTCCGGGGCCGCCGCGCCTGCTTCCACCCGGGTTTCGGTGGCCACGGTCACCGAGACGGTGCGGGCGTCGTCCTCGGTTGCGAAGCCTTCGGCCGCGGGGCGCAACGAGCCCGCGCCGTCCGTGGAGGAGTCGGAACCGGTTGTCCCGTCAGCATCTTCTCCGGTGGTCACCACCACCTCGGCTGCTGTGTCCACTGTGGAGTCTCCGCCGCCCGTGGAGGCGCCGCCCTCGTCCCGGGCCGAGAGGCCTGTTCCCGTTGTGACCACACCGGTCGAGCCTCCCGCGGAGCGGGCTGAGCCCTCTTCCGCCGATCCGATCGGGACCGGCGCCGCTCGCGGGTGGGTGGCGCTCTACCGCGGGATGCTGGCCCGTGCGTAGGCATCGGCTCCGCTGAACACGTTCTGGCCGTACTCCACGGAGTTGTTGTACGTCAGCACCGCCGCCCACCAGCCCTGGCCGGTGCCCAGGTCCCTCGCGCCGCCTCCGCAGAGGTAGCGGGCCGCGGTCAGGGCGGCGTCGTCGATGTTCTGCGGGTCCGCCGGGAGGCCGTCGCCCGCCGCTCGCTTCGCCCAGTTGTTCCAGGTGCCCGGGATGAACTGCATCGGCCCCACGGCCCGGTCCCAGGTGGTGTCGCCGTCCAGGCGGCCGCCGTCGGTGTCGCGGATGGCCTTGATGCCGGGGCCGCCGTCCAGCGGGATGCCGATGATCGGGCGCGACGGGAGGCCGTTGGCCTGGAGGCGGGCGCCGTTGATGTTGCCGTGGTGCGACTCGACCCTGCCGATGCCCGCGAGGGTGGCCCAGCTGATGCGGCAGGCCGGGGCGTCCCGCTGCATGGTCAGGTCGGCCGCCGCGTAGGCCTGGAGGGCGCGAACCGGGATGTCCGTCTTGCCGGCCACGCGGGTCGCCCACTCCTCCAGCGGGTTCGGGCTCGCCGTCGAGGTGCCGCCGGGGGACGGGGCGCTGCCGGGGGCGGCCGCACCCGGTTCGACGTTCTGGATGGGCACCAGGAACGGGGGCGGGCCCAGGGGAGCCGCGGCCCGGCGGCTCAGGGCGCCCAGCCCCCAGGCACCCGCGGCCACCACGGCGATCAGCAGGAGCACCAGGACGATGCGACCGGCGATGTTGCCTGTGCGGTTGCGGCGGACGGGTTCCTTGACGGCAGGGGGCGGGACCACGAGAACCAGGTTACGTGGTCCGTGCTGCTGCCGAAGGGGTGAAACCGGGCGAAACGGCGCGTCCGGCGCGCTGAGGCGCAGGTCAGGGGCGGTTCGGGTGGTGCGGCGGACGGCGGGACGGGCCTGGTGGCGGTCACGGCGAGTGCCGGCATCGCCACCGTTCGCCACGCTCGCGGTCCACAGTGGACGAATTCGTCAGTTCTCCAGCGCCAGCCGGGCTTTGACCTCGCCGAGCGCCTCCTGGTACTCCGGCGACGGGTTCATCGCGACCGCCATCCGGAGCTGGGCGAGCGCCTCGGGGAGGCGGCCCTGCCGTTGCAACGTCTTGCCGAGCGCGAACCGCGCGTAGTGGTCGCTCGGATCGAGGTCGAGCACCTTCCGGAACGCCTCTTCGGCCCTGTTGAGCTGCGCGGACCCGAGATAGGCCCGCCCGGCGAGCAACTGCACCGACGGGGCCTCGCCGGCCTCGTCCAGCACCTGCCTCAGCTCGCGCAGCGCGTCGAGGGGCCTGCGCTGCGCCATCAACGCCTCGGCCTTCCGAAACGCCTCGAAGGTGCCGTCCGTCATTCGATCAACGGTACCCACCGCCTGGCGGTTCTTCGACTGCCGTCCGGGCGACAGGACCTGAACGGGTGGACACGGGGCTGACGGGTCCAATTCGGACGCGAAAGACCGGTGTTCGGCCTGCGTCCGATCGGGTGGGCCGGGAAGGCGGGAATGCGCACCGGCGTTGTCCCGTTGCATGAGCCTGCGCTTCTCACTGATGGGTCCGGTACGAGCCTGGCGCGACGACGAGGAGATCGACCTGGGCCCGCGCCAGCAACGGGCCGTGCTGGCGGCGTTGCTGCTGAACAACGGCCTGCGCCTGAGCAACGAACAGCTGGTCCGGATGGTCTGGGACGACCCCACGCCGAGTGCGGTGATGGCTCTGCGGACGTACATGTACAAGATCCGCAAGGCGATCCCCGAGCTCGACCTGAGGTCGAAGGACGGCGGCTACACCCTCCAGGCCGAGATCTTCGACGACTGCCGCGACGAGCCGCTCGCGGGGCTGACCGGCACCTACTTCGAGGCGCACCGGGTGCGGCTCGGCAACGAGCGGCTCCAGTGCCGTGAGATCTTCCTCGAACGCGAGCTGGACGTGCTGGAGCTGCAGAAGCACGTCGCCGCGCACCCGTTGCGCGAACACCCGCGCGCCCTGCTGATGCGTGCGCTCTACCGCGACGGCAGGCAGGCCGAGGCGCTGGAGCAGTTCCACGAGATGCGCGCCCTGCTGAACGACGAGCTCGGCCTCGAACCGGGGCCTGAGCTGCGCGAGGTGCACGAGCAGATCCTCCGGGGCGAGCTCGCGCTGTCGCGCAGGCCCGAGCAGCTGCCGCCCGGCGTCGAGGACTTCACCGGCCGCACCGCCGAGATCGAGCAGGCGCTGAGGACGTTGCCGCGCACGGTCGGCATCGCGGGCATGCACGGCAGCGGCAAGACCGCGCTGGCCGTGCACATCGGCCACCTCGTCAAGCACCGGTTCCCGGACGGGCAGATCTTCGTGCGCGGGCACGACGTCGCGAACGAGCTGCTGCGCGCGGTCGGCGTGGAGAACCCCGTGGGCGACAAAGCAGCGCTGTGGCGGGAGAAAGCGCGCGGCAAGCGGTTCCTGGTCATCGTCGACGACCTGCAGGACGCGGCGTCGGTGCGGGACCTGCACGTGCCCGGTTCCGCCCTGGTCCTGACCAGCGTCCGGCGGTGGAACGAGCTGTCCGGCGTGACGTGGCTGACGATCGCCGGGCTTTCGGTGCCCGAGGCGCGCGAGTTCCTCCACAAGGTCGTCGACCCCGCCAGGACAGCGGGGGAGCCGGAGCTCGTGGCGCGGGTCCTCGCCCGCGTCTCGCACCTGCCGACCCCGATCCGCGTGCTCGGCGGCAAGCTCAGCAGCCGCCCGCGCTGGACGGTCGCGATGCTGCTGAGGCAGATGGAGCGGGAGACCGTGCTGGGCGAGGCGGTGCCGTCGGACTGCCGCGCGGTGCTCGCGCCGATGGTCAAGGCCGACCGGCAGCTGACCGAGGAGCAACGGCACCTGCTCGACTGCTTCGCCCGGCAGGACGCCGAGGTGGTCGACGTGTGCGAGGCGGCGCGGCTGGGCGGCGGTGACATCTCGACCGTCGAACCGCTGATGGAGGCGCTGGCGGACGTGCACCTGGTCGAGCCGCTGGAGCTCGGCCGGTACCGCATCCCGTCGTACGTGCGGATCTACTTCTCGCTCCGCTCACCCGCTCTGACCAGCTGATTCATTCGGAATTTATGACGCGACGACGAGGCGTCGGCAAGGTCGTGGACATGTCAACGAAGAAGTTCCACGGCAAGAAGGCCCTCGTCACCGGCGCCACCTCGGGCATCGGCCGCGCCGTCGCGGTCAAGCTCGCGCAGGAGGGAGCCACCGTCTACGTCACCGGCCGCCGCGCCGAGCTCGGCAAGGAGACCGTCGAGCTCATCGAGCAGGCCGGCGGCACCGGTCACTTCGTCGTCGCCGACGTCGGTGACCTCGACGACGTCCGCAAGCTGGCGCAGGAGGTCGGCGACGTCGACGTCCTCGTCAACAACGCGGGCATCTTCCCGTTCTCGCCGACCCCCGAGCAGTCCGTCGAGGACTTCGACAGGGTGTTCGCCGTCAACGTCCGCGGCACGTACTTCCTGACGGCGGCCCTCGCCCCCGCGATGGTCGCCAAGGGCAAGGGCGTGATCGTCAACGTCTCGTCGGTGGCGGGCCAGCTCGGCTCGCCGGTCGGGTCCGTCTACCACGCCTCGAAGGCCGCGATGGACGGCCTCACCAGGTCGTGGGCCAGCGAGTTCGGCGGCTCCGGCGTCCGCGTCAACTCCGTCGCGCCCGGCCCGATCCGCACCGAGGCGGCCGTGACGCAGGCCGGCGAGATCTTCGAGCAGTTCGCGAACGTCGTGCCGCTCGGCCGGCCCGGTGAGGCCGAGGAGATCGCGGACACCGTCGTGTTCGTCGCCTCCGACGGCGCCGGCTTCATCAACGGCGCCGTGATCAACGTCGACGGCGGCCTCGTCACCGTCTAGTGGGGACCGGACAGCAGCAGGCTGACGGACGAGGGCGACTCGACGTGCACGTTGTGGCCCAGGCCGGGGAACGCCACCGGCTCGGGCACCAGCTCCCCCAGGTGCTCCTGGGGGCTCATCGGGTCGTTCTCGCCCGCCGCCAGCACGACGTGGGCCTGCGAGGCCATGACCAGCCCGGCCATGTCCGGCCGGCCCACGCCGAAGGCCCTCATGTCCAGCGAGGGCGTCCACCCGCCGTCCACTTCGGACACCCCGTGCGCGATCGGCACGCCCGCCATCTTCGACGCACGCTGCACCGCCTCGTCCCGCGTCTCGAAGACCTTCGCCGGCTTCCGGGCGAGTGACGCGGCCTTCGCCAGCTCGTCGTCGGTCCACCGGACCTTGATCCCGATCCCGACGCACGTCCTCACGTCGACGCCGAACCACCCGCTCGCGAGCGTCAGCCCGACGACGCCGCCCAGCGAGTGCCCGACGACCGTGACGGGCTCGCGGGGGACCACCTCCGCGACGGCGGCGGCGATCGAACCGAACGAGTACCGGTCGAGAGGCGCGCTCCGGCCGTGACCGGGCAGGTCGGGGACGAGCCAGCTCCCGCTCCACCCGGCGACGACGTCCCGCCACACCTCGCCGGTCGCGCCCAGCCCGTGCAGCAGCACCAGCAACGGCCCGTTCCCACCACGTTCGACATGAAGCACGTCAGAATCCGTTCTATGCCCAGGACCGATGCCGACCTCATCGTCGACCCGGACACGTATACCTCGGGAGTCCCGCACGACGCACTGACCCGGCTGCGTGAAAAGGACGTGGTGCGGATCGACGACTTCTGGGCGGTCTTCCGCCACGACGACGTCCGCACCGTCCTGCGCACGCCCGCCGTCTTCTCCTCGCACCGCGGCGCCACCCAGATCCGCGACCCGCGGCCCGCCGACCTCGCCTACGTCCAGCGCATGATGCTGAACCAGGACCCGCCCTCGCACACCCGGCTGCGCCGCATGCTGACCAGGGCGTTCACGCCCCGCGCGGTCGCACGCCTGGAGGACGGCATCCGCGAGAACGCCCGCTCGATCGTCGCGGGCCTGACCGGCGACTTCGCCGCCGACGTCGCCGACCTCCCGCTGCTGACGCTGGCCGACGTCTTCGGCGTCCCGCGGTGCGACAGAGCGCTGCTCCACGACTGGAGCAACCGCGTGATCGGCTTCCAGGACGCGGAGTACGCCCTGTCGTCCAGTTCGACCGAGGGCATGACCGGCATGGCGCTGGCCGCGCTGGAGCTGCGCCCCTCCGACGGCCGCGACCCGCGCGCCCGCGACGGCATGCCCGACCTCTACGCCTACGCGCACGCGTTGGCGGAGCACAAGCGCTCGTCGCCGGGGGACGACGTGCTGAGCAACCTCATGCGGGAGGACATCACGGTGGAGGAGTTCGAGAACCTCTTCTGGCTGTTCTCGGTGGCGGGCAACGAGACCCTGCGCAACGGCATCCCCGGCGGCCTGATCGCCCTGCTCTCGCACCCGGACCAGTACGAGCGCCTGCGCGCCGACCGCTCGCTGCTCCCGACGGCGGTCGAGGAGATGCTGAGGTGGTGGACGCCGGTCATGCACTTCCGGCGCACGGCCGTGCAGGACACCTCGCTGTCCGGGCAGGAGATCAGGGCGGGGGACAAGGTCGTCGTCTGGTTCTCCTCCGCCAACCGCGACGAGCGCGTCTTCACCGAGCCGGACCGGTTCGACGTGGGCAGGCGGGAGGCCGACCACCTGAGCTTCGGCCACGGCCCGCACTTCTGCCTGGGCGCGCAGCTGGCCCGGACCCAGATGCGCGCGGTGTTCGACGCCGTCCTCGACCTGCCCGGCCGGCTGGAGCTCGACGGCGAGGTCAGCAGGCTGCGGTCGAACTTCCAGAACGGCGTGAAGCACCTGCCCGTTCGTCTACGCTGACCGCGCCGTTCGTCCAGGGGCCTGCGGACCGGAAGGTCGCCGGCGGGTTCCGGCCGAGAAGGCGCGGTTCCCACCCACCTCGCCTTCTGGCACGATTCAGACGACAGGCACGAGGGCACCACTGTGATCTGACGGTGTCGAGCCCCAGCCGGTCACCTGGCCCAAGTAGGCTCGTCGCGAGACGAGACGCAGGAGAAACAGGGAGCGCAAGTGGCGGTCATCGAGCAGGTCGGAGCACGCGAGATCCTGGACTCTCGCGGCAACCCCACCGTCGAGGTCGAGGTGGCGCTGGACGACGGCACGCTGGAGCGTGCGGCTGTTCCGTCGGGCGCGTCCACCGGTGAGCACGAGGCGGTGGAGCTGCGGGACGGCGACGCCAAGCGGTACCTGGGCAAGGGCGTCGAGCGCGCGGTCACCGCGGTGCTCGACGAGATCGGCCCCGAGCTGGTCGGCATCGAGGCCGTCGAGCAGCGCGTCGTCGACCAGAAGCTCGTCGACCTCGACGGCACGCCGGACAAGGGCCGCCTGGGCGCCAACGCGATCCTCGGCGTGAGCCTCGCGGTCGCGAAGGCGGCGGCGACCTCCAGCGGCCTGGAGCTGTTCCGGTACGTCGGTGGCCCGAACGCGCACGTGCTGCCGGTGCCGATGCTGAACATCCTCAACGGTGGTTCGCACGCCGACACCGAGGTGGACATCCAGGAGTTCATGATCGCGCCGATCGGCGCGGAGACGTTCCGCGAGGGCCTCCGCTGGGGCACCGAGGTCTACCACGCGCTGAAGTCCGTGCTGAAGAGCAAGGGCCTCGCGACGGGCCTGGGTGACGAGGGCGGGTTCGCGCCCAGCCTCGCCAGCAACCGCGACGCGCTCGACCTCATCCTCGAGGCCATCGAGAAGGCCGGCTACCGGCCGGGCCGCGACGTCGCGCTCGCCCTCGACGTGGCCGCCACGGAGTTCTTCGCCGACGGCGCCTACACGTTCGAGAAGAACAAGCGCTCCGCCGAGCAGATGATCGGCTACTACTCGGAGCTGGTCCGCGACTACCCGATGGTGTCGATCGAGGACCCGCTGTCCGAGGACGACTGGGACGGCTGGGTGCAGATGACCGCCGAGCTGGGCGAGAAGGTCCAGATCGTCGGCGACGACCTGTTCGTCACGAACCCGGAGCGCCTGGAGGAGGGCATCTCCCGCCGCGCCGCCAACGCGCTGCTGGTGAAGGTCAACCAGATCGGCACGCTGTCCGAGACGCTCGACGCGGTCTCGCTGGCCACGTCGTACGGCTACAAGTCGATGATGTCGCACCGTTCCGGCGAGACCGAGGACACGACGATCGCCGACCTCGCCGTCGCGACCGGTGCCGGTCAGATCAAGACCGGTGCTCCGGCGCGCGGTGAGCGCACCGCGAAGTACAACCAGCTCCTGCGCATCGAGGAGAGCCTCGGCGACGCGGCGCGCTACGCGGGTGAGCTCGCGTTCCCGCGTTACACGCCGGAGAGCTGAGAAGCTGAGGCATGGCCGAGCGCGCGCGTCGTCCCCGTCGCCCCCGCGAAGAGCGGGAGGCGAGGCCCGCACGCGCGCGCAAGCCTCCGCGTCCGAAGGCGCCCGCGCGGCGTGGTGACGGCACGGGTGGCGCGTTCGGCATGACCGGCACGCGGCGGGCCGCGATGTTCGCGATGGTGCTGTGCGCACTGGCGCTGAGCATCGCGGTCCCGTTGCGCACCTACCTCTCGCAGCGCGACGAGCTGCGGGACGTGGGCGCGGAGCAGCAGAAGCTGCGCGAGACCGTCGCGGCGCTCGAGAAGCGCAAGGCGGAACTGCAGGACCCGGCGTACGTGGAGATCGAGGCGCGCAAGCGGCTGCACTGGGTGCGGCCGGGCGAGACTCCCTACATCGTGCAACTGCCGGGTGACGAGAGTCGCAACACCGAATCGGAGAGGCCGTCGGGCAAGCCCGCGGCACAAGGGTCTTGGTACGAGGAACTGTGGGAATCGGTGACGCACAAGTAAGTGCTGCTGACCTGGAAACGGTCGCTCAGCAGCTGGGCCGCACGCCTCGCGGGACACGTGCGATCGCCTCGAGGTGCCCCAGCGGGCACCCGAACGTCGTGCAGACGGCGCCGCGGCTGCCCGACGGCACGCCGTTCCCGACGCTGTACTACCTGACCTGCCCGAAGCTGAACTCCCTGGTCAGCACGCTGGAGAGCGGCGGGCTGATGAAGGAGCAGCAGGACCGGCTGGCGCACGACGAGGAGCTCGCGGCGGCCTACCAGCGCGCGCACGAGTCGTACCTCGCCGAGCGCGACGCCATCGAGCCGCTCGGCACCCAGGTCACCGCCGGCGGCATGCCGGTCCGGGTCAAGTGCCTGCACGTGCACGTCGCGCACGCCCTCGCGAAGGGCCCCGGCGTGAACCCGATGGGCGACGAAGCGCTGGCCATCTTGGGTGAGCAGGGCCTGTGGCCCACCGGCGACTGCGCGGTCCGTTAACAGTCAACGGAACCGAACACACGCTTAACTCCGTCTTGGGTACACCTAGGCTTCTCAGTGGGGCAGGGTGGAACAGGTCACGGACTGGGGCGTTCGCCGTAACTGCGAGACGGCGAGCCGCGATGACGCACGAGAGGTGAGTATTCGTGGCAATGGCCAAACTGCGCGGTCCGTCGGCGTTAAGTCCCAGGCAAAAGGGCTTCGCCGTGGCGGCGCTGGCTGCGATGCTCGCGCCGGCCATGATCGTCGGTACCAAGCTCGTCGACTGGGTCAACCTCGCCAAGCACGATGACATCGCTGTCTCGCTCGGTCCCGCCGACGTCTTCGGCGCCCTGCACCGCGACCCCGCCGAGCTCGGCGCGTCCGGCCGGCTGCCGCTCTCGGAGGAGCTGAGCGCCGCGCTGCTCGCCGACCTGGAGGACGGCGACCTCGACGACGAGGGCGACATCGACCCCGGTCTCGTGCTCGACGACATCCCCGGCGTGCACGACATCCCCGGCGTCGTCCTGGAGGCCTACCTCCGCGCCGAGGACAAGATGGGCGAGCTCGTCCCGGGCTGCAACCTCGACTGGGCGTTGCTCGCGGGCATCGGCAAGGTCGAGTCCAACCACGCCAACAACGGCCGCGTGAACGCCGTCGGCGACGCCACCCCCAAGATCCTCGGCCCGGTCCTCAACGGCGCCCCCGGCATGGCCGCGATCAAGGACACCGACGGCGGCCGCCTCGACGGCAACAGCACCTGGGACCGCGCGGTCGGCCCGATGCAGTTCATCCCCGAGACGTGGGCGAGCTTCGGCGGCGACCTGAACGACGACGGCAACGTCAACCCGAACAACATCTACGACGCCGCCCTGGGCGCCGGCCGCTACCTGTGCGCGGGCGGCGGCGACCTCAGCAAGCAGGGCGACCGCGCCGCGGCGATCTTCCGCTACAACAGGTCCGACGCGTACGTCCAAACGGTCCTCAAGTGGGCCAAGGAGTACGGCGAGAACGTCGACGCGCTCCCGCTGCTCCCGGACACGGGCAACAACCGGCAGGAGCCCACGCCGGGCAACCCGAACACGGGCAACCCGCCCACCAACGGCAACGGCGGCACCACCACCCCGTCGAACCCCACGACGACCACCACCACCACCACCACCACGCCGCCGAACTGCCCGACGACCACGACGTCGACCACCAGCTCCACCACGACGTCCACGACCACGTCGACCACACCGCCGCCGTCCACCTGCACCACGACGACCACGACCACCACGTCGTCGACCACCACCACGACCACGACGACCACCACGACGACCAACCAGCAGCAGACGGAGCCCACGCCCCCGCCGCAGCAGTCCTCGTCGTCGGTCGCCTCGCAGTCGTCCACGGCCCAGTCGTCGGCCGCGCAGTCGTCCACCGCGCAGTCGTCCACCGCCGACAGCGGCAGCAGCCCGGCGGGAACGACCTCGCAGAGCTTGGTCACGAGCACGCCCAGCTAGTGCGGCGTGTCGCGTTGGGACGCTTCCAAGTCGTACCTCGTTCGGGGCGATTCGGGCAGAAACGTTGGGGCGGAAGGGATCTGAGGCCCTAGCTTCGCTCCCATGCCGAAGCGCAACTCGAGCGTGGCAGGCCGGGAGTTCGGCAATGGCGTCCGGGACGCCATCGAGCAGAGCGGCATGACCCAGCGCAGACTCGCCGAACTCCTGGACTGGCAGGAAGCCAAGGTCTCCGACCTCGTGCAGGGCAAGGGCGGCGTCACCGAAACCGACCTGGTGCGCCTGCTCTCCTACTGCCGCGCCCCGTCCGCCGACGTCGAGCACATGCTCGCGTTGTTCAAGGAGTCACGCGAAAAGGGCTGGCTGCTCTTCCCCGAGGACGGGGTGCCGGAACAACTGCGCAGCCTGGTGGAACAGGAGCAGCTCGCCAGCAAGATCACCGTCTGGTCGATGAACCTGATCCCTGGGCACCTCCAGATCGCGAGCTACATCCGCGAGGTCGCGCAGAGATCGGCCCGAAAGCTCAAGCCGGCGGACGTCGACGACCTGATCAGAGCGAAGCTGGGGCGCCAGGAGATCCTGCGGCCGGGCAGGGAGTTCGTCTTCTACGTGCACGAGCAGGCACTACGGCTCCCGGTCGGCGGCCAGGACGTGATGCGGCCGCAGTTGAACCACATCAACGTGATGCTGGTCCGCCAGTACATCAGCTTTCGGGTCGTGCCGATCGCCGTCGGCGCACATGCGGGCCTGGCCAGTTCGTTCGTGCGGCTGGACTACGACAGGTTCGAGCCGGTCGTCTACGTGGAAAGCCACAACACCGGTCTCTTCCTCGAGGACAAGGCGTCGATCGACAGCTACGACGATGTGTTGAGAGGGCTGGATCGTGACGCCTTGGACGCGGAACAATCGAGGAGGCTGATCAACAGCATGCTGTCCTGAGGAGGCGTTCCGGATGTCGACCTGGCGCAAGAGCAGCTACAGCGCGAGCGGAAGCGACTGCGTGGAGGTCGGTCACGGCGTCGGCATCCGCGACAGCAAGGCCCCCGCCACCCACCTGCCCGTGTCGGAAGAGGCGTGGTCGGCGTTCCTGCACCTCGTAAAGGCCCCGTGAGTGGGTGCCGGTTGAAGGGGCGGCCCGGTTGCTGCGGTGAGCTGTTCCACTGCTGCCCGAGCCGGCTCCATCGACTCGCGCGGATGTGACGCAAGCAGCACCCGCCCCGAAAAGTTGATCATGGTTGGCGTATTCCATTTAGACGCGAAGTGATCCATGCTGCTCCAGCACAGGTCGGGGGACCGTATGTGACTGGCTGCCGGGGTTCACCCCGGTCCTGGGGGGAAGATGCGTTACGCCGGAAGGCGCGGCTTTGCCGTGCCCACGTTTACCGTTGCCATCGTTTTCGCGAGCACGCTCATCAGCTCTGCCGCCACCGCGAGCGCCGCGGTACCTGACGAGGTCGCCGACGCCACGAGTGCGGAGAGGCTTGCGAAGCAGAGCGGGAAGTCGATCGTCATCGGGTCGGAGACGACCGAAGAATCGCAGATCAAGGCCAATCCCGACGGCTCGCGGACGTTGATCACCTACACCCAGCCGGTGCGCGTCAAGCAGAACGGTGCCTGGACGGCGGTCGACCTGGACCTCGCACCGCAGACCGACGGTTCACTGGCGCCCAAGGCGGCGCCGGTGGCCATGTCGTTCAGCGCGGGTGGCACCGGATCGGCGGCGAAGCCCGTCGCGCGCCTCGCCAAGGGCGATGCCGAGATCGGATTCGGCTGGGAGACCGATCTGCCTCCGGCACGGATCTCCGGCCAGACCGTGACCTACCCGGAAGTGCTGCCCGGCGTGGACCTGGAGTTGCAGGCGTCCCTGACCGGCTTCGCGCAGAACCTCGTGGTCAAGAACGCCGAGGCCGCGAAGAACCCGAAGCTGCGCAAGTTCACCTTCAAATCCCACGTCAAGAACACCAAGATCACGGGACCCGGTCAGGCCACCAGCAGGTCCGCCGAGTCCGCCGACCCGGCGAACGGGCTCGTGGTCTCCGGAGCCGACGGCAAGCAGGTCTTCAGCGGTGACGCCTCCCGCATGTGGGACTCGTCGGAGGTGACCCGGCACGCGACGATGGGCGTCGAGATCGGGCCGAACTCCATCTCGATCACGCCCGACCAGCAGTTCCTCGCCGACTCGAAGACGACCTACCCCGTCCGGCTGGACCCGGACTACTACTGCACGTCCTGCAGCAAGCAGCACCACGCGGTGGTGCAGTCACCGTGGGGTGACGCCAGGAACTACGACGTGACCTCCGGTCAGCTGGGCGACCTGAAGGCGGGCTATCTCAACGCGTCTTCGCTCGGTTCGCTGACGGCGGGTGTGTCGCGGTCCTACTTCGAGATGAACACGTCGGCGATCATCGGCAAGAAGATCCACAAGGCCACGCTGAAGGCCAGGGTGACCTCATCCTTCGCGTGTTCGACGGCCACGCCGACGGAGTTGTGGTCGACCTGGGGTATCGGCCCCGGCACGACGTGGAACAGTCAGCCGGGGTGGATCAGGTACCTGTCGGAGAACAACCGGACGAACCACCCCAGCAAGTGCGCGAGCGATGGTGGCGCGGACTTCGACGCGACGCCCGCTGTGGAACAGGCGGCCTCCACACCGTGGTGGGCCACCACCTTCATGTTCAAGGCCAAGTACGAGGACTCGCTCGACAACTCGTGGCGCCGTTTCGACCTCAACCCCTATCTCGAGGTCAACTACAACTCGTACCCGAACTCCCCGACCGATCTCGGTTTCGAGGGGTGGGGGGCGAACGCGACGGACGCGCTCCCGTGCCGCATCGGCAACGAGCGTGCCTACATCGGTACACGTACGCCACGGTTGCGGGCCAGGGTGTCCGACCCGGATGGCGGCATGATGGACGCCGGCTTCCGCCTTACCGTCGGTACGCACGACAACTACACGTGGAACGGTGCGGACATTCACACGGCCGGTGTGCCGTCGGGTTCATTCGCCGAAGTCACCGTGCCGGACGGCTGGATCACCAAGGACGGGGTCCACGGTTTCCACCTGTGGTCGGGCGACTACGAGCTCAGCAGTTGGTCGCCGCAGTGCGAGTTCATGGTCGACACCACGCGGCCGAACACCCCAGCGGTGTCTTCTTCGGACTACCCGGCCACCGGGTTCAACGGCAGCATCGGCCGTACCGGCAACTTCACGTTCTCGCCTAACGGGAACACGGGACCTGGCGGCTCGATGGACGTGGTCCGCTACGGATGGTCGCTTGGCGATACGACGTTCGCGAACCGAGTGGACGTGACGCAGACGACCGGTGCGGTGACTGTTCCGATCACGCCGACGGCCGGCGGTACGAATGTCCTGTACGTGCAGGCCTACGACAAGGCAGGGAACCCGTCTTCGACTCCCAAGACGTACGTGTTCAACGTCGCGGATCCGACCGGTCCGGTGGCGGGGTGGGGCTTTGACGAGACCAGCGGGACGATCGCGGCCGACATCACCGGCAAGAACCGCACCTTGGCGCTGAGCGGCGCGACTTTCGCCCCCGGCTATGCGAACAACGGCCAGGAGAACACCACAAGTTCCTTCTCCGCAACTTCGACGGCGGTGGTGGACACGTCTCGGGCGTTTTCGGTGTCGGCGTGGGTGAAGCTCGCCAACACGAACGCCGACTACGCCGTGGCGAGCCAGGACGGCAACCGCGCCAGCGGCTTCTACCTGAGGTACTCCCGCACCGCGGATCGGTGGGCTCTCAGCGTGGCAGGGGCGGACCAGGACGCGACCGGGTTCACGCACGCAATCTCGTCCACGCCGCCCCAAGCGGGTATGTGGGCTCATCTCCTTGGCACGTACGAGCCGAACGCCCGGAAGCTGTCGCTGTACGTCGACGGAAAGCTCGAAGGGACGGCGGAGGCCACGTTGTGGAACGCCACTGGGCCCTTCGTGGTCGGTGGCGGGAAGTGGCTCGGCGACCGGGTGAACCGGACACCGGGCACGATCGACCACGTACAGGTGTGGGACCGGGTGCTGAGCCCGGCCGAGGCGGCCACGCAGAGCAACTTCGCGGTGCTGCGCGCTCTCTACAACCTCGACGAACGGACCGGGCTCTCGACGAAGGACGAGGTGACCGGGCAGAACGCCACGCTCTCCGGCGGCGTCACCTGGGCGGGCACGCCGGTCGACCCCGATGACCCCAACCAGGTTCTGACCAGCAGGGACAAGTGGCTGAACCTCAACCCGCAGGCGTTGGGCAGCGTGGCGGGCGCACGTCCGGCGAACTTCCGCACGGACCGCTCTTACACCGTCTCCGCCTGGGTGCGGCACAGCGGAGCGTTCTCCGTGCCGGACACCGCCGTCGGTTTGGGCGCGACCACCTTCTCGCCGTTCCTGCTCTGCTACCGGCCGGAGTCGGGCAAGTGGGGCTTCATCCAGGTCGCTCGAACGGACGGCGGCTCATCGCTGATCGTGTCCGACCAAGCCGCCGAGGCGGACAAGTGGGTTCACCTCGCAGGTGTCTACGACGCAACCATGGGCACGATGTCGTTGTACGTCAACGGGATCAAGCAGGCAGCCACCAAGAGCGGTCAGGGATCGTTCAACGCCACCGGTGATTTCTGGATCGGTCGAGGAATCTGGGGAGGGAACCGCACGGACGGTTGGAAGGGCGACATCGACGATGTCCGTCTCTATTCCGGTGTCCTGTCCGGCCAGCAACTCACCGATCTTTACTCCGCCACGACGCACTTCTGACCTCCTGGGGAACTCGCTGTGAGAAGAAAGCTGACGGCGTTCGGCGTCGTCCTGTCGTTGCTGCTCGGATCAGGTCAGGATGCCTTGGCCGCCGGCCCCAACCAGTACAGCTGGAAGCTTCCCGAGCTGCAGAAGGACAAGTCGGTCGAGACGACGGCCGCTTCTGCCGCACCGCGGAAGTCAGAGGACCAGGCGGCGAAGGCCGCGGTGACCAAGCCCGAAGCGGTGTCGTGGCCGGGAGAGTCGCAGGCCGAGGTCGAGTTGGGTGCTGCCACCGCCAAGACCGGACCGGTCTCGCTGCAGCGCAGGGAGAACGCTGCCGCCCGGTCGGCGAAGCCCGCGAAGGTCGCGGTGGCCGTCAAAGGGCAGGACGCTGCGAAGAAGCTCGGGCTCAACGGTGTAGTGCTGACCGTCGCGGACGCCGGTGGAGCTTCGCACTCCCCGGTTCGGGTCGACGTCGACTACCGGTCGTTCGCAACGGCGTTCGGTGGTGACTATGCCTCTCGCCTGCAGATGGTGTCGTTGCCCGCGTGCGCGTTGACGACGCCGGAGAAGGCGGAGTGCCGGAAGGCCACGCCGGTGCCCGGAGGGCAGAACGACCGCAAGGCGGGCAAGGTGTCCGCGGATGTGACGCCGGATGCGTCGGCCGCGTCGACGTCGACGTCGAGGTCGGCCACCAGCCCGATGGTGCTGGCCGTGGCCGCGGCTCCCTCCGGCGGCAACGGTTCGTTCACCGCGACGTCACTGGCACCGGCGGGATCCTGGAACGCGGGCGGGTCGTCGGGCGACTTCACGTACGGCTACCAGGTTCGCGTGCCACCGGCCGTTGGCGGTAAGGCACCGTCGATCTCGCTGGGTTACTCCTCGCAGAGCGTGGACGGCAGGACGTCCGCCACGAACAACCAGGCTTCGACGGTCGGCGACGGCTGGGACGTCTCGCCCGGTGGGTTCATCGAGCGGCAGTACAAGCCGTGTGGTCTCGACCTGGGCGGCAACAACGGCCAGACGAAGACCGGCGACCAGTGCTGGGCCACCGACAACGCCACGATCAGCCTGGTCGGTGTGTCCGGCCAGCTCATCAAGGCCTCCGAGGACCAGAACAGCAGCGTCTGGCGTGCCAAGAACGACGACGGCGCGCGTGTCGAGCGTTTCAAGGGCGCGGTGAACGGCGACAACGACGGTGAGTACTGGAAGGTCACGACGACCGACGGCACCCAGCACTTCCTGGGCGTCAACAGGCTTCCGGGCTGGGCAGTCGGCAAGCCGGAGACGAAGTCGGCATGGACCCAGCCGGTGTTCGGCAACAACGACAACGAACCGTGCAAGCAGAGCACCTTCGACGCGTCCTGGTGCCAGCAGGCGTACCGGTGGAACATCGACTACTCGATCGATCCGCACGGCAACGTCACAACGTATTACTACGAGCAGGAGACCAACCACTACGGCCGCAACGCCGACGCCTCCAAGGGCACCCCGTACGTTCGCGGTGGTCAGGTTGCGCGGATCGAATACGGCCTGCGCGGTGACAACTTCTTCGGCTCGGCGGGCGCTCGTGTGTTGTTCGACGTGGCCGAGCGCTGCCTTCCCAGCGGTGCCGTCACCTGCGATCCCGGGCAGCTCAACGCGTCGACCGCGGCGTCGTGGCCGGACGTTCCGGCCGACCAGATCTGCAACGCGGGTGAGCAGTGCACCAACCGCCTGACGCCCACCTTCTTCACCCGCAAGAAGCTCACCAAGATCACCACGCAGGTGGGCAACGGCAGCGGTGGGTTCTCCGATGTCGACTCGTGGGCGCTCACCCAGGACTTCCCTGCCACCGGTGACGGCACGTCACCGGCGATGAACCTGAAGTCCATCGTCCACAGCGGACACGTCGGTGGCACGATCGCGTTGCCGGCGACGACGTTCGAGCGCAAAGCCATGGCGAACAGGGTCGACAGCGGCCGTGACAACCTCTCGCCGCTGACGCGGTACCGGATCACCGGAATCAACGGAGAAGCGGGCGCGCACACCGAGATCAGGTACAGCGACCCGGACTGCGTGCCCGGCACACGGATGCCCGCGTCACCGCAGTCGAACAGCCTGCGGTGTTATCCGACCTGGTGGACGCCGGACGGCGCCCTCACCCCGATCCTCGACTACTTCCACAAGTACGTCGTCACCGACGTGACTGACGATGACCGCACCGGCGCGTCTTCTCTGGTCAAGTCGCACTACGACTACATCGGCGACCCCGCGTGGCACTACGACGAGAACGAGTTCGCCGAAGCCGACCGCCGGACGTGGTCGCAGTGGCGTGGCTATGGGACCGTTCGCACGGTCAAGGGCGACGCGTCCGGCAAGCAGAGCGTCGGAGAAACCCTGTACCTGCGCGGCATGGACGGCGCCACGGTGTCGAACAGCGAGGGTGAGCCGATCCAGGACGAGCAGCGCCTGCAGGGGTTCGTCCGGGAGAGCCGGCAGTACAACAACGGCGTGCTCGTGTCGGCCTCGGTCAACGATCCGTGGGTGAGCGGGGCGACCGCAACCGGTGCGGACGGCAAGCAGGCGAAGCTGAGCAACATCGCCGCCGTGCGGGGCCGGACGCTGCTGGAAAGCGGTGAATGGCGCCGTACGAAGGTCGCGAAGACCTACGACTCGATCGGCATCGTCACGCAGGCCGAGGACCACGGTGATCTCAAGATCACGGGTGACGAGTCGTGCGCACGGACCACGTTCGCGCGCAACGAGGCAGCGTGGATGCTGACCTACGCCTCGCAGGTGGAGACCGTCAAGGGGCTGTGCGACGTGGTGGCGTCCGCCTCGACGATCTTGACCTCCGCGCGGTCGTCGTACGACGGCCAGGCGTGGAACGTGGCGCCTACCAAGGGCGACATCACCAAGGCCGAGGCGCTGGACAAGTGGGACGGCACCGGCCAGAGGTGGGTCACCGCGTCGACGTCGACGTTCGACGCGTACGGACGTCCGAAGGAGGTCGTGGATGCGACCAACCAGAAGACGACCACCTCGTACACGCCGGAGAACGGTCCGCTCAAGCAGGTCACCAGCACCAACTCGCTCGGCCACGTCTCGACCGGGTACTTCGATCCCGCTTGGGGCTCTTCGACCGCGTCGGTGGACGCGAACGGGCGGCGCGCCGACCTCGAGTACGACGCGCTCGGCAGGATGGTCAAGGCCTGGACCCCCGGCCACCCCAAAGCGACCGCACAGCCGGACGCGGTCTTCGAATACACCTACAACACGACCGCGCCCAGCGTGGTGGCCGCTAAGCAGTTGCAGGACAACGGCACCTACCTGACGTCCTACACGCTCTACGACGGTCTGTTCCGCGAACGTCAAACCCAGTCGCCTTCGCCGTCAGGCGGAAGGCAGGTCTCGGACACGTTCTACGACTCGCGCGGCCTGCCGTACAAGACCAACGGCGCCTACTGGAACGACCAGTCGCCTTCCGGCGTGTTGGCCGGAGTGCTCGACAACCAGGTCCCGAACCAGACGATCACCGAGTACGACGGGATGGAGAGGCCGACGGCGTCGGTCTACCGCAAGTTCGGAACGGAGCAGTGGCGCACCACCACCGCTTACGGCGGTGACCGGGTGCACACCACCCCGCCCCAGGGCTCGGCGGCCACGACGATCGTCAGCGACGCGCAGGGTCGAACGACCGAGAAGCGCCAGTACACGGCTGGCCTGGGCACCGCGTTCGACACCACGAAGTACACGTACACGCCCGCGGGTCAGCTGGCGTCGGTGACCGACCCCGCGGGCAACGCGTGGCGCTACGGCTACGACCTGCGCGGCCGCAAGATCACCGCGGACGACCCTGACGCGGGACACTCGTCGACCGAGTACGACGACGCCGGCAGGGTGCTGTCGACCACGGACGGCCGCAACCGCAAGATCTCGTTCACCTACGACGCACTCAGCCGCAAGACGGCTACGTTCGACGGGACGACCAAGCTCGCCGAGTGGCAGTACGACACCTCGGTCGACGCGGGTGGCCAGCTGAACGGCAAGGGGATGCTGACCCTGTCCCGCAGGTGGTCGAACGGCCAGGCGTACACGCGCAAGATCAACGGCTACGACGCGGCGGGCCGGCCCACAGGCGAGAAGGTCATCATTCCGGCGGCCGCGGAAGGTGCGCTCGGCAACACCTACGAAATCCGGCCTGTGTACACCTACACGGGCAAGGTCCATTCGCTGTCGTACATGGACGTGAACTCCGGCGGCACGAAGATCGTGCCTGGTGAGACTGTTGTGTCGACTTACAACAGCCTTGGTTTGCCTGATACGACCACCAGCGCGGCCGGGCACTACGTAACCGGCACGAACTACTCGGCACTCGGTGAGGTGCTGCGGGAGACCTACGACAGCGCCGAGAGCCCGAACAACGTCTGGTTGACCAACTTCTACGAGGAAGGCACCCGCAGGCTCGAACGCACGATCGCCGACCGCGAGACGCCCACGGCCTATCGGATCGCCGATCGGAATTACAGCTACGACGCGTCGGGCAACATCAACCGCATCGCCGACACGCCTGAAGGCGGCGCGTCCGACATCCAGTGCTTCGCCTACGACTACCTGCGTCGCATGACCGAGGCCTGGACCCCGGGCTCCGGCGACTGCTCCGCGGCCAGGTCGACCTCCACCCTGGGAGGCGCGGCGTCGTACTGGCTGTCCTGGACGTTCGACAAGACCGGCAACCGCCTGACCCAGACGGCGCACGCCACCGCGGGCAACACGACGAACACCTTCACGTACCCCGCAGCCGGCGCGGCCCAGCCGCACACCGTGCAGAAGGTCGACACGGCCGGCCCGAACGGGACGTCGCAGGACACGTTCGCCTACGACGCGTCGGGCAACACGACGTCACGCAAGATCTCCGGCGACACCCAGACGCTGGAGTACGACGTCGAGGGCCGCGTTTCCAAGGTCAAGAACGCCGACGGCAAGGAATCGACGTACCTCTACGACGCCGACGGTGGCCGCCTGATCGCCCGTGAGCCGTCCGCGAAGACGCTCTACGTCTTCGGTCAGGAGATCCGCCTGGAGACGGGTACCACGACGCCGTCGTGGACCCGTTTCTACAGCCACAACGGGCACACCGTGGCGCAGCGGAACTCGATCTCGGGCCTGAAGTGGCTGCTGTCCGACCACCAGGGCACGGAGATCGGCGCGGTGACGTCCGGCAACCTGGCGGTCGCCTCCCGCCGCCAGACCCCGTTCGGCGAAACACGCGGTAGCGCCACGCCGTGGAACCGTCAGGGTTTTGTAGGCGGCACACGGGAGGAGTCGGGCCTGACACGCGTGGGTGCGCGTTTGTACGACTCCTCGACCGGCCGGTTCCTCTCGGCGGACCCGATCATCGACAACAACGATCCGCAGCAGCTCAACGGCTACGCGTACAGCAACAACAGCCCGGTGACGTTCAGCGACCCGACGGGTTTGCTGGCCGGCGGCCAGTGCGGCCCCGACGGCATCCTGTGCGGTGGCGGTCGGGAGAACTTCCAGAGCGAAGCCGAGTACAAGCAGGTTCAGAACGAGTTCAAGCAGGAGCGCCGGACCCAGCAGCAGCAGTCCTCCGCTGTCCGCCAGGCCACCGAGTCGGCGATGCGGGACGCCGGGATCAGCCAGGCCGAGTACGAGCAGGCCCTGAAGAACGCCCACAAGACGAAGTGGGACGTGATCAAGGAAGCCGCTTGGGAGATGTTGAAGGACATCTCCGGCTGGAACGACATCGTCGACTGCTTCACCAAGGGTGACATCTGGGCCTGCGGTGGGCTGGTGATGAACCTGGTGCCGTGGGGCAAGGTCGGGAAGATCTTGGAGGCCGGGTACAAGGCGGTCAAAGCCGTCTCGTCGATGGCCAAGGTGATCTCAAAGGCTCAAGGGCTCCTGCGGCGGGTCGAGGGGATTGCTGCTCAGGCACAGGAAGCGGCGCTGGACAAGCTGCGCAAGTTGGGAGGAGAGCCCGACTGCAACAGCTTCATGCCCGGCACCAAAGTGCTCCTCGCTGACGGATCGTCCAAGCCGATCGAAGAGGTCAACACCGGCGACGAGGTTCTCGCGACGGACGAGAAGACAGGAAAGTCCTCGGCCCGAGCCGTGGTCGGCACGATCGTCGGCGTCGGCATGAAGAACCTCGTCGAGATCACCGTCAATGGTGGTGACAAGGTCACTGCGACCGATGAGCACCCGTTCTGGCTGCCTGAGCAGAAAAGATGGGTGTACGCCAAGGAACTGCAGATCGGTTCCTTGTTGCAGAACTCTGCAGGATCATGGGTGCAAGTCGACGCCATTCGCGCTTGGACTGCCCCGGAGCGCGTCTACAACCTCACTGTGGACGTCTACCACACCTACTATGTCCTCGCAGGCGAGATTAGCCTTCTCAATCACAATTGTGGAAAAAGCAGGCTTAAAGATGGTGAGCAGTACATCTATCGTGCGGTGAAGGATGGGGAACTGAGCGATATCCGGGAGACGCGACGCTTCCGAAACACGCCCGGAACTGAGTCGAAGTACTTTTCCGCGACTGCTGAGGGTGCTGCCGTCTACGCTAAGACTGCGTACTCCTACTTTCCTGAGGAAGGGCCGTACACCATCGTTCGCGGCGTGATCAGGACGGAGAACATTCCTGCGGAGAGTCGGATCGAGCATCTCGCCGATGGTGGAGGTGGGATTGATGCTTTTGCTCTCTGGGAGGATGCGATGAGTACCATTGGACGAGTCAGAATCCTTCCTTCAATGCCGGTCCCGAGGTGAGTTCGTGAAGATCTATGTGACGTCGCGCCAGTCGTCGACGCTGGATCTGTGGGCGAGACTGCTGCGCTCCGACTCCGCGGAAATCGAGTTTGTAGACGAAAGCCGTCGGACAGTTCAGGCTGATGTGATCGTCATGTCCGGCGTGTGGGCGTTCGATCGCTATGGTGGACGGCCCGACAGAGAGAAGGCGCAGATCCTGCCGAATTTGCGAGGAGACGGTCTGCCGAGTTGGATCGTGGTGCCGCCATTTCGGCCAGTTGTGGAAAGCAATGGAGAAATCATCGTCAGAGAGGACTTCGAGCAAGTAAGTCCGGCTTATCATGCCGTACTCCAATCGCTCCGCGCAATTAGGGATAAGTTTGGTTGCTCTGCTGAACTGGTGTTAAGCTTGCCTCTTCTGGGAATGGATGATCCGCAAGATGAATCCACCCCCGCCTCGGTGATGCAGGCCGTCCAGGCGTTCATGCGGGAGTGATTGATGAATGGCTCGCCGGAATCTTGCATCGGCGAGCCACTTCCGTGTGCTCTATGTGGCGCCGATGGCAGCTATCAGAAGCATGACCTCGAATTGGTGAACTTCGCGACAAGTCGAATCGAGAACAGGGTAGGGCTGAGGCAGTGGTTGTGATCGAACCTGGAAGTCAAGTAATTCGATCATGACGTATTGGAATGTGTGAAAATTGCTAAAGCTCGTGGAGAACAACTTGCGCGGAGCTGAAGTCGCACGCTATCGCCGTGCGTATGAAGTGCTGTTCGTGGGATGGAGTCGACCTGCAGTCGTGCAGGGCGGCGAGTTGGTGGAGCGGTGAAGCACAGGTAGTCCGCTACTTGTATATGGGGAGGCGCGCGACCGCGGTTCTTGGCAAGGTGCGGGGCGTGCTCAGGCCTGATTACCCGATCAAGACCGACCGCCTCCTGCTCCGCCCCTTCCAGCCCACCGACCTCGACGACTTCCACTCCTACCGCTCCCACCCCGACGTCTACCGCTACCTCTACGGCGACCACGTCACCAAAGAGGAGTGCGCCGACCTCCTGGCCGAGTTCGCGGCGGACCGCGAGCTGACCAAGGCGGGCGACCGGCTGGCGCTGGCCGTCCACCTCCCCGAAGCGGACCGGGTGATCGGCAGCGTGGTGCTCAAGTGGCTGAGCGAGACCGACCGCCAGGGCGAGATCGGCTACAGCCTCCACCCCGGTTTCCAGGGGCGCGGCTACGCCACGGAGGCCGCGCGCAAGATGCTGGAGCTCGGCTTCGAGCACCTCGGCCTGCACCGGATCGTCGCCGAGTGCGACCCGCGCAACGAGCCGTCGTGGCGCCTGATGGAACGCCTCGGCATGCGCAGGGAGGCGCACTTCCGGGAGCTGGAGATCTTCAAGGGCGAGTGGGGCGACCTCTTCGTCTACGCGGTGCTGGAGGAGGAGTACGCGCGTGCTCGCGCCTGAGTGAGGTCTTCGAGGGCGAGTGGGCCGACAGCCCCGTGTGCGCGATGCTTGCCGAAGACCACCGAAGAACCACTGAGGAGTGCCCATGTCGCGGGTTGCGGCCATCGACTGCGGAACCAACTCGATCCGGCTGCTGATCGCCGACGTGACGAAGCGGGAGGACGGCACCGCCTGGCTGCGGGACGTGCACCGCGAGATGAAGATCGTCCGGCTCGGTCAGGGCGTGGACGCGACCGGGCGGTTGCACCCGGAGGCGATCGAACGCACGCGGCAGGCGTTGCTCGACTACGCGCGCACGATGCAACGCAAGGGCGTGGAGGTCGCGCGGATGGTCGCGACCAGTGCCACGCGGGACGCGAGCAACCGCGACGAGTTCTTCGGGATGACCGAGCAGATCCTCGGCGCGCCCGCGGAGGTGATCACCGGGGACGAGGAGGCGAGGCTGTCCTACCTCGGCGCGGTGGCCGATCTCGACCCGGACGAGGGACCCTTCCTCGTCACCGACCTGGGTGGTGGTTCGACCGAGTTCGTCCTCGGCAGCGGCTCGGAGGTCGAGGCGGCGAGGTCGACGGACATCGGGTGCGTCCGTCTGACGGAGCGGTTCCTGCACTCCGATCCGCCGGAAAAAGATGAGGTCGAACAAGCGGAAGCGTTTGCGCGAGCCGCGATCCGCGAGGCATTCGAGATCGTCCCCGTGCAGAAGGCGAAGACGTGGATCGGGGTCGCCGGGACGGTGACGACATTGTCAGCCCTGGTCCAGGGGCTGGAGGTGTACAACAGCGACGATATTCACCTCAGCCGCATCACACTTGACAATGTTCACGAAATCACCGACCGTATCCTCTCCATGACGCATGATGATCGTGCCTCGTTGGGACCCATGCACCCCGGCCGAGTGGACGTGATCTGCGGTGGAGCGGTGGTGTTGCGCGCGATTGCCGAGGAGCTGGAGAATCGCGCGGGTATTCGCACGCTCGTGTGCAGTGAGCACGACATCCTCGACGGCATCGCGTTTTCGCTGGTCTGAGCCCGAATTAGGGTTTGCTTGAGGTGATCGTGACAATTTTGTGACCGATTTCGATGCGCGTACTGCTGGACACCCCGGTTAACGTCCTCTCACGTTTTGGGAGGTGGACGAGACCTCCCGGGGAGGCGCGCGCACGCAATATCTGCGGCGGCGCCGGGGAAAGGCGGGAGAGACTGATGTCGCGATCACGGGTTGCGTGGGTGGCTTTGCCAGCCGCGCTCGCCATGACGCTCAGCGCATGCGGCGGCGGTGGTGGTAGCTCCTCCACCGGAGAGGGCAAGGCCAACCCGGACGGCACGGTGTCGATCTACGGCACCGAGCCCAAGAGCACGCTGTTCCCGGCCAACACGACCGAGGCCGGCGGTGGCAAGGTCACCGACGCGCTGTTCTCGCGTCTGGTGGGGTACAAGTCCGAAGACGGCGCGCCCTACAACCTGATGGCCGAGTCGATCACCTCGAGTGACGCCAAGGTCTACAACATCAAGGTCAAGCAGGGCTGGAAGTTCCACGACGGCACCGACGTCAAGGCCGAGAACTTCGTCGACGCCTGGAACTGGGCCGCGTACTCGCCGAACGCCCAGCAGGCGGCGTCGTTCTTCTCCGTGATCCAGGGCTTCGACGAGGTCCACCCGGCCGACGAGAACGCCAAGCCGGCCAAGGACAAGATGTCCGGCCTCGAGGTCGTGGGCGACTACGAGTTCAAGGTCACCCTCAACGGCCCGACCTCGGTCTTCACGACGATGATCGGCTACACGCCGTTCGCGCCGCTGCCCAAGGCGTTCTTCGCCGACACGAAGGCGTTCGAGGCCAAGCCGATCGGCAACGGCCCGGTCAAGTTCGTCTCCCGCACGCCGAACGCGCTGATCAAGATGGAGCGCTTCGACGACTACAAGGGCCAGGACAAGGTCAACTTCAAGACCTTGGACTACAAGATCTACTCCTCCCAGGAGACCGCGTACCAGGACCTGGTCGCGGGCAAGCTGGACTTCATGGAGGCCCTGCCCCCGTCGGCCAAGGTCGGCGAGAAGTACAAGGCCGACCTCGGTGACGCCGTCGTGACCGCGAACCTGCTCGGCCAGAGCGCCATCGCGTTCCCGCAGTACATCGACGCGTTCAAGAACGTGAAGCTGCGCCAGGCCGTCTCGATGGCCATCAACCGGGAGCAGATCACGAAGACCGTGCTGGCCGGCTCGTACGTGCCGTCCACCAGCTTCGTCTCGCCCGGCATCAAGGGCTACCGCCCCGACACCTGCGGCGAGTACTGCAAGTACAACCCCGAGAAGGCGAAGCAGCTCTTCCAGGAGTCCGGCTTCACCGGCAAGCTGACCATCCAGTCCAACCAGGACGGTGGCCGCAAGGAGCCGCTCGAGGCCGCGTGCAACAGCATCAAGCAGGCCCTGGGCGTCGAGTGCGAGTTCGTCGGTGCCACCAACTTCGGTGCGTTCCGCCAGATCGTCGACGGCAAGCAGCTGACCGGCATGAGCCGTTCGGACTGGTCGGCCGACTACCCGTCGATCGAGAACTTCCTCAACCCGCTGTACCGCACCGGTGGCTCCTCGAACGACTCGAACTACTCGAACCCCGAGGTCGACGCCCTTCTGAAGAAGGCCGACGAGACGGCGAACGAGGACGAGGCGATCAAGCTCTACCAGCAGGCGGAGGACCTCATCGCGAAGGACCTGCCCTCCATGCCGACCTGGAACGAGAAGGGCATCGGCGGCCGTTCGAAGAACCTGCTCGAGGCCAAGATGTCGTTCAAGCGTCAGCCTGTGCTGGAGTCTTTCCGCGTCAAGGCCTGATCGCCTGACACCTGAGTTCTGGACAACACCGTCCGGCCCCGCGTCCCTCGAGCGTTACGGGCGCGGGGCCGGACCGGTGTCCGGGAACCTCGGGTGCCCCCCACCACGCAAGGAGCCGACCTCATGGGTCGCTATGTGCTGCGCCGTCTGCTGCAGCTGATACCGGTCTTCCTGGGGACCACCTTCCTGATCTACGCCCTGGTCTGGGCGATCCCGCAGGACCCCTTCGCGGGCAAGTGCGGCCAGCGGCCGTGCGATCCGGCCTACATCGCCGAGATGAGCGAGAAGCTCAACCTCAACGACCCGTTGCTGCTCCAGTACTTCAAGTACCTCGGCAACCTGGTCGTCGGTGACTTCGGCACCACCTTCAACGGCGTCTCCGTCGGCGAGCAGATCAGCACCTCGTGGCCGATCACGCTCAAGATGGGCATCATCGCGCTGATCATCGAAGCCGTCATCGGCATCATCGCCGGTGTCCTCACCGGTCTGCGCAAGTCGGGCTTCCTGGACAACCTGGTCCTGGTCTCGACCCTGTTCCTGATCTCGCTGCCGGTCTTCGTCACCGGTTTCGTGCTGCGGCTCTACCTCGGCCCGCAGGGCTTCGACCTCATGGACACCTCGGTCAGCTCCGATCCGACGTTCGGGGAGCTGATCCTGCCCGGCTTCGTGCTCGGCAGCCTGTCGATGGCCTACGTGGCCCGCCTGACCCGCTCCAGCATCGTCGAGAACCGGCGTGCCGACTACGTGCGCACGGCCATCGCGAAGGGGCAGCCGCAGAGCCGCGTCGTCGGCATCCACCTGCTGCGCAACTCGCTGATCCCGGTGATCACGTTCCTCGGCACCGACCTCGGCAGCCTCCTCGGCGGCGCGATCGTCACCGAGGGCGTCTTCAACATCAACGGCATCGGCGGCCTGATCTTCCGCGGCATCCAGGAGAAGGAAGGCGTCATGGTCACGGGCATCGTGACCCTGCTGGTGCTGGTGTACCTGCTGATGAGCCTGCTCGTCGACCTCCTGTACGCCGTTCTCGACCCGAGGATTCGCTATGAGTGACCCAGGATCCGTGTCCGGTGGAGCCGGACTCGAGGCGTCCGCGGCGGCCGGAGTCGATCAGGCCAGCCACCTCGACGACTCGTCGCAGAAGCAGCGCAAGCCCCGGTCGCTCTGGAGCGACGCGTGGGGTGAGCTGCGGCGCAAGCCCACGTTCATCATCTCGCTGGTGATCATCGCGGTCATCGTCCTGATGGCGATCTGGCCGACGCTGTTCACGTCGGTCGACCCGCGTGCCGCGAACCTCGACAAGTCGCTGCAGTCGCCGTCCGGCGACGCGTGGTTCGGCTACGACCTGCAGGGCTACGACGTCTACGCCCGCGCGATGCACGGCGCCCGCGCGTCGCTGCTCGTCGGCCTGTTCGCGACGCTGCTGACCGTGCTGATCGGCTCGATCATCGGCATCATCGCGGGCTACGCGAAGACGTGGCTCGACTCGCTGCTCTCGCGGTTCGGCGACATCTTCGCCGGCATCCCGTTCGTGCTCGGTGCGATCGTCATCCTGACGACGCTCAACGCGCCGTCGGAGAACCCCGGCCAGGTCCGGATCATCACGCAGGTGGTGCTCTCGATCGCCGTGCTGTCGTGGCCCGTCGCGATGCGCATCATGCGTTCCGCGACGCTCGTGGCGAAGCAGCAGGACTACGTGCGTGCCGCGCGTGGCCTCGGTGCCTCGCCGCTGCGGATCGTGTTCCGGCACCTGCTGCCGAACACCGTGGCGCCCGTGCTGGTGTACGCGACGATCGCCCTGGGTGCCTTCATCGGCGCCGAGGCGACCCTCGCGTTCCTCGGCATCGGCCTGCGTCCGCCGGTCGTGTCGTGGGGCGTGATGATCTCGGAGTCGCGCGACTACTTCCAGTCGGCTCCGCACATGCTGCTGTTCCCCGCGGGCTTCGTCACGATCACCGTGCTGGCCTTCGTCATGCTGGGTGACGCCGTGCGCGACGCCCTCGACCCCAAGTCCCGATAGGGGAGATCCCGTGACTCAGCCATTGCTGGAGGTCGAGGATCTCCACGTGGAATTCCGCACACGCGACGGTGTCGCGAAGGTGCTCAACGGCGTTTCGTACCACGTCTCGGCGGGCGAAACCCTTGCTGTGCTGGGTGAATCCGGCTCCGGCAAGTCCGTGACCGCTCAGACGATCATGGGCATCCTGGACATGCCGCCGGCGTTCATCACCAACGGCACCATCAAGTTCCGCGGTGAGGACCTGCTGACCAAGTCGGCGGACGAGCGTCGCGCGGTTCGCGGCGAGGGCATCGCCATGATCTTCCAGGACGCCCTGTCCGCCCTGAACCCCGTGTTCACGGTCGGGTTCCAGATCGAGGAGCAGCTCAAGGTCCGCCGCGGCATGTCCAAGGCGGACGCCCGCAAGCGGGCGGTCGAGCTGCTCGACCAGGTCAAGATCCCGAACGCGAAGGGCCGGGTCTCGGACTACCCGCACCAGTTCTCCGGTGGCATGCGGCAGCGCGCGATGATCGCGATGTCGCTGGCGCTCGACCCGGAGCTGCTGATCGCGGACGAGCCCACGACCGCTCTGGACGTCACCGTGCAGGCCCAGATCATGGACCTGCTGGCGGAGATCCAGAAGGAACGCGACATGGGCATGATCCTGATCACCCACGACCTCGGCGTCGTCGCCGACGTCGCGGACCGGATCTCGGTCATGTACGCGGGCCGCATCGTCGAGCACGCCGACGTCTACGAGCTGTTCCGCGCGCCGGGGCACCCGTACACCGAGTCGCTGCTCGAGTCGTTGCCGCGCCTGGACCTCAAGGGCCAGGAGCTCAAGACGATCAAGGGCCTGCCGCCGTCGCTGACCAACATCCCGTCGGGCTGCCCGTTCCACCCGCGCTGCCCGCGGGCGTTCGACCGTTGCCCCACCGAGGTCCCGGCCGTGCACAACCTCGGCATGGGCCGCACCAGCCGGTGCCACATCGCGGAAGAGGTGGTCGCTCGTGGCTGAGCCCATCCTCGAGGTCGAGAACCTCGTCAAGCACTTCCCGGTCCGCGTCGGCGTGCTGTTCAAGCGCACCGTGGGCCACGTCAAGGCCGTCGACGGCGTCTCGTTCTCGCTCGACAAGGGCGAGACGCTCGGCATCGTCGGCGAGTCCGGCTGCGGCAAGTCCACCCTGGCCCAGGTGCTGATGCGCCTGGAGCCGCCGACGTCCGGCGTCGCGCGCTTCGAGGGGCGCGACATGTTCGGCATGAAGGGCGCGGAGCTGCGCAAGCTGCGCCGCGACATCCAGATCGTGCTGCAGGACCCGTACACGTCGCTGAACCCGCGCATGACGGTCGGCGACATCGTCGGTGAGCCGTACGAGATCCACACCGAGGTCGCGCCCAAGGGCTCGCGGCAGCGGAAGGTCCAGGAGCTCCTGGAGATCGTGGGCCTCAACCCGGAGCACGTCAACCGGTACCCGCACCAGTTCTCCGGCGGTCAGCGCCAGCGCATCGGCATCGCCCGCGCGCTCGCGCTGAAGCCCAAGGTGATCGTGTGCGACGAGCCGGTGTCCGCGCTGGACGTGTCGATCCAGGCGCAGGTCATGAACCTGCTGGGCGAGCTCCAGAACGAGATGGGCCTGTCCTACCTGTTCATCGCCCACGACCTGTCGGTGGTGCGCCACCTGTCCAACCGGGTTGCGGTGATGTACCTCGGCAAGATCGTGGAGATCGGCACCGAGGACGACATCTACGAGCGGCCGATGCACCCGTACACGCAGGCGCTGCTGTCCGCGGTGCCGGTGCCGGACCCGACCCAGCGCGGACGTCGTGACGTCATCCGCCTGACGGGTGACGTGCCGTCGCCGATCGACCCGCCGTCGGGCTGCCGGTTCCGCACGCGGTGCTGGAAGGCGCAGGACATCTGCGCGACCGAGGTCCCGGAGCTGGTGCCGCGCAACGGGGGCCACCCCGCGGCGTGCCACTTCGCCGAGGAGCGCGCGGTCGTCTGATCGCGGCTATTTGGTTGAGGGGTCGTGCCCGCGGGCGCGGCCCCTCACCCCGTTCAGGGCCGGGCGAGGTCCGTGAGCGACACGCCCGGACCGACCTCGCGGGTGCCGGTCTCCACGAACCCGCGCTTGCGGTACAGCCGCAGCGCCGGCTCGTTCGCCGTGCCGGTGCTGACGACCTGCGGCCCCTCCGGCAGCGCGTCGAGCAGGCGGGAGGCGATCCCGCGCCGGAACGCCCGCGGGTGCACGACCAGCCGGTGGATGTCCACAGTGGACCCGTCGAGCCGGTAGGACACCGCGCCGACCAGCCCTTCCTCGTCGTGCAGGCCGAGGAAGGTCTCACCACACGCCCGGAGCTCCTGGAGCGACTCGTGCAGCGGCGGGATGCCGTCGAAGCCGATGATCTCGGCCTCGACGGCGTACGCCAGCCGTTGCACCGTCCACAGCTCGTGCAGGACGGCGTCGTCGGACAGGTCGAGGATCACGTGTTGGACGAGTTCCGCACGAACGCCGCGAGGTCCTCGGACTGCTGGATCCTGCTGGGCTCGTGCACGTACATCATGTGGCCGGCCGGGTAGTAGGCCGACTCGATGTTCGCCGTGAGCTCCTTGGGGATCTGCAGGTGCGCGAGGAGGTGCTCGGCCGCGAAGTACGGCGTGGCGCCGTCGTACCAGCCGAACGCGACGTGGACCTTGAGGTGCGGGTTCGCCCGCATCGCCGCCGACAGCTTGCCCGCCGTCGTGACGTGGCGGCCCTCGAACTCCTTGTAGGACCACTGCTCGATGACCCGCGAGAGAACCTCGTACGGCAGGTCGCTGGAGTACCCGAGCTCGCTGTGCACGTAGTGGTTGAGCACGGCCGCGTACGGGCCGAGGATCGCGTCGATCGACGGGTCCGCGGAGATGCCCTCACGGCCGTAGTCGGTGTCCCAGCCGGTGAAGCGGGCGTCGATGCGGCCGACGGTCTTGCGGTCGCGGCGCAGCAGTTCGGTGAAGAACCGGATGTGCTCGATGCGCAGGTCGACCGCGTCCACGTACTCCTCGGACAGGCCGGTCAGCCGCGCGAGCTTCTCGATCGTCGCGGCGCGCTCGACGTCGGAGAGCCGGTTGCCGCGCGCGAGGGCGTAGGGGTAGTCGCGGCCCGCGAACTCCTCGGCCTCGGCGAGCACCTCCTCGAGCGGCCGGTCGCCGTGCAGGCCGTGGTAGTGCGCGATGGCCGCGTACGTCGGCAGGAAGAGCGTGTAGCCGAGGTCGTGACCCTCGTTGAACTCGATCGACGCGAAGTCGAGCACCGAGGAGATCAGCATGAGCCCGTTGAGGTACATGCCGTTCTTCTTCTGCAGGTGCTCGGCGAGCCCGGCCGCGCGCAGCGTGCCGTACGACTCTCCGCAGAGGAACTTCGGCGACATCCAACGCCCGTTGCGCGACGTCCAGAGCCGGATGATCTCGGCGATGGAGTCGATGTCCGGCTGGTAGCCGTGGAAGTTGCCGGGCTTCTCACCCTGCGCGGCCCGGGAGAAGCCGGTCGACACGGGGTCGATGAACACGAGGTCGCTCTCCGCGAGCAGCGTCTCCTCGTTGTCCGCGATCCCGTACGGCGGCGGCGTGAGGTCGCCGACGTCACCGCTGAGCACCCGGCGGGGCCCGAGGAGCCCCATGTGCAGCCACACGCTGGCGGACCCCGGCCCACCGTTGAACGCGAACGTCACCGGCCTCTTGAGCGGGTCGGCGCCGTCGAGCGTGTAGGCGGTCAGGAACACCTCGGCCTTGGGCTTGTGGCCCTCGAACACGCCGTCCTTGAGCACCTCTTCCTTGAGGACGACACGCCCGGTGGTGGCCGTGTAGTTCAGCTCGCGGCCCTTGACGGTGATGCTGTGCTGGGTGGTGACCAGATCATCAGCAGGAGACTCGGGCTTCTCTTCGGTCTTCTCCTCGGACATGGGAGCAACACTACGGAACTCGACGAGCGGATAACGTCCTGCCGAGCGTGCCCGCGCCTGGTCGCGTGGCGCGAGTCGGTCGCCTCGGTGAAGCGCGCGGCGTTCCAGGACCAGGAGTACTGGGGCAGACCGGTGCCGGGCTTCGGACCTCTCGACGCCTCGCTGCTGATCGTGGGCCTCGCCCCCGCCGCGCACGGCGGCAACCGGACGGGCCGGATGTTCACCGGCGACCCGTCCGGCGACTTCCTGTACCGCGCCCTGTACGAGGTCGGCCTGGCCTCCCAGCCGTCCGCGTGGTCCCGCGACGACGGCATGGAGCTGTACGGAGTGCGGATGGCCTCACCGGTGCGGTGCGCGCCACCCGAGAACAAGCCCACGGCCGAGGAACGCGACCGGTGCTCGCCGTTCCTGCGCGAGGAGATCTCGCTGATGCCCCGGCTGCGGTCGGTGGTGGTGCTCGGCGGGTTCGGGTGGAAGGCGTTCCTGCCGCTGCTGGGGGTCGCCCGGCCGCCGAAGTTCGGGCACGGGGTGGAGGTCGAGGCGGGTGGGCTGCGGGTGTTCGGGTGCTACCACGTGTCGCCGCACAACACCTACACCGGGCGGTTGACGCAGGAGATGCTGCAGGACGTGCTGAGGAGGGCGAAGGGCTGACGCAGCCACGTTCAGCCCGACGTGTGAATTCGTTTGGCGTCTTGGAGGTGTTCCATGTAATAAGCTGTTCCATGTGTCACGGAACGTCGGGGAACGTGGAACGTCAGAAGGTGAGCTGATCGACTCGTTCGAGCGGTCGGTTCGTTCGCTGCTGCCGTCCACCTGGTCTGTGCGTGTTGCACAGCAGCCACTTCTCCGGGACGTCCCCCGTGGCAGGCGAGCCGATGCCCTGGTCGAGATCAGCGCTCCGGACGGGACGTGTGCACCTGTCCTGCTCGAGTGCAAGAAGTCGGTGGTTCCGCGGGACGTGGCGATGATCGTCCGGCAGCTCGAAGCCTTCGCCGAAGCCCTGTCCGGCAACGGTGGTCCTGTCATGGGCAAGCTGCTGGTGGCGCCGTTCGTGTCCCCGATGACCCGGGCCAAGCTGGAAGAGCACGGCGTCGGTTGGTTCGACTTGACCGGCAACGTGCGCCTGCGGCTCGACCGGCCTGCGGTCTTCCTCGACCGGGTCGGTGCTGAGCGCAGCGAGTTCCGGGATCCCGCCGAACGGCTCCTGAAGTCTCTTCGGGGGCCCGCTGCGGCCAGGGTGGTGCTCGAACTGGCCGACGCCGAACTGCCGCTGCGCGTCCGCGAGCTCGCTGAACGCGCCAAGGTGGGAGCTGCGACGAGCGCGAGGGTCCTCGAGCTGTTGCACCGGGAAGCGGTGGTCGAGCGGGCCGAGGACGGCGCTGTGACCGCTGTGCACAAGCGGTCGCTGGTGGAGCGCTGGGCACAGGACTACAAGGTGATGGCGTCGAATGAAGTGATCACGGCGCTCGACCCGCGAGGGCTGAGCCACGCTTTGAAGGTCTTGCCGGCTCTGGAAACGAAAGTGGCCGTGACCGGCTCGGCGGCGTTGCGCGCGTATCTCCCGGCCGGCATGACGCCTGTGTCGCCACTCGTCACGCTCAGCCTGTACACCGAGGACCCGGTCCGGTTGATGAAGGAACTCGGCCTGAAACGCGCTGACCGCGGTGCCAACGTGCTGGTGATGCGGCCTTATGACGATGTCGTCCAAGAAAAGGCACGGCTCGTGGGAGGTGTCGAGTACGCCCCGCCCGCTCAGGTCGTCGCGGACCTGGTCACAGGGCAGGGGCGCTCGACTGAAGAGGCCGAACAGCTCATGACGGCACTCGAGTCGAGCGGACCGGGTTGGGAACGATGATCGCGCCGGAGTACGTCAAGGCTCGAGCGGTTCTCCTCGATGCCCTGGACGGTCTGGGCCCTCACCGGGACGCCCTCGTTCTCGTCGGTGCGCAGGCGGTCTACCTGCACGCGGGCGACGCGGACTTCGCAACACCGCCGACCACGACGGACGCGGACCTCGCGCTGGTTCCCGGACGGCTGGCGGACGAGCCCACGATCGTCGACGCCATGCAGGCTGCTGGATTCGCTCCCGGCCGGCAGCCGGGGAGTTGGGTGGGGCCGGGTGACATCGCGGTCGACCTCATGACACCCGAGGCGTTGTGCGGTCGAGGAGGGCGGAGGTCCGCTCACCTCAGTCCACCGCACGATGCCACGGCGACCGCGCGCAGGACGCCGGGACTGGAACCGGCCGTGGTGGACCACGAGGTTCGCCGGATCGGTGCGCTCGATCCCCGTGATCAGCGGACGTTCGAGATCAAGGTGGCGGGACCCGCTGCCCTGCTGGTCTCCAAGATCGTCAAGATCGCCGAGCGACGCGAGCAGCCACACCGCCTGAAGCCCAAGGACGGATTGGACGTCCTTCGCCTGCTCCGTGCCATCGACACCGCACCGTTGGCGTCGAGCCTGGCGCGCGTCGCGGAGGACGAGCTGTCGAGCACGGTGGTGGCGGGCGCCGTCGAAGACCTCCGTGGACTCGCGGCAGGGCCTGAGGAGTTGCTTCCGCGGCTTGCCGCCGAGGCGGAGATGGGTTTCAGCGACCCGGATGAGATCAAGATGTCCGTGGTCGTGCTGATCGAGGACCTCTTGCAGGAGTTCGACGGCCTGCGGCGGAAGTGATCGAGCTGGACTCGGGATCCGCACGGTGGAGCCCTGGACCGGCGGCACGGTGGTGAGCGAGCGGCCCGCGTTCCCGACCACCGAGCTCGACCCGGCGCCGGACCTCCCCCGACGGCCTGGTGCCCGAGCCGGGTTCCGACTGACCGACCAAAGGATCATCCGAAGTCCCCGCGGGCGTGCGAGGCTGACCCGCATGAAGTGGTGGCGGGCCGGAGTGGCGGTGGCGGCGTTGCTGATCGTCGTCGCCGCGGCCTCCGGCACGTCCCCGGTCACCCTCGTCAACCGCCTGGACGACCGCCCGCCGCCGCAGGACCGCTCGCCGGACGCCGACCTCGCCGTGCCGGGCGACCTGCCGGTCGTGGTGGCCGCGCCGCTCACGGTGTACCTGCTGGTGCTCGCCGGGCTCGTCCTGGTCGGACTGGCCGGACTGGTCCTCGCGGTCGAGCTGCCCCGCCGGCGCCGCCGCCGTGGCGTGCGCGGCGTCGAGATCGAGGAGTTCGAGCTCGGGGAGCAGGTGCCGGTGGTCCGGCGCGTCGAGAAGGCGTTGCAGGAGTTCACCGGGCATCCCGGCCGGCCGCCGCGCGACGCCGTGATCGCCGCCTGGCTCGCGCTGGAGGCGGCGGAGCCGAGGGCGCCGCACCAGACGCCCACCGAGTTCACGGAGGAACTCGGCGTGGACGCGGCCGTGCTGAAGGACCTCTACCGGCGCGCGCGTTTCGGGCACGAGGACGTGACGGCCGCGCAAGCCGAGCAGGCGCGGCGAGAGTTGAGCCGGATCGTCCGGGAGCTCGCGTGAGGACCGTGCTGGCGTTGGTGGTCGGGGTGGCGATCGGCGTCGTCGTCTGGTGGCTCGGCGCCTCACCGCCGTGGGCGGCGGTGCTGGCGGTGCCGCCGACGGCGTTCGGGGTGCTGGTCACCCGGCTGCCGCGCGCCACGGACATCGTCTGGAGCCCTCCGCCGCCACCGCCGGGCTCGATCAGCTCCGCGCACGCCAGCACGCTCGCGAGCAGGCTGGCGGAGGCGGAGAAGGACCCGAGGCGCTACCGGGAGCGGTTCCGCGCCCGGCTCGCACGACTGGGGATCGAGGCGTCCGAGATGCCCGGTCCGGACGAACTCGCGGACAGGCTCAGGAGGGTCGAGTGACGATCAGCCAGGACTCGGTGGCGCACGACGCCAAGGCGGTCCTCGACGCGATCGGCGGCTTCGTCGTCGGGCGCACGCGGACGCTGCGGCTCGCGCTCGCGGCCGTGCTGGCGGGCGGGCACGTGCTGCTGGAGGACGTGCCGGGCCTCGGCAAGACGCTGATCGCGCGGTCGCTCGCGCAGGCGCTGGGCCTCGGCTTCCGCCGCCTGCAGTGCACGCCCGACCTGCTGCCCGCGGACGTCACCGGCTCGTTCCTCTACGACCCAGGCACCCGCGAGTTCGAGTTCCGCGAAGGCCCCGTCTTCACCGGGCTGCTGCTCGCCGACGAGATCAACCGGACGCCGCCCAAGACGCAGTCGGCGCTGCTGGAGGCCATGCAGGAGCGGCAGGTGACGGTCGAGGGGCGCACGTTCGCGCTGCCCAGGCCGTTCCACGTGCTCGCGACCTCGAACCCCGTCGAGTACGAGGGCACCTACCCGTTGCCCGAGGCGCAGCTCGACCGGTTCCTGGTGCGGCTCGACATCGGCTACCCGCCCGTCGAGGAGGAGGTCGAGGTCCTGCGCCGGCGGATCGCGCGGCAGCGGGAGGAGGCCGAGGTGCCGCGGGTACTCGCGGAGGGGCGGCTCGCCGGGCTGCAGGCCGCCATCGAGCGGTCGACCGTGGACGACGACCTCCTGCGCTACTGCGTCGACCTGGCCGTCGCGACGCGGCGCCACCCGTCCGTCGAGGTCGGCGCGTCGCCGCGAGGTGCGCAGGCGCTCGTGCTCGTCGCCCGCGCACTGGCCACCTTGGACGACCGCGGGTACGTGACGCCCGAGGACGTCAAGGAGTGCGCGGTCGCCGTCCTCGCGCACCGGCTCGTGATGAAGCCCGAGACGTGGACGTCCGGGGTCAGCGGCGTGCAGGTCGTCACCGAGCTGCTCGCCAAGGTTCCGGGCCCGCCCAGCTCATGAGCAGGGCGGACAAGCTCCGGGAGGCGTTCGCCCAGTCGCACGGCGCCCACTGGCACCCCACGGACGCGTACTCGCGCGCCGTCTGGCTCGGTGTCGGGCTCGTCGTGTGCGGGATGTTCCTGCACCAGGTCGAGCTGGTGCTGTTCGGTGTCCCGCTCGTCCTGTCCGTCCTGCTCACGAACAAACCCCGCGGCGTGCCGAAGGTGAGCGTGAAGCCCGTGCCGCGCGGTGCGGGTGCGGGCGTCGTGCACACCGTCGCGCACCTCGACGGCGCGGACGCGGAGATCGCGGTCGTGCGGCTGCCCGGTGGCATGCGGGCGGTTCCCGCGCACTCGCCCGACCTGCCGGTGCGGATCCGGCGCGACGCGTGGGGGCCGGGCGTCGACCTGCGCCTGGACCACCTGTTCGCCGGTCCGGACGGCATGCACGTCTACGGACCGGTCGTCGGCGCCGAGCACGTGCGCACGATCCTGCCGCCGGTCGAGCACCACCCGTCCGGACCGCTGCCGCCCCGTCCCGCGGGCCTGGTCGGCATCCACCGCTCGCCGCGCGCGGGCGACTCCACCGAACTGCGCGACATCAGGGCGTTCCAGCCGGGGGACAGGCTCCGCCGGATCGACTGGCGCGTCACCACCCGCACCGGCACCGTCCACGTGCGCGAGCGGCACGCCGAGGCCGACGCGGAGGTCGTGCTGGCGCTCGACACCCGCAGCGACGTCGGAGCGGACGTGGCGGAGTGGTCGTCACCGCACCACGGCGCCTCGACGCGGCCGGACGGCAGCCTGGACCGGGCGGTGCGGCGGGCGGCGTCGATGGCCGCCGGGTACCTGCGGCAGGGCGACCGGGTGGGACTGGTGGACCTGTCACGTCCCCAGCTCACCGTGCGTTCCGGGGTGGGGCGGCGGCACCTGATGCGCATCCGCACGCAGCTCGTCGTGTGCGTGCAGGCCGCCGGGTGGTCGTCGCGCGTGGCGTTGCGCAAGCTGCCGCACGGATGCGTGGTCGTGCTGCTGTCGCCGTTCCTCGACGACGAGATCGCGGAGCTGGCCGTGCAGACGCGCAAGAACGGGCACGTCGTGCTGGCGGTCAACACGCTGCCGCTGCCGTTGCGGCCCGACGTGGACACGCCGTGGGGCGAGGTCGCGGCCGAGATGATCGCCGCGGAGCACCGGCTGAGGCTGCGCAGGATGGCCGAGCACGGGGTGGCGGTGACCCGCGAATGCTGATGCGACTCGCGATCGTGCTCGCGGCGTTGCCCGTGACGCTGGTCCTGCACCTGGAGTCGGAGTCGATCGCACCGCTGCTGGTCGTCACGGTGCTGACGGTGGTGACGGTGCTGATGCCGGGCAGCGCGGGCGCGGCGTTGCTGATCGGCTACGCGGCCCTGGCGATGGCGTTCGGGGAGGGGCACCCGTTGCGGCTCGGCGTGCTGGTCCTGATTCCGGCACTGCACCTGGTTCACGTGACGTCGGCACTCGCGGCGGTCGTTCCGGTGAAAACGAAAATCGAGCCGGCGGCGTTGAAAGCACCGGCACGCCGGTTCGCCATTGTCCAGGCGATCACATTCGTTGTCGCGGCCTTCGCGGCCGTACTTCCTTCGGGGCCGAACACGGGCCTCGCGGAGGTGCTCGGACTGGGCGCTCTGACGGTCGTCATCGGGGTCGTCGCGCTGAGGATCTGAATCGGTACTCTCAGGGAGAACTCCTCAAAACCCGGTCAAGGCGCAGGTCAGCCGGGAGGGTGTCCGGCATCACCCGGCGACGGTAGTCACAACGGCCCCTCCGGACGCGCGAAAAAGGGGGTCGTGGTGCCACCATGTGTGTATGGCTGCTGTGAAGTCGCAACCCACACGAATCGTCATTGTCGGCGGTGGGTACGTCGGGATGTACACGGCTCTCGGTCTGCAGAAGAAACTGCGTTCCGGTGAGGCCTCCGTGACGGTGATCGACCCGCAGCCGCACATGACCTACCAGCCCTTCCTGCCCGAGGCGGCGGCCGGCTCGATCGAGCCGCGCCACGTCGTCGCTCCTTTGCGCAAGGTGCTCAAGCGCTGCCACGTCGTCACCGGCCGCGTCACCAAGATCGAGCACGCGCGCAAGATCGTGACCGCCGAACTGTCGGACGGCCACGTCGAGGAGATCGAGTACGACGTGCTCGTCTCCGCGCTGGGAGCGATCTCCCGCACGCTCCCGATCCCCGGCCTGGCCGAGGTCGGAATCGGCATGAAGACGATCGGCGAGGCGATCTACGTCCGCAACCACGTGCTCTCGCGCCTGGACCAGGCCGCCAGCACCAACAACGCGGACCTGCGCAAGAGGCTCCTGAGCTTCGTCGTGATCGGTGGTGGCTTCGCGGGCATCGAGACGCTCGCCGAGCTCGAGGACATGACGCGGTATGCGCTCAAGTACTACGAGGGCATCAAGCCCGAAGAGATGAACTGGGTACTGGTCGAGGCCGCCGGCCGGATCATGCCCGAGGTGTCCGCCAAGCTCGGCGCCTGGACCGTCGAGGCGCTCGAGAAGCGCGGCATCAAGATGTACCTCGACACCCGCGTGAAGTCGCTGGAGAACGGCCACGTCGTTCTCGACGACGGCACCGAGTTCGACTCCGACACGATCATCTGGACCGCCGGCATGAAGGCGAACCCGGTGCTGCGCAACACGGACCTCCCGCTCGACGAGCGCGGCCGCGTCCGGTGCACCGCCGCCATGCAGGTCCAGGGCCTCGACGGCGTGTGGGCCGCCGGTGACTGCTCCGCGGTGCCGGACCTCTCGCGCATCGAGGAGGACCCGACGGCGACGTGCGTGCCGAACGCGCAGCATGCCATCCGCCAGTCGAAGCTGCTCGCGAAGAACATCGTCGCGTCGCTGCGCGGCCAGAAGCCGAAGGACTACTTCCACAAGTACCTCGGCTCGGTCGCCGGCCTCGGCCTCTACAAGGGCGTCGCGGACGTGTTCGGCCTGCGCTTCAAGGGCGTGCCGGCGTGGTTCATGCACCGCAGCTACCACGTGATGTTCATGCCCACCGTGAACCGCAAGCTGCGCGTGCTCATGGACTGGACGCAGGCGCTGTTCTACGGCCGCGAGGTCGTGGCGCTCGGCCAGATCAACGACCCGAAGTCGGACTTCGACCGCGCGGTGCAGAGCTGACGAACACGCGCACGCGGGAGCCGTAACCCGCGCCGCCGTTACTCGTTGTGAGTATCGAAGTGCCCCGAACGTAACCTCGTTCGGGGCACTTCGAACATCTAGAGGCGGAACTTGAGCGCCCAATCGGAGTAAGCTCCCGAGGCCGCCTTGACATTGCGTTACGTGTTTCAGAAACTACGGCTGGTGCATCACCTGAATGCGTGATTCGCCATGTGGGGAGAGAGGTGATCCCGATGTCTCTCGAGGAGCTGGCCGCACAGCTTCGTCGTGGCGAGATCGAGGACCCCGCGTTGGCGCGGTACGCCGCAGAGTACGCGCAGGCGGGGCAGGTTTTCCGCAGCAAGAAGGACGATTGACCAGGTCGGCTGACGGGCGGGTGCCGGGTGCCCCGTCCGAAGCTGCCAGACCCCTGCTGCTGCAGGGGCAGGACTACCTCTTCCGCTCGCCGCCCAAGTGCCTCGACTTCCAGGAGCAGGTCCACCGCCTCGGCATGGTCGACGAGGGCGACGGCAACCCGCAACCCTGCGTGCTCGTCCTGGCCCGCGCCGCCGACATGGAGATGAACGAGCTCTCCATCGCCCTGGCCGAGCGCGGCATCCGAATGGCCCGCATCGACGCCGACCGCTGCGTCGACCTCCCGCTCTCCGTCTACACCGACCAGCCGCTGGTCGAGCTGGACCGCTGGCTCCTGCGCCCCCTGCTGGTCTGGCGCCGCCACTTCGAACTGTCCGCCGTCCCGGTCGAACCGGGAACCCTGGCAGGCGCCTACGCCGTCGACCAGTGGGCCTCAGTGGCCAACTGGCTGTCCTCGCGCTCCGACTGGGCCCACGTGAACCCGTCGCGCTTCTCGACGCACCTGGACCGCCTGACGCAGCTCTCCGACGCCGCCGCCTTCGGCCTGCGCGTCCCCCGCACGGCCGTCACGACCCGCCCGGGCCGCACCCGCCCCGGCGGAGGCCACTGCATCGTCAAAACGGCCGGCAGGCACCTGCTGGAGCCCCGACCGGGCGTGCAGCACGGCCTCTTCCCCCGTCCCCTGGAAACGTCCAGGGCCTCCGACACCCCGGAACCCGCCCCGGTGATCGTGCAGGAGTACGTCCCCTCCGACACCGAACTGCGCGTCTTCGTCGTCGGCGAACGCTGCCTGGCGTACCAGGTCGACAAGCTCGACCCGGCACAACTCTGGGTGGATCCCGACGCGGTCCGCGTCACGCCCACCGAGGTCCCGGCGTCCCTCTCGGACAAGCTGCTCGCCCTGGCCCGCCACTGGCGCATCCAGGTGGCGGCGTTCGACCTGCTGGTGACAGGCGGTGACCACGTGTTCCTGGAGATCAACGTCAACTGCGACTGGCGCTGGTTCGAGCACAGGGCCGGCGACAACAGCGTCTCCGCGGCCGTGCACGACTGGGTGGCGCTGCGCTTCAAGGAACTGCTCGGAGCCGGGAGGACCCGCTGATGTTCGGGTCCGTTCGACGCTTACCCGGATGCTCGCTCTAGTCCAATTCACTGGGCCGCTCGGGCGAGAAACGACCATCCGCTCACGCAAGCCGACGATCAAGGCCTAGGCTCACCGCGCCCCCGTAGCCCAATCGGTAGAGGCAGGTCCCTTAAAAGGATCACAGTACGGGTTCGAATCCCGTCGGGGGTACTTCGCTTCACCTCGTACGGTTCAACCCTGACCAGGTCAGACCCGGTCAGGGGGTGATCTTGTGACGCGCGGTGACGCATCGATCCGGGGTGACTCGCGGTGGCCATTGCGTCCGGAGCTCACCGCAAGCCCGACGTCGCCATCCATGTGGCTGTGATCACAGTGCTGTGAAACGTCAGTACGATCGAAACGCCCCGCATCCAGCTGCACCCCTTCAGGTAACGCACGGGTGGGTTGTTTGCGATCTTGTCGTCGCTGATCGTGTCGACGGTCGGCCTCGAACCGTCGTGAGGATGGTGGCTCGTCCCCGTGCGTGAGCTCCTTCGTGAAGTCTTGTCGCTGCAGCCCGCGTGGCACTCCAAGAACACGCCTGACATGGAGAAGCGCGGCCGATTGGTTCGGCATGACGTGGTGGGCTGGCTCAAGGGTCAGTTGCCCGCGATCGAACGGGCGGTGCCGGACGAGATCGACGACTGGGCCGCCGAAGGGAGTGACGGCGCGGGGCTCAAGTCCGAGATCCCGTGGGCTCGCGTGCACTCTGCCAGCCTCTCGCCGTCCGCGACCGTGGGTTGGTACGTCGTCTACCTCTTCGGGGCCAAGGGGGATCGGGTCTACCTGTCGTTGATGCAGGGGGCGACCAGGTGGCGAAACGGTGAGTTCCAGCCGCGACCCCGTCAGGACCTCTGGCAGCGCTCGGAGTGGGCACGGGCCGCGTTGGCGGCGAGTGTGGAGGTGCGCCCCGACTTGGTCGAGAAGATCGAACTCGGGGCGCGCAAGTCGAACCTGGGGCGGGCGTACGAGGACGGGAACGTCGTGGCGTTCGAGTACTCGGTGGAGGACCTGCCTTCCGACGACGTTCTCGCTGCCGATCTGCTCTTCCTCTGTTCCGTCCTCAGCGAGTTGTACGAGCTGGCGGTCGTGGACCTCCCGCCCGGCGAGACGGCTCCCGAGATCGCCGACGCGGAGGCCGAGGCCGAGAACACCGCGGGAAAGGCGCGACGGGGGCAGGGGCTTCGGCTCGACGCCGCTGAACGGATCGCCATCGAGCGGCGTGCGGTCGATCTCGCGGTGCAGCACTTGAAGGCGCAGGGCTACTCGGTCAAGGACGTCGGTGCGACCAAGTCCTACGACCTGGACGCCCGTCGGGGCGAGGAGAGGTTGTTCGTCGAGGTCAAGGGGACCACGACGAAGTGGACCGCCGCCTCCGAGATCATGCTGACGAGGAACGAGGTCGAACTGCACCAGCGCGTGCATCCGCACAACATGCTGGTGATCGTCAGTCGCATCGTGCTCGACCACTCGGTCTCGCCGCCGACCGCCTCGGGTGGCGAGTTGCGGGTGGTGCACCCGTGGGAGATCGCTGCGCCCAACCTGACCCCGGTGTCCTACCGGTATCTCGTTGGCGAGTGATGGCAGGTCGGGCAGCCTCAGCCCGCCGCGCCTCACCAGGTCGGGCGGGCCGTCACGCCCCCGTCCACCACCAGGTCGTGCCCGGTGATCCACCGCGCCAGGTCCGAAGCCAGGAACACGCAGGCGTCCCCGACGTCCGCAGGCGTCCCGAGCCGGCCCAGCGGTGCCGCGGCCTGCCACCGCGCCACGCCCTCCGGCCACTGCGACTCGATGCCCGGCCGTGCGATCAGCCCGGGCGACACCGTGTTCACGCGGATGCCGAGCCGCGGGCCGTACTCCAGTGCGGCGGCGCGGGCGTGCATGACCAGGCCCGCTTTCGAGGCCGCGTAGTGGGCGTGGCCGGGGGCGGGGTGCCTGCCTTCGATCGACGCGATGTGCGTGACCGAGCCGCCTGCCGGCAGGTGCGCCACGGCGGCCTGGGTGACGGCGAACGGTGCCGTCAGGTTCGTGTCCATCACGGACTGCCATTGCTCGGATGTCATGCCGGGCAACGGTTCCACGGGTTGGATGCCCGCGTTGTTGACCACGGCGTCCAGGCGGCCGTGGCGCGCGAAGGCGTCGTCGACGACGCGGCGGGCCGAGGTGCGCAGGTCGCCGTCGTCCGAGCCGTTGTGGCTCACGACGCGTGCGCCCGCGTCGGTGAAGCGGCGGACGATGCCGCCGCCGATGGTGCCGCCGGCTCCGGTGACCAGCACGACCTTGCCGCTGAGATCGATCACGAGACGATGCCTTCCACGCGTGGGGCCAACCAGTCGACGATCTCACCCCGGCCGGCGACGAAGGCGTTCGCGCTGATCTCGCGGAACTGGCCGCCGGCCGCGCGGACCAGTACGGCGCCGGCGGCCACGTCCCACGGGTGCGTGCCGATGTTGGCCGCGGCGTCCGCCCGGCCCGCGGCGACCCAGGCGAGCGACAGGGCCGTCGAGTACACGCGGCGCACGTCGGCGACGGTCAGGAGCGAGCTCAGGAGGTCCATCTCGCCGCTGTACGGGCTGCCGGGCAACGGGATGTCGGTCAGCACCAGCGGGCGCGGGCTGACCCCCGGCGTGATCACCAGGCCGGACGACCGCACGGCGAAAGGCACGTCCACGGCCGCGGTGAAGAGCTCGTCGCGGAACGGGTCCAGCACGCAGCCCGCGACCAGCGTGCCGTCGACCGCCGCGGCGACCGAGATGCACGACAGCGGGATGCCGCGCACGAAGTTCCGGGTGCCGTCGATCGGGTCGACGAACCAGGTGACGGGGGCCGACGAGCTGCCGAGCTCCTCGCCGACGACGGCCGAGCCGGGGGCGCCGTCGGTCAGCGAACGCCGCAGGAACGCCTCCACCTCCAGGTCGGCGTTGCTGACCTGGTCGAAGGCGCCCTTCACCGCCACGTCGACGGTCAGGCCGTGCAGGAGCTTGGCGGCGTCCACGCAGGACTGCACCGCCAGCGAGAGGAGAACGCCGGGAGTCACGGGTGCCATTGTGATCGGTCACGAACCCGGCCGGACGACTCCGGGCGACGTCCCACCCGCGCCGGTGACCTGTGCCACCACGATGAGCTCACGCACCCGAGTCGAGCGCGGCGGCGGATGTCGCCGGGCACGCGTTCCACCAGCGCCGCGACCACCTGCCGCACGAACGGCGGCATCTCCGCGACGAGCCGCGCGGCCAGCGGACGGCCCCCGATCACGTAGGACATCCGCCGATTCTCACCTAGAGCTCGATCACCGTGCCGTCCTCGGGCACTTCGATGCCGGCCTCGCGCACGGAAGCCGCTTCCGGGGACGACGGGTCGAGCACCGGGTTGGTGTTGTTGAGGTGCGTGTACATCCGCCGCACGGAGGGGAACCGCCGCAGCTCGGGCAGGCTCGCGGTGATCGGCAGGTGGCCCATCGCGGCCTGGCCGGACGAGCTGCCGGTCGCCGACCCCATCTCGGAGGCGGCGTAGAAGGTGCCGTCGAGCAGCACGCAGTCGGCCGAGGCCACCACCTCGTCGAAACCGCCGGGCCACGACGCGAGACAGGGCGCGTAGACCAGCACACCACCGGAAACGACGTCCTCGAAGCGGTACGCGACCACCCAGGGTCCGTCCACAGTGGAGGAACGCGCGTACTTCGGGCGCTTGTCGCTGATCGGGACGGCCGTCACGCGAAGGCCGTCCACCGCGAAGGAACCGGCCTCGTGCCACGACAGCGGTGAGTACCCGTCGATCATCGCGCGCAGGTCGAACTGGTCCTTCACCGCGTGCAGGACCGCGGAAGGTGCCCAGACCGTCAACCCCGCCCCGCCGCGCAAGGTGAGCAGGCCGAGCGTGTGGTCGAGTTCCGCGTCGGTGAACAACGCACCGCGCAACGGGGTCTCACGCGCACCGGGACCGGGCTCCAGCAACGCACACGACGTGATCTGCGTGCGGATGTCCGGAGAAGCGTTGACGAGCCACCAGTCGGTGCCGTTGCCGGTGATCGCCAGGCAGTCCTGCGACCGGGAGGGCAACGCGCCGGACCGGGCGCGCACGCACAACGAGCAGGCGCAGTTCCACTGCGGGAACCCGCCACCGGCCGCCGTGCCGAGCAGAACCGCCTTCACCGCATCTTCCTCATCGCCATCGCGGGAACGTCGGCCGGCGCCATCTCGGCCGCCAGGATCATGTCCACAATGGACCGCGACGGCGACAGTGAGCAGACGGGATCGGTCGCCGCGGCGTCACCGGTCAGCTGGAAGGCCTGGCAGCGGCACCCGCCGAAGTCGATCTCCTTGCGCGGGCACGACCGGCACGGGTCCCGCATCCAGTCGAAACCGTGGAACGCGGTGAACGACGGCGAGGAGTGCCAGATGTCGTGCAACGACGACTCGCGCACGTTCTCGATCCGCAGCGACGAGATCACCGTGGCGGCGGGGCAGGGGAGCACGTCGCCGTTGGGCGCCACCGTCAGCTGCCGCGCACCCCACCCGTACATGCAGGGCTTCGGGTGGGCCTCGTGGTAGTCCGCGATCACGTAGACGATCTCCATCCGCCCGCGCAGGCGTTCCTGCGCCGCGGCGACGACCGGGTCGGCGGCGGCGAGCTGGTCCCGGGTGGGCAGCAGTGCCGCGCGGTTGCGCAGCGCCCAGCCGTAGTACTGCGTGTTCGCGAGCTCCAGGCGCTCGGCGCCCATCTCCTCGGCCATCGCGATGATGCCGGCGACGTGGTCGAGGTTCTGCCGGTGCAGCACGGTGTTCACCGTCAGCGGCAAGCCCTCCTCGCGGACGAAGGCCGCGGCCTCCACCTTCCGGTCGAACGCCTTGACGCCCGCGATCCGGTCGTTGCCCGCACGGGTCGCGTCCTGCAACGACAGCTGCACGTGGTCGACGCCCAGGGAAGCCAGCGAGCGCAACCGGTCGCGCGAGAGACCGACCCCGGACGTGACGAGGTTGACGTAGCAGCCGAGGCTGCTCGCGTGCGAGACCAGCTCGGGGAGGTCCCGGCGCAGCAGCGGTTCCCCGCCGGACAGGTGGATCTGCAGGCAGCCCAGTGAGCGGGCCTGGTCGAAGACGCGCCGCCAGTCCTCGGTCGGCAGCTCGGCGTCGCGGCGCACCAGCTCCAGCGGGTTCGAGCAGTACCCGCACTGCAGCGGGCACCGGTGCGTCAGCTCGGCCAGCAGGCCGAAGGGCGCCTCAGCCATCGACGTCCACCACCCTCCGCTCGACGAGGCGGGCCACCAGCGAGGCCACGTCCTCGGGTTCCACGCCGGCGTACTCGTCGCCCAGTGCGAGGGCGATGTCGCCGACGGAACGAACGCCGTCGCACAGCGCCACGACGGAGGCGGCGGTCTCGTTGAGCACCAGCACCCCCTCGGGGAACAGCACGACGTGCGCGGACCGGATCTGGTCGTAGGTCCGCTTCACGCCGCGCCGGATCCGCGGCACGGCGTCCAGTGCGACCACGGACGTCACGGCTTGCCCTTGCCCGAGTAGTAGTCGACCGCGTCCAGCACGGCGCGCAGGACGTCGCACTTGAACGACAACGCGGCCACGGCGGCCAGTTGCTGCTCGCGGGTCAGCGAGTGCGCGACCACGATGTCCACGGTGGCCTTCCCCTCACCCGCCACCGCTTCGATGCGGTGGGTGAAGTAGGCGAAGCCCTCCTCGGCGATCCACGGGTACTGCTCCCGCAACGCCGCCAAGCGCTTGCGCATCAGGGCGCCCGAGAACATCTCGGTGAGCCCGGACGCGATGGCCTCGACCCACGGCTTCGTGCGCGCGAAGTTCACGTAGGCGTCCACGGCGAACCGCGTGCCGGGCAGGACGTGCCGCTCGTCGAGCACCTCCTCCCGCGTCAGGCCCACGGCCTCCGCGAGGCGGATCCAGTTCTCCGCGCCACCTTCACCCGGCTGCGTGCCGTCGTGCCAGACGATCCGCTCACGCCACTGACGGCGGATCTCGGGCACCGGGCAGTTGGACAGGATCGCGGCGTCCTTCTGCGCGATGCAGCGCTGGTAGTACCAGCGGTTCGCGGCCCACGACTGCAACTCGTGCTTGCTCAGCTGACCGGCGTGCATGCGCAGGTGGAACGGGTGGCTGTCCCAGTACCGGGGTGCGAGGGCGCGCAGTTCGGCGACGAACTGCTCGGGGGGAACGGCAGTCATGGGGACTCCTCGGTCGACCAGGGGCAGGACGCGCGGAGAGGCCGGGGCTCCACCGGGAACCCCGGCCCGTCACCTGACGTCAGCTGCGAGCCGCGTAGGCGGTGACCTCCATCGGCGTCTCGAAGTCGCGGAAGTCGGGCTTGACCCACTCGCGCCTGACCTCGGGGAGCTCGGTCCCGGTGGTGGTGACGGCTTCGTTCATGCGCAACTCCTCGGTCTCCTGCTCGCGGTCCCCGGAGGGCCTGCAAGCGCTTTCCGTGAGGGCGCGGCGGTGGTTCCCACGGTAGGTGGTCTACGCCGCCACGGTCTAGACCGTACAGAAGGTGCCCGGAAGTCATCGGATGGATGATGGCCAGTTTCCGTCGTCCGGAAGCGGGGAACACCGGGACCTCCGACGACTGTTGCGGGGGCATGCGATCTGTGATTGCGTAAGCACGCCCTGCAACACCGCCGCCGCAGCCAAAACTCCGAGCGGACCCGAAGGAGAGCACAGATGCGTGCTCGTCGAATCGCAGCGGCGGCAGCCTGCACTGCCCTGGCCGCGTCCCTGTGCGTGATCCCCGCTTCAGCGCAGGACGACCCCTCCGTCCTGGCCGAGCGCACGCTCGCCACCAGGCTCGACATCCCCTGGGACATCGAGTTCCTGCCGGACGGCAGCGGCATCTTCACCGAGCGGGACACCCGCAAGATCAAGAAGCTGTCTGGCACGACCGTGACCGAGCTGGACACGGTGGAACAGGCCCAGACGACGGGCGGTGAGGGCGGACTGCTCGGCCTCGCCGTCTCGAAGAGCTTCGCGACCGACAACTCCGTCTTCATCTACTACTCGACGGCGACCGACAACCGCGTCGCCAAGTTGCAGCTCGGCGGCACGCCCCAGCCGATCGTCACCGGCATCCCCAAGAACCGCTACCACAACGGCGGCGGCCTCGAGTGGGGTCCGGACGGCTTCCTGTGGGCCACCACGGGCGACGGCCAGAACACCGGCACCGCGCAGAACTGGAACTCGCTGGGCGGCAAGGTCCTCCGCTTCGACACCGCGGGCAGGCCCGCCACCGGCAACCCCCGCGCCGGCAGCGTCGTCTACTCCATCGGCCACCGCAACGTCCAGGGCATCACCTGGGTCGGGAACACCGCGTACGCCACGGAGTTCGGCAACAACACCACCGACGAGGTCAACCGCATCGAGGCCGGCAGGAACTACGGCTGGCCCACGTGCGAGGGCACCTGCTCGGTCGCGGGCATGACCAACCCGGTCAAGACGTGGCCCAACAGCCAGGCCGGTCCGTCCGGCATCGCGTACTACAAGAACGCCCTGTACGTCGGCGCCGTCACCGGCCGCCGGGTCTGGAAGGTCCCGGTCAGCGGCACCACGCTCGGCACGCCGCAGCCGGTGTTCACGAGCTACGGCCGCGTGCGCTCGGTGGCTCCCGCGCCGGACGGCACGCTGTGGATCGGAACGTCCAACCAGGACGCGAACGGCCAGCCCGGCGCGAACGACGACCGGATCATCTCGACCGACGGGTAGCCCTCACTGCCAGTTGCGGGCTGCGGGCATCCGGCGGAGCTGGTCCAGCACCGCCGGGTCCTGCAGCTGCATCCACTGGATCACCTCGGTGTAGGTGGCGCACACCGTCTCCGGCTTGTCGCACACGTACTCGAGGAACTGCTCCATCGCGTTCGAGAAGGCCGAGCCGTTCCACTCGTTGAAGTGGTTGCCGACGACGATCGGCGCGCGGTTGCCGTTCAACGCGGCCTGGTGCACGGACCGGTAGGTGTCGAACACGATCCGGGTGAACTCGGGCGCGCGGTGCGGTTCGTCCTTGGCCTTGTTCAGCGCGTACCAGAGGTTGAAGTCCATCATGACGACCTGCTTGCCCAGCGCGGGAACCCGCACCTCGGGCATCGGGAACTCGTACAGTCCGTTCTGGACGGTCGGCCACTGCACGCCCAGCGCGACCTTGCTGGTGTCGTAGACGAGGCCGTTCGCGGCCATCGCCGGGAAGGCCTGGTCCCAGTTGCCCTCCAGGCACGGCGTCCGTCCACCCCGGACGGCGTCGGCGGGGAGGGTGAGCCCCGCGGCGCGCGACCTGTCGACGATCTGCCTGAACTGCTGCAGCTCGGCGTTCCAGGCCGCGTTGTCCCACTTGTCGACCGACGGCTGGGTGCCGCCCGAGCAGAAGTGGCCGTTGTAGTGCGTGCCGATCTCGTGGCCGTCGGCGATCACCTGGTTCAGGTAGCCGATGCGGGCCGCGATGTCCTGCCGACTGCCGCCGAACTGGATGTCGGAGACACCGCGCTTGAGCCCGGCCGGGGGCTGGTACTGGTTCCTGTCCTGGTCGGCCAGCATGTAGACGCCGGACAACAGGCCCGTGACGTGCGCGTTCTTGGCCTTGGCGATCGGCAGGACCTTGTCCCAGTGCTGCTTCGACACCGCGCCGTCGAAGGAGAAGAGCACGAACTGCGGTGGCTTCTCACCGGGAGCGAGCTTGTGCATCCACGGCTGCTTGTCGAGCTGCTCGCGGGTGGGGGCGGGCACCGTCGGCGTCGGACCGGAGTCCTTCGGGGCCGGCAGTCTCGGCGCCATCGGCAGGGGGCCGGGGTCAGCCGCGGTGACCGGGTCCTTCTGCGACCCGAGGGTCAGCACCACCGCCAGAACCAGCGCCAGAGCCACGCCCGTGGTCAACCATCCCCACCGTTTCACACCTTAGGAGACGACTGGTCACCCGAACGGGTTGCTTCGCTACTGAACGGGTTCGGCGATCACGACCCGGTTCGCCTCGTACCCCTGCTGCCCGCCGATCCAGGTCCCGCCGCACGTGACCAGCACCAGCCGGTGCGGGCCGCGCGGTCCGAAGAACTCGACGGCGCGAGCCGGCAGCTCCTCCTTGCGCACGGTCTCGATCTGCTTGATGCGGAACCGGAACTCCTTGCCCGCGCTGTCGGCGATCACGACCTCGCGGCCGTTCTGCGCCTGCCACAGCTCCGCGAACGGGCCCTTCGCGCCCTTCCAGTCGACGTGCCCGGCGAGCACCGTGGCGCCCTCGGGGGCCGCGAGCTCGGTGCCCCACCACGTCGCCTCGCCGATGCCGTCCGGGACGGGCAGCACGCCGTCCTCGACCTCCTTGCGCACCAACGTCGCCGAGCCGCCCGAGGGCAGCCGCACGGAGCCCGGACCGGCCTTGGGCGGCGCGGGCTGCTGTTGCTGCGGGGGAGCGGGGTCGGCGGGCTTGGCGTTGGCCGTGTTCGCCCCGCCGACGAGGCCGGTGAGGTCGGCCCCGCGGCCGGTGCTGAGGCTGTCGGCCACCGGTCCCGGTCCGACGACCGGGATCTCGGCCGCGATCGCGCGTCCGGGGAGGACCTCGGTTTCCGGCGCGCCGACCAGCGCGCCGGCAGCGGCGACACCCGCTACCAGCGCACCGGTCAGGAACGCCTTGGGACTCACTGCCTGCGCCACACCAGGAAGCCTGCCAGCGCCGCACCGAGCAGCACCAGTCCACCCACCCCGAGCAGCACGCCGGAGCGCAGCTGCGTGTCGAACGACGCCGTGGCGACGGGCGTCTTGCCGTCCGCGCCGGCCGGGATCGTGCTCGGCACGACGGGCTTGTTCGGCTTGTTCACCAGCTCGAGCGCCAGCGTCTGGCCGGCCGCGAGCGTGCCGCAGGCCGCCGGCGGTGCCTTCGGGTCGAAGAACTCCTCGTAGCCCTTGGGGGCGGCCACCTCGACGAGGCAGATCTCCTGCGGGGTGCGCAGGTCCGGCACCTCGACCGTGCCGTCGGGGCCGGTCTGCAGCACGAGCGGCTTGCCGTCCGTGCCGACGAGGTCCGTGTCGTCCTGCTTCTTCGCCGCGGACGCCTGGTCCTTGGCCGTGACGCGCAGCGCGACGCCCGCGATCGCCCTCTTGGTCTCCGAGTCGATCTTCGTGATCTTCACGGCGCCCGGCGCGGTCTTGGCCTGGCCACCGGCGGCGGCCTTCAGTTTCTTCTCGCCACCGGTCGTGACCATGCGCTGCATGTTCTCGGTCTGGATCGGGAAGTGCACGACCGGGCGGTCGGCCGGGGAGTCCGCGACGGCCGCGATCGACGGCTTGGGGCCGGTCGCCACGAGCTTGATCGTGGCGGGGCTGCCGTCCGGGCCCGTGGTGGCCTTGCCGCTCGTGCTGCCGTCGGCCAGCTTCGCGTCGGTCAGGGTGAAGTCGATCGGGGCGTTCGTGACGCCCTTCTTGTCCGCCTTGAGCAGCGACACGGTCCAGGTGGACTCGGTGCCGATGATCAGCGGCTCCTTCGGCGCGGTGGCGCTGAGCGCCCACGGGCCGCGGTTGGCCTCGGCGTCGGCCTTCAGGCGCGCGACGGTGTCCAGGACCGGCTGCGGCAGCCGCGCGGCGTAGAAGGCCGCGTCGTAGGCGAGGAACTTCGGGTCGGTCGTGTCGAGGCGCACGGCGCCGTCGGGTGCCGACGTCCAGCTGTGCAGGAGGTGCGCGAGGGCGGCGGCCTCCTCCGCGGACTTCGTCGTGGAGTAGCGCAGCAGCAGGTAGGAGATGTTCGCCGCGATGTCCGGCTGGAGATCCTTGCCCGCCTTGGTGCGCAGCGCGTCGCCTTCCTTGTAGCCCACGTTGCTGTCCGGAGCCGGCAGCGCGTACTGCACGCACCACACGTGCTTGTCCTGCCAGATGTATGAGCCGTGCCACTCGCTGCCCGGTGTGGCGTTGGGCTGGAGCCCGGACGCGTTGTGGCCGATGCCCTTGACGCCGACAGCTGTCGCCGTCGCGGGGGCGGTCAGGAGCGCGAGCCCCGAAACCACCGCCACGGCGGCCAGACGTTTCCAGCCCATGGTGAATCTTGATCCCCTCTGACCTGTGTACTTCCCGCGTGCGAGCTTGTCGGTCCCCCACATCGGGGACAAGCCCCCACGAGGGGGAAGTCTGGCGCTGCGAGGACGTGTGAACGTGATTGGAATGTGACGCGCCTTACTCGGTTCCGCGAGGACACGCTGCGACACGCCGTAGGGTCACTACGCTCCGGAGTTGGCGCAGTATTTGCGCACGTGTGATCGTCGTCGGGGGTAAAGTCGCCTTTACCGACGGGGAACATGGCACCGAGCGTGCTCGTTGTACCCCGTGACGGCGTAAAGCAACGCCCCAGGAGGACCAGGTGCGCTCGAGCAGCAACCCGGCTTTCCGTAACCTGCCGACCGGCGGCGGGTACGGAGGCTACGCAGGCTTCGGCCAGCCAGAGGCTGGCTACCAGCAGGCCCCGCCGCCGCTGACCAGCGAGCGGCCGATGACGATCGACGACGTCGTCACCAAGACCGCCATCACCCTCGGTGTGGTGGCCGCAGGCGCCGTCACCACGTTCGTGACGGGTCTGTACTTCCTCGCGTTCCCCGCGGCGATCATCGGCCTCGTGCTCGCGCTGATCATCATGTTCAAGCGCAACCCGAGCCCGCCGCTCGTGATCGCGTACGCGGTCGCGGAGGGCATCTTCCTCGGCGGCATCAGCTACATCATCGGCCGCGCGCTCGACAACGTGGTGCCGGGCAACGGCATCGCGGTGATCGGCCAGGCCGTGATCGGCACGCTCGGCGTGTTCCTCGGCATGCTCGTGGTCTACAAGACCGGCGCGATCCGGGTGACGCCGAAGTTCACCAAGTGGATCACCGGCGCCATCATCGGCGTCGGCGTGCTGATGCTGTTCAACTTCGTGCTGAGCTTCTTCAACGGTGGCGGCGGCATCGGCATCCGCTCCGGCGGCACGATCGCCATCATCTTCAGCCTCGTCTGCATCGGTCTCGCGGCGTTCAGCTTCCTGATCGACTTCGACGCCGCCGACCAGGCGATCCGCGCCGGCGTGCCGGCCAAGTTCGCGTGGCAGATCGCGTTCGGTCTCACCGTCACCCTCGTGTGGCTCTACACCGAGATCCTGCGCCTGCTGTCGTACTTCAACTCGGACTGACGTTCCGGGAAGTGCTGTGAAGGGGCGTTCCGCTGCGGCGGGGCGCCCCTTCGGCGTTGCGGGGGAGAGGGATGACGAAGAGGTTCGACGAGGCCATGCGGCTCATGCGCCGCCGCAACGGCCAGGACCGGGAGAACGGATTCGCACTGCTGCGGCCGCACGCGGCGGAGCACCTCGACGAGCTGATCGCGGCGTTCCGCGCCGAGGAGGACGACCGGGGCCTGAAGGCGTGGCTGCTCGAACTCATCGGTGACGCCCGGTCACCGGAGCGTTGCCGGTCCTGGTCGAGCACCTGGACCACGAGAACGAGTCGCTGGCGTTCTGGACCGTCAGCGGACTCCGGGAACTCGACACCGAAGAAGCACGGACCGCCCTTTACCGCCATTGGGCGAACAACGCGCACAAGTGAGGGGAATGCGTGGAATCCGCATATCGGCTCGTCGTGGCACCACCGGAAGTCGACGACTACCTGCGCCTGCGCAGGGAATCGGGACTGAGCGAACGCACTCGCGCGCAAGCCGAGATCGGCGTCAAAGGCGCGTGGGTGAGCACGCACGTCGTTCACGTGGAATCAGGCGACACCGTCGGAATGGGGCGGGTGATCGGTGACGGCGGCACGTACTTCGTCATCATCGACATGGCGGTGTTGCCGGACCACCAGCGCAAGGGCATCGGTGACGCGATCATGACCGCGTTGCTGGAGAAGATCCGCGAGGCCGCGCCCGCGGCTCAGGTGAGCCTGCTCGCCGATCCGCCGGGCCGTCGTCTCTACGCCCGTCACGGGTTCGTGGAGAGCGCGCCGGACTCGATCGGGATGTGGCGCCGCTAGACCCGCCAGCGGACGTCGGGCAGCTCGGTGCCCACCTTGATCAGGCAGGGGGTGCAGAGCGCGCCGGCCTGCGCCCGCGAGACCCGTTCGCCGGGGACCGAGTGCTCGCAGACGGCCTCGTAGAAGGGGCGCCGTCCGTTGGCCTGGTCGAGGGAGAAAGCGTGGCATTGCAGGTCGTATTCGCTTTGCCACCACACATAGGGCATGTCCGGCCCTCCTAACTCATCGGTAGGGACGGACTTCCCCTCGCCTGATGACGTCACTGAGCGACGATTCATCTCATCGGCAGAAAGGGTGCCTGCGAGTAGCTCCGTTCGGGTGAAGCGGAGCTACTTGCAGACGTCAATTTGCAGATCTTGAAGGGGAACTCAGCTCAGGCGCTCGATCACCATCGCCATGCCCTGGCCGCCGCCGACGCACATGGTCTCGAGTCCGAACTGCTTGTCGTGGAACTGCAGCGAGTTGATCAGCGTCGTGGTGATGCGCGCGCCGGTCATGCCGAACGGGTGGCCGACGGCGATGGCGCCACCGTTGACGTTCAGGCGGTCCAGGTCGATGCCCAGCTCCTGGTAGGACGGGATGACCTGGGCGGCGAACGCCTCGTTGATCTCCACGAGGTCGATGTCGGAGACCGACAGGCCCGCGAGCGCCAGTGCGCGCTTCGAGGCCTCGACCGGGCCGAGGCCCATGATCTCCGGGGACAGGCCGGAGACGCCGGTCGACACGATGCGCGCGAGCGGGGTGATGCCGAGCTCGCGCGCCTTGGTGTCGGACATGACCACGAGGGCCGCGGCGCCGTCGTTGAGCGGGCAGCAGTTGCCCGCGTTGATCCGGCCGTCGGGGCGGAAGACCGGCTTGAGCTGCGACACGGCCTCGTAGGTGACGCCGGCGCGCGGGCCGTCGTCGGTGGAGACCACGGTGCCGTCCGGCAGCGTCACGGGCGTGATCTCGCGGGCCCAGAAGCCGTCGGCGATGGCCTTCTCGGCGAGGTTCTGCGAGCGGACGCCGAACTCGTCCATCTCCTGGCGCGAGACGCCCTTGAGCAGAGCCAGGTTCTCGGCGGTCTCGCCCATGGGGATGTAGACGTCCGGCACGACGTCGAGCGTGCGCGGGTCGACCCACTCCTGAGCGCCGGCGGCCTTGGTGGCGGCGGTGCGGGCCTCGGCGTCGGCGAAGACCGGGTTGTGCGTGTCGGGCCACGAGTCGGAGCTGCCCTTGGCGAACCGCGACACCGTCTCGACGCCGGCGCTGATGAACACGTCGCCCTCGCCCGCCTTGATGGCGTGCAGGGCCATGCGGGTCGTCTGCAGCGACGAGGCGCAGTACCGCGTGACGGTGGTGCCGGGCAGGTTGTCGTAGCCGAGCAGCACCGAGACGACGCGCGCCATGTTGAAGCCCTGCTCGCCGCCGGGGAGGCCGCAGCCGAGCATCAGGTCGTCGATCTGCGCGGGGTCGAGCTGCGGCACCTTGTCGAGTGCCGCGCGCACCATCCGCGCGGCGAGGTCGTCGGGCCGAACGTCCTTCAGCGAACCCTTGCCCGCGCGGCCGATGGGGGAGCGGGCGGCGGAGACGATCACGGCCTCAGGCATCACGAAACTCCTCGTTGAGAGTCAAGGTTGCCGTCGAGCGTAGTTAACGCCCGCTCACCCCGGCCAGCGCGAGTGACGAGGATTTCCGAAACTCACGCGTGCCGCTTCTGCAGCCACGCCGGCCACCTCGACGGCCCCACCGCGAGGGCCGCCGCCGACCGCAGCGGCACCACCGGTGCGACCCAGCCCGCCCGCAGCCCCGCCACCTGGCACAACGGCGCCAGCAGCACGCCGGCGGCCGCCTCGTAGCCGACGGCGCTGGGGTGGAAGCGGTCCGAGCTGAACATGTCGGCGTGCCGCGCCAGGAACTCCGGCGCCAGCAGGTTCGCGAGGGACACCGGGATGCCACCCGCTCTGCGCACCGCGGCGGTCTGGGCGGCCGCGAGACGCAGGCTGTACCGGTGCCCGACCGTCCGCAGCGGCTGCGGGATCGGCCGCACGATGCCCAGGTCGGGACAGGTGCCGACGACCACGCCGCACCCGGTGGCGCGCAGCCTGCCGACCTGCTCGGCCAGCAGCCGGGCCGACTCGCCGGTGCCCATCCGCGACGTCACGTCGTTCGCGCCGATGATGATCAGCGCGACCCGCGGCTCGTCCCGCACGGCCGCGTCGACCTGCGGGACCAGGTCGCGCGTGGTGGAACCGCTGACGGCGTAGGTGGACAGCCGCACCGGCCGTCCCGCCTCCTCCGCCAGCGCCAGGGCCAGCAGCACGCCCGGCATCTGCGAGGGATGCGTCACACCGACACCCACGGCCATCGAGTCGCCGAGCACCGCCAGCCGCAGCGGGTCGCCGCCGTCGTCGGCGTACACGCCGTCCGGTGCGGGCCAGAGGTGTTCCAGCACGCCGATGGCCGCGCGGGCACGTCTGCCCTGCTCGGTGAGCAGGCCCGCCAGCGCGCCGGAGAGGCCGCCGAGCGTCGCCGCCGTCATGGCCGCCGCCCGCAGCGTCCGCAGTCCGATCATCCGCGCCACCCCCTTCCCCCGGAATCGTCGGCGCCGCCGTTCGAGTCAGGATCCGCAGCCACTAGAGCTAGGCTTCGTCCCGCTATCTCGGAGTGTGGGAGCAGGGGAGTGGATACCGGTGGAGTACGTCGAGCACGTCGTCGATCTGGTCGGCAACACGCCGCTGGTGAAGCTGAACTCGCTGACCTCGGGCATCAAGGCCACGGTGCTGGCCAAGGTCGAGTACCTGAACCCCGGTGGCAGCGTGAAGGACCGCATCGCGCTGCGCATGGTGGAGGCCGCCGAGCGTTCCGGTGAGCTGCGGCCCGGCGGCACGATCGTCGAGCCCACGTCCGGCAACACCGGCGTCGGTCTCGCCTTGGTCGCCCAGCGCAAGGGCTACAAGTGCGTCTTCGTGTGCCCGGACAAGGTGAGCGAGGACAAGCGCAACGTCCTCAAGGCCTACGGCGCCGAGGTCGTGGTGTGCCCGACGGCCGTCGCGCCCGAGCACCCGGACTCCTACTACAACGTCTCCGACCGGCTGGTCCGCGAGATCCCCGGCGCCTGGAAGCCGAACCAGTACGCCAACCGGGAGAACCCGGCGAGCCACTACCACCAGACCGGCCCCGAGATCTGGCGCCAGACCGAGGGCAGGATCACGCACTTCGTCGCGGGTGTCGGCACCGGCGGCACGATCTCCGGCACCGGCCGCTACCTCAAGGAGGCCTCGAACGGGGCCGTGCAGGTCATCGGCGCGGACCCGGAGGGCTCGGTCTACTCCGGCGGCACCGGCCGCCCGTACCTCGTCGAGGGCGTCGGCGAGGACTTCTGGCCCGAGGCCTACGACAAGACCATCGCCGACCAGATCGTCGAGGTCTCCGACGCCGACTCGTTCGACGTCACCCGCCGCCTCGCCCGCGAGGAGGGCCTGCTCGTCGGCGGCTCCTGCGGCATGGCGGCCGCCGCCGCGCTGCGCGTCGCGAAGGACCTGCCCGAGGACGCCGTCGTCGTCGTGCTGCTCCCGGACGGCGGCCGCGGCTACCTGTCCAAGGTCTTCAACGACCGCTGGATGGCGTCCTACGGCTTCCTCCCGCCGGACTCGACCGGCGCGACCGTCGGCGACGTGCTGCGCCGCAAGGGCGGCATGCTCCCGGACCTGGTGCACGCTCACCCGAACGAGACCGTGGGTGACGCCGTCGCGATCCTGCGCGAGTTCGGCGTCTCGCAGATGCCCGTCGTCAACGCCGAGCCGCCGGTCATGGCCGCCGAGGTCGCGGGCGCGGTGAACGAGCGCGACCTGCTCGACGCGTTGTTCACCGGCAAGGCGCAGCTCTCCGACCGCCTGGACAAGCACATGTCGCCGCCGCTGCCCACGCTCGGCGCGGGCGAGCCGGTCGGCATCGCGATGAACGCCCTCTCGAACGCCGACGCCGCCCTCGTCCTGGAGGACGGCAAGCCCGCCGGTGTCGTCACCCGGCAGGACATTCTGGGGTTCTTGGCTGGTCGCTGAGCGTGGAACGACGTGCGTCCGATAGCGTGACGCCCCAGATCATCAGTCTTACTCGCACGGCCCAGCCAAGGGGGTTGGAAACCGGATGAACGCTCCGCAGCCGCCACACCAGTTCGGCGGTCAGCCGCAGGAGCCCAACGCGGACGCGACGCAGGTCGTCCCGGGAGGTGGGCAGCCGGCAGCGGCGAACCCGAACCCGGACGCGACGCAGGTCGTCTCGCCTGGTCAGGCTCCTGCCGCACCGCAGCAGAACGCGGACGCCACCCAGGTCGTCAGCCCCGGCCAGGTGCCGTCGGCCCCCGGTTCGGGCGGCTTCCCGGCGCAGGGTCCCGGCTCGGGCGGCTTCCCCGCCCAGCAGCCGCCCGCGTACGGCGCCCCGCAGCAGCAGCCCTACGGTGCTCCGCAGCAGCACCAGCAGGGCTACGGCGCACCGCAGTCCAACCCGTACGGCCAGCCGGCCGCGGGTGCCTACGGTCAGCCGCAGCAGCACTACGGTGCACCGCAGTCGAACCCGTACGGCCAGCCCGCCGCCGCGGGTGCCTACGGGCAGCCCGGCTACGGCGCGCCCGGCTACGGCGCCCCCGGCATGGCCCCGCCGCCTCCCACCGGCTACGCCGAGTGGGGTTCGCGCGCGGTCGCCGGCCTGATCGACTACGTCGCCCCCGGCGTCGTGGCCGGCATCATCATCGCCGTGCTCGGCGGGATCGGCGCGACCACGGCCGACCCGTCCTCCGCGGGGATCCTGGTGCTGGTCGCCTACCTCGTCGGCTACGGCGGTCTGTTCGGCTTCTTCATCTGGAACACGGTCCTCAAGGGCGGTTCCACGGGGCAGTCGATCGGCAAGAAGGTCGCGAAGATCAAGGTCGTCAAGGAGGACACGCAGCAGCCGCCCGGCGGTGGCGTGGCCTTCCTGCGCCTGCTGCTGAACTACGCGTTCGGCCTGCTCTGCGGCATCGGCTCGCTGATCAACTACCTGTCGCCGCTGTGGAACAAGCCGAAGAACGAGACCTACTCCGACAAGATCTGCGGCACCGTCGTGATCAACTGGCCGGAGACGGGTGGCTACCCCGGCACGGGCGGCTACGCCCAGCCGCAGTCCGGCGGCTTCCAGCAGCCGGGCACCGGCGGGTACCCGCAGCAGCAGCCCGGTGGCTACGGCCAGCCGCCCCAGCAGGGGTACGGCGGCCAGCAGCAGGGCTGGTAAAGCCCTCCAGCAGGTTCTCCAGCCCCCGGTCACCTCGCGTGACCGGGGGCTGTTGCCGTTCGCGCCCACTGCCTGGACTATCGCGCCGCACGGCCGTACGGGTGAGTACCCTTCGGACATGAGCACCCCATACGGCTTCGCCACCAGGGCGATCCACGCCGGTCAGGACCCGGACCCGACCACGGGTGCGGTGAACGTGCCCATCTACGCGACCTCCACCTACGCCCAGGACGGCGTCGGCGGCCTGCGTGAGGGCTTCGAGTACTCCCGCACCGGCAACCCGACCCGCCGCGCGCTGGAGACCTGCCTCGCGTCCCTCGAACGCGGCCGCTACGGCCGTGCGTTCTCCTCCGGCATGGGTGCGACCGACGCGGCGCTGCGCACGTTCCTCAAGCCCGGCGACCACGTCGTCATCCCGAACGACGCCTACGGCGGCACGTTCCGGCTCATCGACAAGGTCTTCTCGAAGTGGGGCGTCACCCACTCCCCGGCGCCGGTGTCGGACGTCGACGCGATCCGCGCGGCCGTGCGCCCCGAGACCAAGCTGATCTGGATCGAGACGCCCACCAACCCGCTGCTCAACATCGGCGACATCGCCGCGATCGCCTCGGTCGCCCACGACGCCGGCGCGAAGCTGGTCGTCGACAACACCTTCGCCTCGCCCGCCCTGCAGACGCCGCTGGAGCTGGGCGCGGACGTGGTGCTGCACTCGACCACCAAGTACATCGGCGGTCACTCCGACGTCGTGGGTGGTGCGCTCATCACCTCGGACGAGGAGATCGACGCCGCCTTCGGCTTCCTGCAGAACGGCGCCGGGGCTGTTCCCGGGCCCTTCGACGCCTACCTGACGTTGCGCGGGATCAAGACGCTCGAGCTGCGGATGGAGAAGCACTCCGACAACGCGGAGCTCGTGGCCGAGGCGCTGGTCCGGCACCCCCGGGTCCGGAAGGTCATCTACCCCGGTCTGGAGTCGCACCCCGGGCACGTCGTCGCCGCCAAGCAGATGCGGCGGTTCGGCGGCATGGTGTCGTTCCTCGTCGAGGGCGGGGAAGCGGCCGCCCTCGAGGTGTGCGCCCGGACGAAGCTGTTCACGCTGGCCGAGTCCTTGGGCGGTGTGGAGTCGTTGATCGAGCACCCCGGGAAGATGACCCACGCTTCCACGGCCGGGTCGATGCTGGAGGTGCCGGCCGACCTGGTGCGGGTCTCCGTGGGGATCGAGTCCGGGGACGACCTGGTGGCCGACTTGCTGGCCGCGCTGGGCTGATCCACGCATGCGAAAGGCCCCTCCCCTGGTGGGGAGGGGCCTTTCCGCGTCTCAGCGCCCTAGGGCTTCTTCGAGCCGCCGAACCGGTCGACGTTCTCGACCTCGGCCGTGGGCGCCGCCGGAAGGTCGGCGCCGTTCACACAGCCTCCGACGAACTGGATCGACTCGCCCGTGCGGACGAAGCGGCCGGCCTCGTCGCAGCCGGCGTGGGCCACGGTCAGAAATGCCGCGCCGGTCAGTGCCGCAGCCGTGGTCACGGCTCCGACCAGCGGGATGACCGCGGCCACGCGTCGTACGAGTGCCATGCCACCTCCCCACGATGTGTTGCCCCCGTGAAGCCACCTTACCGGGGGAACGCCATCAGAGGTTGCCGCGTCGCTCCTGCTCGCGCTCGATCGCCTCGAAGAGGGCCTTGAAGTTGCCCTTGCCGAAGCCGAGGGAGCCGTGGCGTTCGATCAGCTCGTAGAAGACGGTCGGGCGGTCGCCGATCGGCTTCGTGAAGATCTGCAGCAGGTAGCCGTCCTCGTCGCGGTCGACGAGGATGCGGTGCTCCTTGAGGACCTCGATCGGGACGCGGACCTCGCCGATGCGGGCGCGCAGCTCCGGGTCGTCGTAGTAGGAGTCCGGGGTCTCGAGGAACTCGACGCCCGCGTCGCGCATGGCGGTGACGGTCTTGATGATGTCGTTGGTGGCCAGCGCGATGTGCTGGACGCCGGCGCCCTCGTAGAACTCGAGGTACTCGTCGATCTGCGACTTCTTCTTCGCGATCGCCGGCTCGTTCAGCGGGAACTTGACGCGGTGGTTGCCGTTGGAGACGACCTTCGACATCAGCGCCGAGTAGTCCGTGGCGATGTCGTCGCCGATGAACTCCGCCATGTTCACGAAGCCCATGACGCGGTTGTACCAGTCGACCCAGTAGTCCATCTTGCCGAGCTCGACGTTGCCGACGCAGTGGTCGACGGCCTGGAACAGGCGCTTCGGGGCGCCTTCCGGGCGCTTGACCGTCGACGACCTGGCGACGTAGCCGGGCAGGTAGACGCCGTTGTACTTCGAGCGGTCGACGAGCGTGTGGCGGGTTTCGCCGTAGGTCGCGATCGCCGCGAGGCGCACGGTGCCGTGCTCGTCGGAGACGTCGTGCGGCTCCTCGAGGACGGTCGCGCCCTGCTTGCGGGCGTGCTCGATGCACTGGTCGACGTCGCCGACCTCCAGCGCGAGGTCCACGACGCCGTCGCCGTGGCGGCGGTGGTGGTCGAGGAGTTCGGAGTCGGGCGTGACGCCGCCGTTGATCACGAAGCGGGCCGAGCCCGACTTCAGCACGAACGACTTGTGGGTGCGCTGGCCGGTCTCGGGACCCGCGTAGGCCACGAGCTCCATGCCGAACGCCACCTGGTAGAGCCACGCGGTCTGCGTGGCGTTGCCCGCGACGAACACCACGGCGTCCATGGCGCGCACGGGGAAGGGGTCCTTGGTCGCGTCGTAGTCGACCAACCCCACGAGCTGCCGGAGCTGGTCGTAGCTCACGTCGTCAAGCTGCTGAGTCATGTCGAACAGCATGAGTCGACCCAACAGGGTGAGCAATAGTCAGCGATTTAGCTGTGCAATTTGTATAGTGATCTATGCCTTCGGATCAACAGGGTGAGCACTCTGACCAGCTCGTGGACGAACTGGACGCCAGGCTGCTCCTGCTCTTGACGGACGAGCCGCGCCTGGGCGTCCTCGAATGCTCCCGCCGGCTCGGCGTCGCGCGCGGAACCGTGCAGGCCAGGCTGGACCGGCTGACCGACCGGGGCGTGCTCGGCGGGTTCCCGCCCGCGCTCGACCTCGGCGCGATGGGGTACGGGCTGACGGCGTTCGCGGTCGTCGAGATCGCGCAGGGACGCCGGGCCGAGGTGTGCGAGGGGCTGGCCGCCATCCCCGAGGTGTGCGAGGTGCACGCGACGACGGGTCAGGGAGATCTCTTCGTGAGAATGGTCGCCCGGTCGAACGCGGACCTGCAGCGCGTGGTCGACCACGTCGTGGACGTGCCCCACGTGAGGCGGCTCTCGACGTCGATCGCCCTGTCGACGCCGGTGCCCCCGCGCGTGCGACCGCTCCTGGAACGCGTGAAGGGCCGGCCACCGAGGTGACCGGCCCTTCGCACGTCATGTGGCGTGACTACGCCTGGTAAGGAACCGCGGAGATCAGCGTGACCTTCTGGAGCTTGCCGTTGGGCAGCTCGTACTCGACGGTCTCGCCGTCCTTCGCGCCGTTCAGAGCCTTGCCGAGCGGCGAAACCGGGGAGTAGACCTCCATCTCGCCGTGCGCGCCCTCTTCGCGCGTGGCGAGCAGGAAGGTCTCGGTCTCGTCGTCACCCTCGTAGCGGATCGTGAGCACCGTGCCCGGCGCTGCGACACCCTTCGTGGTGGGGGCCTCGCCGACCTTCGCGGCCTGGAGCAGCTCGTGCAGCTGGCGGATGCGCGCCTCCTGCTTGCCCTGCTCCTCGCGAGCCGCGTGGTAGCCGCCGTTCTCGCGCAGGTCGCCCTCTTCGCGACGGGCGTTGATCTCGGCAGCCATGACCGGGCGGTACGCGATCAGTTCGTCCAGCTCAGCCTTGAGCCGGTCGTAGGCCTCCTGGGTCAGCCAGGTCACCTGGGTGTCGCTCACGGTCACCAACTCCTCGTCTTGCTCTGACGCACGCGTGTACACCAGAAGTTCCCGGGCCGTTGGCCCGGAACGGAAAAACACGGCCCGCGCCGGGGCCGTGCTTGAGCTGCAATAGTAACACGAAGACAACGTTCAGCGACGGCGATTTGTTCCCCGTCTCGCCGTTTAAACCGCAGATCACCCGCTTGGCCGCTAGGTCGTGGACAAGTAGGCGGGAACCTGGTAGGAGCACCCGAAGACCTCACCGGTGACCGGCGGTTTGGAGGTGCGGAGAACAGTTGTCTCGACGACGAGCGCATTTCCCGGAGGCACCAGAACTTCGCGCCGGCCTGCTTCGTCCCCGTCCTTGGACCGGGCCCGAATGATGCAGACGGCGGCACGCTCCGGCTGATCGCGGGAAACCTCGAAACTGACCTGCACGCGGTCGTCGCCGAGGATGGTGAACGCGGTCTGCTTCGCCTCGATCGGTTTTGTGCCGAGATTTCGGTAACCGACGAAGGCGACCAGGGCACCGGCCGCGACGGCTACGGCGAGTAACGCCCAGCGGGCCCACTTCGCCCCCGGCTTGCGGCTCTGCCTGCTGTAGCGCCCCTCGGGGAGCACGCGTTGTGCCACTTGTCCGCGCCCTCCTCGCCTCTGGGGAACAATGGTGCCCGGCATTCGGTTGTTGAGTGTCGCAGGACCGTTCACACAGGAGGACCACGGGGGTCATGGCCGACAAGCTGCGCCTTATGGCAGTGCACGCACATCCCGACGACGAGTCGAGCAAGGGCGCGGCCACGATGGCCCGCTACGTCGCGGAAGGGCACGACGTGATGGTCGTGACCTGTACGGACGGTGGCGCGGGCAGCATTCTGAACCCGGCGATGGACAAGCCGGACGTGCTCGAGAACATCATCGAGGTCCGCCGCGAGGAGATGGCCCGCGCAGCCAAGATCCTCGGCATCCAGCACCGCTGGCTGGGCTTCAAGGACTCCGGCCTGCCCGAGGGCGACCCGCTCCCGCCGCTGCCCGAGGGCTGCTTCGCCCTGGTGCCGCTGGAGGAGTCGGTGCCGTCGCTGGTCGAGGCCATCAGGGACTTCCGCCCGCACGTCGTCGTGACCTACGACGAGAACGGCGGCTACCCGCACCCGGACCACATCCGCACGCACGAGATCTCGATGGCCGCCCTGGACGCCGCCGCCGACCCGGCCTACGAGCCGGACCTGGGCGACGCCTGGGAGGTGCCGAAGGTCTACTACGGCCACGGCTTCTCGCGCGCCAAGATCCTGGCGTTCCACGAGGCCATGGAAGCCCGCGGCATGGAGTCGCCGTACACCGAGTGGCTCGCGAACTGGAGCACCGACCGCCCCGACGTCATGGAGCGCGTCACCACGCAGGTCGAGTGCGCGGACTACTTCGACGTCCGCGACGAGGCGCTGAAGGCCCACGCCACCCAGATCGACCCGACCAGCCGCTGGTTCGCGATCCCGATGGACCTGCAGCGCGAGATCTGGCCGACCGAGGAGTACGAGCTCGTGCGCTCCCAGGTCGACTCGACGCTGCCGGAGAACGACCTGTTCGCCGGAGTTAAGGTCTAGGGGTGCTCTCCCCAGACTTCTCCCTCGGCAGCACGGTGGCGCTGGTCGCCGTGCAGCCGTCGAACCCGAACGAGAACGACAAGGGCGGCCAGGGCGAGGACTTCGGCAAGTCCTCCCCGGTCGGCCTCGTCCTGCTCATCGTCTTCTTCATCGCGGTCTTCTTCCTCGTCAAGTCGATGAACAAGCACATCAAGGGCTTGCCGGCGTCGTTCGACGAGCCGGCCGAGGGCTCCAAGGAGACCCCGGCCGGGCAGACCGCCCCGAAGAAGGACTAGCCGGGTGACGTGATCGGTGCGCAGCGGCCTCACCGGTGCGCACCGCTCGGCGGCGCGCGGAGAAGTGGCTCACAACGTCCTCCTGCGCACCGACACCAGCCAGTCCTCCACCCGCTCCCGGTCCGGCTCCTCCGGCAACGGCCCCCGAGCCGCGGCGATCTCGTCGCCGAGCCGGTGCGCCCAGGCCAGCGCCTCGTCCCACGCCATCTCCCCGGAGCGGATCGCCAGCAGCGACCGGTCCGCCGCGATGTCGTACCGCCCGGTGCGCAGCAGCTCCAGCCCCACCAGCCGCAGCCGCACCACGTGCATGAGCTGCTTGGGCTTGAGGTTGCGGCCCGCGCGCGCCAGCTGCATCTCCGTCGCTCGCGTGAACGACCGCACCGCGTGCCGGGAGAGGAACGCGGGCAGCAGTCCCCGCAACTCCTCCCCGATCGGCGTGCTGACCTCGACCAGCGGGCTCACCAGCGTCTCGAGCACCGTCGGGTTCGACCTGAGGCCGAGCCGGCAGAAGTGCTCGACCTCCCAGCTGAGCTGCTCCGGGTCCGGCCCCTCGACCGACGTCGGGGGCTTGTCCAGGCGCCAGAACGCCTCCGCGGGCGCGGCGAACACCCCGCGTCTGTCCACGTCGGAGTCGGGGCCCGCCAGCCCGTAGGCGTGCGAGCCGACCACCACCTCGAGGATCACAGTCTCGGGTCCACCGGTTCCGACTCGAGCGCGAGCACGCCGAAGACGCACTCGTGCACCCTCCACAGCGGTTCGCCGCGTGCGACGCGTTCCAGCGCCTCGATGCCGAGGGCGTACTCGCGCAGCGCGAGTCCGCGCTTGCGCCCGAGGGAACGCTTGCGCAGCCGCCGGAGGTTCTCCGGCGACGTGTAGTCCGGGCCGTAGATGATCCGCAGGTACTCGCGCCCGCGCACTTTCACGCCCGGCTGGACGCGTCCGCCGAGGTTCGCGAGCGGCTTCACGACCATGCCCTCACCGCCGTCCGCGGTCAGCTCCTCCCACCACCGCACGCCGGCGGCGACCTGCTCGGGGTCCTCGACGTCGACCACGAGGTGCCGGGTCCGCTGGAACAACGGCCCCTCCAGCCCGCCCAGCGTCTCCAGGTGCCACAGGTGCGAGCGGTCGTGGAACGTCCTGCCCTCGGAGGCGAGCAGCTGGAACGGCGCGATCCGCACGCCCTCCAGGCCGTCCACCGGCCAGCAGTACCGCTCGTACGCCGCGCTGTAGGCCGCGGCGTTCGCGGCACGCGTCGACGTGCGCTCCAGCAGGTCCGCGACGTCGACACCGCGTGCCGCGGCCGCCCGCAGGGCGTCGACCGCCACCGGCAGCACGCCGTTCGCCGCCGCGCCGACCGCCGCGTACTGCTCGCGGATCAGCCCGGCCGCCTTGGCGTTCCACGGCATCAGCTCGGCGTCGATGAGCAGCCAGTCCGTGGCGAACTCGTCGAACAGCCCGGAACAGGCCGAACGCACGCGGTCGAGCAGCTCCTCGCCCGGCGCGCCGTCGAAGAACGCGCGTCCCGTGCGCGTGTAGATCGCGCCGCCCTCCTTGCGCACCAACAGCACCGCGCGCGAGCCCATGTGCTTCTCCTGGCAGATCACCTGCCCGACGCGGGCCGCCCGGTACTCCGCGAACGCGTCCTCCGGGTGCTCCAGCACGTCGTCGCGCTGCGAGGTCGCCGTCGGCGCCATCGTCGGCGGCAGGTACAGCAGGTCGTGCGGGTCGATCGCGAACCGGCTCATGACCTCCAGGGCCGAGGCCGACTGCTCCGCGCGGATCGTCACGGCGCCCATCACCGACGTGTCGATGCGACGCAGACCCGTGACGTCCCCGAGCGCCAGCACGTCCGGCGCGCGTTCGGCGGCCTTCACCGGGAACGGGGCGTCGTGCTCGTACCAGACCTGGTGCGCCTTGACGGAGACGAGCTCCTTCTCCGGGTAGCGCAGCGCGGTGAGCTTCCCGCCGAACACCACACCCGTCTCCAGGCACAGGGTGTTGTTGACCCACTCGGCCTCGGCCGTCAGGACGTGCCCGTACAGCACCATCGCCGAGCCGCGGTAGTCGTTCGCCCACGGCAGGCGCACCGGCATCCCGTACGCGTCGGTTCCTCCGGTCGTGTCGCCGTACAGGGCGAAGCTGCGCACCTTCGCGGACGCGCGGCCGTGGTAGCGCTCGGGCAGGCCGGCGTGCGCGACGACGAGGTTGCCGCCGTCCAGGACGTGGTGCGCGACGAGGCCGTCGCAGAACTTCGCGGCGGCGAGGCGGAACTCCTCCGGCTCGTGGGCGAGCTGCTCCAGCGACTTCTCCAAGCCGTGCCGGACCGTCACCTTGTGGCCGCGCAGGGCTCGGACGAGCTTCTCCTCGTGGTTCCCGCGCACGCTGAAGGCGTGGCCGTTGCCGACCATGCCCATGACGAGGCGCAGCACGCCGGGGGTGTCCGGCCCGCGGTCCACCAGGTCGCCGACGAACACCGCCTTGCGGTCGCCGGGAGGAACCGCGTCGACCGCGCGGCCCTCGTCGTCGCGCTGGATCTCGTAGCCCAGCTCGGTGAGCAGCTCCTCCAGCTCCGCGCGGCAGCCGTGCACGTCGCCGAACACGTCGAACGGCCCGGTCTCGTGCCTGAGGTCGTTGAGGAGTCGTTCGTACACGATCGTCGCGTTGTCCACATCGGACTCGGAGCGCAGCACGTGGACGCGCTTGAAGCCCTCCTTGCCGAGGTGCTTCAGCGAGCGCCTCAGCGCGGCCCGGTGCCGCTTGACGACGTGTGCGCCGAAGTCGCGGTCGGGGCGTTCCGCGTTGCGCCTCAGGCACACGTCGGTCGGGGTGTCGAGCACGATCGCGACGGGCAGGACGTTCGCCCTGCGCGCGACCTCGACCAGCTTCGCGCGGTCCTGGGGCTGGACGTTCGTCGCGTCGACCACGGTGACGCGCCCCGCCTCCAGCCGCTTCGACGCCACGAAGTGCAGCACGTCGAACGCCGCCGCGGACGCCGACTGGTCGTTCTCGTCGTCGGCCACGAGCCCGCGGAAGTAGTCGCTCGACAGCACCTGCGTGGGCAGGAAGTGCCTGCGCGCGAACGTCGACTTGCCCGAACCCGAGGCGCCGACCAGCACCACCAGGCACAGGTCGGGGATCTTCAGCTCCATCAGTTCTCGTCCCCCAGCGTGAACACGGCCATCTGCGTCGGTGCGCCGCGCTCGGCGTCCTCCGGCCCGATCGGCACGTACGTGACGGTGTAGCCGCGGCGTTCCGCGACACCGCCCGCCCAGTGCGCGAACTCCGCCCGGGTCCATTCGAAACGGTGGTCGGGGTGGCGCATCTGCCCTGCGGGCAACGTCTCGAACAGCGCGTTGTACTCGACGTTCGGCGTGGTCACCAGCACGGTCACAGGGCGTGCCACGGTGAACACCGAGTGCTCCAGCGCGGGCAGGCGCGATGGGTCGATGTGCTCGACGACCTCCATCAGCACCGCCGCGTCGTACCCCGCCAGCTCGGCGTCGGCGTAGGTCAAAGCCGACTGCCGCAACGTGATCCGCTCGCGCTGCCGCTCGCCCATGCGGTCGAGGTGCAGCTTGCGCGCGGCCTCCTGCAACGCCTTCGCGGACACGTCGACACCGTGGACCTCGGTGAACGCGGGCTCGTCGACGAGAGCGCGCAGCAGAGCGCCACCACCGCAGCCGAGGTCGAGCACGCGCTGGGCCCGCGCGGCCTTCAACGCCTCGACCACGGCCTCCTTGCGCTGTGCGGCAAGGGAGATCTTCGGCTCGGCCAGGGCGTTGTCGAGCTCCTCCGGCTCGACCTCGTCGACGTCGGCGAGGCGTTCCAGGGCGGAGGTGATCAACGGGCGCCTGCGGGCCAGGTAGCGGGTGGTGATCAGCTCCTTGTCCGGGTGCGCGGACAGCCAGCCGTCACCGGCCTTGAGCAGCTTGTCCACCTCGTCGGCCGCGAACCGGTAGTGCTTGCCGCCGTCGAGGACGGGCAGCAGCACGTAGAGGTGCTTCAACGCGTCGCTGAGCTTCACGGTGCCGGTCAGCGTCACGTCGCCGTAGCGCGAGTCGCCGTGCCCGGTGACCTCGACGGTCCAGCCGAGCGGCGGGAACAGCCGTTCCGCGAGGCGGTGCGGCAGCGCGGGGATGCGGACGACCAGCGGGATCGGCGTCCTCGCGAGCTCGGGGTGGCTCTCGCTGCGGCCGTTCATGGCGGTGCGGAACACGCTGCCGAGCGCGACCGTGAGCAACGACCCGGCCGCGTACGGCCTGTCGTTGACGTACTGGGTGAGCGTGCTGCCGGGACCTCGGACGAGCGCGACGGGGTCGACCTCCAGCAGGAGGGCGACCGTGCACTCCTCGTTCGTCGCCGTCGGGTAGAAGACGTGCGCGACGCCCGAGCTCGTCGTGAAGGACTGAGCCCGGTCGGGGTGCTTGTGCAGCAGGTGGCCGAGGTCGGTCGCCGGCCGGTGCGTCGTGGTCAGGGTGAGCAACACGGGCCTGAGTCTGATCGAGATTCGGCCTCTGCGCTGCTCATTTAGTGTGATCGCATGGCGAACCGACTCGCGGACGCGACCAGCCCCTACCTGCAGCAGCACGCGGACAACCCGGTCGACTGGTGGCCGTGGTGCGAGGAGGCGTTCGAGGAGGCCCGGCGGCGCGACGTGCCGGTGCTGCTGTCCGTCGGGTACGCGGCCTGCCACTGGTGCCACGTGATGGCGCACGAGTCCTTCGAGGACGCCGACGTCGCGGCGTTCCTGAACGAGCACTTCGTGGCGGTGAAGGTCGACCGCGAGGAACGGCCGGACGTCGACGCCGTGTACATGGAGGTCACGCAGGCCATGACCGGCCACGGCGGGTGGCCGATGACGGTGTTCCTGACGCCGGACGCGCGACCGTTCCACGCCGGCACCTACTACCCGCCGTCGCCGCGGCCGGGCATGCCGTCGTTCCCGCAGCTCATCGAGGCCGTCGCGGCCACGTGGAGCTCGCAGCGGGAGGAGGTCCTGCAGTCCGCCTCCGCCGTCGTGCGGGAGATCACCCGGCAGGCCGCGCCGCTGCCGCCGTCCACTGTGGACGCCGATGTGCTGGCCGGTGCCGTGGTGTCGTTGCTGGGGGAGTTCGACCGGCGCCACGGCGGGTTCGGCGGGGCGCCGAAGTTCCCGCCGTCGATGGTGGTGGAGTTCCTGCTGCGCCACCACGAGCGCACCGGGTCGGTCGAGGCGATCTCCATGGCGACCTCGACGGCCGGCGCGATGGCCGACGGCGGCATGTACGACCAGCTCGGCGGCGGGTTCGCGCGCTACAGCGTCGACGCCGCGTGGGTCGTGCCGCACTTCGAGAAGATGTTGTACGACAACGCTTTGCTGCTCCGCTTCTACACGCACCTCACGCGCGTGACCGCCTCGGAGCGTTACGAGCGGGTCGCGCGGGACACGGCCGCGTTCCTCTTGCGGGACCTGCGGACGGCGTCCGGCGGGTTCGCGGCGTCGTTGGACGCGGACACCGATGGCGTCGAAGGCTTGACCTACGTGTGGTCGTTCGAGGAACTGGGTGCGGCGGCGGCGTTCGGCGTGACGCCCGAGCCGAACTTCGAGGACGGCAAGTCCACCCTGGGGTTCGTGTCGGAGCCGGGGGAGGAGGTGCGGGCCTCGCTGCTGGCGGTGCGCGCCGCGCGGCCGCAGCCCGGACGGGACGACAAGGTGGTGGCGGCCTGGAACGGCCTGGCGATCGCCGCGCTGGCCGAGGCGGGCGCCTTCTTCGGTGAGCCGGCGTGGATCTCGGCCGCGTCCGGCGCGGCGTCGCTGCTGGCGTCCGTGCACCTCGTCGAGGGCAGGCTGCTGCGGACCTCGCGCGACGGCGTCGCCGGTCCGTCGTTCGGGGTGCTGGAGGACTACGGCTGCGTCGCGGACGGGCTGCTGGCGCTGCACCAGGTGACGGGCTCGATCCGGTGGCTCGACCTGGCGTGCGGCCTGCTGGACACCGCGCTCGCCCGTTTCGCCGTGCCGGACTCTCCCGGCGCTTACTACGACACGGCCGATGACGCCGAGACTCTCGTGCGCCGTCCAGCCGACTCGACCGACAACGCGTCCCCGAGCGGTGCTTCCTCGCTGGCCTCGGCCCTGCTGACCGCGTCGCTGCTGTCCGGCGCCGATCGTTCCGCGCGGTACTTCGACGCCGCGTCCGCCGCCGTGACGCGCGCCGGCCTGCTCGCCGCCCGTGCGCCCCGGTTCGCGGGCCACTGGCTGACCGTCGCCGAGGCTCTGGTGTCCGGTCCGTTGCAGGTCGCCGTAGTAGGTGCCGACGACTCACGCCGTGCGTCGCTGTGGGCGGCGGCGATCGCCCATGTGCCCGGAGGCGGCGTCGTCGTGGCCGGTGAGCCCTCGTCCGTGCCGTTGCTGGAAGACCGTCCGTTGGTCGACGAGGGCCCGGCGGCCTACGTGTGCCGCGGCTACGTGTGCGACCGCCCTGTCGTCACCGCGGATGCCCTGATCACTTCGCTGACGGCGAACGCCACTTCCTGATTGCAGGCGTAACGTCAGTAATGACGTAATCATGTAATCAGAGGTGGTTGAAATGGGACGTGGATGGAGAGGACGAGGCGGCTGGCAGCAGGCTGACCTGCCCCCGGCCGACGACGCGGCGGCGTGGTTCGCGGGCAGGCTCCCCGACGCGTGGTTCACCGGCGCGCCCGAGGTGGTCGTGGACCGCGAGGAGATCACCGTCGTGGGCACGCTCGCGCCGCTGGAGGGCGAGTTCGACGACGCCTCGCGCGCCGCGGCCGAATCGGGCCGAATCGCCCGCTGGCGCGAGGAGACCCGCGACGAACGCATCGAGATCGCGCGCCAGGCCGAGCACCGCTACGGCCGCAAGGTGGCGTGGGGAGCCGTGCAGGGCGGCACCCGCGAGCTGTTCACGCACCTCGCCGTGCCGGTGATGACGCGCCTGCGCCAGCCGGAACGCCAGGTGCTCGACACGCTAGTGGCTGCCGGCGTGGCCCGCTCACGAGCCGATGCTCTCGCATGGGCCGTGCGTCTCGTTGGCGAGCACGCCGACGCGTGGCTGGGCGAGCTGCGTGACGCCATGTCGCGAGTGGACGACCTCCGGTCGCAGGGACCGGACCTCACCTGAGCGAGTCGTGCTCGGCACTTGAGACTGCTTGGATGTGGCGGTGACCGCGTACGACGTCGCCCGTCTGCTGCCCGCCATCCCGGAGTTGCGCGCGCTGTGCCGTGCGCTGGCCGTGCTGGACGTCGTCCTGGATCCCGGCGGCGACGACCGGTACCACCGCTTCGACGCCGAGTGGGCGCCCGGCGAGGAGATGGCGTCCATGTACGACGGTGCGGGCAACGAGTACTCCATCGTGTTCAAGGCCGCGGGTGCGTACGTGCGCGGCTTCGACCACGAGTCGCTGATGAGTCCCTATGTCACCGACGACGGGCAGCCGTGGCCTGGCGTTGTCGACTCCGTGCCTGAGGTGTTCCGCGAGTGTGTGGAGGAGCCCGCGTTCTCCGACGAGGGCACGCCGTCCATCACCGTCTGCCTGTGGCGCGAGAACGGTGACGATGCCTGGCGGCACGGTGACATCGCCTTCCCCGAAGGGGAGGACGGGGCGGACTGGATGTTCGCGCTGCTGACCGAGGGCACCCCGGAGGCGTACCAGGACTGGGCGCAGGACTACTACGAGACGCCGGTCGACCTCGACGCGGTGCGGCACGTGTACGCGGGCAAACCGTTGACCGCGGCGGTCGTGACGGCTCTCAACCCCGCCACGTCGCCGGCGGACGTCGCCGACGACGTGGCCGCGACCGGGTACCCGGTCCACTAGGCCGCCGGGCCGACCTCGCCGTGGCCGGCCCGGCGGCCTCACGGCAGGCCGTTTTAGTTACGGCACAACAACTTGCGCCGGACTGTCAGACCCGGTCGCTAGTGTTGATTTTGGGGGAACCCGGCCCGAGTCGTGTGTGTGGTGCGTTGCTCTCCGGAGCCCGATGACGCACCCGAGTGCGACCGTGGTGACCCCGATGACGGACACGAGAGTGAGCTCCTGCACGCCCAGAAGCACCGAAGTCGCGAGACCGGCCACCGGCATCAGGCCGATGAGGACGCCGGCGCGGTCGGAGCCCAGCCGGTTCACGGCGAAGTACCACAGCCCGAAGGCCACCGCGGTCACCGCCACGGCCAGCAGCACGAGCGCGAAGGTCTGCCGGGTGTCCGGCACCCGCCAGCCGCCGACGAACGTCCCCAGCACCGCGCCGATCACCGTCGCGATGATGCAGGTCCACGTCGCCACGCCCAGCACGCCGAGCCGCCGCACCACCCCGACCGCGAAGAGCGTGAAGCACACCTCGCCGACCATGGTGAGCAACGCGAGAACGAGCCCGGGACCGTGCCACGAGCCGCCGCCGGACAACAGCACGATGCCCGCCGCCACCACCACGGCACCCACAAGGGCCGATGCGGTGCGTTGGCGTGAGAGCAGCGCCAGCACGACGGGGGAGCCGCCCATGACAGCGGCGACGAAGCCCGGCTCTGCGTACTGCTGGGCGGCGATGAGCAGGGCGTTGAAGCCGAGCATGCCCGAGACGACGACGCCCAGCAGCGGCGGCACGTCGCGCCACGAAGGCATCGGCAGACGGCGCGCCACCAGCAACAACACCGCCGCGGCCAGTGCGTAGCGCATGGCCTGGCCGGTCAGGACCGGGTAGCCCTCCAGCATTCCCGTGACCGGCACCGACGCGCCGACGATCGATGCCGCTGCCGCTCCCGCGGCCACCCCGAGTTTCATGTCCGTCACCCTTGCGCGGAACTGGTCCAGCTTTAAGCTCCACTTCGATGACCGAGAACTGGACCACTTTGCGCGAGCTCCTGTTGCCGGGGCACCAGAGGCGTCGCGGGGTCGAGGTCGAGCTGCGCCGGGCGATCAGGGACGGGCGGCTCGCACCGGGCACGCGGCTGCCGTCGAGCCGCGACCTGGCGGCGCAGCTCGAGGTGGCGCGCGGAACCGTCACCTCGGCCTACACGCAGCTCGTCGCGGAGGGCTACCTGACCACCAGACGCGGCTCGGGGACGACGGTCGCGAGCCTCGGGCCCGCCGGCGCGTGCGGCGTGCCGGAACCGCCGAAGCGGTGGCGCTACAACCTGCGGCCCGGCCTGCCCGCGCTGGGCGCGTTCCCCCGAGCCGAATGGGTGGCGGCCCACCGGGCGGCGCTCGCCGACCTCCCCGACGACGACCTCGCCTACCCCGATCCCGCCGGATTCGTGGGGCTGCGCAAGGAGATCGTCGACTACCTCGCGAGGGTGCGGGCGGTGGTCACCAAGGACGCGGTGATCACCAACGGCGCGGCGGACGGGTTGCAGCTCACCGCGCGCATGCTGGACGGCAGCATCGCGATCGAGGAACCCAGCCACATCGGCGGCGAAGACCTGCTGCGCTCCCACGGCCTCAAGACCGTGCCGGTTCCGGTGGACGACAAGGGACTCCGCGTCGACCTGCTGTCCAAAACGGACTGCAAGGCGGTGCTGGTCACCGCGGCGCACCAGTTCCCGCTCGGCGTGGTGCTGCACCCGGAACGGCGGCGCGCGCTCGTCGAGTGGGCGCGCGAGCGCGATGCGTTGATCATCGAGGACGACTACGACGCCGAACACCGCTACGACCGGCCGGCGCTGAGCGCGTTGCAGGCGCTCGCCCCCGAGCACGTGGTGTACCAGGGGACGACGAGCAAGGTGCTGGCGCCCGCGCTGCGCCTCGGGTGGCTCGTGGTGCCGGAACGGTTGCGCGAGGACATCGTGAACCGCAAGCGGTACAACGACATGGGCACCGCGACGATCCCGCAGGCCGCGTTCGCGCACCTGTTGCGGACGGGTGGTTATGACAGGCATCTGCGCCGTACGCGCGCGCTCTACCGGAAGAGGCGTGATGCGTTGCTGGAGGCCGTTGCCGAGCATCTGCCCGCATGGCAGCCCATCGGTGTCGCGGCAGGGTTGCACGTCGTGCTGCGCATGCCCGACGGCACGGACGACCTCGCGCTGAAGAGCAGGCTTGAGGAGCGAGGCGTGCACGTCTGGGCGTTGGCGCAGTACACGCGCACGCCGATGTGGCCGGGCTTGGTGCTGGGGTACGCGTCGCTCACCCCCGACCGCCTGCGGGAAGCGGTCAGGGAGATCGCGGCGGTCGCCGAGGCCTAGCGCAGGTACCGCGACGGCTGCGGTGAACTCCCAGGTAGAACGGCTGGCCGCGCCGGCCTGGCCCGCGCCTCGAGAAATTGTCGGTGCTCGGGTGCACCATGGATCCGTGCTCCTCTCCGAAGTGGTCGACACGTCAGCCGCGGTGGCGGCGACCCGGTCGCGCCTGGCCAAGGTCAAGGCGCTGTCCGCGTTGCTGCGCGCGGCGACGGCGGACGTGGTGGTGGCGGTGGTGTCCTTCCTGATAGGCACGCCGCGGCAGGGCAGGATCGGCACCGGCTGGCGCACGGTCCTCGACCTGTCCGTGCCTCCCGCCGAGCGCGCCGAGCTCACGATCGCCGAGGTCGACGCCGCGCTCGCCGAGGTGGCCGGGACGTCCGGCAAGGGCTCGGCGCAACGCCGCGTCGACCTGCTGACGTCGTTGTTCGCGCGTTCCACCGAAGCGGAGCAGGACTTCTTGCGCAGGTTGCTCACCGGCGAGCTGCGCCAGGGCGCCCTGGAGGGCGTGATGCTGGACGCCATCGCCTCCGCGGCGGACGTGCCGGGCGAGACGGTGCGACGCGCGTTCATGCTGTCCGGCCGCCTGCCGGAGACCGCGGTGGCCGCGCTGGAGGGCGGCCCGACGGCGCTGGAGGCGTTCCGGCTGGAGGTGGGCCGCCCGCTGCGCCCCATGCTGGCGTCACCCGCCGAGTCCCTGGACGAGGCGCTGACCGAGCTGGGCAGCTGCGTGGTGGAGCACAAGCTGGACGGCGCGCGCATCCAGGTGCACCGCTCCGGCGACGAGGTCCACGTCTACACGCGCACGCTGCGCGAGATCACGAAGACGGTGCCCGAACTGGTCGAGCTCGTCCGCGGCCTGCCCTGCACGTCGGTGGTGCTCGACGGCGAGACGCTCGCGCTGACCGACGAGGGGCGCCCGCGCCCGTTCCAGGAGACGATGAGCCGCTTCGGCGCGCAGGACGAACGGGAGCTGCTGCTGCACCCGTACTTCTTCGACTGCCTGCACCTCGACGGCAAGGACCTCCTCGACGAACCGCTCCGCGACCGCCTCGCCGCCCTGCGGCAGGTGGCGGGCGAGCACGTCATCCCCGGCGTGCTGGACCCGTCCCCGCAGGAGGCGGAAGGCGTCGTCACGGCGGCGCTGTCCGCGGGCCACGAGGGCGTGATGGTGAAGTCGCTGGCCTCGCCCTACGCGGCCGGCAGGCGAGGCAGGGCCTGGCAGAAGGTGAAGCCGGTCCACACCCTCGACCTGGTCGTGCTCGGCGTCGAGTGGGGCAGCGGCCGCCGCCGGGGCTGGCTGTCGAACCTGCACCTGGGCGCCCGCGACCCGGACGGCGGCCCACCCGTGATGGTCGGCAAGACCTTCAAGGGCCTCACCGACGAACTGCTCAAGTGGCAGACCAAGGCCCTGCAGGAGATCGCCACCGACCAGAACGACTGGGTGGTCGTGGTCCGCCCCGAACTCGTGATCGAGATCGAACTGGACGGCGTGCAGGTCTCCCCGCGCTACCCCGGCGGCGTCGCCCTGCGCTTCGCGCGAGTGGTGCGCTACCGCCCGGACAAGGACCCGTCGGAGGCGACGACGATCGAGGAGGTGAGGGCACTCCTGCCCGCCGCCCAGCAGACCCCTCCGCAAACCTGACGCCGCCCGGCGCAGGTACCCGGGACGCGCGAATTCGCGTGCGTCCCGGCGCCACCTCGCAATAGCGTCCAGCCGGTGACCGACGCCTCCGCGCTGCTCAGCGCCTTCGACACCCAAGCCCGCCCAGCCGAGTGGACGGTGCTCGACCCCGGCGCCGAGGTCCACCGCGACGGCCCGGTGTTCCGCGTGAGCTGGCCCCGCCGAAGCGGCTTCGTGGGTGGCCCACCTCACCTGGGCGTGGACGGCCCAGCGCTCGACGCCCTGATCGCCCGCCAACGCGACCACTTCGCCGCACGCAACCAGGCCGTCGAGTGGAAGACCTGGAGCCACGACACCCCAGCGGACCTGCCCGAACGCCTGACTGCAGCCGGCTTCGAGCCGGACGGCCGGGAAACCGTGCTGATCGGCCTGGCCGAACAGATGACCACACCGGTCCACCTCGACGGTGTAACCCTGCGCGAGGTGGAGGACGAGCAGGACGTCCACCGCCTGGCCGCCACCGCCACCGAGGTCTTCGGCCGCCCGCACGACTGGCTGGTCGACCGCCTGATCGAGAAGCGCGGCGACCCGAACATGATCGCGGTGCTGGCGGAGGCCGACGGCAAGGTCGTCTCCTCGTCGCGGATCGAGATCGTCCCGGGCACGGAGTTCGCAGGACTGTGGGGCGGCGGCACCCTCGCCGAGTGGCGCGGCAAGGGCATCTACCGCGCACTGGTCGCCCACCGAGCGCGCTTGGCGGTCTCGCGGGGCATCAGGTACCTGCAGGTGGACGCGACCGAGGACAGCCGACCGATCCTCGAACGACTCGGCTTCGTCGCGGTCACGACGACCACCGGCTACATCTGGCAGCCGCCGGGCTGAGCAGTCCACCAAGATCTTGAGTTGTCCACAGGCTGGGTGGGTTTTGAGCTGCGGAAACGTTCGCTTGGATAGGCTGTGGACAACGGGGAACCGAACCTGGATTTCACACGTTCCGCAAGGTGAGGAAGCGCGGGGGCGGGGCGGACGGGGACGGGCACGAGAGGTGCCGGGGCCGCTCTCGGGAGTACGGCACGGGATGGTCGACGAGCTGGTCTAACGTCGACGAGGTTGGTTCAACCTCGACGAAGTCGGTCTAGCGTCGGCGAGGTCGGTCTAGCGTCGATGAGGTCGGTTCAGGATCGACAGCCAGCCATCCGCGGCCCCTCGCCCGCTCGCGACCGGCCAGAACCCGGGAGCCGGCCAGAACCCGGAAGCCCACCCCAAGCCTGGAGTCAGCGAAAGCCCGCGACCAGCCAGCGCCCGCAACACCCGAAGCCCGGCCAGCCAAGGCCACCCACAACCGGCGCCCCAGAGGTGAGATGTGGCGTACTCCCTGGTGAGCTGCCCAACTGAGACGCGGCGGGTATCGTGGAAGCACGTGCGGTTCATCGAAGGGCATCGACCCTCTTACGACCTGACCTACGACGACGTGTTCCTCGTTCCCGGCCGGAGTGCCGTGGAGTCGCGGTTCGGCGTCGACCTCTCCACTTCGGACGGCACCGGGGCCACGATCCCGATCGTCGTCGCGAACATGACGGCCGTGGCCGGGCGGCGGATGGCGGAGACCATCGCGCGGCGTGGCGGGCTCGTCGTCATCCCGCAGGACGTGCCCACCGAGGCGGTTGCGGAGATCATCGCCTGGGTGAAGGAGCGGCATCCTGTCTGGGACACGCCGTTGACGCTCACCACGGGTGATGCCGTGGCGGATGCGCTCAACCTGTTGCACAAGCGGGCGCACGGGGCGGTTGTCGTCGTCGACGACGGTGGGCGGCCCATCGGTGTTGTGGACGAGGCGGCGCTCACGGGTGTTGACCGGTTTGCGCGCATTGGCGACGTGATGAACACGGACGTGCTGTTGCTGCCGCTCGGCACGAAGCCGCAGGACGTGTTCGACCGGCTCCACCACAGCACGCACCGGATCGCGCTCGGGGTGGACTCCGAGCAGCGGCTGAGCGGGGTGCTGACGGAGCTCGCCGCGTTGCGGGCCGAGGTGTACCGGCCTGCTGCCGACGGCGACGGGAAGTTGCGGGTCGCGGCCGCTGTCGGGGTCAACGGGGACGTGCGGGCCAAGGCGGAGGCGTTGGTCAAGGCCGGGGTGGACGTTCTGGTCGTCGACACCGCGCACGGGCACCAGGAGAAGATGATCGCGGCGCTCAGGGCCGTGAAGGAGGCGAACCCCGGGGTGCCGGTCGCGGCGGGCAACGTCGTCACCGCGGAGGGGGTTCGGGACCTGGTCGAGGCCGGCGCGGACATCGTCAAGGTCGGTGTCGGGCCGGGCGCCATGTGCACCACCCGCATGATGACCGGGGTGGGGCGGCCCCAGTTCAGCGCTGTCGCGGAGTGCGCGGCCGAGGCGCGCAGGCTCGGCAAGCACGTGTGGGCCGACGGTGGGGTCCGGCATCCCCGCGACGTGGCCCTCGCGCTCGCGGCCGGGGCCAGTAGCGTGATGGTCGGCAGCTGGTTCGCCGGCACCTACGAGTCGCCCGGCGACCTGCAGCGCGACGAGCGCGGAAACCTCTACAAAGAATCCTTCGGAATGGCGTCCAAGCGGGCCGTCACGGCGCGGACGCGCAGTGACAACGCGTTCGACCGGGCCAAGAAGGGGTTGTTCGAAGAGGGCATCTCCACGTCGAAGATGCGGTTGGACCCGGTGCGTCCGAGCGTCGAGGACCTGCTCGATGCGATAACGTCCGGCGTTCGCTCGGCCTGCACGTATGCCGGTGCGACCTCGCTGGAGGAATTCCACGACAAGGCTGTGCTCGGCATTCAGTCCGCCGCTGGCTTCGCGGAAGGAAGGCCGTTGCCGGGGGGATGGTGAGGAAGTGGACGAAGCGGTCTCGGTCAGAGATCTCCGCAAAGTCTATAAAACAGGACAAAAGCCCGCGGTGGACGGGTTGAGCTTCGACGTCCGCCGCGGCGAGGTCTTCGGACTGCTCGGGCCGAACGGCGCGGGCAAGACGACCACGGTCGGTGTCCTCACCACGCGCGTCCGCCCCACCTCGGGGCAGGCGCTCGTGGAGGGCGTCGACGTGGTGGCCGACTCCAAGCGGGCGCGGCAGCTGCTCGCGGTCGTGCCGCAGCGCAACAACCTCGACCGGTCGCTCAACGCGCGGCAGAACCTGTTGTTCCACGCGGCCTACCACGGCATCGGCCCGAAGGAACGCCAGAGGCTCGCCGACGACATCATCGAGCGGATGGGTCTCAAGGACCATCAGAACGCGCTCGTCGACACGCTGTCCGGCGGGCAGGCGCAACGGCTGATGATCGCCCGCGCGCTCATGCACCGGCCGAAGGTGCTGTTCCTCGACGAACCGAGCACCGGGCTCGACCCGCAGGCCCGGCTCTTCGTGCACGAACGCGTCGCCGCACTGCACGCCGAAGGCGTCACGGTCGTGCTCACCACGCACGACATGGACGAGGCCACCAAGCTGTGCGACCGCGTCGGCATCGTCGACCACGGCAAGCTGCTCACGCTCGACACGCCGGGCGAGCTCACGAAGAACCTGCCCGGCAGCAACACGGTCAGCGTCACGGTCAGCCCGAACGGCCACGAGCGCGCGAAGATCACCCGCGAACTGTCCGAATTGGACGGTGTGCAGCGCGTGGAGGAGCTGAACGACATGTTCCGCGTCTACACCGACAGCGACACCGCGATCACGCTGCCCGCCGTGCTGAACGTGTTGCGCGACCTCGACGTCACGGTCAGCGACGTCGCGATCGGCAAGCCCAGCCTGGAGGACGTCTTCATCCACCTGACCGGCAGGGAGCTCCGGTGAGCCAACTCAGGACCTTCCAGGCGATCCTGTGGCGGGACGTCTTCGTCACGGGGCGCGAGCTGCCGAGCTTCCTCGCGCAGGTGATCATCCAGCCGTTCTTCATCCTCTTCATCTTCGCGAAGGTGCTGGGGGACATCGGGTACGTCCAGGACGACTTCGCGCAGGTGCTGCTGCCGGGCATCATCGCGATGAACGGGTTCCTGGGCGCGCTGCAGAACACGACCCTGCCGCTGGTGCTCGACTTCTCGTGGACGCGGGAGATCGAGGACCGGCTGCTCGCCCCGATCTCCATTCCGCTCGTCGCGGTCGAGAAGATCGTGTTCGGCGCGATCCGCGGGTTCTTCGCGGCCGTGCTGATGGTGCCGGTCGGGTTCGTGATGCTCGACGTCTCCTGGGCGTGGTCGGGGATTCCCGGCGCGCTGCTCGTGATCGTGCTCGGCTGCCTCGCCGGCGGCTCGGTCGGGCTGGTGATCGGCACGTCGGTGCCCGCGCGGCGCGTCAACGTCATGTTCGCGGTGATCCTGACGCCGATCCTGTTCACGGGCTCCGCGCAGTTCCCGTGGCGGTCGCTGAGCGACGACCTGCTGTGGTTCAAGGTGGTCTGCGCGCTCAACCCGCTGACGTACGTGAGCGAGGGAATGCGCGCGGAACTGGTGCCGGACGTGCCGCACATCCCGCTGCCCGTCGTCCTCGCCGTGCTCGTGATCGCGATCGCGGGCTTCGGCGGCCTCGGCCTGCGGGGCTTCATGAAGCGCGCGCTCGACTAGGAAGAGCACGAGGAACGGCCCCGCGCAACGGAAAGCGCGGGGCCGTTCTCCGTTCAGGACGCTAGGAGGCGTAGTCCTCCAGCATCTCCGTGACGAGCGCCGCGATCGGCGAACGCTCCGAGCGCGTCAGGGTGATGTGGGCGAAGAGCGGGTGGCCCTTCAGCTTCTCGATCACCGCCGCCACGCCGTCGTGCCGGCCGACCCGCAGGTTGTCGCGCTGCGCCACGTCGTGCGTCAGCACCACCCGCGAGTTGCTGCCCAGCCGCGACAGCACGGTCAGCAACACGTTGCGCTCCAACGACTGCGCCTCGTCGACGATCACGAAGGAGTCGTGCAGCGAGCGGCCGCGGATGTGGGTGAGCGGCAGGACCTCGAGCATCCCGCGGTCCAGCACCTCCTCCAGCACCGCCTGGCTCACCAGCGCGCCGAGGGTGTCGAACACCGCCTGCGCCCACGGCCCCATCTTCTCGTTCTCGGAACCCGGCAGGTACCCGAGCTCCTGGCCACCGACCGCGTAGAGCGGCCGGAACACCACGACCTTGCGGTGCTGCCTGCGTTCCATCACCGCTTCGAGACCGGCGCACAGCGCCAGTGCCGACTTGCCGGTGCCCGCACGTCCGCCCAGCGAGACGATGCCGACATCGGCGTCGAGCAGCAGGTCCAGCGCGATCCGCTGCTCAGCGGACCGTCCGTGCAGTCCGAACGCCTCCCGATCTCCGCGCACCAGCCTGATCTGCTTGTCCGCGGTCACCCGGCCCAGAGCGCTCGACGTGCCCGCCAGCAACCTGAGTCCGGTGTGGCAGGGCAGTTCGGCGATGTGCTCCAGGTCCTCGTACCGGGTCGGGTCGACGACGTTCTCCTTGAACAGGTCGTCCACGAGGGACTGGGGAACGTCCAGATCGGACATTCCCGTCCAGCCTGACAGGGTGACGTCGTGCGCCCGGTACTCCTCCGCCGGGAGCCCGACCGATCCGGCCTTGACCCGCAGCGGCATGTCCTTGGTCACCAGGGTGACGTTGCGCCCCTCAGCGGCGAGGTTGAGGGAGCAGGCGAGGATCCGGGCGTCGTTGGAGTCCGTTCGGAAACCTGATGGCAACACCTCCGGGTCGGAGTGGTTGAGCTCGACGTGCAAGGTGCCCCCCAGATCCCCGATGGGGATCGGCGAATCGAGGCGACCATGCCGCAAGCGCAGGTCGTCGAGCAGTCGCAGGGCTTCCCTCGCGAACCAGCCCAGTTCGGGGTGGTGGCGCTTGCCCTCCAGCTCGCTGATCACCACGAGCGGGAGCACGACCTCGTGCTCCGCGAAACGGGTGGGGGCGAGAGGATCGGACAGCAGGACCGACGTGTCCAGCACATAGGTCGTGATGGCCGGTGCGGCGGACTTGCGCCGGGAGGAAGAACTGCGCGATGAGCCTGAGGAACGGCTCGCGGGACGTCGTGCGTTCACGGCAACTCCCTCACGAACGCGGCACCCGCGTCCGCTCCTCGCTGGGCCAGGCACCACCCTGATCGGTCGTCTCGCCTCACGCCGGTGGGCGTCAGGCAGGTCGACCACGAGGGCCGGGTGCCGGCCCCCTCGCGACGTCGTCTGCCACGATCAGAGCCTCCCTGCGCGGTCCGCAGTGGTCGCGTCCCGCCGGTTTCGAAGTTACCTGTGGAAGTGCCCCATCGGCACGAAGCCACACAGGTGAATCCGAACTTGTCATCTTCCGGACAACGTCCCGAAACGTGACCGCACCCGTGTCAGGCCTGGTCAGGTGGTGTTCTCGTGGGTGTTGCGGGCGAGCCAGGACAGGCCGTCGCGGACCTGGGTCTCGAGTGATCTCGGCACCAGGGGCTCGTCGAGGAGCCTCAGGTAGCGCGAGTCGAGCGATTCCCCCGGTGCGCGGACGTCGAGCCACGCCCTCACCAGGCGCACCCCTTCGACGTAGGTCGTGGTGTACGCGCGCCACAGCGGGTCGGCCAGGAAACGGACCATCTGCCGCGCGCGGCGCTCCGGAACCAGCAGCCACCTGCGCAGGTACGCGACCACGTCGTCCTGGTCCGCACCCCGGTCGTGCAGCAGCAGCGCGGCGTCCTGCCGCACCGTGAGCAGGCCCGACGCCGCCGCTTCGACCTCTTCGGACAGTGCGCCGTCCATTCGCAACCCCAGGTCGCGGAAGATCTGCTCGGTCCACAGGCCCCAGCCCGGCCCGACCACGGCGTGCAGGCCCAGGTCGGCCATGCCCTCGGCCATCAGGCACTGCGGCGTGTTGATCAGGAAGATCGACTGCTCGGCGTGGCCGCGTTTCGCGACCAGGCCCGCCTCCTTGCGGCAGTGCTCGGTGTGGTGGCCCGGGTACGACTCGTGCGCCACGAGGTGGGGCAGGTTCGCCATGCGGTGGCCCAGGTCGGCGTTGATGGAGACCCTGCTGCGGTAGTCGCCGAGGTAGTGGTTGAAGCCGCTCCACGGCTTGTTGGTGACGATCCGGTACTCCACGATCTCCTGCTCGGGCAGGGCGTACCTCTCACGCACCCTGTCCCTCAGCGCGCTGGAAAGGGCGTGCACGGCGCCCTGGAGCCTGCGCGCGGGCACCTCGTCGGCCGCGCGGAAGGCCGTCAGGCGGTCGGCGAGCGTGCCGGGGCCTTCGAGGACGGCGTCGAGGTGGCGGTGGGCGAGCGCGTAGGCGTCCTGGTCGCCGGGCTTGACGCGCACCTGGAAGTACCGCTCGACCTCGTCGACGAACGTCATGCGCTCGCCGTCGAGCTTGCGCGCGGTGCACTCGAGCGCGAGCAGGTGGGCGTCGAGGAACTGCTTGCGCTGGTCGTCGAGGTCGCTGCCGGGCAGTTCCCCGCGCAGCTGCCTCGCGTGGTGCCCGAGGGCCCTCGGGTGCAGGCGCGGCTCGTTGTCGACGGAGCGGCTCAGCGCGGGATCGCCGGTGAACGAGTCGACGAACCCGGACACCAGGCGCCCGAGCCGCAGCCCCAGCACCAGATATCCGCGCACCAGCGCGTTGGCGTCCATGAGTCGGAGAGCGTAGAGCCTCTACCACAGCGGCTTGCTCGCGGCCGAATCGAAAATCGAACGTCACCTGAACGGGGACCATTGTTGATCTTGCAGTCACACAATAGGAGTAATGGAGACATGAAGACAGATGCTCGCGGGTAAATTTTTTACGAGGACCCCACCGTCCGGAGATCCCCGAAGACTCCGGAAATGACGGGGATGACCCGACATGAAGGAGAATGACGTGAAGAAGACCTTCACAGTGGTTGCCGCCGCTGCTGCTCTGTCGCTCGCGTTCGCCCCTGCGGCCATGGCGGGAGAGGGCGACAACGGTCACGGGCACGGTCACCACCACGGGCACGGCCACAGCCAGGGCCACCACGAGCACCACCACTACCACGGCTTCCACCAGACCAACGGCTCGCTGCTCAGCGTGCTGAACGGCAACAACGTCAACGCCGTCATCGGCGTCTGCGGCAACAACGTCGGCGTGCTGGGCGCCGCGGTGCCGATCAACTCGCCGAGCATCACCGGGACCTGTGCCGCGGGCGGCATCGTGGACGGCGACGACGTCAACGTCGACGGCTGATTCCGCTCTCGGCTGTTTAGTGATCCGGAGACGCCATTTCATGGCGTCTCCGGACTGTTCTGTCAGTAGTACCGTCCACGAGGAGAAAAAATGCTGAAGAAGGCGTGTGCCGCTGCGGTCGCGGCGGCTGGTTTCATGATGTTCGGCGCCACCGGTATGGCGTCCGCGGCGCCTGACAGCTTCCACCAGACCAACGGTTCGCTGCTGAGCGTGCTGAACGGCAACAACGTCAACGCCGTCGTCGGCGCTTGCGGCAACAATATCGGCGTGCTGGGCGCCGCGGTGCCGATCAACTCGCCGAGCATCACCGAGACCTGCGCCGCGGGTGGCGTCGTGGATGGCGACGACGTCAACGTCGAGGGCTGACGTTCTCGCGTTGCACAGGGGCGCCCACCTCGCGGTGGGCGCCCTTTCGGCGTCTCAGCTGCCGTAACGGCGGTGGCGCTTGGCGTACTCGCGCATGGCCCGCAGGAAGTCGGTGCGGCGGAAGCCGGGCCAGTACGCCTCGCAGAACCAGAACTCCGAGTGCGCCGACTGCCAGAGCATGAAACCGGAGAGCCGCTGCTCACCGGACGTGCGGATGATCAGGTCCGGATCGGGCTGGCCGGACGTGTAGAGGTGCTCCGCGATGTGGTCGACGTCGAGCACCTCGGCGAGCTCCTCGATGGTGCCGCCGCGCTCCGCGTGCGCCTGCAGGAGCTTGCGGACGGCGTCCGCGATCTCCTGCCGCCCGCCGTACGCGACGGCGACGTTGACCTGGATCCCGGTGCGGTTCTTCGTCTTGCTGGCCGCGTTGGTGAGCCGCTCGGCGTGCTCCGCCGGCAGCATGTCGATGGCGCCGACGTGCCGCACGCGCCACGGCTTGTCGTCGCCGGCCAACTCGTCGGTGATGTCGGCGATGATGTCGAGCAACGGCGCCAGCTCGGCGTTGTCGCGGTTCAGGTTGTCGGTGCTCAGCATCCAGAGCGTCACGACCTCGACCTGGGCGTCACCGCACCAGTCGAGCAGCTCCAGGATCTTGCGCGCACCGGCCCTGTGGCCGTCCGCGACGTCGGTGAACCCGGCCTCCCGGGCCCAGCGGCGGTTGCCGTCCAACACCACGCCCACGTGCTTGGGCCCCTGCGTCGTCCCGCTCAGCTCACGCCGGAGAATCCACTCGTAGAAGTGGATAGCGACGTCTTTCACACGAGTGCGGAGTGCCACGTCCGAACAGCGTACGCCGTGCAAGGTTCATCACTGAGCCATGGTCCGAAACCTACGGTGGCGTAACCTACGAACCTGTGACCACAGCGCCCATTCCTCCACAGCCCGGACTGCGGCCGCGCCTTCGTGGGTGGCTGCACCTCTGGTCGTTCGTAGCCTCCGTGGCGACAGGCGCGACGCTGATCGCCCTCGCGGCGTCCACGGTGTCCGCGCGAGCCGCCCTCGCCACCTCCGTCTACGGCGCGACCGTCCTCGGCCTCTTCGGCGTCTCGGCGCTGTACCACCGCGTGACGTGGAAGTCCGACCGCGTCCGCACGTGGATGAAGCGGCTGGACCACTCGATGATCTTCGTGTTCATCGCCGGCACCTACACCCCGTTCGCGTTGCTGGCGATGAACCCGGACACGGGGCGCGTCGTGCTGACCGTGGTGTGGATCGGGGCGCTGGCCGGCGTGACCCTGAAGCTCGCCTGGCCGCACTCGCCGCGCTGGCTCGGGGTGCCGATCTACATCGCCCTCGGGTGGGTGGCGGTGTTCGTGCTGCCCGAGTTGCTGCACCACGCCGGGGTCGCGGCTCTCGTGCTGCTGCTGGTGGGTGGGCTGCTCTACACCGCCGGCGCCGTCTTCTACGCGACCCGGTGGCCCAATCCGTGGCCGCAGGTGTTCGGGTACCACGAGTTCTTCCACGCCGCGACCGTGGTGGCGGCGATCTGCCACTACATCGCGATCTGGCTCGCGATGTACTCCTGAACCGGCTTTCGCGACCGGTCGAAGAGGAGTGGTCCAGGGCCGCGGTCGGCACCCGCTGCCCTGGACCGAAGCGGCTTCAGCGGCCGCCGCGCGCCATGTGCAGCACGTCCAGGGCCGCGTCCAGCTGCTCCTCGGTGAGCTTCGAAGGCACGTGCCCGCGTTCCAGCACCACCTCGCGGATGGTCTTGCGCTCCTTGAGCGACTGCTTGGCGATCGACGCCGCCTCCTCGTAGCCGATGTAGCGGTTCAGCGGCGTCACGATCGACGGTGACGACTCCGCGTACTCGCGCATCCGGTCCGCGGCGGGTTCGGTGCCCACGAGGACCTTGTCGGCGAGCAGGCGGGCCACGGCCGCCAGCAGGCGGGACGACTCCAGGACGTTGCGGGCGATGACCGGCAGCATCACGTTCAGCTGGAAGTTGCCCTGCGAGCCCGCGAAGGCGACGGTGGCGTCGTTGCCGATCACCTGGGCCACGACCATCATCGTCGCCTCCGAGATCACCGGGTTGACCTTGCCCGGCATGATCGAGCTGCCCGGCTGGAGGTCGGGGAGCGCCAGTTCGCCGAGGCCGGTGCGGGGGCCGGAGCCCAGCCAGCGCAGGTCGTTGGCGATCTTGAACAGCGCCACGGCCGAGGCGCGGAGCTGGCCCGAGATCTCGACCACGCCGTCCTGGGTCGCCTGGGCCTCGAAGTGGTCGCGGGCCTCGGTCAGGGGCAGGCCGGTGGCGGTGGCGAGCTCGGCGGCGACGGCGGTGCCGAAGCCCTCCGGGGCGTTCAGGCCCGAGCCGACCGCGGTGCCGCCGATCGGGAGCTCCGCCAGGCGCGGGACCGACGCCCGCAGGCGTTCGACGGAGTAGCGGACCTGGGACGCCCAGGCGCCCGCCTCCTGGCCCAGCGTGATCGGGACGGCGTCCATGAGGTGCGTGCGGCCGGACTTGACCAGGTCGGCCCACTCCGCCGCACGGGACTCAAGCACGCCCAGCAGGTGTTCCAGGGCGGGGACCACGTCGGTCACCACGGCCTCGGTGGCGGCGACGCGCAGGGTCGTGGGGAACGTGTCGTTGGACGACTGCGAGGCGTTGACGTGGTCGTTCGGGTGCACGTCGCTGCCGAGGGCGCGGGTCGCCAGGGTGGCGATGACCTCGTTGGCGTTCATGTTCGACGACGTGCCGGAGCCCGTCTGGAAGACGTCGACCGGGAAGTGCTCGTCCCACCGGCCGGCGGCGACCTCGTCGGCCGCGGCGGCGATGGCGGAGGCGAGGTCCGCGTCCAGAACGCCCAGCCGCGCGTTCACGCGGGCCGCCGCCGCCTTGAGCAGGCCCAGTGCTCGGATCTGGGCGCGTTCCAGGCCTCGACCGGAAATCGGGAAGTTCTCGACCGCGCGTTGGGTTTGGGCGCGCCACAATGCGTCGACCGGCACGCGGACCTCACCCATCGTGTCGTGCTCGACGCGGTACTCCTGTTCAGACATACCTCCGAGTCTCTATGGTCGATCTCAGCACTGCCACCCACCACTGGCAGAAGGGCACCACTCATGGAGCGTGACGTCGACCTCCTCATCGTGGGAGCTGGTCCCACGGGGTTGTTCGCCGCTTACTACGCAGGCTTCCGGGAGATGAACGTCGCGGTCGTGGACGCCCTGCCGGAACCGGGCGGCCAGGTGACGGCGATGTATCCGGAGAAGATGATTTTCGACGTGGCCGGGTTTCCCGCCGTGCGCGGACGCGACCTCGTCAACGGACTGGTGGAGCAGGCAGCGCAGTTCAAGCCCACCTACCTCCTCGGACGCCAGGCGCGCACCTGTGAGTCCACTGAGGACGGTCTGCGGATCGGCCTCGCGGACGGCTCCGCGATCAACGCCAGGGCCGTGCTGATCACGGCGGGCATGGGCGAGTTCAACCCGCGCCCGCTGCCCGCGGGTGACGGCTGGCTGGGGCGCGGCATGGTGCACTTCGTGCCGGTGCTGGCCGAGCACGCCGGGCAGCACGTGGTGATCGTGGGCGGTGGCGACTCGGCCTTCGACTGGGCGCTGGCGCTGCACCCGATCGCCGCGAGCGTCAAGATCGTGCACCGCAGGGCCAGTTTCCGCGCCCACGCCGCCACCGTGCGGCAGGTGCGGGAGCTCGGCGTCGAGATCATCACCGACGCGGAGGTGCTGGCGCTGCGCGGCGAACCTCTGTCCGAAGTGGACTTGAAGGTCAAGGGCGGTGACGCGCGCACGTTGCCCGCCCAGACGGTCGTGGCCGCGCTCGGCTTCACCGCCGACCTCGGGCCGATCGAGTCGTGGGGGCTCGAGCTCGACCACCGCGCGGTGCTCGTCGACAGCACCATGAAGACCAAGCTCGACCGGATCTACGCGGCGGGCGACGTCGCGCAGTACCCCGGCAAGGTCAAGCTGATCGCCACCGGGTTCGGGGAGGCGGCGACCGCGGTCAACAACATCGCGGTGGCGCTCAACCCCTCGGCGCACCTGTTCCCGGGGCACTCCAGCGACGGCACGTGACGCGCGGGCCGGGAGCCGTCAGGTTTCCGGCAGCGGTGCCGGGTCGTGCTTCGCCAGGTGCTGGAAGATGATCGACGTGCGGAAGCCGACGATCTCCTTGCGCTGGCTCAGCCTGTCCACCAGGAACGCGTGCAGGTGCTCGTTGTCCTGCGCGCCCACGTGGATCACGAAGTCGTCGTTGCCCGCCATCACGAACACCGCCGTCACCTCGGGCAGGCCGTGCGCGAACGCCTTGAAGGCATCGATCACGGCCCGGCTGAGCGGGCGGACCTGCACCGACACCAGCGCCTGCACGCCGCGGTTCAGCGCGGCCGGGGCGATGTCGGCGTGGTAGCCGCGGATCACGCCGCGTTCGCGCAGCAGGCGGGTGCGTTCGAGGCACGTCGAGGGCGCGACGCCGACCTTGCGGGCGATGTCGCGGTTCGACTGCCGTGCATCGCGCTGCAGTTCCCGCACGATCGCCGAATCAAGTTCATCCACGACGTCTCCCGAGACGCTCTGCCGAACAACGTTCGGTGACAGCTCATCGACCTTGGCGTTCACCCTAACTTCGCGGTTGATACATGGCTGAAGTTCGGGAGGAACGCAGGATGTGGGAACACGAACAGCTCGTCGTCCGCACCGGGAGGCGGTCGGGGCTCACCACCATGGTCGCCGTGCACTCGACGGAAGCCGGACCGGCGGTCGGCGGGTGCCGGATGAAGGCGTACGGGCACATCACCGACGCGGTCACCGACGTGCTGCGGCTGTCGAGGGCCATGACGCTGAAGTGCGCGGCGGCGGGGATCCCGCACGGTGGGGCCAAGAGCGTCATCGTGGCCGGCCGCGAGCTCGCGCCGGACCTCCGCCGCGCGGTGCTGCTCGACCACGCCGACCTGATCGACGAGTTCGGCGGTGCCTACCGGGCGGGGCCCGACGTGGGGACCGGGCCCGACGACATGGCGGTGTTCCGGGAGCTCACGCCCTACGCCTACTGCCTGCCGGAGGCGCAGGGCGGCACGGGGTCGTCGAGCGGGCCCACGGCGCGGGGCGTCCTGGCGGCGCTGCGGGCGGCCTCGCGGCACGCCTTCGGCACGGACGACCTGACCGGCAGGAAGGTCGTGATCAGCGGGTTCGGGTCGGTGGGGGAGCTGATCGCCAAGGGGATCGAGGGCGCGGACATCACCGTGTCGGACGTGGACGAGAGCAGGCGGACGGACGAATACGGCTGGGTTCGTCCCGACGAGGCGTACGAGGTCGAGGCCGACGTCCTCGTGCCGGCGGCGGTGGGCGGGGTGCTGAGCCCCGAGACGGTGCGGCGGCTCGGCGTGAAGCTCGTCGTGGGCCCCGCGAACAACCAGCTCACCGACGACGGCGTGGCGGACCTGCTCGCCGAGCGCGGCATCGTCTGGGTGCCGGACCACGTCGCGAGCGCCGGCGGGGTCATCTACACGCTCGCCAGGGAGGACGACGGGGCCGATCACGAGACCGCGCTGAAGCGGGTCGACGGCATCGAGAAGACCGTCGAACGACTGCTGGGCGTGAAAGCCTGACCGCCTCCGGCCATGCCTCCACGCCCACCGGGTCAGGGCAGGACCTGCACCTGCTCGCCGACCATCAGGTTGTCGTAGAAAACGAGCGACGCATCCCAGGACAGCCGGATGCAGCCGTGCGACTGGACGTTCGTGTCACCCTGGTGGAACGCGATGCCGTCCGTGGTGAAGTACACCGCGTTCGGCATGGGGCCGTCGTAGGGGACGCTCCAGTCGTTCTTCACCTTGCGCAGCACCGAGAACGTGCCCACCGGGGTCTCGTACCCCGGTTTCCCGTGGCTGATCGGCACCGGGCCGTAGCTCGTCTTGCCGTTGAAAACCAGCCACGCCTGGTTCTTGGACTTCTCCAGGCACGCTCCGTTGTGGACGGTGCATCCCGCCTGGGCTTGCGCGGGAACGGCGAAACCGAGGATCAGGAGCACCGTCGCGATCAGGACTCGCATCTCACATCACCCCTCGGTAGTGGGATAACCACTCGGGGGTGATCTCAATCACCTGATTATGGATGTGTCTGGACGCTCCTTTGTGGAGCGTGCGAGCGGATCGCGCGCATGATCACGAGACCACCTGCACGGTCTCGCCGATCGAGAGGTTCGTGAAGTAGTACTGCGCGGCCTTCGGGTCGAGGTGGATGCAGCCGTGCGACGGGTCGGTCAGCGAGCCCTCGTGGAAGGCGATGCCGCTCTCGGTGAAGTACGTCGACCACGGCATCGGCGCGTTGTACGGCCGGCTCCACTCGTTCTTCACCTTGCGCAGCACGGGGAAGTTGCCGAGCGGGGTCTCGTAGCCCTTGCGGCCGTGCGTGATCGGCACCGGGCCGTAGACGACCTTGTCGCCGCGCAGGACCCAGGACTGGTTCGTGGAGAGCTGGATGCACGCGCCGTCGCTGATGGTGCACGGCGTCGGCTTCACGACGGGCGGGGGAGGAGGCGGCGGCGGGGGAGGCGTCTGCGAGGTGGTCGAGGGCGGAGCGGACGGCGGTGCCGCCGAAGACGAAGATGGTGGCGCCGCGGAGGTTTCCGCGTGCACGGACCCCTGCGCGCACCCCGCCACCGACACCAACGCGACCGCCACGAGCAGCATCCGCACCGCGCACCCCCTGGTCGTTCCCACCCCTTGCCGAGGTAGACGGCGGGAGGACCCCTGGGGTTGCACGGCGGAGGCCCGCCTTCCACGGTGGGGAGACGGGCCTCGGAACGTGCTTGCCGACTCAGACGGTGCCGGCGTACTGGCTGATCCACGAGCGGAAGTACGGGACGTCCACGTAGATCGACGGAGCGGTCGCGCAGGTCGCGCCACCACCGGAGCGGCTGGTCGCGCCGATGAGCTCCCAGCGGCCGTTCACGGACTTCACCTGCGGGCCACCCGAGTCGCCGTAGCAGGCGCCCTTGTTGCCACCGGTGTTGTTGGTGCAGATCTCCGAAGCACCGCTGATGCCGGCGCAACGGCTGTCCGTCACGATCGACGTGTTGAGCTCCTGCAGCGTGATCGGAGCGCCACCGCAGCCGCGGGTCGGGCAGGTCTGGCCCCAGCCGATGATGCGGGTGGCGGTGCCGACCGCGCCGGACGAGGCCGCCACCGGGGCGGGCGCCTGGCTGACCGAGGTGTTGAGCTGCACCAGCGCCAGGTCGGCCGACGGGTGGTTGATGATCCGCGACGCACCGGTCGTGGTGCCGCCGCTGGTGCGGTTGGTCGTGCCGATCCGGGTGCGGATCGACGCCGCCGTCGAGCCCTGGACGCAGTGCTTCGCCGTCACGACCCAGTTCGCCTTGATCAGCGTGCCGCCGCAGAAGTGGCTGCCGGAGGTGCTCTGCAGGGAGACCATCCAGGAGTAGACCTGCGTGGCGTTGGTGCCGCCGACGATCATCGGCGAGACCTCGCCGTCAGCGGTGGGAGCCGGAGCCGCGGTGGCCGCGGTGACCGAGGCGAGCAGGGCGCCCGCGGCCACGACGACTGCGGAGAACAACGAACGTGCCCTCATCGTTGAGTGTCCTTTCCTGAACCCGGCGCAGGGTTGCCGGGGTCAGAACGGAAACTAGGGACGAAGGTCACGCCGTCACTAGGGTCACTCGGAGGGTGACGGTCCGTTGACGATTCACATTTTCACAGCCGTTCAGGGCAGCGGCTGCTGCACGTCCTCGGGCAGGTCGAAGTCCACCGAGGCGTATTCCCGCAGCTTGTGCAGGCTGTGGAAGCCGTCGATCATGCGCACGGTGCCGGACTTGGAGCGCATGACGATCGACTGGGTCGTGCAGCCGCCAGCCCGGTAGTGCACGCCGCGCAGGAGGTCTCCGTCCGTCACGCCGGTGGCGCAGAAGAAGACGTTGTCACCGCTCACGAGATCGTTCGTGGTGAGCACGCGGGACAGGTCGTGGCCCGCGCCGATCGCCTTCTCGCGCTCCTCGTCGTCCTTCGGCCACAGCCGGCCCTGGATGGCCCCGCCCACGCACTTGAGGGCCGCCGCGGCGATGATGCCCTCGGGCGTGCCGCCGATGCCCACGAGCATGTCCACGCCCGACGTGGGGCGTGCCGCGGAGATCGCGCCCGCCACGTCGCCGTCGGAGATGAAGTGGATGCGCGCGCCGGCCTGGCGGACCTCCTGCACGATCTTCTCGTGCCGCGGCCGGTCGAGGATGCACACGTTCACGTCCGAGACGTCGCTGTGCTTGGCCTTCGCGACGCGGCGGATGTTCTCCGCGAGCGGCGCGGTGATGTCGATGACGTCGGCCGCCTCCGGGCCCACCGCGAGCTTCTCCATGTAGAACACGGCGGACGGGTCGAACATCGCGCCGCGCTCGGCCACCGCCAGCACCGCCAGGGCGTTGGGCATGCCCTTGGACATCAGCGTGGTGCCGTCGATCGGGTCGACCGCGACGTCGCACTCCGGGCCCTCGCCGTTGCCGACCTCTTCACCGTTGAACAGCATGGGCGCCTCGTCCTTCTCGCCCTCGCCGATCACCACGACGCCCCTCATCGAGACGGTGTGGATGAGCTTGCGCATCGCGTCGACCGCGGCGCCGTCTCCGCCGTTCTTGTCGCCTCGTCCCACCCACCGGCCCGCGGCCATCGCCGCCGCCTCGGTGACGCGCACGAGCTCCAATGCCAGGTTCCGGTCGGGGGCTTCGCGACGTCGTTCCGCGGGGGTGTTCACCATTGCGCGCCTCCATGCGACTACTCAGCGTGCCGGATTTTGTGATCGGCAACTGAATCCTTGCACGGGATCACGCGTCGGAAACGTCCTCCTCGACCACGGCGAGAGCTGCATCGATTCGCTCGCGCGCACCGGCGAGATGCTGCTCACACGTCTTGGCGAGCGCCTCGCCGCGTTCCCACAGCGCGAGCGAGTCCTCCAGCGACAGGCCACCGGCCTCCAACTTGCGGACCACCTCGACCAACTCGTCGCGGGCGGCTTCGTAACCCAGGGTCTCCGAACTCACGCGGACTGGCTCCTCAAACGGCTCAGCACGGTCGCGACGGCCAGGTCGTAGCCGACCAGCGCCTCCGCGAACTCCTCGCCGTCACCCTCTCGCACCGCCTCGTCGATCAGCGCCTCGGCCTCCGCGACACGCCGGTACTGCACGGTGCCGGCCGTCGCCTCGCTCAGGTCGTGCAGCGTGAGGATCAGCGTGCGGCGGCTCTTGGTGTCGCAGTCGCCCACCATGTCCGTCCAGCACTCCGCCGCGGCGCGGTTCGCCGCCTCCGCCTTCGTCCGCAGGCCGGAGCCGCAGGAACCGGCCGCCTCCATGGTGAGGGGCAGGAACACGGCATCACGCATCATCGGTACCTCCCCCTTCCGAGTCGGCTTCCGAGCGGGAGACCACCGCCCGCACTGCCCCGTCAACGACGCGCACCCGCAGTTGTGTTCCGCTCGGCGCGTCCGTCACAGACCTCAGCACGCCGTCGGGCCCGTCGGGTGTGACCAGTTGCACAACGGCATATCCGCGGGCCAGCGTGGCGGCTGGTCCGAGGGTCGTCAAGCGGGCTTTGGTCCCCGAGAGGTGGACGTCCTCCCGGTCGAGCCGTTGCGTCACCGCGCGGCGGCCCTGGTCGCGAAAGCGCTTCACCTCCTCGGACCGGCGCTCCAGCGGACCGTACGGGTCCGAAAGCACTGGTCGCGAGCGCAACGAGTCGAGCAGCCCGCGCTCCCGGTCGACCCACCCGTGCAGCGCGCGCCGGCCGCGATCGCGCATCTGGCGGACGCGTTCACCCTCTTCGGCGACATCCGGAACCACCCGTTTGCCCGCGTCGGTCGGCGTCGAACAGCGCACGTCGGCGACGTGGTCGAGCAGCGGCGTGTCCGGCTCGTGCCCGATCGCGGACAGCACCGGCGTGCGGCACTGGGAGACAGCGCGGCACAGCGCCTCGTCGGAGAACGGCAGCAGGTCCTCCACGCTGCCGCCGCCGCGGGCGATGATGATCACGTCGCACTCGGGGTCGCGTTCCAAAGTGGACAGCGCCGTCATCACCTGCGTGACGGCGGTCGGCCCCTGCACGGCCACGTTGATGACGCGGAAGTGCGCGCCGGGCCACCGGTTCCGCGCGTTCGTGAGCACGTCCCGCTCGGCCGCGGACGCCCGCCCGGTGATGAGACCGATCTTGGCCGGCAGGAACGGCGGCCGGCGCTTGCGGCGCGGGTCGAACAGGCCCTCGGCGTGCAGCAGCTTGCGCAGGCGCTCGATGCGCGCCAGCAGCTCGCCGACGCCGACCGCGCGGATGTCGTCCGCCCGCAACGACAGCGTCCCCCGGTTCGGGTAGAAGCTGATCTTGCCGTGGACGATCACGCGGCTGCCCTCGGTGAGCTGCAGCTCGCGGATCATCCCGGCGTTGCAGGTGATCGACATGGACATGTCCACGCTCGGGTCGCGCAGCGTCAGGAACGCCGTGGAGCTGCGCGCGTTGAGCTGCGTGACCTGCCCCTCGACCCAGACGTCGCCGAGCCGGTTGATCCAGTCGAGCAGCTTGCGGGCCACCGTCCGCACCGGCCACGGGTTCTCCGGCGTGGATTTCGCGTCGGTCACGATTGCGCTTTGACCGTCGCGATCCGGCGGTTGAGCATGCCGATGAACTCAGGCCGGGCCTCGTGGGCCTTCTCGTAGCGCAGCAGCTCCTCGAGCTGCGCCGCACCCAGGTTGCGCAGGCGGGCGCGCAGCTGGGCGATCGACAGGTCGTCGTAGGCCGGCAGGAACCGCGGCACCTCGGCGATCGCGCGCTCTTCCTCCTCCCACGGGTCGTCCGCGAGAGGTTCCTGAGAAGTCGTGACGGGCGTCTCGTCCTCGTCGAAGGTCGCCCACTCCGGCTCTTCCTCGGCGGGCCTGAGTCCGGAGAGGACGTCGTCGCCCTTGATGGCGAGTTCGGTCACATGCTGCTGCACGCGCATCGACAGCTGCATCGCCTCGCTGACCACCGTCAACGGGAGTCCGGCGAGCTGCTGGGGCAGCTTGCGGGCCTGTTCGAGGGCGGTCGCGGCGAGGCCGGCGGCGACGCGGACACCCAGCGGCAGTGGCTTCATGCGTCTAGCCTGCCGCAACCTCGTCTGAAATGCCTAGGCATCGTCCCGCGGGCCACGTTCGCGACAGCCGCTCGCACGTGACTCTCGTCGAACAGGCTCGCAGGACGGTGCCCGGGCCCGGCCTGGGTACCCTGGTGGCATGCCCAAGCGAGTCCTGTTGGCGAAGCCGCGTGGTTACTGCGCGGGCGTTGATCGTGCCGTCGAGACGGTCGAGCTCGCCCTCGAGAAGTACGGCGCACCTGTCTACGTGCGCAAGGAGATCGTCCACAACAAGTACGTCGTGGAGACGCTGTCCGACCGCGGTGCCATCTTCGTCAACGAGACGGACGAGGTTCCCGAGGGCGCACTCGTGGTGTTCTCGGCTCACGGCGTGTCGCCCGCCGTGCACGAGGAAGCGGCGCAGCGGTCGTTGCGCACGATCGACGCGACGTGCCCGCTCGTGACGAAGGTCCACAAGGAAGCGGTGCGGTTCGCCAAGGAGGACTACGACATCCTCCTGATCGGCCACGAGGGCCACGAGGAGGTCGAGGGCACCGCCGGTGAGGCGCCGGACCACGTCCAGCTCGTCGACACCGCCGAGGACGCCGCGAACGTCCAGGTGCGCGACCCGAACAAGGTGATCTGGCTGTCGCAGACGACGCTCTCGGTCGACGAGACCATGGTGCGCGTCCGCCAGCTCAAGGACCGCTTCCCCGAGCTGCAGGACCCGCCCTCGGACGACATCTGCTACGCCACCTCGAACCGCCAGACCGCGGTGAAGACGATGGCGCCGTCGTGCGACCTGGTGCTCGTCGTGGGCTCCAAGAACTCGTCCAACTCCGTCCGGCTGGTCGAGGTCGCGCTGCAGCACGGTGCCAAGGCCTCGTACCTCATCGACTACGCCAAGGAGGTCGACCCGGCGTGGCTCGAGGGCGTCGAGACCGTCGGCGTCACGTCCGGCGCGTCGGTGCCCGACCTGCTGGTGATGGAACTGCTGAAGTACCTGGAGTCGCAGGGCTACGGCGAGGTGGAGGAGATCACGACGGCGAACGAGAAGATCGCCTTCTCGCTGCCGCGCGAGCTCCGCAAGGACTTGGTCCGCTAGAGCTGACGCGAAAGGGTCGCCACCGGTGCCGGTGGCGACCCTTTCGGTGTTCCGGGCTTCTCAGCGGTCGTCGCGCGGCGGGCGGGGCCTGCGCTGGCCTGCCGGGCGCTCGCCGCGGGCGCCGTCCGGACGCGGGCGGCGGGCGGGTGCGCCCTCGGGACGCGGACGGCGTGCAGGGGTCCCCTCGGCTCGTTCGGCGCGATCCGCGGACTGGCGGGGGCGGCGCGGGCGGTCCTCGTCGGCTTCCTCGCGCGGCTTGCGGGCGGGCTTGGACCTGTCCTTGATCTCCGCCTTGGCCTCGCGCACCTCGTCCTTCGTCGGCCGGTTCGGGTTCTTCTGCAGGATGATCCGCAGGATGCCCAGGCCGACGGTGACGGCGGTGGTGATCGCCATGACCGGGAAGCTGTCGATGAGCGGCCGGCCGAGGCCGAGCGCCATCGCGGACAGACCGCCCTTGGCCACGCCGCCGGTGAGCAGCACGAGCGTGGGCACGGTGGCGGCGAGGACCAGCGGTGGCTGCACCATCGGCCCGAACAGGCTGCGGCGCTGCACCAGCACGATCCCGGCGAGGGCGCCGGCGAAGAACACGACGATGAACGTCCAGCCGACCGTCTTGCTGGAGCTGATGTCGATGAACGCGCCGATGAACGCCGGGACGAGGGCGCACAGGATGGCCGCCCACCACGGGATTCCCCTGAACTCGCCGAAGAGGGCACGGTAGTTCCACGGAACCGCGTCGTGGTCTTCGACGTCGTCATCGAAGGCCGATGACCGCTCGCGCAACTCACTCACGACGCACACGGTAGCCGTTCGGCCATTCGGTGTTCGTCAGTCCGCAGCTTTCTCACTCAGAAGCAACCCGCGGGCACACCGCGTGCGTTTCAAGCGGACTGCTCGTCCGCCCTCCGGACGAGGGGGAGGGGCGTCGGAGTGGCGGAGGCGTCCGTCAGCGGCTCCACGCTCGCCCGGAAACCCTCCAGGGCGTCGAGCTCCCTGCGCCTCGCCGAGAGGAACCGCTGCAGGTGGGTGGTGGAGAGGTTGACGGCCTCGATGGCGGTGTCGGCGGCGCGGTTCGCCCGGCCCGCCTGCAGCCTGACCTGCTCGACGTCGTCGGCGAGGGCGCGTTCGGTGACCGCGAACATCGCCGAGGACGCGATCACGGCGAACCCGGTCGGGCCGCACAGGAAGACGCGGCGGTCGAGCAGCCAGCGCAGCAGTTCCGGATCGGTGTCCAGCGCGGCGACGACGGCGCCGTCGTTGGGGACGAACATGATCGTGCCGTAGATGGCGTCGGCCCAGCGCTGGTAGCCCTTGCCGGCCAGTTCGGCGGCACGCGAACGGATGTTGCGGACGTGCACGCGCAGCGCGTCCTGGCGTTCCTGCGGGTCGTCCGTCTCGACCGCTTCCGCCCAGGTGGCCATGGACATCTTCGAGTCGACCGGGACCTGACGGCCGCCGCCGACGTTCAGGACCATGTCCGGACGGACCGCTCCACCGCCTGCCACGTCCGTCTGCAGCGTGTAGTGGAGGTTTTCCCTCAGCCCCAGTGCGCGCGCTGTCTCGACGAGCACCTGCTCGCCCAGTTCGCCGCGTCCCGAAACGCTGGAGAACGCCACCTCGTAGCGCTGGAGGGCCACTTGCTGGGCGTCGTAGCGCGCGCGTTCGGCCGCGATGGCCTGGAGCGCCTCGTCGGCGCGCCGGACGCTGTCCTGGTACAGGCGGTGGACGAACACCAGTGCCCCGGCGCAGACGAGCGCCAGGACGAGGGAGGCGGTGATGATCACGGCGGTCACGGCACCGATGATGCTCCCCCACGGACGCTGAACTCGATCGGGTGACACGCCGGGAACCCTCCCGGAGTTTTGTCGGACCCCGTCTCTACGGTTGGGGCCATGCGGATCCTGCACACCTCCGACTGGCACGTGGGGCGGACCTTCCACGGCCGCGACCTGCTCGTCGAGCAGGAGTCGGTGCTGAGCGGCCTCGCTGACCTGGTGTCCTCCGAGAAGGTCGACGTCGTGGTCATCTCCGGCGACCTGTACGACCGGGCGGTGCCGTCGGCGGACGCGGTGGCGTTGTGCGCGCGGGTGCTCATGCGGATCAGGGCGGCCGGGGCGCGGATCGTGATCACGCCGGGCAACCACGACTCGGCGGCGCGGATCGGGGTGTTCGGGGAGTTCGCCGCGGCGGGAGGGCTGCACCTGCGCACGCAGATCTCGTTGCTGGACAAGCCCGTCGAGCTGGCGGACGAGCACGGGCCGGTCGCCGTGTACGGCATCCCGTTCCTGGAGCCGGAACCGGCGCGGCACGCGCTCGGCGTGGCGGACAAGGGCCACGCGCCCGTGCTGGCGGAGGCGATGCGGCGGATCCGCGCCGACCTGGCATCGCGCGGGGCGCGGTCCGTCGTGCTGGCCCACGCCTTCGTGACGGGCGGGGCGCCGTCGGAGTCGGAGCGCACCATCGCGGTGGGGGGTGTGCAGGACGTGTCGATGCAGGTGTTCTCCGGCGTCGACTACGTGGCTCTGGGGCACCTGCACGGGCCGCAGACGCTCGCGGACAACCTGCGGTACTCGGGCAGCCCGCTGGCGTACTCGTTCTCCGAGGCGCGGCACCGCAAGTCGGTGTGGCTGGTCGAGCTGGACGAGGGCGGGCTCGTCGGCGTCGAGCGGCGCGACCTGCCGGTGCCGAGGCGACTGGCGACGGTGACCGGTACGTTGGCCGGCGTGCTGGAGGCCCCGGAGCACAAGCCGCTGGAAGACCACTTCCTGTCCGTGGTGCTGACGGACCGGGTGCGGCCGATGGACGCCCTGCGGCAGCTGCAGAAGCGGTTCGAGCACGCGGTGCACGTGGAGTGGCGGCCGGAGCAGGGCCCGCAGCACGACATGACCTACGCGGAGCGGGTGCGCGGCCGTTCCGACGAGGAGGTGGCCTGCTGCTTCGTGTCCGACGCCCGCGGGTCGGAGCCTTCCGCGGCCGAGATGGCGTTGTTGCGCGAGGCGTTCGCGTCGGTGGCGAGGGAGCAGGAGCGATGAGACTGCACCGCCTGGAGCTGACGGCGTTCGGTCCCTACCCGAAACCGGAGGCCGTCGACTTCGACGAGCTGGGTGCGGACGGGTTGTTCCTGCTGCACGGCGACACGGGCGCCGGCAAGACGACGTTGCTCGACGCGGTGGCGTTCGCGCTGTTCGGCAAGGTTCCCGGCGCGCGGGGCGACGTGAAGAAGCTCCGGTGCGAGTACGCCGATCCCGAGGTGCCGACCGAGGTGTCGCTGGAGCTCACCGTGCAGTCGCGGCGGTTCCGGATCGTGCGCTCGCCGGAGTTCGACCGGCCGAAGAAGCGCGGCGGCGGCTTCACCACGCAGCCCGCGAAGTGCTCGCTGACGTGGCTCGCGGGCTGGGACGGCGAGGGCATCACCCGCATCGACGACGTGGCGCGCGCGGTCGAGGACATGCTGGGCATGTCGTACGAGCAGTTCTTCCAGGTCGTGCTGCTGCCGCAGGGGGAGTTCGCGAAGTTCCTCCGGTCGGACACGGCCGAGCGCGAGGTGCTGCTGGAGAAGCTCTTCGGCACCGAGCGGTTCCTGGACGTGGAGAAGTGGTTCCGCGACAGGCGGCTCGCGGCCGGCCGGGTGCTGGAGGAACGTCGTCAGGGCGCTGCCAGGCTGGTGCACCGCGTCGCCGAGGCCGCGTCCGAGGAGCCCTCCGACGAGCCCGGCTGGCTGGAAGCGGTGCTGGACCGGCTCCGCCTCGCGGTGGAGCGGGCGGAGGCGCTGGCGGAGGAGACGGCGGGCGTGGCCGACGGCGCGGACGCGATGCTGGCGCACGCCCGCGTGCAGGCCGACCAGCTGCGCCGGGTGCGGGAGGCCCGCGAGCTGCTCGCCCGTGTCGAGGCGGCCGATTCGGCGTCGTGGTTCGCCGAACGCGATGCCGCCCGGCGTGCGATCCCCGTCGTGCCGGCGCACGCCGAGATCGCGAAGCTCGAGCGGTCCCACGAGTTCGCCGTCCGCGACGAGAGCCGGGCCGCGGAGGCGTTGGCGCGCCTGGGGTACGAGGGTTCGGCGTTGCGGGAGGACGCCGAGCGCTACCGCGAGGAGGCCGGTGGCTTGGGCGAGCTGGCGGCCGAGGCGGAACGCCAGCAGGCGGACGTGCGCAGGCTGTCGGCGTTGAAGAACTCCTCCTACCAGGTGGAACGCCGGCTGCTGGCCCTGAACGCCGAGCTGGAGGTGCTCCCCGAGCGCCTGGCGCAGTGCCGCGCCCAGCTCGACGCCGCGGTCGAGGCGTCGGGGCGGCTCGACTCGCTGAAGGCCCGTGCCGACGCGGCCGAGGCGCTGCCGGGGGCGACGCGGGCGCTGGAGCGCACCAGGAGCGAGCTGCACCAGGCGATCGACGTCCACCAGAAGGCCAAGGACGTCCTGCAGCAGGTCCGCCACCAGCGGCTGGAGAACATGGCCATCGAGCTCGCCGCGGCCCTCAAGCGCGGCAGGCCCTGCGCCGTCTGCGGTTCCCCGAGCCACCCCGCGCCCGCCCAGCCGATGCTGGGCGGCGTCGGCGCGACGGACGAGGAGGTGGCCGCGCGCGAGGAGCAGGCCGCCCTGGAGCGCCGCCACGAGGCCGAACGGGCGGCCCACGCCGCCGAGCTGCGCATCCAGGCCTGCTGGGAGGCCCTGGGCTCCGAGGAGCCGGCCGCCGCGCTGGCCGAGTACCGCGCGGCGCTGGAGCTGGCGCGCACCCGGTCGCAGCGCCAGACGGAGTTCGTCGGCCTCGAGGCCAAGACCCGCGACCTCGGAGCGGAGAAGGGCCAGGTCGAGCAGGACCTGGTCGGCCTGCGCACGGAGCACACGTCGCTCGTCGCGGTCGTCGCGGCACGAGGCGCCCGCCTGGACAAGGCCCGCGGCGAGCACGAGGACGTCCTGACCCGCCGCGACCACCTGCTGCGCCTCGCGAAGGCCCTGGTGGAGCTGGACGAGCGCCGCAACGCCCGTGCCGCCGCCCTGGCCCGCGTGCGGGAGCAGCAGGCGTCGGTCGCCGCGCTGGCCACCGAGGCGGGCTTCGCCGACGTGGACGCCGCCCTGGCCGCCCACCGCCCGGCGGCCGAGCTGCAGGCGCTGGACGAGCGCATCGCGACCTGGGAACGCGCCCGCGCCTCCGCCCTCGCGACGCTGGAGGAGCTCGCCGAGGTCGACCCCGACGAGGAGGTCGACCTGGCCGGGGTGACGGCCCAGGCCTCCTCCGCCCGTGCCGCCGCCTCCTCCGCGGCGACGGGCCTGGCCCGTGCCCGAGCGGCCCTGGAGCGCGTGGGCGAGCTGGCCGCGCGCCTGCGCGCCGAGCGGAAGTCGCTGGAACCGCTGGAGGCCTCGTACGCCGAGCTGGACGCGTTGACGGACGTGATCAACGGCCGCGGCCAGAACTCGAAGAAGATGACCCTGCGGTCGTACGTGCTGGCGGCGCGGCTGGAGGAGGTCGCCGTGGCGGCCTCGGCCCGGCTGCACCGCATGAGCCAGGGCCGCTACAGCTTCGTGCACTCCGACTCGGCCGGAGCGCGCGGCACCCGCGGCGGCCTGAGCCTCGACGTGCTGGACGACTACTCGGGCCGGTCACGTCCCGCCAAGACGCTGTCCGGCGGCGAGTCGTTCCTGGCGTCGTTGTCGCTGGCCCTGGGCCTGGCGGACGTGGTGGCGAACGAGACGGGCGGCGCGCTGCTCGACACGTTGTTCGTCGACGAGGGCTTCGGCACGCTCGACTCCGACACGCTGGACATCGTGATGAACACGCTCGACGAGCTGCGCGCGGGCGGCCGGGTGGTCGGGCTGGTGTCGCACGTGGAGGAGCTGCGGCAGCGCATCCCGACGCGCCTGCGGGTGCGCAAGGCGCGCACCGGATCGACGCTCGAGATGTCGCTGGGCTGACCCGGCTCGGAGCCCGGCCCCGCCGGTCAGCGCTCGTGGGCGAGCAGCCAGCGCTTCACGTCGAGACCCCAGCGGAAGCCGCCGAGGTTGCCGCCGATCCGGATGACGCGGTGGCACGGCACGAACAGCGCCACCGAGTTGCGCGCGCACGCCGAGGCCGCGGCGCGGATGGCGGCGGGACGGCCGGACAGCTCCGCGTACTCGGAGTAGGTGACCGGTTCGCCCGCCTTGACGGTGCGCAGGACGTCCCAGGCGTGCTGCAGGAACGGGCCGGACTTCTGGCGGACCTCGACGGTGTCGATCGCGGTGAGGTCGCCCTCGTGGTAGGCGACGACGGCCTTGGTGACGTCGCCGAGGTCGGGGCGCGGGGTGATCTCGGACGGCATCAGGGTCGCGTGGATCTGAGGCGTCAGCAGGGAGATGTCGGCGGTCCAGCCGCTCGCGAGCACGGCCCCGTCCGGCGTGACGACCGCGGTGAACGGCCCCGTCGGGGTGTCCACAGTGGACGCGTGTGCGACGCTCATGGTGTTGCTGCCTTCCTCGTCAGGTGTGCTCCGGCGTAGGAGCGCCACGGCCGCCACTCGGGGCCGTGGGAAGTCAGGTCGCGCAGGGACTTCGGGAGCACCAGCACGTCCGGTGCGCCGAGCACGCGCATGGCCACCTCGTCGGCGACTTCGGCGCCGACCAGTGGTGTCAGTTCTCCGGTCAGGTCCTCCGGCGAGCGGCCCACGTCGACGACGAGTCTGCCGGTCGCGAGCGCCTCGGTGACGGGGTGGTCCCCGGCCGAGTACAGGTGGGTCAGCGCGCCGTCCGGGACGCGCAACGGCACGCCCTCGAACGGCGCGACGAGCCGCAGCAGCGTCTCGGCGCCGTCGACGCTGCCCGCGACCCGGATGCCCGGCGTCTCGCGGACCAGCGGGCCGATGACCGGGTCGGAGCCGAGGAACGTGTCCACGGCGACCGGGTCGGCGTCGAGGTCCAGCAGGCGGCGCACGCGGGCCACCGCCGTGCCCAGGTCGCGCACGTCGGCGAGGCGCAGTGAGCACAGGACGTGGCCGGTGGGGAACGTCAGGCGGACCGTCGCCTCGCCGTGGGGCAGCGAGAGCGTCCGCGCGTAGGAGTCGGCGGTCACCTCCTCCACACCGGGCAGCGCGTGCGCCCGGAAGTGGGCGAGGAGGCCGGCGGCGTCGAACGGCGGCCGGTACGGCAGGCGCAGCACGATCCGGCCGGGGGTGCCGGCCGGGGCCTTGCCGCGGCCGCGCATCTCCGACGGGGTCGAGGCGAACACCATGCGGATCGTGTCGTTGAACTGGCGCACCGACGCGAAGCCCGCCGCGAACGCGATGTCGGCGAACGAGAGTTCGGTCGTCTCGATCAGCAACCGCGCCGCGTGGGCGCGGTGGGCCCTGGCCAGCGCCAGCGGACCGGCCCCCAGTTCGGCTGTCAGCACGCGGGTGAGGTGGCGTTCCGAGTAGCCGAGCTTCGCCGCGAGCCCGGAGACGCCGTCGCGTTCGACGATGCCGTCGCTGATCAGGCGCATCGCCCGGCCCGCGAGGTCCGCCCGCAGGTTCCACTCCGGCGAGCCGGGGGTGGCGTCCGGCAGGCACCGCCGGCAGGCGCGGAAGCCCGCCGACTGCGCGGCCGCCGCCGTCAGGAAGAACCGGCTGTTGCGGCGCTTCGGGGTCACCGCGGGGCACGAGGGCCGGCAGTAGATGCCGGTCGTGCGCACCGCGTGGATGAAGCACCCGTCGAAACGGGCGTCACGTGCGGAGCACACCCGGTACGCGTGTTCTTCGTCGATGACCATGCCACCGATCCTGCCAGCGGGAACGGGCAACGGCTCGCGGGAATCGGACACGACCGTCGCCTGCCGTAGACTCGTCGCTCGTGAGTTTGACCCTCGGTATCGTCGGCCTGCCCAACGTCGGCAAGTCCACCCTGTTCAATGCGCTGACGCGCAACGACGTGCTCGCCGCGAACTACCCGTTCGCGACCATCGAGCCGAACGTGGGCGTCGTGCCGCTGCCGGACGCGCGCCTGACCAAGCTCGCGGAGATCTTCGGCTCCGAGCGCGAGGTGCCCGCCGTCGTGTCGTTCGTCGACATCGCGGGCATCGTGAAGGGCGCGTCGGAGGGCGAGGGCCTCGGCAACAAGTTCCTCGCGAACATCCGCGAAGCGAACGCCATCTGCCAGGTGATCCGCGTCTTCGACGACCCGGACGTCGTGCACGTCGACGGCCGCGTCGACCCGTCGAGCGACATCGAGACGATCAACACCGAGCTGATCCTCGCCGACCTCCAGACCCTCGAGAAGGCCATCCCGAGGATCGAGAAGGAGGCGCGGATGCAGAAGGACCGCCGCGCCGCCCTGGAGAACGCGAAGAAGGCCAAGGACATCCTCGACTCGGGCCGCACGCTGTTCTCCGCCCAGTCCGAAGTGGACGGCGAACTGCTGCGCGAGCTCTCCCTGCTCACCACCAAGCCGTTCCTCTACGTCTTCAACGCCGACGAGGGCGTCCTGACCGACGAGGCCCGTCGGAAGGAGCTGCGCGAGCTCGTCGCCCCGGCCGACGCGGTGTTCCTCGACGCCAAGGTCGAGTCGGAGCTGCTGGAGCTCGACGAGTCGGAAGCCCTGGAGCTGCTGGAGTCGATCGGCCAGTCCGAGCCGGGCCTGCACGCCCTCGCCCGCGCCGGCTTCCACACCCTCGGCCTGCAGACCTACCTCACCGCGGGCCCGAAGGAGGCACGCGCCTGGACGATCCCGCAGGGCGCCACCGCCCCGCAGGCCGCCGGCGTGATCCACACGGACTTCGAGAAGGGCTTCATCAAGGCCGAGGTCGTGTCGTTCGACGACCTGGTCGCCTCGGGCTCGAAGGCCGAGGCGAAGGCGGCGGGCAAGGTCCGCATGGAGGGCAAGGACTACGTCATGGCCGACGGCGACGTGGTCGAGTTCCGCTTCAACGTCTGACGGACGCTCGCGAAAGGCACCTTCCGCGCGGAAGGTGCCTTTCGCGCATCCGCGCCGTTCTCAACGCTTGGCGGGGAACAGGCCGTCCAGGTCGATGGTGATCGGGAACGGCACCGTCACCGTGAGCTTCCCGCGGCAGAGGCCTGTCGGGACGTAAGCCCTGGTCGGCTCGTCCAACTCGTACACGTGCGCGACGGTCTGACCGGCCTCGTCCTCGACGAGCCAGTAGTGCCGAACGCCCGCCTCCGCGTACTTGCGCAGCTTGACCGTGGTGTCCCGGTGCTCGGACTCCGGTGAGACCACCTCCACCACGAGTGTGACGTCCTCAGGGGCGAACCATGTGCGGTCGCGCTCCAACGACGCCGTGGTCACCAGGAGATCCGGCTCCGGACGGTTGCGCCGGTCGAGCTTGATGGTCATTTCGCACTCGACCTCGTAGCCGTCCGGAGCCTGGTTCATCAGCTCCAGGGTGAGCCCGGTGACGACACGACCGTGCCATGACCGCTGCGGTGAGACCGTGAAAACGAGAGCTCCGTCGATCAGCTCGGTGTGCCGGGGCGCTTCCGGCAGCCGGTCCAGGTCCTCCGCGAACCACCCTTCCGCGCGGGGAGGGCGCATCCAGTCAGGCAGAGCGGTCATGGCTCAAAATAGCGGCTGGTCAGCACACCCGGCCAGGTGAGCCCGCCGCGTGCGCCCACAACGATCAACGCTCCTGAACTCCTACCGCGTGAGCGAGGGCTACCGGAACTTCGGCGTCCTCGAGCCGGCGGCTCGACACCTCACCCAGGCCGAAGCGCTGCGACTGGAGCCTGCCACGCATCACCTCAACCACCAGCGCCACCTGGAATCAGTCGCTCCAAGTGCACGCGTGAATGCGGTGAGCGACAATCGGTTGTGAAGGCGCAGCTGACGTCGAAGCCTTCACCGCCGAAGCTTTCCGGGACGGCAGTTGAAGGAGTGCGCGCCCGGTTTGTATCGGCGACGAATTTTTGATGGAAGGTTTGTACCGACCTCCGTGGGGTAGCCAGAGTTCAGGTTTCCCCACCTGGAGGTTGCAATGATCGTCCTCGGTCTGATTCTGCTCGTCGTCGGATGGCTGGCCGGTATCAGCATCCTGACGACGCTGGGCGTGGTGCTGCTGGTCATCGGCGCGATCCTGGCCGTCCTCGGCGCGGTCGGCAAGCCGATCGGTGGGCGCGCGCACTACTTCTAAAAGCCGCTCCACCCCTCGGAAGCGGTGAACGAAGAAGGGGGATCCTCCACTGTGGAGGATCCCCCTTCTTCACGTCTCACAACGTTCACGCGTCATGCCCCACAACGTTCACACGTTGTTCTTGGTTCGTGCGGCGGCGGCGAACACGCCGAACGCGACCCCCAGCATGGCCAGAGCGGCGACAGCGGCAACTACAAGATCAACTGACATGGTCGGAAAAACTCCCTTTTGCGATCTCTCCCGTGCCTTATGACGCCGGGGTACCCCAGAACGTTGCCTCGGGTAACGTTTTCGGCGTGAAACTCCGTGCTGTGGAAGCGCGTGTGCTCTCCGTAGCACCGTGGCTGCTCGCGTTGTCCGTCGCCGGGCACCTGTTCATGGTCGCTTTCCAGGCGAAGATGACCATGATCGACCTGCTCGTCTACCGCAACGGGTCGCCGCACCTGTTCTCCGGCGACCTCTACGAGTGGCGGCTCGACCAGTACGCGGACGTGTTCCCGCTGCCGTTCACCTACCCGCCGTTCGCGGCCGCGATCTTCACGCCTATGAGCTGGGTGCCGTGGGAGGCGTCGCGCTGGCTCTGGCAGCTGATCTGCCTGGGGTGCCTGTACTTCATCGTGCGCACCAGCCTGAAGCTGCTCCGGCTGCCGGACCCGCGCCGCGCCATGATGTGGACCGCGCTGACGCTGTGGATCGAGCCGGTCCGCACCACGCTCAACTACGGCCAGATCAACCTGGTGCTGGTCGCGATCCTGATCGGCACGCTCGCCAGCGCGCGGAACTGGGTCGGCGGCGCCGGCGTCGGGTTCGCCGCGGGCATCAAGCTCACGCCCGCGATCTCCGGGCTGTACTTCCTCGTCCAGCGCCGGTGGATGGCCGCTGTGTGGTCGTTCGTCGCTTTTGTGGTGGTGTACGGGATCGGGTGGGCCATCTCACCGTCCCAGTCGGACAAGTTCTGGTTCCAGCTGCTCGGTGACGCGAGCCGGGTCGGCCCGGTCGGCAGCGCGATCAACCAGTCGCTGCGCGGAGCGCTCAGCCGCACGGTCGGCTACGACGTCAAGACGGGACCGATCTACATCGTCGCCGTGCTCGTCGCGGCCGCTCTGACGTGGTTCGCGGTCAGCAGGACCAGGGACGCGCTGGCGTTGATCGTGAGCGTGCAGATGCTCGGCCTGCTCGTCTCGCCGATCTCGTGGAGCCACCACTGGGTGTGGATGGTGCCCGCCCTGCTGTGGCTGATCCACGAGGGCGGGCACGTGCTGTGCAAGATCACCGCCGGCCTGTGGGTGCTGCTGACCGGCGGTTACCTGATCTCGTTCCTGCTGCTGGCCCAGCCGAACATCTGGGACTTCCCGCGGCCGTGGATCTTCGTGGCGCTCGGCTGGGGCTATCCGGCCGCGGGCGTGCTCACGCTGGTCGCGATCGGGCTGGCGGCGCGGCGCGAGCGCGGCGAGCCGCGTCCCGGTGGCGAGGAAGCCGCCGACGGCGAACCCAGCAGGGTCGCCGGCTGACGCCTCCCGGCCGGGTCAGCCCAGGGCGTCCAGGACCCCGTCGATCTCCTCGGCGAGGGACACGTCCAGTGCGGTGATTCCTCCCTTGTAGTGCGTGCTCAGGCGGAATGTCAGCGCCTTGTACCGGATGTCGATGTCCGGGTGGTGGTTGTCGTTCTCGGCGATCTCCGCGACCCGGTTCACGACCATGATCGCCTGGGAGAAGCTCGGCAGCTCCACGGTCTTCACCAGTGCCGCGTCCTGGGGGCACCAGCCGGGGAGTTTGGGGAGCAGGTCGTCCAACTGATCGTCGCTCAACAGCTCGGCCATGTCCTGATCGTCCCACCACGTCACGTAAGCTGCGCGTTTACCACGGGAGTCCGGTGAAGCGCCGGGCTGAGAGGAGGGCTCGCAAGCCCTCGACCGTCCACCTGATCCGGGTCATACCGGCGTAGGGAGAGGTTTGACGTGAGAAGGATTTTTGCTGTTTGCGCTGCTCTGGTGCTGGCCGGGTGCTCGGCCGGTACCTCGACCGCACCGCAGTCGCGCGAGGTCACGCTGGTGACCCACGACTCGTTCGCGGTCAAGCAGGAGGTCCTGGACGAGTTCCAGAGGTCCTCGGGCATCACCGTGAAGCAGCTCGCGAGCGGCGACGCGGGCGAGCTGACGAACAAGCTGGTGCTCACCAAGGCGAACCCGATCGGCGACGTGGCGTTCGGCGTCGACTCGACCTTCGCCTCGCGCGCTCTGAGCGAGGGCGTCTTCGCCGAGTACGCCTCGCCGGAGGCCGCGAAGGGCGCCCAGCGGTACAAGGCCGACGACTCGAACCGCCTGCAGGCCGTCGACGTCGGTGACGTGTGCCTCAACATCGACCCGGCCGGGCTCGGCGGGGTCGAGCCGAAGTCGTACGAGGACCTGGTCGACCCGAAGTTCAAGGACAAGCTGGTCGTCGAGAACCCGGCCACGTCCTCGCCCGGTCTCGCCTTCCTGCTCGGCACGATCGCGAAGTTCGGCGAGAACGGCTGGCAGGAGTACTGGACCAAGCTCAAGGCCAACGGCGTCAAGGTCGTGAGCGGCTGGGAAGAGGCCTACAACCAGGAGTTCTCCGCCACCAAGGGCGACCGGCCGATCGTCGTGTCGTACGCGTCGTCGCCGTCGGCCGAGGGCGGCAAGACCAAGGCCGTGCTCGACACCTGCTACCGCCAGGTCGAGTACGCCGGCGTGCTGTCCGGCGCCAAGAACCCCGAGGACGCGAAGAAGGTCCTCGACTTCCTGCTGGGTGAGCAGTTCCAGGCCCAGGTGGCCGAGCAGATGTACGTCTACCCCTCGCGCGAGGGCGTCGCGCTGCCCGAGTCGTGGGCCAAGGACGCCCCGCTGCCGTCTTCGTCGCAGTCGTTGCCCGCCGAGAAGGTCAAGGACAACCGCGAAGCGTGGGTCGAGCAGTGGCGCAAGCTCGTGCAGGGCTGAGCTCGCGCACGGGGTGGTCGGCGGCGGCGCTGCTGCCGCTGGCCTTCCTGGGACTGTTCTTCGCGTGGCCCGTGCTGGCGATCGTGTCGCTCGGGCTGCGTGAGGGCGGTGTCCTGGAGGCGGTCTTCGAGGGCGGCACCTGGGAGCTCGTCGGCTTCACCCTCGGGCAGGCCCTGGCGTCGACGGTCGTGGCGGTCGTCGCCGGGATGCCGCTCGCGTTCGTGCTGGCCCGGTGCCGGATCCGCGGGCTCGGGCTGGTGCGTGCCGCCGTGATGGTGCCGTTCGTGCTGCCGACCGTGGTGGTGGGCCTGGCCTTCCGGACGTTCTGGCCGGACGGCGGCGTGCTGCCGATCGTGCTGGCGAACGCCTTCTTCAACGTCGCCGTGGTCGCGCGGACCGTCGGCGGGCTGTGGGCGCACACCGATCGGCGGGCCGAGGACGCGGCACGGGCGCTGGGGGCGTCACGCCCGCGGGCGTTCCTGTCGGTGGTGCTGCCGGCGCTCGCGCCCGCGATCGGCTCGGCCGCGGCGGTCGTGTTCCTGTTCTGCGCCACGAGTTTCGGCGTCGTGCTGGTGCTCGGCGGCTCGCGGTACCGGACGCTGGAGACCGAGATCTACCTGCGGACGGTGGAGCTGTTCGACCTGTCCGGGGCGGCCGCCCTGTCGCTGCTGCAGTTCGCCGCCGTGCTGGCGGTGCTCGTGCTGGGCGCGCTCGCCCGGCGCCGGCGGGAGACCGCTCTGGCGTTGCGCGGCAGGGAGGAGCTGGCCCGGCGGCCCGCCGGCGGTGAGTGGTACGTCGTCGGCGCCGCGTTCGCCGTGGTGGTCGCGCTGCTGACGCCGGTCGTCGGCCTGGTGACCCGGTCGCTGTCCACCCGGGACGGCTGGAGCCTCGCCGGGTACGTGGCGCTGAACACCCGCGGCGACCGGGGCACGCTGGCGGTGACCGGAGTCGACGCCGCGGTGAACTCGCTGCGGACGGCCTTCGACGCCACGCTCGTGGCACTGGTCGTCGGGGTGTTCTCGGCCGTGGTGCTGGTCGGGCTGCGGCGGTCCGGTGCGCGTTCCGCCGAGGTGCTCGACACGGCGCTGATGCTGCCGCTCGGGGTGTCCGCGGTGACGGTCGGCTTCGGCTACCTGATCACCATGGACGCGCTGCCCGGCGACTTCCGCACCTCGCCGATGCTGGTGCCGCTGGCACAGGCGCTGGTGGTGACGCCGCTGGTCGTGCGAATGGTGCTGCCGGTGCTGCGGGCCGTCGACGAACGGCTGCGGCAGGCGGCGGCGACGCTGGGGGCCTCGCCCGCCGGGGTGTGGCGCGAGGTCGACCTGCCGCTGGTCGGCCGGTCCCTGGTGGCGGCGGCCGGGTTCGGGTACGTGGTGGCGCTGGGGGAGTTCGGGGCGACGAGCTTCCTGGCCCGGCCGGACGCGCCGACGTTGCCGGTGGTGATCGCACGGCTGATGTCGCGGCCGGGGGAGTTGAACAGCCAGATGGCCTACGCGGCGTGCGCGCTGCTGATGGTCGTGACGGTCGGGTGCGTGCTGCTGATCGAGCGGCTGCGCGTGCCGAGCAGCGGGGAGTTCTGATGGCGCTGGAGCTGGACTCGATCACCGTCCGGTACGGACCGACGACGGCGGTGTCGGACGTGTCGCTCTCCGTGCGGGACGGCGAGGTCGTGGCGCTGCTCGGGCCGTCGGGGTGCGGGAAGTCGACGCTGCTGCGCACGGTCGCGGGGCTGGAGAAGCCCTCGTCCGGTGCCGTGCGGTGGGACGGCGCGGACCTGGCCGGCGTCCCGGTGCACCGGCGCGAGTTCGGGCTGGTGTTCCAGGACGGGCAGCTGTTCCCGCACCGCACGGTCGCCGGGAACGTGGCGTTCGGCCTGCGGATGAGGAAGGTCGAGCGCGAGGCGCGGGACAAGCGCGTGCTGTCGCTGCTCGAGCTCGTCGGCCTCGAGGGCTACGCCGATCGCCGGGTCACGCAGCTGTCCGGCGGGGAGCAGCAACGGGTGGCGCTGGCACGCGCGCTGGCGCCGTCACCGCGGTTGCTGCTGCTGGACGAGCCGCTGTCGGCGCTGGACCGGGCGTTGCGCGAGCAGCTCGCGGTCGACCTGGCGCGGCTGCTGCGGGAGGCGGCCACGACGGCGCTGGTCGTGACGCACGACCACGACGAGGCGTTCACGCTGGCCGACCGGGTGGCGATCATGTCGCGCGGCCGGATCGTCCAGGTCGGCCCGCCCGCCGAGGTGTGGTCGTCGCCGGTGGACGTCGAGACCGCGAAGTTCCTGGGCTGCAGCAGGTTCGTGCCCGGTTCGTTCGTCGGCCTGGACGTCGAACGGGTCGGGTTGCGCGCCACGGCGCTGCGGGTCGACTCCGACGGTCTGCTGGAGGGCACGGTGCTGGAGCGGGTGCACCGGCGCGACCACGTGCGGTTGCTCGTGGAGATCGGCGGCGAGGAGTACGAGGCCGTGGGACCGGTGTCGGTCGGGGACCGCGTGCGGCTCGCAATCGACTTGGACGGCGTCGCGCGCGTCGGGTAGGCATGCAGTCCTATGGGACTTCTCGAGGGACGAGTAGCGCTGGTCACCGGCGTGAGCAGGCGGCAGGGCATCGGCTACGCGATCGCGTCCCGGCTGCGCGGACTGGGCGCCGAGGTGTTCGTGCAGCACCACGTCCCGCACGACGCGGCGCAGCCGTGGGGCGCGGACTCCGTGGACGAGGTGCTGGCCGGCATCGGCGCTCAGGGGCTGGGCGTGGACCTGGCCGACCCCGCGGGGCCGGAACGGCTGGTGGCCGCGGCCGTCGAGGCGTTCGGCGCGTCGACGTGCTGGTGTGCAACCACGCGCGGTCCGGCGGCGACGGGTCGCTGGCCGAGGTGGACGCCGAGATGCTCGACGGGCACCACGCGGTGAACACGCGCTCGTCGATCCTGCTGGCGCAAGCGTTTGCCCGCAGGTGGGAGGGGCGTGAGGGCGGCCGGGTCGTGTTCCTGACGTCCGGGCAGAACCTCGGGCCGATGCCCGGCGAGGTCGCCTACGCGGCGTCGAAGGGCGCCCTCGCGGCGATCGTGGCGACGCTGTCGCACGAACTGGCGGACCGCGGCATCACCGTCAACGCCGTGAACCCCGGCCCGACCGACACCGGGTGGGCCGGACCGGAGCTCACGGACTTCGTGAACGAGCGGATGCCCTTGAAGCGCTGGGGTCAGCCGGACGACGCCGCCCGGCTGATCTCCTGGCTCTGCACCGCCGACGCCGCCTGGATCACCGGTCAGGTGATCAACAGCGAGGGCGGGTTCCGGCGCTAGTTGTCCTTCGTGATGAGGCGCATGGCGGCCAGGCCCGTGCCGATCAGCAGGTAGCAGCCCGCGAGCAGGGTGCTGTCCCGGATCTGGTCGAGCGGGACCGGGTCGCGCATCACGTCGATCAGGCCGGGGAAGCCCGTCGTGATCAGGAACGGGTGCAGCCAGTCCAGCGACGAGAACTGCCCCAGCACCTGGAACACGATGATCGTCGTCATGGTCGCCGCCTGCACCACCAGCGGGTGCTCGGTGGTGGCCGAGACGGCGAGGGCGACGGCGCCGATCGACACCATCTGGAACGTCACGAGGACGACGAACAACGCGATGCGCAGCAGGCCCTCGCCGGTGTCCAGCGTGGTGCCCGACAGCGTCATCATGCCGTCCGTGCCGAGGAACGCCGTGCCCGCGATGATGCCGACGACGGCCATCAGCGTGACGGCGAACAACGACATCGCGGCGAGCCCGAACAGCTTCACGAACAGCAGCCGCACGCGGGACACCGGCGCGACCAGCAGGCCGCGCAACGTGCCGTGTTGTGCCTCGCCCGCCAGGCCGTCCGCCGCCCAGATCGACGCCACCAGCGGCAGCAGCAGGTTGAGCGACAGGAACAACGTGAAGATCGGCACGACCATGCCGTTGCCCTGCAGGATGGCGCCGAGCCCGGGAGGCCCGCCGCCGCCCTCGTCCTCGCCGGCGGTCCAGATGCCGAAGCTGATGATGATCGGCACCAGCACCAGGCCGAACAGGCCGATGAGCGTGCGGGGCCTGCGCAGCATCCAGCGCACCTCGGAACCGAACTGACGCGTGATCATCGCGAGCCCCCGTCCAGCGTGTCCACGGCGGACATCCCGCGCTCGGCCTCCTCGGCCTCGGTGAGCCGCGCGAACAGCTCTTCGAGACCGGTCTTCCAGCGCGTGGCCTCGAAGACCCTGGCACCGCCCTGGACGAGCGTCTCGATCACCTGCGGCGCGCTCGTGCCGGCGAGCTCGACCCGCAGCCCGTCGCCCAGCGGCCGCGCGGAGATCTTGGCCTGGCGCAACGCGCTCAGCGCCTTCTCGACGTCCGGTGTGATCACCTGCAGGGCGGATCCCCCCGCCTGCAGCAGCTCGGTCAGCTCGCCCTGCGCCACCACGGTGCCGCGGTGCAGCACGGCGACGTGCGTGCAGGTGGCCTCGACCTCGCTCAGCAGGTGGCTGGAGACGAGGACGGTGCTGCCCGCCGCGTGGAGCTCCGCGATGATCTTGCGGATCTCCCGCGTGCCGGCCGGGTCGAGGCCGTTGGTCGGCTCGTCGAGCACGACGAGCTTGCGCGGCACGAGCAGCGCCCCGGCCAGGCCGAGACGCTGCTTCATGCCGAGCGAGTACCCCCGGTACCTGCGGTGGGCCGCCTGGGCGAGCCCGACGCGGTCGAGCGCTTCCTCCACCGCCTGCTTGATCTGCTTCTTGGGCAGCAGCGGCTCGAACGCGGCACACCTGACGAGGTTCTCCCGCCCGCTGAGGAACGGGTGGAACCCCGGACCCTCGACCAGCGCGCCGACGTGCGGCAGCACCTGCTCGGCGCCGTCGGGAAGACGCCGGCCGAGCAGTTCGATCTCCCCCTGCGTGGGGCGGACCAACCCGAGCAGCATCCGGATCGTGGTCGTCTTGCCGGACCCGTTGGGTCCGAGCATGCCGAGCACGGCTCCCTGCGGCAGCTCGAGGTCGACGCGGTCCACGGCGACCGTGCTCCCGTACTCCTTGCGCAGACCCCTGGTCCGCGCGGCGACAGCGGTGGTGGACGGCGCTGTCACCGGCGCGCTGGTCGAGGTGGTCACTTCACCTGTCCGATCGTGTCGAACAGCACCTGCTCGGGAACGGCACCCGCGGCAACGCGGCCGTCGTCCGCGATCAGGATCGTGGCGACCTTCGTGGTGAAGACCTTGCCGCTGCCCCAGGACCCGCTCACCTTCTTGGTGAACCGGTCGACGAGGCCCTGCGCCTCCGCCGGGACCTGCGCCATGGCCTCGGCCGGGATCCTCGCCCCGACCACCGTGTCCCAGCCCGTGCCGAAGACCTGCGGGTTCTCACCCTGCAGCGCCTGCTCGAGGCCGAGCTCCGGCGAGCGGTCCCGGTCGCGCTCCTTGGCCTCCGGCGTCGTGACCTCCGCCTGCGCCGGCGGCGTGAACTCGAACAGCTTCGGGTCCTGCGGGCCGACGTTGATCTCGCTGAAGCCGATCATGCCGGCGGGCTCGCTCGTGCCGTTGGTCAGCACGGCGACGCGCAGCGGCATCTTGAGCTCGGAGTCGACGGCGATCCGCACCTCGCGGATCAGCGTCTTCTCGCTGGCCTTGGGGGTCAGCACGAGCTCGTAGGCGGCACGGTTCGCGACCCGCGCGGTGCCGTCGACGCTGATGTCGCTGAACTCCTTGGTCAGGCCGACGACCTGCTTGGCCGCCTCGGCCGGGTTGGCCGCGTCGGCCTTCGCGTCCGGCTTGCGCTCGTCCGCCCCGCGCTCGGCCTTCGTGACCTCGTTGTCGGCGGAGTTCCAAGACCAGGTGGTCTTGCCGTCGTGGACGACGGTCTGCTCGGACTGGCCGTTCGGCAGTGCGGCGCGGAACCTGCCGTTGCCGTCGGTCCAGATCCGCGCGCTGTGCTTGCCGTCGGCGAGCTGCGGGATCTCCGCGATCGACGGCAGGCCGAGCTTGTTGTCGACCTGCACGGTGCCGCCGAACGCGCCGGGCTCGCTCGTCAGCACCTGCTCGACGAGCGACTCCGCGGACACGTCCGGGAGCGTGGGTGGCTGGCCTGCGCCTGCGGGCATGGCGAGCAGGCCGAGGCCTGCCGCACCGGCGACCACTCCGGCCGCTGCCGCGGCCAGGGTCACCTTTCGGTTGTTCATCTGGTCCCCTCCTCCAAGGGCTTGTGACCACAGCTTGGCGGTGGGTTGCTGAGATGGTGCTGAGATCCGTTCTACCTGGTCTTTTGGGTGATCGCAGCACGGCTTTCTGAGAGTCGGCTGAGATCTTTAGGGCGGGTGGGGGCGGCGGGCGGCATGCTGTGCGGTGTGAAGCCTCGAGTGCTGGTCGTGGACGACGAAGTCGGCGTGCGCCGGGCGTTGGAACGGGGTCTGTCGGCGGAGGGCATGGAGGTCGTCACCGCGGCCGACGGGCCCACCGCGCTGCGCGTGGCGCTCACGGGGGCGTTCGACGTCGTCCTGCTCGACATCATGCTGCCGGGGCTGTCCGGGTACCGGGTGCTGCAGCGCATGCGGGCCGACGGCGTGCGCACGCCCGTGCTGATGGTGTCGGCCAAGGACGGGGAGGTCGACCAGGCCGACGGGCTCGACCTCGGCGCCGACGGGTACCTCGTCAAGCCGTTCAGCTTCGTGGTGCTGGTCGCGCAGGTCCGCGCCCTGCTGCGCCGCGGAGGGGGCGCGCGGCGCAAGCTCACGCTGGGCAACCTCGTGATCGACCGGGGGCTGCGCGAGGTCAGCTGGGCCGGGCAGGACGTCTCGCTGTCGCCGCGGGAGTACGCGGTGCTCGACGTGCTGGCGTCCAGGGCGGGGTCCGTGGTGACCAAGGACGAGCTGCTGCGGACCGTCTGGGGCGACGAGCAGGCCGCGACCCGCAACGCCGTCGAGGTCTACGTCGGCTACCTGCGGCGCAAGCTGGAGGCCGTGGGGGCGGGGGAGGTCGTGCGGACGATCCGGGGGCACGGGTACATCGCGTCCACCCCGGACCTCGACAACGCCCTGGGGAACAGGTGATCCCTCGCCGCTGGTGGTTGCGGCGCACGCTGCGCTTCCGCATCACCGTGGTGGCGACCGGGGTGGCGCTGCTGTGCCTGCTCGCGTTCACCGGTTTCGCGCCCGCGCTGATCGGCCTGATCCAAATCACCGCGGTGGACCAGGAGCTGGCGAAGTCGCCGCCCCGCGTGCTGGACGTGGCCGGGGTGCCCGTGGACGGCGGGCCGCCGCTGCCGCTCACGGCGCGGGACATCCGGGAGCTCAAGTCCGGGGAACCGGTGCTGCGGCTGGAGGGCGAGACCGCACTGCGGTTCCGCGGGCAGGTCGTGTTCGCCGGGGACGGGACGCCCAGGCTGGAGGTCTACGCGAGCACGTTGCTCGGCTACGGCAAGGCGAACACGCTCGGCACGCGCTGGCTGGCCGTCGCGGCGGTGCTCGTGGCCGTGCTCGTGGGCATCGCGACCTGGCTGGCGGTGCGGTCGTCGCTGCGGCCGGTGGAACGGATGCGCGTCGCGGCGGGGGAGCTGCCGCACGGCGAACGGTTGCCGGTGCCGCCGTCGCGGGACGAGCTGCAGGCGCTGGCCGAGGCGCTGAACGCGCTGCTGGCCCGGCGTGACGAGGCCTCCGACCGGTTGCGGCGCTTCACCGGGGACGCGGCGCACGAGCTCCGTTCGCCGGTGGCCTCCGTGCGCGCCCAGGCGGAGGTCGCCGTGGCGCACCCCGATCCGGACTTCTCGCTGGAGGTCCTGGAGTCGGTGGTCGAGGAGTCGATCCGGCTGAGCGCGCTGGTGGAATCGCTGCTGATCCTCGCCCGCGCCGACACGGGGGCGCCGCCGCGCGCCGAGGCCGTGGACCTGGTGCTGGAGGCCGAGGCGGCGATCTCCCGGCTGGACACCGAGCTGCTGGTGCGGCTGACCGCGCCGCCGTCGGCGTGCCTGGTGTCGGCCACGCGGTCCGAGGTCGAGCTGGTGCTGGACAACCTGCTGCGCAACGCCGCCCGGTACGCGTACTCGACGATCACGCTGACGCTGGTGCCGGTGGGGCGGGACGTGCGCCTGCTCGTGGACGACGACGGGCACGGCATTCCCGCCGAGCACCGGACGAAGGTGTTCGACCGGTTCTACCGGGTGGAGGAGGACCGCGGGCGCGGCTCCGGCGGCTTCGGCCTCGGGCTCGCGCTGGTGGCGCACCTCGTGCAGCGCCGCGGTGGCTCGGTGCACGCCGCCGAGTCGCCCGCGGGCGGTGCGCGTTTGGAGATCCGCTGGCCGTCCTGGTAGCAAGCTCGGGTGCCAGAGTTGCGAGCGTCGGCACTGGTCGACGCGCCTGTTTCGGTCGTCGCGGGTGCCCTGCTGGACACGTCGCTGATCACCGGGTTCGGTGTCCGCGTCCCGGGACCCCTGCTGTGCGCGGGGGACGAGCTCACCGGGCCGTTCGGGGTCCGGCTGACGGTGACGCGCGCCGACCTGTCCGGGGTGTCGGCCGCGGGTGACTTCCTGGAGCTGCACACGGACCTCGTGGTCACCGGCGCGGGGACGATGGTGGTCGACCGGGTCGGCTGGACCTCCGTGCGCGGTGTCGTCGGGCGGTTCGCGGACATGACGGTCGGGCGCGGGACGGCGTTGCGGGTACTGGAGAAGCGCTCGGCGTTGCTGGCGCGGCGGTGCGCGGAGCTGCGTTCCGCCCGTGTCGTCGTCGGCGCCGCGATCGTCCGGGGTGGACGGTTGCTCGCGCAGCAGCGGTCGTTCCCGGAAACCCATGCGGGACAGTGGGAACTGCCCGGCGGACGGGTCGAGCCCGGTGAGAAGCCTGTGGACGCGCTGGTGCGGGAGTGCGTGGAGGAGCTGGGGGTTCCGGTCGTCGTGGGCGAGCGGGTCGGGCCGGACGTGCCGTTGAAGCGCGACCTGGTGCTGCGGATCTTCTCGGCCGAGCTCGCCGGCGGTGAGCCGGAAGCGTTGGAGCACAACGCCGTCCGGTGGGTCACCGCCGGCGAGCTGCCCGGTCTTCCCTGGTTGCCCGCAGACAGGGTGCTGGTGCCGGCCCTTCAGCAGCTCCTCAACTGAGCCCGGACAGGCGCAGGGCCGCGTTCAGCCGGTGCTGGGCGCGCTCCCGCGCCCGGCCGGCGCCCGCCGCCCGGATCCGGTCCAGCTCGGCGGGGTCGGCGAGGAGCTCGAGGGTGCGGGCGCGCACCGGCCGCAGTTCCTCGATCACCGCCTCCGCCACCACGTCCTTGAGCTCGGAGAACCTGCTCGTGAAGTCCTCGGGCTCCTTGCCGGTGCAGGAGGCGAGGACCTCGACGAGGTTCGCGATGCCCTCGGCCGACGAGACGGCCCTGCGGACCTTGCGCTGCACGAGGTCCGGCTCGTCGAGCACGAAGACGACGCCCGTGGAGCTCCGGGCCGACTTGTCCATCTTGCGAGTCGGGTCCGAGAGGTCCTTGATGCGCGCCCCGACCTTCGGCACCACCGCCGTCGGCACGATGAACGCGTCGCCGTAGGCGTGGTTGAACCGCCGGGCGAGCGCACGGGCCAGTTCGACGTGCTGGAGCTGGTCCTCGCCGACCGGCACCTCCGCTGTGCCCTGCAGCAGGATGTCCGCCGCCATCAGCACCGGGTAGGTGAGCAGGCTCAGCCGCACCGACTCGCGGCCGAGCGACTTCTCCTTGAACTGGATCATCCGCGCGGCCTCGCCGTAGGTGCAGGTGCACTCCAGGACCCAGTTGAGCGCCCCCAGCTCGCGGATGAGGTCGCTCTGCACGCACACGCTGGCCGGGTCGATGCCGGACGCGACGAGCACCGCGAGCTGCTCGCGCGTCATGGATCGCAGGCGTTGCGGGTTGTGCGACGACGTCATCGCGTGCAGGTCGCTGATGAAGTACACGTCCTCCTCGGTGCCCTCCCGCGCCCACGTCCGCAGCGCGCCGAGGTAGTTGCCCAGGTGGACCTGGCCGGAGGGGGTGATGGCCGAGAGCCGGATCATGATCGGTCCTTCCGTCGAAGGACCGCCCGTCGGGAACGAAACGAAAAAGCCGCCCCTCGGGGCGGCCCGTGTGTCGCGTCAGTGGTTTCTGCGCGCTGCTACTCCGGCCGCCTGGAAGCGGCCCGCCAGAAGGCGTTGAGGATGCGCACGATCCCGAGTATAGGTCTACCGTCAACGCATGTTCATCGTGCTGCTGAAGTACGCCGCGCCACTGGAACAGATCGACTACGCCCTCCCCGACCACCGCGAGTGGGTCGAGAAGCAGTACGAGCGGGGCCTCTTCCTCGCTTCGGGGCGTCAGGTGCCGAGGACGGGCGGCGTGATCATCACGCGCCCCATGCCCCGGGGCAAGCTCGAGGCCCTGCTCGCCACGGACCCGTGGGCCGAGCAGAAGCTCGTGAACTACGAGATCTGCGAGTTCGAGGCGACCAGGACGGCGCCCGAGCTCTCGAAGCTGAACGAAGCCGTGCTGCAGGGCTAACGCCGCTTCGGGGAAGCCACTCGATTGCCGCCGTGAGCGTCCTCGACGACCACGTGCGGGGTGATCGGGTCGTTGCCGCACGTCCGGTCCGGCGAGCTCCCGCGGCGCTTTTCGGTCCGGTGGTGTGCGGGTGCCGGGTGCGGCGATGACGCCCCGGACCGCCTCGCCGGGGTCGCCGGTGGCGTGAGCTTGGGCACGTCGTGCGGGCCGATCGGCCTTCGCGTTCCCGGTCGAGTGGCGCCGGAGGAGGCCGAACGCCCTACCGGCGTGCCTCGGGTCTCAAGCGGCTTTCTTCAGCGCCTTCTTGGCGGCCTTCTCGGCCTTCTTCGCCGCCTTCTTCCTGGCCTTGTCGCGTTCCTCGAGCAGGAAGGGAACCGGGCAGCGCTTGCACCGGGGCTTCGACCGGCAGCACTTCTTCTTGAGCTTTTTACCCACTGGTTGAACTCCACTCCGCCGCGTATCGCTAGAGTAGGTGAGGCTCACTTCACTGGCACTCTTGTGTGGTAATGGCGACGCAGCCGGTAGTATCAAAACCGGCCCTGCGCATCGAAGTGTCCGGCGCGAGCCCCTCCAACGCCTTCGAAGCTCTAGGAGTTCTGCGTGCCCACGGCCACCGCGTCTGCCCTTCAGACGCGCACTGACCTGCGAAATGTCGCGATCGTCGCGCACGTCGACCACGGCAAGACCACCCTGGTCGACGCCATGCTGCGCCAGTCCGGCGCCTTCTCCGCGCGTGCCGAGCTCGTCGACCGGGTCATGGACTCGGGCGAGCTCGAGCGCGAGAAGGGCATCACGATCCTCGCCAAGAACACGGCTGTGCGCAGGCACACGCCGGACGGCGACGTGATCATCAACGTCGTCGACACCCCCGGCCACGCCGACTTCGGCGGCGAGGTCGAGCGCGCGCTGTCCATGGTCGACGGCGTCGTCCTGCTCGTCGACGCGTCCGAGGGCCCGCTGCCCCAGACGCGCTTCGTGCTCCGCAAGACCCTGGCCGCCGGCCTGCCGGTGATCCTGCTGGTCAACAAGGTCGACCGCCCCGACGCCCGGATCTCCGAGGTCGTCGAGGAGGCCCACGACCTGCTGCTCGACCTCGCGACCGAGGTCGGCGCCGACGAGTCCGTGCTGGACCTGCCGGTCGTCTACGCCTCCGCGCGCGCCGGTCGCGCGTCGCTCACCCAGCCCGAGGACGGCGGCCTGCCGGACGAGGAGAACCTCGACACCCTGTTCCAGGTGCTGCTCGAGCACATCCCCGCCCCCCGCGTCGAGATCGACGGCCCGCTCCAGGCGCTGGTCACGAACCTCGACGCCTCGACGTTCCTCGGCCGCATCGCGCTGTGCCGCATCCACCGGGGCACGCTGCGCAAGGGCGAGACCGTGGCGTGGTGCCGCGAGGACGGCGAGCCCGTCAAGGTCCGCATCACCGAGCTGCTGATCACCGAGGCGCTCGACCGCCAGCCGGCCGAGCTCGCCCGCGCCGGTGACCTGGTCGCCATCGCCGGCATCCCGGACATCACCATCGGCGACACGCTCGCCGACGCCGAGAACCCGGTCGCGCTGCCCCGCATCACGGTCGACGAGCCCGCGATCTCGATGACCGTCGGTGTGAACACCTCGCCGCTGGCCGGCCGCAACGGCGGCACCAAGCTCACCGCCCGCATGCTCAAGGCGCGCCTCGACTCGGAGCTCATCGGCAACGTGTCCGTGCGCGTCCTCCCGACCGAGCGCCCGGACACCTGGGAGGTGCAGGGCCGCGGTGAGCTGGCGCTGGCCATCCTGGTCGAGCAGATGCGCCGCGAGGGCTTCGAGCTGACCGTCGGCAAGCCCCAGGTCGTCACCCGCACCGTCGACGGCAAGATCCACGAGCCGTTCGAGCGCCTGTCCGTCGACTGCCCCGAGGAGCACCTCGGCGCCGTCACCCAGCTCCTCGCGAACCGCAAGGGCCGCATGGAGAACATGTCGGGTCACGGCACCGGCCGCATCAAGCTCGACTACGTGGTCCCGTCGCGTGGCCTCATCGGCTTCCGCACGGAGTTCCTCACCGAGACCCGCGGCACCGGCATCGCGAACGCCGTCTCCGAGGGCTACGGCCCGTGGGCGGGCGAGATCCGCACCCGCCACAACGGCTCCCTGGTGGCCGACCGCGCCGGCTCCATCACCGCCTACGCGATGATCCAGCTGGCCGACCGCGGCACCTTCTTCGTCGAGCCGGGCGCCGACGCCTACGAGGGCATGGTCGTGGGCGAGAACCCGCGCGCCGAGGACCTCGACGTCAACGTCTGCCGCGAGAAGAAGCTCACGAACATGCGCTCCTCCACCGCGGACGTGATGGAGACCCTGGCCCGCCCCCGCAAGCTCTCGCTGGAGGAGGCGCTGGAGTTCTGCGCCTCCGACGAGTGCGTGGAGGTGGCCCCGGAGGTCGTCCGCGTCCGCAAGGTCACCCTGGACGCGAACCTGCGAGGCCGCGAGCGCTCGCGCCTGAAGCAGCGCGGCTGACCGCTTGCGGTCGACCTGACGCAGTGCCGCGAAGGGCGGCCGGGCCACGAGCCCGGCCGCCCTTCGCCGTGTCCGGGGCCGGTTCGGAGGGTGGCGGCTCGGGTGGCGGGGTCACCGAGCTGAGGCGGGCCGCCGCCCCACCGCGACGGCAAAAGCCGAGCAGCCGGACCACACGGCTCTGAGCAGCGGCGATGACCCGGACCCGCGCGACACGGGACCCAAGGCGACCACTCCGCTGGAACAGGCGCCAGCCCCGCGCACAACCGAACCACCCGCCAGGGTGAGCCGTACTACCCACCGTGCGAGCAACCCCCCGACCACCCGTCACGTCCACCAAGTGGCGCGGGTGACAAAAGCCGGGTTGCCCGAACGCCACCACCATCCTTCTGGCAGTGTGAGGACCATGAGGCGTCTCGGGGGAGTGCTGGTCGCGGCCGTCCTGTGCGGCACCGCGGCGGCGTGCACGAACGCGCCGCCTCCGCCCCTGGTCCCGAAGACCGAGGCACCTGTGATCACCACGACGGGGCCGAAGGTCACGGAGATCGTGGTCGGCGTGGACGACGTGGCGGGCGGTTACAACCCGCACTCGCTCGCCGCGCAGAGCCCCATCACCACGGCGCTCAGCTCCCTGCTGCTCCCGAGCCCTTTCCGGCCGGGCAACGACGGTGCGCCGCAGCTCGACCGGAACCTCATGGTCAGCGCGAAGGTCACCAAGGCCGAGCCGTTCACCGTCACCTACACGATCCGCAAGGACGCCAGCTGGTCCGACAGCGCGCCCATCGCCGCCGAGGACTTCTACTACCTGTGGCAGCGCATGCGCGCCGAGCCCGGAGTCGTGGATCCGGCGGGCTACCGGCTCATCGACAACATCAGCGCGCGTGAGGGCGGCAAGGTCGTCGAGGTCGCCTTCGGCAAGCCGTTCCCGGGGTGGCGGAGCCTGTTCTCGAACCTGTTGCCGGCGCACCTGCTCAAGGACGCGCCCGGCACGTGGTCGAACGTGCTCGCGACCGGGTTCCCGGCCACGGCGGGGCCGTTCCAGGTGCGCAGCCTCGACGAGCCGCGCGGGGAGGTCGTGCTCGAGCGCAGCGACCGGTACTGGGAGGTGCCGACGACGCTCGACCGGGTCGTGATCCGCAGGGCCACGCACAGCGCGATGGCCGAGTCGCTGTCCAAAGGCGACAACCAGGCCGTGTTGCTGCGGGCCGACGCCGCCGACGTGAACCTGCTGCAGGGGATCAAGGACCTCACGACGAAGCCGGTGCCGCGCAACGAGGTCGTGCAGGTGCTGCTGCGGCCCGTGAGCGAGCAGCTCGGGGACCTGAACGTGCGCAAGGCGGTCGTGGCGGCGCTCGACCGGGAGGCGCTCATCGCCTTCGGGACGCAGAGCGGGCCCAGCACCCAGTTCCGGGCCGACTCCTACGTGGTGCCGCCGAGCCGCACCGGGTACCGGAAGACCATCACCGCCAACACCCTCGACGCCGCGGCGAGCGAGCAGCTGCTGACCGCAGCCGGGTACTCGAAGACCGGTGGCGGGTGGCAGAAGGCGGGCAAGGCGCTCAAGCTCCGGATCGTCGCGCCGGAGAAGGCCGAGCCGTACGTCTCCATCGCGAACCGGATCAAGGCGCAGCTGCAGGAGCGCGGGATCGACTCCGAGGTCCTCACGCCGACCGCCGAGGACCTCTACAGCAAGCAGCTGGTCGAGTCGAACGTTGACATCGCTGTCGTGCCGAGGGTCGACGCCGGTGACTCGGCGGCAGCGCTGGCGAGCTCGTACGGGTGCACCGGTGACGCTCCGGACGGGGCGACGCCGAACCCGCGCAACCCCGCGGGCTTCTGCGACCCGGCGATCCAGGCCGACCTCGAGGCCGCCCTCAACGGCAAGGTGCTGCTGTCGGACGTGCTCGCGAGGGTCGAGCCGGTGATCGCCGCCCAGGCCGTGTCGGTGCCTCTTTTCCAGGTCGTCGATCTGCTCGGGGTGCTTCCCACGGTTTCGGGAGTCGACGCCGGGGCACCCTTGGCGGGCGTGCTCAGCGGTGCACCCGAATGGCGGCGTCTCGACAGGTAGCGGGCGCCCCGGAAACCCGTTGCGCAAGCCCTTTTCGCGTTGCTACGTTCGGCGGCCGTCGTTGACAGAATTCCGCGTGCCCGGTCAACGAACGCTTCCGCCCGGTAATCGGGCCATTGCGGCCTGCTACAACCTGTTTCCATTGGGTCACGATCACCCTCCCAGGTAGTGACCGCCGCCTCAACGGGTTTCTACCGTGCTGCCCACGATGTGCCGGTTCGGGGCGCGTATGGCACATCTCGGTTATGGGCGTGCAGGCCGACCAGGCCGCAGCCGCCCAGTGCTAGGAGGGCACGTGTCGATGAGGAGAACCAAAGCACTGCCGGCGATCGCGCTGGTGGCCAGCGCGTCTCTCGTGCTGGGTGCCTGTGGCGGCGGTGGAGGGACCAACGACGCCGATGGCAAGGACGCCACCGTCGCGGAGATGGCGACGGCCCGCGGTGAGTCCGCGGACGGCTACACCGCGCCGGATACGAAGCAGAGCGACCAGGTCGTCGTGTCGACCGACAAGCCGTTCACCTCGTACAACAACGCGACGGAGGACGCCAACCAGTCCTACAACACGTTCGCGCTGACGCTGGTGCAGCCTGGCGCGCACATCCTGAACGGCAACAACAAGGTCATCCTGAACAAGGACGTGATGGAGTCGATCGAGGTCACCTCGAAGTCTCCGCAGGTCGTGACCTGGAAGCTGAAGAAGGGCGTCACCTGGTCCGACGGCGAGGCCTGGGACTGCGACGACTTCTACCTGGCGTGGTTCGCGCAGAGCAACTCGTCCAAGAAGGCCGACGGCGGCAAGTTCTTCAAGCCGGCCAGCACCACCGGGTACGACCTGTCGACCGGCGAGTGCAAGGACGACCAGACGTTCGTCGGCACGTTCTCCTCCCCGTACCCGGACTACGAGGACATGTTCAACACCGACGTCCTCCCGGCGCACGTCCTCGAGAAGAACGCCGGCATCGCCGACGTCACCAAGCTCACCAAGGACACCCCGGCCGCGGACCTGCAGAAGGCCGCGGACTTCTGGAACGAGAAGTGGAACGGCTTCACCAAGGACCTGATGCCCGGCGCGGGTTCCTACATGCTGACCGGCTTCGAGCCGAACCAGTCGGTGACGCTGGAGCGCAACCCGAAGTGGATCGGCAAGCCCGGTGGTCCCGCCAAGATCGTCCTGAAGGCGATCCCGGACCCCGTCGCGCAGGCGCAGGCGCTGGAGAACGGTGAGCTCGCCGTCAACTCCTTCGCGCAGCCGGACGCGAACGCGGCCACCAAGCTCAAGGGCCTCAACGCCCAGGGCGTCACGTTCGGCTCGGGCCCCGGCCTGTCGTTCGAGCACCTCGACATCCAGATGAAGCACCCGGTGCTGTCGAAGGAGGAGATCCGCAAGGCCTTCTTCATGTGCATCAAGCGCCAGGACATCATCGACAAGCTGATCAGCGAGGTCCAGGCCGACGCGAAGCCGATGGGCAGCCTGGTCTTCTTCCCGACCGACGAGGGCTACAAGGACGTCTACGGCGACAAGGCCAAGGGCGACCCGGCCGAGGCCAAGAAGATCCTGACCGAGGCGGGCTGGACGCAGGGTGCCGACGGCGTGTTCGCGAAGGACGGCGTGCGCGCCTCCTTCCGGATCAGCCACACCGACATCCCGCGCCGCAAGCAGACCGTCGAGCTGATCCAGGGCCAGTGCAAGGAAGCCGGCATCGAGGTCAAGGACGACACCGACCCGAACTTCCTCGACGAGCGCGTCTCCGCCGGTGACTACGACGTCGCCCTGTTCGCGTGGTCCAGCTCGCCGTTCAAGGGCGGCAAGAAGTCGATCTACGAGACCGGCGGTGGCCAGAACTGGCAGAACCTGACCGTGCCGAAGGCCGACGAGGCCATGAAGCAGGCGGTCTCGCAGACGTCGATCTCCGACTCGCTCAAGTACTGGGCGGAGGCCGACGCGGCGCTGGCCGGCGCGTACGGTTCGCTGCCGCTGTTCCAGATGCCGAACATGTGGGCCTTCAAGGGGCTCGACCGGGTGTACTTCCAGAGCTACTTCGGCGCGCTGTGGAACGCCAACGAGTGGCAGACCAAGTAATCGCCATAGCTGAAGTGCGCAACGCCTGACCGGGCGGGGCCGGACCACGAGTCCGGCCCCGCCCGAGCGGGTGCCCCCTAGGGAGCTCGTCGTGATCCGCTACATCATCCGGCGCCTGCTGATCTCGGTACCCATCCTGCTGATCGGCAGCTTCGCCTGTTACGTCCTCGTCGCCACCGCCGGAAACCCCTTGGCGGAGATGCGGTTCCGGCCCGGTGTCACCGAAGCCGACCTCAAGGCCGCCGAGGCGGCACTCGGCCTGGACCAGCCCGTCGTCGTCCGCTACTGGAACTGGCTCACCGACTTCGTGTCCGGTGACTGGGGCCAGAGCATCGCTCTCGGCCAGGCCAAGACGGCTGTCTACCCCGCCGTCACGGACGCGCTGTGGACCACCGGCCGGCTCGTCATCGGTGCCGAACTCCTCGCCCTCACCCTGGGCGTCGCGGTCGGCGTGCTCGCCGCCGTGCGCCAGTACTCGATCTTCGACTACCTCGCCACCAGCACCGCGTTCCTCATGTTCTCGATGCCGATCTTCTGCGTCGCGGTCATCGTGAAGAACTACGGCATCCAGTTCAACAACGTCCTGGAGTCGATGGGGCTGGACCGCTGGCTCACCACCGCGGGTCCCCGGCCGGGCGGCTTCAGCGGCAGCTTCGGCGAGGTGATCTTCAAGTACACCGGCACGTTCCTGCTGCCGACCGTCGCGCTGATGCTGATCAGCTTCGCCGCCTACAGCCGGTTCGAACGGGCCTCCATGCTGGAGATCCTGCACTCGGACTTCGTGCGCACCGCGCGGGCGAAGGGCATCTCGCAGAGCCGGGTGATCTTCCGCCACGCCTTCCGCAACGCGCTGATCCCCGTCGCCACCCTGTTCTCGCTGAACTTCGGTGCCGTGCTGTCCGGCGCGATCATCACCGAGACCGTGTTCGGCTGGGCCGGCATGGGCACGCTGCTCGTGAACTCCGTGCGGCAGTTCGACCCGCCGATGCTGATGGGCTGGCTCGCCGTCACGGCGACCCTCATCGTGCTGTTCAACCTGATCGCCGACGTCGTGTACGGCATCCTCGACCCCAGGATTCGCCTTGGCTAACATCAACTTGGCGTCCGAGGGCGGCGTGGTGAACAGCGCTCCCGAGGCCGACTCCCACGAGTTCGACGCCACCAAGACCCGCACCCAGGGCCAGCTCGTCCTGCGGCGCTTCCTCCGCCACCGGCTCGCCATGGTGAGCCTCGGCGTCTTCGTCTTCCTCGTGCTGTTCGCGTTCGTCGGTCCGTTCATCTGGACCTACGACTACGAGGACGTGACCAGCAAGTCCTACCAGCCGATGAGCGGCGCCCACCCGCTCGGCACCACCCAGGTCGGCAAGGACATGCTCGCGCTGCTCATGCGCGGCACCGGGTACTCGCTGCAGATCGCGTTGATCGTGGCCGCGCTGGCGACCGCGATCGGTGTGACCTTCGGTGCCCTGGCCGGGTACCTGCGCGGCTTCGTCGACACGGCGCTGATGCGCCTGGTCGACCTGCTGCTGATCATCCCGCAGATCGCGGTCGCCGCGATCGTCGTGAAGGGCTTCTCCGGCAGCTGGTACGTCGTCGCGCTGGTGCTCGCCGCCTTCGCCTGGATGCAGATCGCCCGCATCACGCGCGGCGAGACGCTTTCCCTGGCGCAGCGGGAGTTCGTCGAGGCCGCACGGGCCTGCGGCGCCAGCACCCCGCGCATCATCTTCAAGCACCTCGTGCCGAACATGATCGGCAGCATCACGGTGAACGCCACGCTGGCGATCGCCGCCGCGGTCCTCACCGAGGCCGCGCTGTCGTTCCTGGGCCTGGGCGTCCAGCCGCCGGACACGTCGCTCGGCGTGATCGTGCTGGAGAACTACGGCCAGTTCCTGAACCGGCCGTGGCTGTTCTGGGGTCCGTTCATCGTGCTCGTGTCGCTCTCCCTCGCCGTCAACTTCATCGGTGACGGCCTGCGCGACGCGTTCGACCCGAGGCAGACGAAGGTGCGTGCCTGATGTCCACTGTTCCCGCACTCTCGGAGGACTTCCTGCCCTCCGGCACCACCGCACCGCTGCTCTCGGTCAGGGACCTCTCGGTGACGTTCCCGACCGACGACGGCGACGTCCGCGCCGTGCGCAACGTCTCGTTCGACCTCAACTCCGGCGACGTGCTCGGCATCGTGGGCGAGTCGGGCTCCGGCAAGTCCGTGTCCTCCATGGCGATCATGGGCCTGCTGCCCAAGAACGCCCGCATCGAGGGTTCCATCCGCTACCGCGGTGAGGAGCTGAACGGCCGCACCTACAAGCAGATGCAGCCGTTCCGCAGCAAGCACATCTCGATGATCTTCCAGGACCCGATGACGTCGCTGAACCCGGTCTACAGCGTGGGGTGGCAGCTCGCCGAGACCTACCGCGCGCACCACGACGTCTCCAAGAAGGCGGCGTGGGCCAAGGCGGTCGAGGCGCTCGAGCTGGTCGGCATCCCGCAGCCGGACAAGCGCGCGGCGCAGTACCCGCACGAGTTCTCCGGCGGCATGCGCCAGCGCGTCGTCATCGCGATGGCGATCATCAACGACCCCAGCGTGATCATCGCCGACGAGCCGACCACCGCGCTCGACGTGACGGTGCAGGCGCAGATCCTCGACACCATGCTGCGCATCCAGTCCGAGACCGACGCGGCGATCATCATGATCACGCACGACCTCGGCGTGGTCGCGGGCATGGTCAACCGCGTGCAGGTGATGTACGGCGGCACCGTGGTCGAGTCCGGCCCGGTCGACGACGTCTTCGAACGGCCGCGGATGCCCTACACCGTGGGACTTCTCGGCTCCGTGCCGAACCCGTCCACGCTGGGCAAGCGGCTCACCCCGATCAAGGGCGCGCCGCCCTCGCTCGTGAACCTGCCGACCGGCTGCTCGTTCTCCCCGCGCTGCCCCCTCGTCGCCGACGTGTGCCACGAGTGGGAGCCGGAACTCGAGGAGGCCGGCGCGCCGAACCACCGGACGCGGTGCCACCGCTGGGAGCACCTGGCGTCGATCGAGCAGCCGCAGAGGCTGTTCCTGCACGACGAGATCGGCACGGTGGAGAACCCGGCGGCGTTCGCCGCCGCCAACCCCGACGAGTCCCTCGAGGTGACCGCCGTGCACGGGTCCTCGGTGACCGATGAGGAGGCGAAGTGACCGCGCCGTTGCTGGAGGTCACCGACCTCGTCAAGGAGTTCCCGGTGCGCGGCAAGGGGATCATCCCGCGCAACACCGGCACGGTGCAGGCCGTGTCCGGTGTGTCGTTCACGCTGCACCCCGGTGAGACGCTCGGCCTCGTCGGCGAGTCCGGCTGCGGCAAGTCCACGACCGGGCGCGCGATCCTGCAGCTGCACAAGCCGACCTCGGGCTCGGTGAGGTTCGACGGGCGCGAGCTCACGACGATGAGCAACAAGCAGCTGCGGCCGTTGCGCAAGGACATCCAGATCGTCTTCCAGGACCCGTACGCGTCGCTGAACCCCAAGTGGCAGGTCAACGACATCATCGCGGAGCCGCTGCAGATCCACGGCGTCGAAGGCGGCGTGCAACGGCGGGTCAACGAGCTGATGGAGCTCGTGGGCCTCAACCCCGAGCACCGCGCCCGCTACCCGCACGAGTTCTCCGGCGGTCAGCGCCAGCGCATCGGCATCGCCCGCGCGCTCGCGCTGAACCCGCGGTTCCTGGTGCTGGACGAGCCGGTGTCCGCATTGGACGTCTCGGTGCAGGCCGGTGTCGTGAACCTGCTGGAGGAGCTGCAGGAACGGCTCGGGCTCGCGTACCTGTTCGTCGCGCACGACCTCTCGGTGGTGCGGCACATCTCGGACCGCGTCGCGGTGATGTACCTCGGCAAGATCATCGAGATGGGCGACCGCGAGGCCATCTACACCAGGCCGATGCACCCGTACACGCAGGCGTTGCTCTCGGCCGTGCCGATGCCCGACCCCAAGGCGGAGCGGCAGCGCCAGCGGATCGTGCTGACCGGTGACGTGCCGTCGCCCGTCAACCCGCCGTCGGGGTGCCGCTTCCGCACGCGGTGCTGGAAGGCGCAGGACATCTGCGCCACCGTGGAACCGAAGCTGGAAAGGCGTGGTGGACCGGACGGAACGTTGTCCGCGTGCCACTTCGCGGAGGAACGTGCGGTCGTGTAACGGCTTCGCTGACCAACGAGAGCCCCGGCCGGCCCGCACACCGGGCCGGCCGGGGCTCTCCGCGGTCTGACGCGGGACCGCGTCGGTCGTCCGGTTCGGCCGGATGACCGGCCTCCCGGCGATCTCGCCGCCCCTGCGGAGCAGGGGCCATGAACACCGCTTTACTCTTTTCCGGTGACGCTGACTGCCCCACCACGGTTGCTCTTCGTGCACGCCCACCCCGATGACGAGAGTCTCTGGACCGGCGGCACCATCGCGCGCTACGCCTCGGCCGGCGCGCACGTCACAGTGGTCACCTGCACGCTGGGGGAAGAGGGCGAGATCATCCCGCCCGCGCTGGCGCACCTGGCCGCCGACGCCGCCGACCAGCTGGGCGGCTACCGAGTGGGTGAGCTGAGGTCGGCCTGCGCCGCACTCGGCGTGACGGACCACCGGTTCCTCGGCGGCATCGGGCGCTGGCGCGACTCCGGCATGGTCGACGTGCCGTCCAACGCGAAGGCGCGCGCGTTCGTCCAAGGAGCGCTGGAGGAGCAGACCGCGCAGCTGGTCGAGATCCTGCGCGAGGTCAAACCCCAGGTCGTCGTGAGCTACGACGCGTTCGGCGGCTACGGCCACCCGGACCACATCCGCGCGCACGAGATCACGGTCGCCGCGTGTGCCCAGGTCTCCGACGTCGAACGGGTCTTCTACGCCGTCACGTCCCGCGACGCCACGAACGCCGGTGTGGCCGCCCTGGAGAACGTCCCCGAGGCGTTCCGGCTGCCCGAGCCCGGCGAGCTGCCGGTCACGCCGGATGAAGAGATCACAACGGTTGTGGACGTGTCCGAGCACCTGACGGCCAAGCGCCGCGCTTTGCGTGCACACTCGACGCAGGTCAGCGTGTGGGACGACGGGTACGCGCTGTCGAACAACATCGCGCAGCCGCTGGTCGGGGCCGAGTACTACGTGCTCGCCAAGGGATCGGCGGCGGGCGCGGAGGCGGATCTGTTCGGAGGACTGGGTGACCGGTAGCTGGCGAGTCGTGTTCCTGCTGCTCCTGTGCGTCGAGGCAGCAGTGCTCGCCGTGCTGGAGACGTTCTTCCTCCCGCTCAGGCTCGACGGCCTGGTCCTGCCCCGGCTGGGCGACCTGCCGTTCCCGGTCACGGTCGTGGTGGCCGTCGTCACCACCCCGCTGCTCGTGCAGTGGGCGTCGGGTCTGTCCACGCGGGTCGCGGCCGCCGCCGCGCCTCTCCTCGTGTGGTTCTTCACGATCTTCGGGCTCGGGTTCCTCGAGCCCGGCGGCCAGGGCCAGTTCCTGCTCGGCGACTGGCGCACGCTGCTGCTGATCGCGGGCGGCGCCATGCCGGGCGCGGTGGCCGTGGGCGCCGTGATGGCGCGCAACGCGGCCAACAGGCCCGGCCTCTACGAGACCGCCGGGATCCAGTAGCGGTAGCGGTGGTGCTCGGTGCAGCCGAGCTCCTCGTACAGCCTGATCGCCGGCTCGTTGTGCTCGGCGACCTGGAGCACGCACGTCGAGGCGCCGCGCTCGAGTCCCCAGCCCGCCAGCTCTCCCATCAGGCGCCGCGCGAGGCCCCGGCGGCGGTGTGACGGCCGGACGGCGAGCCGTGCGACGTGGAGCAGGTCGTCGACGACCGCACCCCGCACGGCGGCGACCACGGTGCCGTCCTCGGTGGTGCTCGCGAAGCAGACGGCGCCGGTGCCGAGCACGTGCCGCTGGGCGGCGGAGACCTCGGATCCGGCCGTCAGTTCCCACCATCCGGGAAGATCGCGACTCTCGGCCACACCGTCGGCGAACTTCGCGAGAGCACCGGTCATGACCAGCGACTCCGCGCCGCCCGGATGATCGAGGTCGACGCGCCACCCGGCCCGTTCGACAGCGGGCTCGTGCGCGGAACCCCGGACGACGTGAGCCGTGGGTTTGATGCCGTGCTCCCGTGCGAACCCCTGGGCGACCCCCAACGCGTCAGGAATCGGAATGCCGGGATCACCGCAGGTCAGAGTGCTGTTGGCGCGGCCGGTGAACCCGTTCGCCGCGCGCATCAACCAATCTCCTAGCGGGACTTCTGCCACAGCGGGCCATGCTCGCGCGCAGAGCAGTTCCAGATGATCGACCGTGTGCACCCGCCCATCCTGTCCCACCAGGTGTTGTGACGTGGAACACCGTGCAGCTAAGGCAAGCCTGACCGGGTGATACTCGAACGTGCCGCGTACTCTCCGGCTTGCGCGGTGTGACCAGATGAAGTTGGAGAGCGCAGTGACTTATGTGATCGCCCAGCCGTGCGTGGATCTGCTCGACAAGGCGTGCATCGAAGAGTGCCCGGTCGACTGCATCTACGAAGGCGACCGGATGCTCTACATCCACCCCGACGAGTGTGTGGACTGCGGCGCGTGCGAGCCGGTGTGCCCGGTGGAAGCCATCTACTACGAGGACGACGTCCCCGACGAGTGGAAGGACTACACCAAGGCCAACGTCGACTTCTTCAACGAGCTCGGATCGCCCGGTGGCGCCTCCAAGGTCGGCAAGGTCAGCGCCGACCCGGAGTTCGTCAAGGCCCTCGCACCGCAGGCTGCCGAGGGGCATTGATCCTCCATCGCAGGGGCCCGGCGCTGCCGGACTTCCCGTGGGACTCGCTGGCAGGCCACGCCGCCAAGGCGCGCAAGCACCCCGGTGGCGTGGTCGACCTGTCGGTCGGCACACCCGTCGACCCGGTTCCCGCGGTGGTCCAGGCGGCTCTGTCGTCGGTCGCCGACGTCCCCGGCTACCCGACCACCCACGGCACCCCCGAGCTGCGCGCGGCCTTCGTCGCCGCGGTGGGGCGCCGGTACGGGGTCACGGGGTTGTCCGAGGCCGCGGTGCTGCCCACGATCGGCTCCAAGGAACTCGTGGCGTGGCTGCCCACCCTGCTCGGTGTGGGCCCCGGTGACGTCGTCGCCGTGCCGTCCGTGGCGTACCCGACCTACGAGGTGGGGGCACTGCTGGCGGGAGCGGAGGTCGTCCGCCTGGCCGACGGGGAGCAACCGCCCGCCGGCACGAAGCTGGTGTGGCTGAACTCGCCGTCGAACCCGACCGGCCGGGTGCTGTCGGCGGGACAGCTGCGGGACGCCGTCGTCGCCGCTCGTGCCGTCGGCGCCGTGGTGGCCTCGGACGAGTGCTACCTGGCGCTGCCGTGGGACGACGCGCGGCCGGTGTCGGTGCTGCACCCGTCCGTAGTGGACTCCTTCGACGGCGTGCTCGCCGTGCACTCGCTGTCGAAGTCGTCGTCGCTCGCGGGCTACCGGGCCGGGTTCATCACCGGTGACCCGGAACTGGTGGCGGGCCTGCTGGAACTGCGCAAGCACGCGGGCATGATCGTGCCGCGGCCGGTGCAGGAGGCCATGCGGGCGGCGCTGGAGGACGACGAGCACGTCGCCGAGCAGCGTGCGCGCTACCGCGCCCGGCGCGAGGTGCTCAAGCCCGCGCTGGAGGCGGCGGGGTTCACCGTGTCGCACTCCGAGGCGGGCCTCTACCTGTGGTCGTCGCGCGGTGAGGACGCCTGGGAGACCATTTCCTGGCTGGCCGACCGCGGCATCCTGGCCGCTCCCGGCACGTTCTACGGGCCGGAGGGCGCCCAGCACGTGCGGATCGCCCTCACGGCCACCGACGAACGGGTCGCGGCGGCCGTGGAACGCCTCGGCACCTGAACCTCAGGGCTTGAGAGCGGACCAGACCCTGCGGGTGAACTGGTTCGGCGGCACCGCGTCCGTCGTGAGGCGGACGCTGGTGCTGATCTCCTCGCCGCTCAGGCCCAGGCCGAGCACGAGGTGCCAGTGCAGGTCCCACAGGTCCTGGAACGCGTCCAGTTCCACGTCGGCGTCCGCGCTGACGTGGAGCACGGCCGGCTCGGCGACGCGCACGACTCTCTCGACAGCGCGCACGTCCCGTGTGTTCGTGCGGAAGCTGAACGCCAGGTCGACCGTCTCGCTGTCGAGCCCGTACGTCGCGTACGAGTGGCATCTGTGGTGCGGCAACGACAACGGCTGGTTCGTCTCCAGGTAGAGGTCGCCCTCGAACCGCAGCGTCGGCGAGTGCTGGCTGAGCGTGGCGCGGGCGCTGACGAACTCCCAGCCGGGCATGTCCAGCTTGGGCACCAGCAGTTCCAGCACCTCACCGCGCCGCGCCGACCGCGTGCGCTCACCCGAGCGCCACGGGATCTCCCTGCTGTACGGCTCCTTCTTCGTGACGAAGACGTACGGCGCGTTGTCGGTCTGCAGGCTGAGGACGACGACCGTGCGGTTCCTGGCCCAGTCGAACGCGACCGTGGTGAGGCCCGGTGCGACGCCGTCGAAGTGGCTCTCCACCCTGGGCCACCAGCTCGACAGCTCCTCGGCGGGCGCTCCCTTGACGTAGCGGCCCTTCTCGTCGACGCCGACGATCCACATGGCCTCGGACCCGCGGGCGGCGTTGCACAACGCGGCGATCTGCCGTGCGGCCTTGCCGTGGTCGACCGGCCACTGCGTCTTGAACTCCACGAAGGAGTCCTCGGACTGCGCCCCCTGCAGGGCACGCTCGATGGCGGCGCGAGCGTTCAACTCGAGTCGCTGTTTCAGCACGTGCACCTCCCTGGGACGGTCCTGAAAGCGGCTGCGGCCCAGTCTGCCTGCGCAGACCGGGCCCCAGACACCGAGTTTCCCCCGAAGCTCAGTCGTTCGCGTGCAGCGCCGCGTTGAGCTCGACGCCGGTGCCCTTGCGCGGCTTCACCAGCACGGTGCCGGTGACGGAGTCCCGGATGAACAGCAGGTTCGACTGCCCGCTCAGGGACAGGGCCTTGACGACCTCGCCGTCCGGGAGCGTGACCTTCGTGCCGGCGGTGATGTAGAGGCCCGCCTCGACCACGCAGTCGTCGCCGAGCGAGATGCCCAGACCGGCGTTGGCGCCGAGCAGGCAGCGCTCGCCGAGGCTGATGACCTGCTTGCCGCCGCCCGACAGCGTGCCCATGATCGACGCGCCGCCGCCGACGTCCGAGCCGTCGCCGACCACGACACCGCCGGAGATGCGGCCCTCGACCATCGAGCCGCCGAGGGTGCCCGCGTTGAAGTTGACGAAGCCCTCGTGCATGACCGTGGTGCCGGACGCGAGGTGCGCGCCGAGGCGGACCCGGTCCGCGTCGCCGATCCGCACGCCGGACGGGACGACGTAGTCGACCATGCGCGGGAACTTGTCGACGCTGTAGACCGTTACCGGGCCGCGGACGCGCAGGCGGGTGCGGGTCTGCTCGAAGCCCTCGACCGCGCACGGGCCGTGGTTCGTCCACACGACGTTGGTGAGCAGGCCGAAGAGGCCGTCGAGGTTCGCGCCGTGCGGCTTCACCAGGCGGTGGCTGAGCAGGTGCAGGCGCAGCCAGACGTCGTAGGTGTCGCGCGGGGCGGCCTCCAGGTCGATCGCGACCCGGACGCCGACGACCTCGACGCCGCGCTCGGGGTCCTCGCCGAGGAGCTTGGCGGCGGACTCGCCGAGGGCCTCCGCGATCTCGGCGGACGACACGCGGACGGTGTCGAGCTCCGGCGCCTCGCCGAGGGCGGGGGACGGGTACCAGGTGTCGAGGACGGTGCCGTCCGGGGTCACAGTGGCCAAGCCGATGCCGTATGCGGTGCTCACGGGTACCGAGCTTAGTCCGCCGGCCACTCCCGCCGGCCGCGGTGAGGTGCCGGACGAGCCGCAGGCGGCGCCGGTCAGTCGGGAACCCCGGCGCTGAAGTAGAGCGAGCCCAGGTCGCCGCGGGTGGCGATCAGGGCCTCGTTGCACTTCGACTGGCGCGTGTCGGTGCTCGAGACGTTGTCGACGCGCACCTCGCCGCAGCGGTGCGCCTCGAACTCGCCCACCGACGTCATCAGGCGCGGCAGGACCTCGGCCACGGCCGGCTGCACGCGCTTGCCCCGCAACGAGCTGTCGAGCCTGCGGGTCATCGAGCTGACGGAGCCGACCCACGCGGCGCACTCGGCGGGTGTGCTGCTGTGCTGGGAGCCGCACGGTGCCGTGAACAGGTCGTGGATCTCGCCGCACTGCCGGGCGCACGTCGCCGGGGCTTCGCCGCACCCGGTGGCCGTGAGCAGCAGCGCGATGACCAGGAGTGTGCGTTCGACCACGCTCCGCACGGTATCGGCTGAACGGCCCAGCGCCCAAGTGGGCTGAGTAGGGTGAACGCCGTGTCCGACACCCTTGACCTCCTCGCCGACCCGATCGACCTGACGACCGCGCTCGTGGATGTGCGCAGCGTGTCCGGGGAGGAGGCGGAGATCGCGGACCTCGTGGAGCGGTCGCTGGCGCTCCACGCGCCCCACCTGGAGATCACTCGATCGGGGAACTCGGTGCTGGCCCGCACGAACGCGGGCAGACAGCGCCGCGTCGTGCTCGCCGGGCACCTGGACACCGTGCCGATCAACGACAACTTCCCAAGTCGCCGCGAGGGCGACGTCCTGCACGGCTGCGGCACCGTCGACATGAAGGGCGGCGACGCGGTCATGCTCGCGATCGCGGCCCTCAGCGCTGATGCGCGCCACGACCTCACGTTCGTCTTCTACGACTGCGAGGAGATCGAGGCCGAGCGCAACGGCCTGACGCGCATCGAGCGCGACCTGCCGCACTGGCTGCTGGGCGACCTGGCGATCGTGTGCGAACCGTCGAACGGCACGGTCGAGGCGGGGTGCCAGGGCACGATGCGCATCGAGGTCAGGACGTCGGGGAAGCGCGCCCACACCGCCAGGGCGTGGATGGGCCGCAACGCCATCCACGGCATGGGCGAGGCGCTGCGCAGGCTCGAGCGGTACGTGCCGCGCCGGCCCGAGATCGACGGTTGCCGGTACCACGAGGGCCTGCAGGCCGTGAAGATCAGCGGCGGCGTCGCGGGCAACGTCGTGCCGGACGCCGCGGTGCTCACGGTCAACCACCGCTTCGCCCCCGACCGCACGGTCGAGCAGGCGGAACAGCACCTCCGCGAAGTCTTCGAGGGCTTCGACGTCACCGTCACCGACTTCGCCGCCGGTGCCCTGCCCGGCCTCGGCGCCCCGGCGGCGCAGGAGCTCGTCACGGCCGCGGGGGGCACCCCGGTCGCCAAGCTCGGCTGGACGGACGTGGCGCGGTTCGCGGCGCTCGGCATGCCCGCGGTCAACTTCGGGCCGGGCGACCCGACGCTCGCGCACACGCGGGAGGAGAACGTGCCCGTCCATCAGATCACCGGGTGTTTCGACGTGCTTAAGCGATTTCTGCTGGACTGATCACTAGCATCTCGGTGATGACGGAAGAGAAGAACGGTGCCGTGGACGAGCACCCGAAGGAGAAGCAGCGCGGCCCGGTCGTGCTGCGCCGCGAACGCAGGGACGAGCTCACCACGACCGACCAGCGCCTGCTGGACTCGCGCGGCCCGACGGACTGGGTGCACACCGACCCGTGGCGCGTGCTGAGGATCCAGGCCGAGTTCGTCGAGGGCTTCGGCGCGCTCGCCGAGGTGCCGAGCGCGGTGACCGTGTTCGGGTCGGCCCGGACCGGGCGCGACCACCCGGAGTACCAGATCGGGCGCGACCTCGGCGCGGCGCTGGCCCAGGCGGGTTTCGCCACCATCACCGGTGGCGGGCCCGGTGCGATGGAGGCCGTGAACCGCGGGTGTTCGGAGGCCGGCGGGTTCTCGGTCGGCCTCGGGATCGAGCTGCCGTTCGAGCAGGGGCTGAACCCCTGGGTCGACCTCGGCGTGAACTTCCGGTACTTCTTCGTCCGCAAGACGATGTTCATCAAGTACTCGCAGGCCTTCATCTGCCTGCCCGGTGGGTTCGGGACGCTCGACGAGCTGTTCGAGGCCCTGACGCTGGTGCAGACGAAGAAGGTCACCAAGTTCCCGGTGGTGCTGTTCGGAACGCACTACTGGCAGGGGCTCTACGACTGGATCAAGAGCTCGGTGCTGGAAGGGGGCAAGGTGGGGGAGAAGGACCTCGCCCTGCTGCACCTGACCGACGACATCGAGGACGCGGTCCGCGTGGTCAAGGAAGCGCATCAGGCTTGGGCTGACGCGCACTGAGTCCGGCGCGCGTCGGGACGAAGCGCCGGGGCTCGGCCTCGAGCTCGTGGCGGGATGCCGGGACGGCCAGAGAAGGCCTGTGGGTGAAGCATCCCGCCCATTGGGCCCAAGCCTCGACCGCCTGCGTCGGCGCCGGCTCCGTGGCGGCGGATGTCGTGCGACAGTGGGGCTCTGGTCGCATTCCTTCGAGTAGTGAAAGTGGTACCTCGGACCGATGTACGTCGCTGTGTATTGCGGAAGCCTCGCCACCGTTCCCCAGAGCTACGTCGACCTCGCCGCCGAGGTCGGGCGGCAGATCGCCGCGCGGGGCTGGCACCTCGTGTGGGGTGGTGGGCAGACGTCGATGATGGGTGCCGTGGCGCGGGAGGCACGTGCCGGTGGCGCGCACACCTACGGCGTGATTCCCCGGGGGCTCGCGACCCGGGAGATCGCCGACCGCGAGTCGACGGAGCTGCACGTCGTCGAGACGATGCGCGAGCGCAAGAAGATGATGGACGACAAGGCGGACGCGTTCCTGACGTTGCCGGGTGGCATCGGGACCGCCGAGGAGTTCTTCGAGGTGTGGACGGCCGGGGTGCTCGGCATGCACGACAAGCCCGTGGTGCTGCTCGACGTCGACAACCACTACAAGGGGCTCGTCGAGTGGCTGACCGGGTTGCGGGACAAGGGTTTCGTCTCGCACGCCGCGCTGAAGTCGCTGGTCGTCACGGACGACGTGTCAGTCGCCCTTGACGCTTGCGTCGTCCAGACCCTTGGCGCGGGCGAGGAGTTCGGTCTCCGGTAGGAGGTCCGGCAGCGGGCGGTACGGGGTGGCGGTCACCTCGAAGCGCTTGCCGGAGACGACCCTGCCCTGCCAGGAGCCCGCTATCTCGCCGTCCACGAGGATCGCGCCCCGGCGACCGAGGACGCGGAAGACGTCCTTCTGCGCCGCCTTGTCCGGGAGCAGCAGGTCCCGGTCGCGTGCCTGCAGGTACGGGTCGGTCGGGGGGAGCAGGCGGACGGGGGGCGGGTCGGCGTCGGCGATCTCCAGGCCCTCCGGCAGCCACGCCGGGTGGCCCTCCACGGTCACCTCGACGAGGCCTTCGCCCGGCCAGCGCTTCTTCACCTCACGGGTGGTCGTGCCGAAGTAACCGGCCACTTCGGACGGTCCGGCCGGGCCGTGCAGCGTGAGGTAGCGGTGGATCAGCTCGTCGAAGCCCGCGGTCTTGCGGGGCACGCCCGGCCAGCCGTGGATGCGCTCGAACGTCACGGTCTTCTCTTCGGGGATGATCCTCAGGCCCGCGGGGAGCGCGCCCAGGCGGAAGATCGGGTCGCTGACGTGCTCGGTGCCGCAGCCCCGGCAGGCCTCGATCGTCTGCTTGGGGGCCAACGGGGTCAGGGCCGCGCTCACGTCGCCCTTGGTCATCGGCTTGGTGACGATCGACCGCATCGCGGTGGCGATGTGCCGCAGCGCGTCCAGCAGGTCGTCGACCTTCGGGCGGGCCGCGCGGGCGCGGGCGTCGGCGTCGCTCCAGGGCCACAGGGCTCGGGCGAACGCCTTCAGCTCTCCCGGGCGGTGCAGGTGTGGTGCGCCGCGCACGGACCAGGTCAGCGTGAAGTCCTCGGCCGAGGGTTCGTGCAGCCTGGCGGCGAGGCTCGCCAGGGCCGAGCCGGAGGTGTTGTCCTGGATGCCCAGTGACAGCACCGCCAGCTCGGTCGCGCCGGAGGTCCGCCGGTCCAGCTCGTGCTGGTGGATCCGGTGGAAGAGCACCTGTTGCCGGGTGAGGTCCACCCCGACATTCTTACGCCTTCGGCACCGTGAGGCTCGACGGTCCGAAGGTGACGGTTGAGCCACGTGTCGACTCCGTCAGGTAACGCGGGTCGACCGTGTCGATCACCAGTGCGATCCGGTTGCCCGCGCCGACGTTCCACACCGTCGGCTCCAGCTCCACGTCGAGCGTCCGGGTGAGGCCCGCGCCGGTCACCTTCACCGGCTTGTGGGTGATCAGCGCGCCCAGGCCGAGCGGGCCGACCTCGTACAGGTACGCGAACAACGTCGTCGTCTCCGCGCTCGGCGTCACGGTCAGCTCGAGCTTCGGCGTTCCGGCGAGCGTCGCGCCGTTGCGGTACTGCGGTCCGCTCCACACGCCGGCGACGGTGCGGTCGACGAACGGCAGCGACACCCCGGTCGGGATGTTCAGGAACCCTTGCAGCGCACCGGAGAGCAGGATCGTGCCGCTGTCGGCGACGGTGCCCCAGCCGGCGTGGATCGTCCTGCCGTCGAGCTGCACCGTGTCGGCGTTGGCGTTCGGCCAGCTGCTGAACGTCCGCCACGCGCCGCCGTTGTTCGGCTTGAGGCGGACGGGCTGCTCGGCGTCGATGCCGTTGGCCGTGCCCTTGACGTAGCGGTCGAACCAGCGGCCGACCGACTCCCAGATCTCGTTGGGCAACCCGGCCGCGCCGAACAGCTCGGCGGTGGCGTGGTCGCCCGGCGAGAGCATGAGCCGCTTCGGGCCGGTCAGCCTGCCGTAGAAGTCCGCGATCTGGCCCGGCGCGAACATGCCGTCGTTCCAGGCGTTGCCGAGCAGGACCGCGGTGCCGTTGGCGTTGATCCGGTCGATCTTCGCGGCGGTGGCGGCGGAACGGTCCGCGGAGATCGGCACGACCTCGTGGAACCGGCCGTCGCGGTAGGCGTCCTCGGCCTCGGCGAGAACCGGGCCCGGCCGTCCGGTGGCCTTGCCCGCCGCCAGCAGGACCTCGACGGCCTGCTTGTTCACGGTGCTGTTCGGGTAGAGCGAGCGGGCCAGGTCGGTCCACGTGCTCAGCGCCGCGGCGGCCTTGATGCGCTTGTCGTTCGCCGCGGCCAGCAGCGACTGCCCCGCGCCGTAGGAGATCCCGGCCGCGCCGACCCGGGAGGCGTCGGCCTTGGCGTTCGCGATCGCCCAATCGATGACCATGCTGACGTCACCGACGGTCTCGGGGCCGGCGACGTCGATCTGACCGCCGGAGTCCCAGAAGCCGCGGCTGGTGTAGCTCACGACGACGTAGCCGGACTCCTTGGCGAGCTTCGCCGCCGCGCCGACGTACTCGATGTTGGGAACCGCCCAGCTGGACGGCATGACGAGCAGCGGGAACGGTCCGCCGCCCCGGCCGGTGGGCTCGACGACGAGGGCCTTGAGGGCGGTGCCGCCGACGCCGGGGATGGACTTGTAGGTGATCTGGTGTCCGGGGACGACCGCGAGCGCGGCAGGGGCGCCGAGCAGGGTGGTGAGGAGTACCGAGATCAGAACAAGTGATCGTCGCACGCTGGTCCTCCTTGACCATGACGTAGATCACGCAGGGTTGCTGCTCGGGAGTAAAGCAGGTTGCTACTCGTGAGTAGCAACATCGTGTGAGTCAGGTCACTGTTTACGCTGGGTGGTGTGAACCGATTCCGCATCACCGAGCTGCCCGAGGACCGCGTGCTGGTCGTAGCGCACCTGACCAGCGCGGACGCCCTCGAGCGGGCCGTCGCGGACGGCGCCGACGTCGTCGAGTTCGACGGTGAGCTGGAATTGCCACCGCTCGGGCGGGCGTTGGACGTGGTGACGATCCCCGAGGGGGACGAGGACCAGACGCTGGCGGCTGCCACAGTGGCCGCGATGTCCGGAGCACGCGCCATCGCCGCGACCGACGTGCGGCAGGCGAGGAAGGTCGTGGAGATGGTGGCGAGCGTGGTGGGGACCAAGCCGCCGGCACGGGCGATGCGGGCGCTCGCCTGATGCTGACCTCCGCCGAAGCGTGGTTCGCCTCGCACACCTGGCAGCAGCCGTCCTGGTCGGCCGACGAGCTCGTGGCGCTCAAGCGCGGCCGGACCGTGTCCGTGGTGCTGCCCGCGCTGGACGAGGAGGAGACCGTCGGCGACGTCGTCGCCGTGGTCCGGCCGTTGCTCGGCACCCTCGTCGACGAGCTCGTCGTGGTGGACTCCGGTTCGACCGACCGGACCGTGGAGGTGGCCTCCGCCGCCGGGGCGCGGGTCGTGCTGCGCGAGGACGTCGTGCCGTGGCTGCCGCCGTTGCCGGGCAAGGGCGAGGTCCTGTGGCGGTCGCTGGCGGCGACGTCCGGCGACCTGGTCGTCTTCCTCGACTCCGACCTGGTGGACCCGGAGACGGCGTTCGTCACGGCGCTGCTCGGGCCGCTGCTGCTCGACTCCGGCGTGCACCTCGTGAAGGGGTTCTACCGGCGGCCCCTGCGGCTGGAGAGCAGTGGCGGCGGGCGGGTCACCGAACTGGTCGCGCGGCCGTTGCTGAACGCGCTGAGGCCGGAGCTCTCCGGTGTGGTGCAACCGCTCGGCGGTGAGTACGCGGCCACCCGGTCCTTCCTGGAGTCCGTCCCGTTCGCGGCCGGGTACGGCGTGGAGATCGGGCTGCTGCTCGACGTCCACCGCCTGCACGGGCTCTCCGCGCTGGCCCAGGTGAACCTCGGCGTGCGCAAGCACCGCAACCGGTCGCTGCTGCAGCTCGGCGCGATGTCGGCGCAGATCATGGGAACGGCGCTGGCCCGGTGCGGGGTCGAGGCCCGCTCCGGGCCGCTCACGCAGTTCGTGCAGGTCGGCGGCGAGTGGCTACCCGACTCCGCCGACGTGCTCGTGGCCGACCGGCCGCCGATGGCGCACGTGGTCGAAAAGGGCTAGCTGCTCCTCCCGGTGCGTCACGACCAGGGCCGTGCCGCGGCAGTGGTCCAGCACCCCGCCCAGCACGCGGTCGGCCTGCCGCGGGTCCAGTCCCTCGGTGGGTTCGTCGAGGAGCAGGACCTCGGGGTGCGCCAGCACCGACCTCGTCAGCACGAGCCGCTGGCGCTGGCCGCCGGAGATCTCCTCACCGCGTTCGCCGACGACCCGGTCCCAGTCGAGGTCGAGCTCGGTGATCGCCGCGGCCCTGTCGAGCTCCTCCTGCGTGGCACCGGGTTTGGCGAGCAGGACGTTCGCGCGGACCGTGGCGTGGAAGACGTGCGCGTCGGCCAGCGCGCCCTTGCTCGGTTCGAGCCGGCGCGCGAGGGCGTTGAGCAGCGTGGTCTTCCCGGAACCGCTCGGACCGACGATCGCCGTCCTGCCGGTGGGGACCGGGGTTTCGGGCACGTGGACCGGCTCGGGTTCGTCCACCGGTTCCGGAGCCGGTCTGGACATCGCCGCCAGCGGGACGGTGATCTCGAACGTGGCGACGGCGGCCATGACCAGCCAGGCGGGCTCGTGCTGGTGGAGCATCAGCAGCGCGGCGGCGAACTGGACGGCGATCGCCCACGGCGTCAGGTCGCGCGTGCGTTCGCCGCGGGACAACGCCTCCGCGGTCTCGGTGGCCGCGTGGAGCTTGTCGTCGAAGAGGCCGTAGGCGATGAGTTCTTCCCTGCTGTGCACCAGTTCCGTGGTCTGTTCGGTCAGCCTGGCGCGCAACGGGGTGAGGTCCTGAGGCTTGCGGATGGCGAGCCGCGGGAGCAGTGCGAGGTTGACCGCCAGACCGGCGACCAGCGGCAGCGAGAAGCCCGAGGCGACGGCGACCACGGCGCTCACCACGGCCGCGGTGATCCAAGGCAGGGTGGTGCGCAGCTTCGTGTCGAGGTGCTGGTCGACGTTGGTGACGATGCGGGTCAGCGCCGTGCCGGACGGGACGTGCCCGCGGTGCACGAGGTCGTCGTAGACCTTGCCGCGCAGCTCCACGGCCTCGCCGAGCACCGCCCCGTGGCTGGTGAGGCGTTCGAGGTAGCGCAGCGCGCCCTTGGCGAGCGCGAGCGTGCGGACCGCGACGACCGCCACGGTCAGCGCGGCCATCGGCGGGTGCTCGGCGGCGCGCATCACGAGCCACGTCGCCGTGGCGGTGAGGCCGACGCCGGCCAGTTCGGCGAGGACGCCGACGAGGATCGCGATCTTCACACCCGCACCACCCTGTCGACCTCCCGCAGCAGCGCCGGCCGGTGCGCGACGATCACGGCCGTCCGTCCCCGGGTGAAGCCGCGTGCCGCTTCGAGCACGAGGGACTCCGTCGCCGCGTCGAGGTGCGCGGTCGGCTCGTCGAGCAGGAACAGACCAGCTCCGCGCCGGTCCAGGGCGTTGGAGAGCGCGACCCGCTGCTGCTCACCGGACGACAGCGCCGCCGGGACGAGCGTGGGGCGTTGCGGCACCCACGACAGCGCTTCCAGCCACCTCCGCTGGTCGATCTCCCGCAGGTCGACGCCGCCGACGAGCACGCGGCCGCTGTCGGGGCGCACGAAACCCAGCAGCAGCCCGAGAACCGTGCTCTTGCCCGCGCCGCTCGGGCCCACCAGCGCGATCCGCTCGCCGGGCCGGATGCGCAGCGAGAAGTTCCTGAGGCTGCGGACGCTCACGTCGTCGAACACGATCTCCGAGCTCCCGAGGTCCGGCGGTGCCTGGCCGCGGGACTCGACGAGCGCCGGGACCTTCGCGAGCACCTCCCGGCCCTGGGCGCTCGCGTGGTACTGGGCACCGGCCGCGCGCAACGGCAGGAACGCCTCCGGGGCGAGGAGGAGCACGAGCAACGCGGTGTGCAGCGGCACCGAGCCGCCGAGGAGCCTGAGCCCCACCGGCACCGCGACGAGCGCCACCGACATCGTGGCCACGAGCTCCAGCACGAACGCCGACAGGAAGGCGATCCGCAGCGCCGACATGGTCTCCGCCCGGTGCCGCGCGGCGAGCCCGCGGACCACCTCGGACTGCGCCCCGGCCCGCCCGAACGCCCGCAGCGTGCCGATTCCCCTGACCACGTCGAGGAAGTGGCCGCCGAGGGTGGCCAGCGCCTCCCACTGGCGAGCGGTCCGCTCACGGGTGTGGGCGCCGACCAGCGCACCGAAGACCGGGATCAACGGCAGCGTGGCGAGGATCGTCAACGCGGCCGTGAGGTCGGCGAACGCCAGCCGGACCACCACGGCGAGCGGCACGGCGACGGCCAGGACGCGCATCGGCAGGTAGCCGACGACGTACGGCGTCACGTCGTGCACGCCGCGCGTCACCAGCGTGGCGACCTCGCCGGCCCTGGTCCCCGGCGAGCGCAGGAACGCCTCCCGCAGGCGGACGCGGGTGCGTTCGGCGGCCCGGTGCGCCCACTCGCGGTGCCCCCACCACACCAGCACCCGCAGGCCGATCACGAGGCACAGCGGGAGAAGACCGGTGCCACCGCTCAGCACGGACGCCAGGAGCTCTGCCTGCGCGAGCACCAGGAACGGGATCGGGATCAGCGCGAGGAGAGGGCGACGATCGACCACTGCAACACCACCACCAGCGGGATGACCGGGACCGCGACCCACGCGAGCAGGCCGAGCGTGTCGGGGTGCGCCATGAGCCCGGTGACGTCGACCGAGCTGAACGCGAGCGGGATCGGCGCCGCGCACAGCGCCGCGGTCACCGGGAACACCTTCCACAGCCGGGCCTGGAACACCCAGCCGTGCACGGCGAACAGCACCGGCACCACGAGCGCGACGGGCCAGGGCGCCTCCAGCAGGTGGGCCAGGAACAACCCCCAGCCCACGGACACCATGAGCGCACCGGTGAACACCAGCCACCACCACAACCGCAGCTGCACGGCCGCCATGAACAGCACCAGTCCGGCCAGGACCAGCGTGAAGGTGCTGTGCGCGCCGGAGAGCAGCTCTCCCTCCAGGCGGGGGAAAGCCGCGAACAGCACCCCGACCGCCGCGACCAGCCACACCTCGTTGCCCAGGAGGAACGGGTTCATCCGGCGCAGGGCGGCCTCGCGCCGGCGGAACGGCAGGAGGAGGCCTGTGCCGTAGTCGAAACCGGCCAGCGCGAAGTACCCGGCCGTGAGGACGCCGAGCACCGTCAACCAGAGAGCTTCCATCAGAGCGTCACCACCAGCGGCGAGACGGGAGCCGGCGCCACGTCCGGACCACGGCGGACCGCACGTGCGATCAACGCCCAGTCCACACCGGCCAGCAGTACGAACAGGGACGTGAACACGATGAGGGACAACAGGATCCGCGAAGCGTCCACATGCGACACCGCGTCCTCGGTGCGCAACAGGCCGTAGATCAGCCAAGGCTGACGGCCGATCTCCCGGAACATCCACCCGAAGACGGCCGCCGCGAACGGGAAGGGGATGCCTATCACCATGAGGTACAGGGGAAAGCGCATCCTGATCACCGCGTCCCTGATCAGCAGCGGCAGCGTGAGCCAGCTGATCAGCGTCAGCCCCATCCCGATCAGGACCATGAACCCGAGCGGCGCCCCGATCCACTGCACCGCGTCGCCCTTGCCGGGCTGGTAGCGCTCGATCACCGGGAACTGGGCGAAGCCGGCGCCGATCAGCACCGGCGTGGCCAGGGCCGTGGTGACCACGCCCATCCGCAGCGAGCGCCGGAAGAAGTCGGCCTCGGGCGTCCGCTTGATGAAGTGGTACGCCGAGACACCGGTCAGGAACACGCCGCCCGCGGTGATCGCCGCGAAGACGCCGTGCACCAGGGCGGAGGTGAACGCGGGGTTGGTCAGCAGGGCGCCGAAGTCGTCCAGCCGCAGCACCCCGTCGACCCGGTAGCCGACGGGGTGCTGCAGGAACCCGTTCGCCGCCATGATCCAGAACGCCGAGGCGAACGCCGTCAGCGCCGTCAGGTAGAGCAGTGCCAGGTGCACCCAGCGGTGGAGCCTGCCCCAGCCGAAGATCCACAGCCCGAGGAACGTCGACTCCAGGAAGAACGCGATCAGCGTCTCCAGCGCGAGCGGCACCCCGAACACGTCGCCGGCGTAGGTCGCGAGGCCCGACCAGTTCAGGCCGAACTGGAACTCCATCACGATCCCGGTGACGATCCCGAGCGCGTAGTTGATCACGTAGATCCGGCCCCAGAACCGCGTCATCCGCTCGTGCACGGGCGCGCCGGTGATCGTGGACCTCGTCTGCATGACCACGAGCAGCGTGACCAGGCCCAGCGTGAGCAACACGAACAGGAAGTGGAACGACGTCGTCAGCGCGAACTGGAGCCGGGCGAGGTCTACTGCGTTCATGGGTGCTGACGGTATGCGTAGCGCGGCTACTTATTGAGGCCGGAAACCGCATCTCAGGGGGATCTCAGGGCAGACCCTGACCGAGGATTTCAGGGACCACTCCCGGAGCCGGGGTCAGTAGAGTCGCCACCCATGAAGCCCGACGCGCTACGCGGCCACCTCGACGCGTTGCTGCTGGCCACGCTCGACGGCAGGCAGCTGCACGGCTACGCGATCATCGAGGCGTTGCAGCAGGGCAGCGGCGGTGCGCTCGACCTCCCGACGGGCACGGTCTACCCGGCGTTGCGCAGGCTGGAACGGGCGGGCCACGTCGTCAGCGACTGGAGCACGGTCGGCGGGCGCAAGCGCCGCACCTACAGGCTCACGCAGGCGGGACAACGCGCCCTGAACGCCGAGCGCAGCGCGTGGCGCGAGTTCACGACGGTCATCGACGGGGTGCTGGGAGGTGGGAAGTGGGCGCAGCAGTGAGCGATGCCGATCCGATCGAGCGGTACGTCGCCGAGCTCGGGGCGCGGTTGCGGGGCTCGCGGAAGCAGGTCCGCGACCTGCTCACCGAAACCCGCGACAGCCTCACCGACGCCTCCGAGGCCCACCTCGGCCGAGGCCTCGCCGAAGACGAGGCCCGGCAGCGCGCGGTCGAGGAGTTCGGCCCCGTGCGCGAGATCGCGAACGAGTACCAGGCCGAACTCGCCGTCGCCTACGGCACGCGCACGCTCATCTGGCTCGCGATCGTGCTGCCGTTGATGCACATGGCGTGGGAGTACGGCCGGTTGCTGCTCGTCGGGCCGTGGCAGGACTTCGGCTCGATGCCGCCCGCCTGGTACCTGTTCATCGCCAAGGCCAACGACCTGACCAGTGGCATCGCGTCCGGACTGGCGCTGGTGACGCTGGTCCTCGGCCGGTTCCTGGCACGCACGTACGACGCGAAGCTGCTCGCCAGGATCGGCGCCGGCGTCGCGCTCACGGCCGTGGGCGCGGTGCTGCTCGGCAACCTCTCGATCATCGTGGCCACCGCGCACCTCGACGTCGCGCGGCTGGTGCAGTCGTCGCCGATGAGCGTCGCGAGCCTCGTCACGTGGACCGTGATCGTCCGGCTCGGTCTGCTCGCTCGCCGCTGCCTGAGCTGTGCCACGATCGTCGCGTGACCAACGCCCTGATCTACCTGATCGTGCTGGTGGCCGTCGCGGCAGTGGTGTTCCTGCTCGCGGCGTTGGTGTTCGGGCGCGGCGAGGAGCTCGCGCCGCTGCCACCCGGTGCGTCGCCCACGCGGCTGCCCGCCGACGACATCACCGCGCAGGACGTCCGCGAGCTGAAGTTCCAGCAGGTCTTCCGCGGCTACAAGATGAGCGAGGTCGACTGGGTCCTGCAGCGGCTCGCGACCGAGGTCGAGACGCTGCGGGCGCGCGTCGCGGAGCTCGAGGACAGGGAGAGCAGTGACCACCCGGCCTGAGCAGGCAGCCGGGGAGCAGGTGCTCGTCCGCTGCCCGTGGGGCGACTCGACCCCGGACTACGCCGCCTACCACGACACCGAGTGGGGCGTGGAGCTGCACGGCACCCCGGAGCTCTACGAGCGCATGTCGCTGGAGGCGTTCCAGTCCGGGCTGTCGTGGATCACGATCCTGCGCAAGCGGCCGGCGTTCCGCGCGGCGTTCGCCGGCTTCGACCCGGAGCTGGTGGCCGCGTTCGGGCCGGCGGACGTGGAACGGCTGATGGCCGACGCGGGCATCGTCCGGAACCGGCTGAAGATCGACGCCGCGATCCACAACGCCCGCGTGGTCGTCGAGCAGGACGTGGACCTCGACGCGCTGCTGTGGTCTTTCGCCCCCGCCGGCCACGTGCGTCCCGCGACGATCACGGACGTGCCGGCGATCACGGACGAGTCGAAGGCGATGGCCAAGGAGCTGAAGAAGCGCGGCTTCAAGTTCCTCGGCCCCACCACGTGCTACGCGTTGATGCAGGCCACCGGGATGGTGGACGACCACATAGCGACCTGCTTCCGCGCTAGCGCCCGGTGAACTTCGGGGCGCGCTTGTTCACGAACGCGTCCACCGCCTCGCGGTGGTCCTCGGTGGCGCCGCAGTCGGCCTGGGTGCGGCGCTCCGCCTCCAGCGCGTCCTCGAGCGTCCCGTCCGCCGCCGCGGCCAGCGCTTCCTTGATCTTCGCGTAGGCCGTCGTCGGGCCCGCCGCCAGCCGGGCGGCCAGCGCATGGGCGGTGGGCAGCAGCTCGTCGTCCGGCACGACCTGGTTGACCATGCCGATCCGCAGCGCCTCCTCGGCGCCGACGGGCTGCGCGAGCAGCATCATCTCCATCGCGCGGCCGTGGCCGATCAGCCTCGGCAGCGTGTAGGAGGCTCCCGAGTCGGCGGTCAGGCCCACGTTCGCGAAGGCCATCAGGAACTTCGCCGACGCGCCCGCGATGCGCAGGTCGGCGGCGTAGGCGAAGGACGCGCCCGCACCCGCCGCGCTGCCGTTGACCGCGGCGATCACCGGCTTCGGCATCGCGATCAGCTCGCGCACGATCGGGTTGTAGTGCTTCTCGACGGTGTGCAGTGGCGCGGGGTCACCGGCCTGCAGCAACCCGATGTGCTCCTTGAGGTCCTGACCCGCGCAGAACGCCCTGCCCGCACCCGTGATCACCACCGCGCGCACCGACGCGTCGGCCGCCGCGGCCTTCAGCTCGGCGAGGAACGCCTCCTTCAGCGAGACGGTGAAGGCGTTGAACGACTCCGGGCGGTTGAACGTGAGCGTGCGCACACCATCGGCGTCTTCGACGAGGAGCTCGGACACTGGACCTCCATCAAGCTGTGGAAACGTTGCGCACCGGCCGCAGGCACTCGTCGACGAAGCGGCTCGTGCCCGGCGCCAGCCGCAGCGTCTGTTCGTCGAAGAACGACGCTGCCACGTGGCCCGGCCAGTCCGGTGGCAACAGTTCAGCAGGAAGACCGGGATCGCGGAACAGGAACTTGCGCCACGCGTGCAACAGCTGCTGTGACGCCGCGAACGCCGCCGCGTCGTCCGTTTCGTCCACAACGGACACCTGAGCGCCCCAGTGGGCGACGAACGCGGCGTAGTCGCGGCCCAGCTCGGCCAGGTCCCAGGCCTTCGAGGCCAGCTCGGCGTCCTCACCGTCGTGTGAACCGTGAAAAGTTCGTGCGGCGACCTCCTCGGCCGCCAGCACGTCGGCCAGCTCCGGGGAGGGCCGGGGCGCGATCCACGTCACAGGTCCGAGGGCGCCGTAGCCGAGCAGCTGCAGTTCCGACGCCAGGTGGTCGCGCGAGTCGCGGCCGGGCAGCTCCTCCAGCACGACGACGTGCCAGCGACCGTCCCAGGTGGACGGCCGGGTGCGGTAGATGCGGGCGGCGGCCTCGTCGAGCCGTCGTTCCCCGCGAGGTGTCATCGCGTATCCGGGCCCGTCAGGGAGCCGCGCGGGCTGCAACCAGCCCTGCCGGACGGTGCGGGAGACGGCCGTGCGGACGGCCGGCGCGGCGAAGCCGAGGGGTTCGAGCAACCGGACGAGCGCGGCGATGGTGGCGGCGCCACCGCGTTCGCGCAGGTGGCCACCGTAGACGTCGAAGAGCGCGGAACGGGCTCGCACCCTGCTGAGTCTGTCACGCCGCGCCCAGCCGTGCCGAAAGTGTTGCCTTGTCGTGAAAACGCGCGGTGAACAGCGACAAGTCAAGATCGACAAATGTGACCGGGACTCGCCAAAAGATCGGTTCGGTTTCGTCCCTGAGTCGCGATAGGGGAGAATGGAGCAGATCCGGCCTGGCCGGACGGGGAAGATGTTGACGGAGGGAGCACGCGATGGCGGCCATGAAGCCCCGGACCGGCGACGGTCCCCTCGAGGTCACCAAGGAGGGACGCGGCATCGTCATGCGCGTGCCGCTCGAGGGTGGTGGGCGCCTTGTCGTCGAGATGTCGGCGGACGAGGCCAGCGCCTTGGGCGACGCGCTGAAGGCCGCCGTCGGCTGAGGCACCCGGCGAGGAAGCAGTTCGAGCCCCGGTTTCCACAGTGGAGACCGGGGCATCGCTTCGTTCTCGCCCCAGGTGAGCCGCATCGGAGGCCTGGGCGAGAATGAACGCTTGTCAATGCATTCAGGGAGGTCCCACCGTGGCGTCGACGGTCCCGTCAGTGCCCACCAAGCTCGTGGACGTCGAGGTGGCCACCACCTCGCGCCGCAACGTCCCGTCGGTCGTGCTCACGGGCACGGGACCGGCGCTGGGGCCGGGTGGCGACGGCATCGACGTCTCCGACCTGACCGGCAAGGCCGGTGAGGCGGTGCGCCACGACGACAGGTGGACCCTCGGCGTGGGCACCGGCACGCTCTCCGACTACCGCACGGCAGGCGCCGCCCTCGCGCGGGCGCTGAGCGGTGAGGACGCTCCCAAGACCGCCGACGTCCTGCTGACCCCCGACTTCGACGCCGAGAAGGTGCGCGCGTTCGTGCTGGGCGCGGCGCTCGGCGGCTACCGCTTCAAGGTCACCGGCGAGGAGGCTCCCCGGCGGGTCGGCTCGTTGCGGCTGATCACGGCCGACACGGGCTTCGAAGAGGTGCTCACCTCCGCCGCCCTGAAGGCCCACGCGCTCGCCACGGCCACCGCGCTGACCCGCGACCTCGCCAACGCGCCGTCCAACGTCAAGGACCCGCGCTGGCTCGCGACGACCGCGGCCAAGCTCGCCGACAGGGTCGACGGCCTCACCGCCACCGTGCGCGACGAGAAGTGGCTGCGGCAGCAGGGCTTCGGCGGCGTGCTCGCGGTCGGTGGCGGCTCGTCCCGCCCGCCGCGGTTGCTGGAGCTGACCTACGGCAGCACCGGCCCGCACCTGGTCTTCGTCGGCAAGGGCATCACGTTCGACACGGGTGGCATCTCGGTGAAGCCCGCCGACGGCATGCACCTGATGCGCACCGACATGGCGGGGGGCGGCGCGGTGATCTCCGCCCTGCTGGCCGTGGCCCGCAGGCAGCTGCCGATCAGGGTGACCGGCCTCGTGCCGTGCGCGGAGAACCACGTGAGCGGCTCGGCGTACCGGCCGGGCGACGTCGTGCGCCACTACGGCGGCGCGACCACCGAGGTGACGAACACCGACGCCGAGGGCCGCATGGTCCTGGCCGACGCGATGGCGTACGCGGTGCGCAACCTGAAGCCGGACCTGCTCGTCGACGTCGCGACGCTGACCGGCGCGATGAAGGTCTCGCTCGGTCTGCGCACGGGCGGCGTGTTCAGCTCCTCCGACGGTCTCGCGGCCGATGTCATCGCCGCGGGGGCGGGCGTCGGCGAGAGGTGGTGGCGGATGCCGTTGCTCGAGGAGCACGTCAGCGCCGTCGACAGCGAGATCGCGGACTACCGGCAGTGCCCTCCCGGCCCCGGCGGCATCACGGCGGCGCTGTTCCTGCAGAAGTTCGCGGGCGACGTGCCGTGGGCGCACCTCGACATCGCGGGCCCGGCGCGGTCGGAGAAGGTGTACGACGAGGTCGTGGCCGGAGCCACCGGGTTCGGTGCGCGGACCCTGGTCGAGCTGGCTGAAAAATATTCGCGTTAGTCCCTCCGATCCGCCGATACGAGACGGCCGCGTTCCACGGCATGATGTGAGCTCCTTCACACCGTCGTAGAGGAGCGCTCGTGTTACTCCGCCTGGCTCTCGCCGTCTCGCTGGTCGTGGCGTCGTCGTCCCCCGCCGCGGCGAGCTCGCCCTGGTGGGAACCGGTGGCCCGGCCGGCACCGGACTCGCAGATCAACGTGACCGGCGAGCCGTTCCGGGGAACGGACGGCCGGGGCCGGGTGCGCGGGTTCGTCGACGCGCACAACCACCTGATGACGAACGAGGGCTTCGGCGGCCGTCTTATCTGCGGCAAGCCGTTCTCCGAGCAGGGCGTCGCGGATGCTCTCCAGGACTGCCCCGAGCACCACCCGGCGGGCCTCGGCGCGATCTTCGAGGCGATCGTCACGGGCGACCTGGACGGCCACGACCCAGTGGGCTGGCCGACGTTCGAGGACTGGCCCTCCGACACGACGGTCTCGCACCAGCAGAACTACTACGCCTGGCTGGAACGGGCCTGGCGCGGCGGGCAGCGCGTTCTGGTCACCGACCTGACCAGCAACGCCACCTTGTGCGTCATCCACCCGTTCAAGGACCGAGGCTGCGACGAGATGGCGTCGGTGCGGCTGCAGGCCCAGCGCACCTACGAGCTGCAGGCGTTCGTCGACGGGCAGTTCGGCGGGCCCGGCAAGGGCTGGTTCCGCATCGTCACGTCGTCCGAGCAGGCCCGCGAGGTGATCGCCCAGGGCAAGCTCGCGGTGGTGCTCGGCATCGAGACCTCGGAGCTGTTCGGCTGCCGGACGTTCCTCGACGTCCCGCTGTGCAGCCGGGCCGACATCGACCGCGGGCTGGACGAGGTCCACGCGCTCGGCGTGCGCAGCGCGTTCCTCTGCCACAAGTTCGACAACGCGCTGTGCGGCGTCCGGTTCGACTCGGGCACGCAGGGCGGCGTGATCAACGCGGGCCAGTTCCTGCGCACCGGCCAGTGGTGGCAGACCGAGCGGTGCGAGGGACCGCAGCAGGACAACCCGATCGGCACCGCCGGCCCGAACGCGCTGATCCCCGCCGGGGTCGTGGCTCCCGCCTACGACCCGGCCAAGCGCTGCAACGTGCGCGGGCTGACGTCGCTCGGCGAGTACGCGGTGCAGGCCATGATGCGCAGGCACATGATGATCGAGATCGACCACATGAGCGTGAAGGCCGCCGGGCGCACGCTCGACCTCGCCGCGCAGGCGGGGTTCCCGGGCATCGTGTCGAGCCACAGCTGGATGGACGCCCAGTGGACCGAGAAGGTCTACGAGCTCGGTGGGTTCGTCGCGGGCTACGAGAACGACCCCGCCGGGTACGTCGCGCAGGCCGCCGCCGCGGAGCCGTTGCGCCGCAAGTACGACGTGGGCATCGGGTTCGGCTCCGACTACAACGGCGTGGGCTCGCACCCGGCACCGCAGACCGGCGTGACCTACCCGTTCCGCACCTTCCCCGAGGGCCCGCTGGTCGACCGGCAGCGCACCGGCGAGCGCGTCTGGGACATCAACGTCGACGGCGGCGCGCACATCGGCCTGCTGCCGGACTGGGTCGAGAGGGTCCGCCAGCTCGGGGGCGACCAGCTCGTCCGGGACATGCTGAGCGGCGCCGAGTCGTACCTGCGCACCTGGTCGGGGACTCAGGCCTGGACGCCGTGAGTCCTCAGGGCGTGGTCGCGGAACGCGCGGACGGCGGGCGTCAGCGGGTTGTCCCGCAACCACGTCAGCCCGAACGTCCGGCCGGTGCGCGGGGTCAGTGACAGCTCCCGCAGCCCGGGAGGCGGCGCGAACTCGGCGTGGGTGAGCAGCGCCACGCCGAGACCCGCCGCCACCAGCCCGCGCACGGTCTCGATCTCCTGGCACTCGAAGACGTAGCGCGGCGCGAAGCCCACCGCCGCGCACATGTCGTCGGTGATCTGGCGCAGGCCGTAGCCGTGCTCCAGGGTGATCAGGTCCTCGTCGGCCAGGTCCTCGAAGCGCACCGACCCGCGGGACTCGAGCCGGTGCCCCGCCGGCACGACGACGATCAGCGGCTGCTCGAACACGACCACCGACTCGAACTCGGGACCGGCGGGCGGCGGGGCGACCAGCGCGAGGTCGATCTCGCCGCTCACGAGCTTGTCGACCACGGGCTGCCGTGCGTTCTGGACCAGGCCGAACCGCACGTGCGGGTGCTCGGCCCGGTAGCCGCGGACCAGCTCCGGCACGATCGCGCGACCGAGCATGTGCAGGAAGCCCAGCACGACGCGGCCCTTCTCCGGGTCGAGCTCCTCCTCGACCTCGCGCAGGCCCGGTTCGAGCACGGCCAGCGACCGGGTGGCGGCGTCGGCGAGCAACCGGCCCGCGCGGGTGAGGCGGACCCGGCGGCCGGACCTCACGAGCAGCGGCGCGCCGAGCCGGTCGCCGAGCTCCGCGACCCACCTGCTGACCGTCGGCTGGGGGACCCCGAGGCGTTCTGCGACCCGAGTCACGTGCTCCTCCGCGGCGAGGGCTTTCAACACCGCCAGCTTCGGGGCCAGGTCCGATTCGTCCACGGATTAATTCTGGCCCATTTCCGTATTGGACGTATGGCTTAGCGTCGGACGGGTGAACAGGTTGACCGCGTCCGTCGCCGCCTCGGGGTTCGCGAGCTTCGCGTTGCTCTACACCCCGCAGCCGGTCATGCCGCAGATCGCCGCCGAGTACGGGCTGGGACCGGCCGCGGCCTCGCTCGCGCTGTCCGCGGCGACCCTCGCGCTGGCCGTGGCGGTCCTGCCGATCGCGATGCTGTCCGAACGCGCCGGGCGGCGGCCGGTGATCGTCGTCAGCGTGCTGGTCGCGGCCCTGCTCGGGCTCGTGCTGCCGCTGGCGCCGAACTACGAGGTCTTCCTGGTCCTGCGCGTGCTGCAGGGCGTCGCGGCCGCCGGTGTGCCCGCGGCGTCCATGGCCTACCTCGCCGACGAGCTGGACACGCGCAAGCTCGGGGCCGCGACCGGCGCGATGATCGCCGGGAACAGCCTCGGGGGCATGGCGGGACGGCTCGTCGCGGGCATGGCGTCCGACTGGCTCGGGTGGCGCGGCTCCGTGCTGCTCGCCGGGGTGTTCGGGCTGGTCGCGGCGCTGGTCGTGGTGTTCCTGCTGCCCGGGGCCCAGCACGGGCCCAAGCGGGCGCCCAGCGGCATGAAGGCGGCCTTGAAGGACCCGGTGCTGCTGTCGTTGTACGTCGTCGCCATGTTGCTCGTCGGCACGTTCATCTCGTTCTACAACGTCGCCGGCTTCCAGCTCACCGGCCCGGCGTGGCTCGAGACGCTGGTCTTCCTCTTCTACGGCTTCGGCAGCACCGCCGCGGCGTTCGCGGGCAGGCTGGCCGACCGGTTCGGCCGCGGCCGGGTGCTGCTGCTGTGCATCGGCGTGGTCGCCGCCGGCGCGCTGGCGAGCCTCGTGTGGGTGCCCCTTGGCCTGGCGGTCGTCACCGCCGGGTTCTTCGCCTCGCACACCACGGCGAGCGGCTGGGTCAGCGCCCGCGCCCCGGAGCACGCCCGCGGCCACGCGGCGGGGCTGTACCTCGCCGGGTTCTACGTGGGCAGCAGCATCGGCGGCACGTCCGGCAGCACGGCCTACGAGGAGTGGGGCTGGACGGGACTGGTGCTGGTGGTCCTCGGCTGGCTCGCGTTGACCGCCGTGCTGGCTCAGAACTCCAGCGCGAGGGTGACGCGCGAGTCGGCCGGGGCGATCGCCGTCCTGCCGAGGCGCGGCAGCTCCAGGGTGCCCTCGACCATGCCGACCGAGGCCGAACGGACGTCCGCGGGGACCTCGACCACGACCGCGAACGGCAGCGGGCCGCCGTCGTAGCGGGCGCCGACCTGCGGGGCCGTCGAGCCGTCCGGCAGCGTCACGGTGATCAGGTCCTTGGTCCACAGGCCGCCCGCGGTGTCGGGCAGGGTGCCGACGGCCTCGAACCGCACCTCCAGCAACGCCTTGTCCGCGGCGGAGATCGTGGCGACGTCGTACTGGCCCTCGCCGAGCTTGACCGGGCGCTGGCGGCCGAGCTTCACGCCGGTGACCTTCATGCCGAGCTCGCGGTCGCCGAAGCGGACCTTCTGCGTCCGCTCGGCGAACTGGGCGGGACCGGCGGCGCGCTTGAGCACCGGCGGCGGGCTGTCGGTGCGCTTGCCGGACGGCACCTCGGCGCGCTGCTCCAGCGACTTGGCGCCGAGCGTGCCGAGCGTCAGCGACTCGGTGCCCTCCTGCGGGTCCGGCACGGTGTAGACGACGAAGACCGAGCCGTTCGCGGGCAGCCGCTCGGGCGGCAGGACCTGGCGCTTGCCCGGTACCTCCAGCGCGAGCTCGGACGGCTGCGGGGCGAAGCCCTGCCAGTTGGTGCGCTGGAAACCGCTGTCCGTCTCGTTGAGCTTCTCGACCTTCATCCGTACGACCCGCAGCCGCGAGCCGGTCTCCGCGCGCAGCGTGCCCTCGGCGGTGAACCAGATGTCCGGGTTCGCCCAGCCGGTGACGGCGGTGCCGAGCAGGTCGTCGCGCAGCTTGACGTCGGCGTCGCCGAGCCCGAGGTCGACGTTGGTGCGCTTGCCGTCGTCGGGCAGCACGGCGAGGAAGTCGCGGCCGGCGGTCAGGTCCTGCTGCTTCTTCGGGTCGAACTCCTTGCCGTCGGTGCGCACGAGCATCCCGTCCGGCGTGCTGCGGTTGCCCTTCTCCGGCACCTGCGGCGACTGCACCTCGTAACGGACCTCGTCATCCGTCTTGGTGATTTCCTTGAGCGGCACGGGCACCCAGTCGGTGCCGGTGCCGGTGCCGGGAACCTGGACCGGCCCGCACCACAGCCGCTTGTCGACCTCGGACTCGACGCCCGTCCTGGCGAACCAGCAGCTGACGGCGGCGGCGCCGGCCCGTGCCACGTAGCCGTACTCCAGCGTGTAGGCCAGCTGGGACTCGGCGAGGGACTGCAGGTCGGAGGCGTCGGCGAGCTTGCGGCCGTCGACGGTGAGCTGGACGGCCGTGGGCTGTGTGGCCGGGGCTGTGGCGCATCCAGTCACCGCGAGGAGGACCGTCAGACCCAGCACCCCAGCACGCACAGTCCTCGCGCCCCTCACCAGTTGAAGCCACAACGTCACTACTGGTTAAAGGCGGTCCTCACTCGTCAGGGTTGCCCCGGAAGAGTGTGGCTCAGATCACACTGCGGTACACCTCGACGGTTTGGGCGGCCATCGTCGCCCACGAGAAGTCCTGCTCGGCGCGGGTGCGCCCGGCTGCCCCGAACCGCTTCGCGCGCTCCGGGTCTGTGATCAGTTCGTTGATGGACTGGGCCAATTCGAGTCGATATGTCGACACATCCCGCTCGTCGTAGTGCACGAGAAGGCCCGTCTCGCCGTGGACCACGACCTCGGGGATGCCGCCGACGTCGCTCGCGACGACCGCGGTGCCGCACGCCATCGCCTCCAGGTTCACGATGCCCAGCGGTTCGTAGACCGACGGGCACACGAACACCGTCGCGTGGCTGAGGATCTGCCGGATCTCGGCGGGCTGCAGCATCTTCTGGATCCAGAAGACACCCGTCCGCATCTCGGCGAGCTCGCTCACCGCCGTCCGGATCTCCTCGGCGATCTCCGGGGTGTCGGGCGCTCCGGCGCACAGGACGATCTGCGCCTCGGGGTCCACGTGGTGCGCGGCGGCCACGAGGTGGCTCAAACCTTTTTGGCGGGTGATCCTTCCCACGAAGGCCACGATCGGCTTTTCCGGGTCGATTCCGCGTGACGTCAGGGCGTCCGTTTCGGCAACGGGGCGGTACGCGTTGCTGTCGATCCCGTTGCGGACCACGTGCACCTTGGCGGGGTCCAGAGCGGGGTACGCGTCGAGCACGTCGGCCCGCATCCCCTCGCTCACGGCGATGACCGCGTCGGCGTGTTCGTACGCCGTGCGCTCCGCCCACGACGAGATCCGGTACCCGCCGCCGAGCTGCTCGGCCTTCCACGGCCGGCGCGGCTCGAGCGAGTGCGCCGTGACCACGTGGGGGATGCCGTGGAGGAGTTTGCCCAGGTGACCGCCCATGTTGGCGTACCACGTGTGCGAGTGGACGAGGTTCGCCGTGGAGATGTTCGCGGCCATTTCCAGGTCGACGGCGAGGGTCGTGAGAGCCGCGTTCGCCTGCTCCAGGCTGTGCGGCGGGTTGTGGGCCGTGGCGTCCGATCTCGGCGCACCGAAGCAGTGCACGTCGACGTCCACGAGCTCGCGGAGGTGCGGCACGAGGAATCCCACGTGCACGCCCGCTCCGCCGTAGACCTCCGGCGGGTACTCCCGTGTCAGCAACGCAACTCGCACGCACTCACCGTAGATCACCGGCACAGGTGTTGGGATGAACCGCTTTGCGTCTGGTTCGAGAACGATCGCACGGATAGGGTCACATGCTGTGAAGGGTCAGCCGCACGTTCTCGGAATTGTGCTAGCCGGTGGTGAGGGCAAGCGCCTGTGGCCACTGACGGCGGACCGCGCGAAACCGGCTGTGCCCTTCGGGGGCAACTACCGGCTGGTCGACTTCGTGCTGTCGAACCTCGTCAACGCCGGGCTCGCCAAGCTCTGCGTGCTGACGCAGTACAAGTCGCACTCGCTGGACCGCCACATCTCGACGACGTGGCGCCTGTCCAATGTGCTCGGTCAGTACGTGACGCCGGTCCCGGCCCAGCAACGCCTGGGCCCGCGCTGGTACACGGGGTCCGCCGACGCGATCTTCCAGTCGCTCAACCTCGTCCACGACGAGAAGCCGGACCACGTGGTCATCTTCGGTGCCGACCACGTGTACCGGATGGACCCTGGCCAGATGATCTCGCAGCACGTCGAGTCGGGCGCGGCCGTGACCGTCGCCGGCATCCGCGTGCCGCGCAACGAGGCCAAGGCCTTCGGCTGCATCGACTCCGACGCCTCCGGCAAGATCACGCGCTTCCTGGAGAAGCCGTCCGAGCCGCCGCACGTGCCGGACGACCCGGAGGTCACCTTCGCGTCGATGGGCAACTACGTCTTCACGACCGAGGCGCTGCTGGACGCGCTGCGCGGGGACGCGCTGAACCCCGACTCGGACCACGACATGGGCGGCGACATCATCCCCATGCTGGTGGACCGCGGGAAGGCGCACGTCTACGACTTCCAGGACAACGAGGTTCCCGGCGCCACGGACCGGGACCGCGGGTACTGGCGCGACGTCGGGACGATCGACGCCTACTACGACGCCCACATGGACCTCGTCTCGGTCCACCCGATCTTCAACCTCTACAACCAGCTGTGGCCCATCCGGACGGCCACGCCGCCGTTGCCCCCGGCCAAGTTCATCGCCGGCGGGTCCGCCGAGGACTCGATGGTCGGTCCCGGGTCGATCATCTCCGGGAAGATCCACGGGTCGGTGATCTCCTCGGACGTGACGGTCGAGGTCGGGTCCGTGGTCCAGGGGTCGGTGCTGCTGCCCGGCGTCCGGATCGGCAAGGGCGCCGTCGTGCGGCGGGCCATCTTGGACAAGAACGTCGTGGTGCCCGACGGTGCGCTGATCGGTGTGGACGCGCCGATGGACCGCGAGCGCTACACGGTCAGCGCCGGTGGCGTCACGGTCCTCGGCAAGGGCGTCCGGGCCTACTGAGCCGGCGGCGTCAGCAGCCGGTCGGCCTGACGTCGTCCTGACCCTCGAACCGGCGGCCCACGAGGGTCGCCGTCGTCGACGGCCTCGGGATGACCGCCGTCGTGGAGAGCGGGTGCCTCCGGCTCTCCACGCGGGACACCGTCCGGTCCTCAGGGACGACGCGCGGCGACCAGCAGGCCGTCACCCAGCGGCAGGATGACGGGCACGAGCCGGTCGTCCTCCCTGACCAGCCGTGCGATGTCCCGCATCGCCTGGGTCGACTCGTCGCGCTTCGAGGGGTCGACCACCGAGCCGTGCCACAGGACGTTGTCGAACGCGATGACGCCGCCCGGCCGGAGCATGCGGACCCCGTGTTCGAGGTACCGCGGGTACTCCGGCTTGTAGGCGTCCACGAAGACGAGGTCGTACGCGGCGTCGGTGAGCCTCGGCAGGACCTCCAGCGCCTTGCCCATGATCAGGCGGGTGCGCGAGGGCGAGATGCCGGCGGCCGCGTAGGCCTCGCGGGCGGCGCGCTGGTGGTCGGGGTCCACGTCGATCGAGGTCAGGATGCCCGACCTGGGCATCCCCGCCAGGAGGTAGAGGCCGCTGGTGCCCGCGCCGGTGCCGATCTCGACCACCGCGCGGGCCTGGAGTGCGGTCGCGAGGAACCGCAGTGCGGCGCCTCCGCCCGCGCCGATGGGCACGCAGCCCAGTTCCTGGCCGCGTGCGCGCGCCGCCAGGTGCACGTCGTCCTCGGGGAGGTACTGCTCGACGTACTCCCGCAGGGCCGATTCCGAGGTCACGGGTAAGCAGGCTAGTGCCCTCTGTGCCCAAAACGGGTGAACGCGGCCCGAACCGAGATTCTCAGGGTGCTCTCAGCCCTCTCTCACCATCGTTTAAAGCGGGCAGGAGAAGGTACAGAGGCAAGAAGCCAGGCTCTGGTCGGGAACAAGCCGGACCCGCCGTCCGTTGAGCCGCACGAGGGTCGCCGGGCGGCCCACATGGAGGTGCCGAAACACCTGATGCGCACGCAGTCGAGTTCTCCGGAGGCCGTCGCGCCCATCGAGACGGCCGACTGGACGCCGCCCTCGTGGGACTCCATCGTCCGCGAGCACGCGGACAGGGTCTACCGGCTCGCGTACCGCCTGACCGGCAACCAGCACGACGCCGAGGACCTGACGCAGGAGACGTTCATCCGCGTCTTCCGCTCGCTCGCGTCGTACAAGCCGGGCACCTTCGAGGGGTGGCTGCACCGCATCACCACCAACCTCTTCCTCGACATGGCCCGCCGTCGCAGCCGTGTCCGCATGGAGGCGCTGCCCGAGGACAACGACCGCCTCGAGGGTGACGACCTGTCCCCCGAGGAGATCTACGACGAGAACCACCTCGACCCCGACCTGCAGGCCGCGCTGGACGAGCTCCCGCCGGAGTTCCGCGCCGCGGTCGTGCTCTGCGACGTGGAAGGGCTCTCCTACGAGGAGATCGGTGCCACGCTCGGGGTCAAGATGGGTACCGTGAGGAGCAGGATCCACCGGGGCCGTCAGGCCCTGAAGGTCGCTCTCGAACGCCGTCGTCGGGAATCGTTGCTGGAGGACACTGCATGACCGACCTCCGTGGTTGGGGACTGCCTGAGCAGCACCTGGCGCTGGACGCCGTGGTGGCGTTCGTGGACGGGGAGCTTTCCCCGACCGCCCACGAACGAGCCTCGGCGCACATCCAGCGGTGCGGCTTCTGCGCCTTCGAGGCCTACACCCAGCAGCAGGCGCGCGCCGCGGTGCGCACCGCCTCGACGCCCACCGCGCCGGCGTCGCTGCTGGACAGGCTCGGTGCCATTCCCCAGGAGGTCGAGCTGCCGTCCGCCCCGGACGGGCTCGCGATCACCGAGGACGGCCAGTTCGTCGCCGTCCAGCGCACGGACAAGCCCGCGTTCGGCGCCGGACCGGTGCTGGGGTCGTCCAGACCCCTGGGCAGCACCGGCTGGTTCAACGGCCGCCGCGCCCGCCAAGGGGCCGGCGTCGTCGTGAGCGGCATGCTGCTCGGCGCGCTCGCGTTCACCACGCCGGAGAGCGAGGCCCCGCCCGCGCCCGCCGCGCCGCAGAAGGCCGGCGCCGTCTTCGCCACCACCCCCTGACAGTCATTTCACTGTTCGTGAGGCACGCTGTGGTTCAGCACTCCTAGCGGAAAAATTCGGGGAGAGATGAGCCAGCAGTCGCCCAACGGCCAGACGTCCACACCCGTTTCCGGAGTGGACGACGGAGCGCACCGCAGGCTCCGGCCCCGCCCCTTGGCGCAGCCGCCGGTGGACCCCGCGCACGCGACCGCCTTCGGCCGTCCTGCCGGAGTCGCCGGGGCGTTCGCCTCGCGGGACGTGCCCGCGCCCCTGCTCCAGACGGCGCCGCCGCCCCCGGAGTCCCTCGTGACGGCGTTCGGCCGCCAGGGCTCCTCGGAACTGCTGCAACGCCCGCCGCAGCCCACCTCCAGCCCCGACCCGGACATCGACCCCGTCTTCTGGGGCGACAAGCCCGCGGGCGACCCGTGGCGCGACCCGGCGTCCGGCGCCGTGATCGGCCCGCCCGCCGTCGGCGAGGAACCTCCCGGCGAACCCGAGCGCAAGCCAGGGCCCGGCCCGCAGCTGAGCGTCCCCGAACTGCTCTTCGGCCGCCGCGTGAAGCCGGCGGCCCTCGCGCTGCTGCTGACGGTCGCGCTGGTGCTCGGCGCGGTCGGCGGTCTCGTCGGCTGGCTGATCGGCCGCGCGGGCAACCCGCTGACCGACTCCACCGTGACCCTCGCCGAGATCGCCGAGGGCAAGGAGCGCCCGGCCGGCTCGATCTCCGACATCGCGAAGCGCGTGACGCCGAGCGTGGTGTCCATCGAGTTCAAGGGGGCCAACGTCGCGGGCGTCGGCTCCGGCGTCGTCATCGACGGCGGCGGCTACATCCTGACCAACGACCACGTCGTGGCCCCCGCGGCCCAGGACACGTCGGCCAAGCTCAGCGCCATCTTCACCGACGGCACCAGGGCCCAGGCCCGCGTCGTCGGCCGCGACCCGAAGACCGACCTCGCCGTCATCAAGGTCGAGGTCACCAACCCGACCGTCCTGCAGTTCGGCAACTCCGACGAGCTCCAGGTGGGCGACAGCGTGATCGCCATCGGCTCGCCGCTGCAGCTCTCCAACACCGTCACCGAGGGCATCGTCTCCGCGCTGCACCGCCCCGTGACGGCGGCGGGCGAGAACGGCGGCCCGCAGGTCACCTACGACGCCATCCAGACCGACGCCGCGATCAACCCCGGCAACTCGGGTGGTGCGCTCGTCGACTCGCGCGGCGCCCTGGTCGGCATCAACTCGTCGATCCGCACCGAGACGGGCGGCTCCGTCGGCCTCGGCTTCGCGATCTCCGGCAACCAGGCCCGCAAGATCAGCCAGGAGCTGATCCGCAACGGCTCGGTGAAGCACGCGGACATGAACGTCAACGTGAAGAGCGTGTCCGCCGAGACCTCCGAGGGCGCCCAGGTCCAGAACGTCCCCGCCGGAGGTGCCGCGGCCGCCGCCGGCATCCAGGAGGGCGACGTGATCACCAAGGTGGGCGACCGCATGGTCCGCAACGCCGCCGAACTGGTCGTGGCGGTCAGGGAGCACGAGATCGGCGAAACCGTGCAGGTCGTGCTCGCCAGGCAGGGCCGTGAGCTCAAACTCGACGTGACGCTGAAGAGCGACTGACAAGTAGGCTGGGGCCCGTGTTCGACAGCATCGGATGGGTGGAGATCCTCATCATCGTGGTCGCGGGTCTCTTCATCCTGGGGCCCGAACGCCTGCCGTCCGCCGCGGCGTGGCTCGGCAAGACGGTCCGCCAGGTCCGCGAGTACGCGACCGGCGCCCGCGAACAGCTCAAGCAGGAGATGGGCCCGGAGTTCGAACAGCTCCGCAAGCCCCTCGAGGACCTGCGCGAGCTGCGCAACTTCGACCCGAAGCGCGCGGTGGCCAAGCACCTGTTCGAGGACCCGGAGCCGACGACCAAGTCGAACGGCTACCCGACGCCCCCGACCCCGCCCGCGGCCGAGCAACGCCCGCTCGCGCCGGGCGAGCGGCCGCCGTACGACCCGGACGCCACCTGAGCTCGTGGAGAAGGGGCCCCGCCGACTCGCTCGGCAGGGCCCCTTCTCCGTGTCGGGAGCCGGCTCTAGCGGCCGGCGGGGGAGACGTTCAGCAGCCGGCCCGCCAGGCCGCGCGACCGCACGCTCAGCTTCGTCGCCACCTCGGACAGCACCCGCGCGGCGGCCGAGTCCGGCACGGCCTTCACGATCGGCGTGCCGGTGTCGCCGTTCTCCCGCAGGCGCGGGTCGAGCGGCACCTGGCCGAGCAGCGGCACCTCGGACCCGATCGCCTTCGACAGCGACTCCGCGACGGCCTCGCCGCCACCGGAGCCGAAGACCTCCATGCGCGAGCCGTCGGGCATCTCGAGCCACGACATGTTCTCGATGACGCCCGCGACCCGCTGACGGGTCTGCAGCGCGATCGACCCGGCCCGCTCGGCCACCTCGGCGGCGGCCTGCTGCGGCGTCGTCACGACCAGGATCTCGGCGTTCGGCACGAGCTGCGCCACGGAGATCGCGACGTCACCGGTGCCGGGCGGCAGGTCGAGCAGCAGCACGTCGAGGTCGCCCCAGAACACGTCCGCGAGGAACTGCTGCAACGCCCGGTGCAGCATCGGCCCGCGCCACACGACCGGGGTGTTGCCCGGCGTGAACATGCCGATCGAGATGACCTTCACGCCGTGCGACTGCGGCGGCATGATCATCTTCTCGACCTGGGTGGGGCGGCCGTCCGCACCGAGCATGCGCGGGATCGAGTGGCCGTAGATGTCGGCGTCGACGATGCCGACCGACAGCCCGCGGGCCGCCATCGCCACCGCGAGGTTCACGGTCACCGAGGACTTGCCGACGCCGCCCTTGCCGGACGCGACGCAGTACACGCGCGTCAGCGATCCCGGCTGGGCGAACGGGATGACCGGCTCCTCGGTGCCGCCGCGCAGCGTCTTGCGCAGCTCGGTGCGCTGGGCGTCGCTCATCACGTCGAGGTCCACCCGGACCGACGACACGCCGTCGAGGGCGGAGACCGCGGTGGTGACGTCGGCCGTGATCTTGTCGCGCATCGGGCACCCGGCGACTGTCAGGAAGACGCCGACCACAACGGCACCGTCCGCGCCGACCTCGACGTCCTTGACCATGCCGATCTCGGTGATCGGGCGGCGGATCTCGGGGTCCTGCACACCGGCGAGCGCCTTGCGGACGTCCTCGACGGTGGGGAGGGGCTGCGTGGTGGTCACCGATCCATGCTACGTCCGGTTCAGGCCCGTCCTACCGGCCGGTCACTTTCCAGCACAGGGTCAGGTCGTAGTGGAGTGGCCGCTGTCCGTAACATCGACGCCCGTGCCGGAATCGGGTAGTTCCCGGTTGCCCACCCGTGTCGAGCTAGGGGTGTGGCGATCGTTCCTCCGCGCGCATGCACGGATCACGAGGGTCCTCGAGGCCGAACTGATTGCTGAGCAGCGCCTATCGCTCGCGGCGTACGACGTGCTGGTCCAACTGGCCGAGTCGCCTTCCACGCGCCTGCGCATGACCGAGCTGGCCGACGCCGTCCTGCTGTCCCGCTCTGGCGTGACCCGCCTCGTGGACCGCCTGGAACGCGCGGGCCTCGTCGGTCGCGAACGCGCAGACGGTGACGGACGCGGCATCGTGGCCGTGCTCACACCTCTGGGCGCCGAACGTCTGCGCAGCGCTTCCACCACCCACCTGGCCGGCGTCGCCGAGCACTTCGGGGAGAGCTTCGGCCCCGGTGAGCTCGAGGCCTTCGGCCGCACGTGCGACCGCCTGGCAGCGGACGACGTGTTCCCGTGATCACGGTGGTGGGACTCGTGCACGTCGAGGCTGGCCGCCTCCTCGTTGTGCGCTCACGCAACAAGAAGGCCTTCTACCTCCCCGGCGGCAAGATCGAGCCCGACGAGACACCGGTCGAGGCGCTTCGCCGGGAGGTCTCGGAAGAACTGGGCGTCGAGGCTCGCGATCCCGCCGAGCTGAAGCGCTACGTCGCACCCGCGTACGGCGAGGGCGAAGGCGCGGTCGTCGACATGACCTGCTTCACGGCACAGCTGCTCGGCACGCCGCGGCCCACCGGCGAGATCGCCGAGCTGACCTGGGTGACGCGCGACGAGTACCGCGCGCACGCCGAAACGGCTCCCGCGATCCACGACGTGCTGGACGACCTGGTGGCGAGCGGCCGCGTCAGTCCGTGAGCGGGTCCGGCGGCGTCAAGGCCGGACCTTCTTGAGGTTGTTCTGCTCCTTCACCAGCTTTTCGAGCTCCCCGCGGATGAAGTCGCGCGTCGCCACCTCGCCGAGGGCCAGCCGCACCGCGGCCAGTTCGCGCGCCAGGTACTCGGTGTCCGCCTTGGTCTGCGCCGCCCGCTTGCGGTCCTCCTCCAGCGACACCCGGTCCCGGTCGTCCTGCCGGTTCTGCGCCAGCAGGATCAGCGGCGCGGCGTAGGCGGCCTGTGTCGAGAAGGCCAGGTTCAGCAGGATGAACGGGTACGGGTCCCACCGCAGTGACACCGCCACGAGGTTCACCGTGATCCAGGCGACGACGAGCAACGTCTGCCAGAACAGGAACTTGCCGGTGCCCAGGAAGCGCGCGAGCCGTTCGGAGAGCTGACCGAACGCGTCCGGGTCGACCGAGAACCGGAAGCTCCTCGGTTCGCGCGGCTGGTCGAGTCTGCGCCGGGGCAGTACTTCAGGCATGGCTCAGTCCCGTCTCGCGCCAGTTGTCCGGCAGCAGGTGGTCCAGCACGTCGTCCACGGTGACGGCGCCGAGCAGGTGCTCGGCCTCGTCGAGCACCGGGGCGCACACCAGGTTGTAGGTGGCGAAGTAGCGCGTCACGTCGCTCAGCGAGGCGTTCGGGGGCAGGCGCGCCATGTCCGTGTCGAGCACTCCGGCGACGAGGTCGAACGGCGGTTCGCGCAGCAGCCGCTGGATGTGCACGCAGCCGAGGTAGCGGCCCGTCGGCGTCGCGGAGGGGGCGCGGCACACGAAGACCATCGACGCCAGCGCGGGCGTGAGGTCGGGGTTTCGCACCCGTGCCAACGCTTCCGCGATCGTCGCGTCCGGCGTGAGGATGATCGGCTCCGGTGTCATCAGGCCGCCGGCCGTGTCGAACGAGTACTCGAGCAGGCGCCGGACCGGTTCGGACTCCTCGGGTTCCATCAGCTCCAGGAGCCGGTCCTTGGTGCCCTCGGAGAGCTCGCTCAGCAGGTCTGCCGCGTCGTCCGGGTTCATCGCTTCCAGGACGTCCGCGGCGCGTTCCTCGTCCAGGTGCGACAGGACGTCCTTCTGGTCCTCTTCGGACAGTTCCTCGATGACGTCCGCGAGCCGTTCGTCGTCCAGCGCGTCCGCCACCTCGTGGCGGCGCTTGGGAGGCAGCTCGTGCAGTGCGTGCGCGACGTCCGCCGCGCGCATGCCCTCGAAGACCGCGACGAGCTGGTGCGCACCCTGCGGCTGGCCCGCGATCTCGTTGACGCTCAGGCCGCCGACGTCCTCCCAGTTCCACACCTGGACCGGGCCCTTGAGGCCGAACCTGCCGGTGCGCTCCCGGCCCGCCACGCGGACCATGCGCCAGTCGCGGGTGCGGGTGAGCTCCATCGCGGCGTCCACGACCACCGCCGTGCCGCCGTCGTCGAGCTGGATCTTGGCGTCGAGCAGCTCGCCGATCACCAGGACCTCGTTGACCCGCTGGTGGAACGGCCGCAGGTTCACCGACCCCGTCGCGAGCGTCACGGCGTTCGGCTCGATCGAGGTGAGGCGCAGCATCGGCACGAAGATCCGCCGGCGCGTCACGAGCTCGATGACCATGCCGAGCACGCGCGGCGGCTGCCGGTCGATGCGCAGGCTGATCACGACGTCGCGGGCCTTGCCGACGGGTTCGCCGTCGGGGCCGAAGACGGGGAGTCCGGCCAGCTGAGCGATGTAGACCCGGTTCACGGCAACCACAACCACCAGGCTAGATCACGTGCGTGCCGCCCACCGGGCGATGTCGGCGCAGATCACCGCGACCTTCTCCACGTTCTCCTCCAGGCACCAGATCCAGTTGGCGACGGCCCGCTGCAGCGTCCAGTCCCGCGCCTTCGCCACGTCCAGCTCCCCGGCGTCGCAGATCGCGAGGAACCTGCCGGTCAGCCCCTTGGGCCCGTCCAGCTCGTCGAACCTGTTCCACAGCAACGGGATCATGCAGTACTCGGGGTCGCCGGACAGCGGCTTCGGGTCGATCACCAGCCACGGTTCGCGGTCGCCGCGCAGCACGTTCTGGTAGTGCAGGTCCTCGTTGACGAGGGTCGTGCCCATCGGCCTGGTGCCGGCTTCGCGGGCGGCGTCGAGCAGCTCGCGGGGAACGGCGGGGTGGTCGGCCGGGAGGGTGTCGCGGAACCGGCGGAGCTCGGCCGGCGCCTCGATGCCGCGGTGGCGGCGCAGCAGGCCGCCGATCACGCCGATCGCGAGGTCGACCGGTTCGTCGTCGAGCGAGTGCCGGTCGAGGCGTTCCAGCAGCAACGCGCCGAGCTCCTCGTCGTGGTCGAGGAGCTGGACCGCGCCGTTGCCGTCGTAGAGGCGCAGCGCGAGCGGTTCGTGGCGCGTCTCGTCGTCGATCCAGCTCAGCTTCAGCACTGCCGGGTGCCCGTCGGCGCGGCGGACCGGGAGCACGACGGCGCAGAACCCGTTCATCAGCGGGCCGTCCGGGGTGAGCCGCCAGCGGGCGCACGCCCTGGTGGCGAGCCTCGGCAGCGCCGCGACCCATTCGGACGCGCCCTCGCCGAGCTCCAGGCCGAAGCCCTCCGGCACGGTGATCATGCGCTGAACTCCAGCCGGTACACCGCTTCCCACGCCGGTTTCGCGTTGAGCCGCGCGGTCTTGAGCGCCTGCGCGGTCTCCTCGTCGGGCTCGGCCAGCCGCGCGGTGGCCTTCGCGTCGACCAGGTGCGAGTGCGTGGTGGGGGAGCGGACGGTGACGGTGACCTCCGCGCCGTCGGTCAGCGGCGCCTCCGGTTCGGTGCCGCCGCTCAGGACCCACAGCGCGTCGTCGCGCCAATGCGCGTGCACGAGACGGGGTTCGCGGCCGGGCGAGGTGATCCAGACCGCGGCCGCCTTCCGCAGCGCCGCGTCGAGTACTCGGGTGATCTCCACCGGTTCAGACTGCCAGGGTCTGTGAAACGGGACTCAGCGAATATGCGCCCGGAGACGATGCGTGCCACTGTGGCGCCACAGTTACCGGCCGGTACGAGGAGGTACTCCAGTGGTCGACCAGCAGCGTCCCCGTCGCTCGTGTCTGGCGGTCCCCGGTTCGAGCCAGAAGATGATCGACAAGGCCCGCACGCTGCCGGCGGACCAGGTGTTCCTGGACCTGGAGGACGCCTGTGCGCCGCTGGCCAAGCCCGACGCCCGCAAGACCATCGTCGCCTCGCTCAACGAGGGCGACTGGGGGAACAAGACCCGCGTCGTGCGCGTGAACGACTGGACGACGGAGTGGACGTACCGCGACGTCACCGAGGTCGTCGAAGGCGCCGGCGCGAACCTCGACTGCATCATGCTGCCGAAGGTGCAGACGCCCGAGCAGGTCGTCGCGCTCGACTTCCTGATCACGCAGATCGAGAAGACCATGGGCTACGAGGTCGGCAGGATCGGCATCGAGGCGCAGATCGAGAACGCCCTCGGCCTGAACAACGTCAACGCGATCGCCACCGCGTCCCCGCGCGTCGAGACGATCATCTTCGGCCCGGCCGACTTCATGGCGTCGATCAACATGAAGTCGCTGGTCGTCGGCGAGCAGCCGCCCGGCTACGACGTCGGCGACGCCTACCACTACATCCTCATGCGGATCCTGATGGCCGCGCGCGCCCACGACAAGCAGGCCATCGACGGCCCCTACCTGCAGATCCGCGACGTCGAGGGGTACAAGCGGGTCGCCGGCCGTTCCGCGGCGCTGGGCTTCGACGGCAAGTGGGTGCTGCACCCCGGCCAGATCGAGGCGGCCAACGAGGTCTTCAGCCCGAAGCAGGACGACTACGACCACGCCGAGAACATCCTCGACGCGTACGAGTACTTCACGTCCGAGGCGGGCGGCAAGCGCGGCGCGGTGATGCTCGGCGACGAGATGATCGACGAGGCCTCGCGCAAGATGGCGCTGGTGATCTCCGGCAAGGGGCGCGCGGCGGGCATGTCGCGGTCGAACGTGTGGACCCCGCCCGAGGACTGAGCTGGTTCACGGTCGTTACGGATTGTGCGTTACTTCACCCCGGATGTCACTGCACGTGTTCGATCGTCACGGGTTGCGTTCAAAACGGGTGAAGTGACGCACAATCAGTCACCGGAGTTTGCGATCTCGCCCCGGTGCGGGGGCATGCTCTGAGGCATGTCACGTTCGAGTAACGGCAAGGCGGGCAGACGCCTGCGGCTCTTCAAGCGCCGCGAGGACGACCTGCTCGAGCGCAGCTTCCGCAGCTGCCCGGGATGCGCTGCCGACGTCCACGTGTTCGCCGACGTCTGCCGCCACTGCGGTGGCGCCCTGGAGATCGCCCTCGCGGGCTGAGCCCGGGATCAGTAGGTCGACGAGTTCGCGGCGGCGATGATCGCGATGATGATGAACGCGAAGTACGCCAGCCAGCCGACGATCACCACGTAGCCGACGATCACACCGGCGAGTGCCATGCCGTGGCCCTCCTCCTCGCCCCGCTTGATCCGTCCCAGCGCGATGTGGCCGAAGATGACGCCCGCGATGGCGGTGAGGCCGCACGACACGAAACCCACGCACGACAGCACGAGCGCGAGGATCGCGTTCGTCTGCGGCTTCTGCACGGGTGGCTGGTAGCCGTAGCCGTACATCGGCTGCTGCTGGCCGTACGGACCGGGCTGGCCGTAGGGCTGCTGCTGGCCGTACGGATCGCTTGGCTGCTTCGGGTTGTACGGGTCGTACGTCATCAGGGTCCCCCTAGAAGTGGTGAGCCGGGATCTTAAGGTCCACCCACCTCGTTCGTCGCGTGCGGGTGCGGCATTACACCTGTCAGGGATGCTGTTTCGGTTCAGCCGTCGCCTCGCTGTTGCGGAGAGCACACCCCGGTCGCAAACGAGCGTTAACCGGTCCATACTCGCCGGTAACCAAAGCGTTGGAAGGGAAGTGCGATGGCGCGCCTCGCCCAGACCGCGGGTCTCACGGACGTCCAGGAAGAAATCCTCGCGACCGTTCGCACGTTCGTGGACAAGGAAATCATCCCGCACGCCCAGACGCTGGAACACGGCGACACGTACCCCGCCGACATCGTCGACGGCATGAAGGAGATGGGTCTCTTCGGGCTGACGATCCCCGAGGAGTACGGCGGCCTCGGCGAGTCCCTGCTGACCTACGCGCTCGTCGTCGAGCAGATCGCGCGCGGCTGGATGAGCGTCTCCGGCGTCATCAACACCCACTTCATCGTGGCGCACATGCTCAAGCAGCACGGCACGCCCGAGCAGAAGCAGAAGTACCTCCCGCGCATGGCCGCGGGCGAGGTGCGCGGCTCGTTCTCCATGTCCGAGCCCGAGCTCGGCTCCGACGTGGCCGCGATCCGCACGCGAGCCGTGAAGGGCGCCGGCGGCTACACGATCAACGGCCAGAAGATGTGGCTGACGAACGGCGGCACGTCGAACCTGACCGCCGTCCTGGTGAAGACCGACGAGGGCGCCGAGAAGGCCCACCAGAACCTCACGACGTTCCTGGTCGAGAAGCCCGAGGGCTACGGCGAGGTCCTGCCGGGCCTCAGCATCCCCGGCAAGATCGACAAGATGGGCTACAAGGGCGTCGACACCACCGAGATGGTGTTCGACGGCTTCGAGATCGCTGCCGACCAGATCCTCGGCGGCGTCTCCGGCCAGGGCTTCCGGCACATGATGGACGGCGTCGAGGTCGGCCGCGTGAACGTGGCCGCCCGCGCGTGCGGCATCGCGATCCGCGCCTTCGAGCTCGCGATCGAGTACTCGCAGCAGCGCAAGACGTTCGGCAAGGCCATCGCCGAGCACCAGGCCATCGCGTTCAAGCTCGCCGAGATGGCCACCAAGGTCGAGGCGGCGCACCTCATGATGGTCAACGCCGCGCGCCTGAAGGACTCGGGTCAGCGCAACGACGTCGAGGCCGGCATGGCCAAGCTCATCGCCTCCGAGTACTGCGCCGAGGTGACGCAGGAGTCGTTCCGCATCCACGGCGGCTACGGCTACTCCAAGGAGTACGAGATCGAGCGCCTGATGCGCGAGGCCCCGTTCCTGCTGATCGGCGAGGGCACCTCGGAGATCCAGAAGACGATCATCTCCCGCGGCCTGCTCCGCGACTACCGGTCACGCGGCTAGACACGGACAGTCGTTCGCCCGTTGGGGGTCGTTCTTTCACGGGACTGGCCCCTGACGGTTTTCGTCAGCCGGTCGTAGGGTTCGCTCACCTTGACCACAGATCTGACGCTTCCGAGACCTGTGTCGCCGCCGCACGTGGTCCGCCTGGAGCTGGACACGTTCTCCGGTGTCGACCGCCCCGCGCTGGCCACGTGGTTCGGCGCCTTGGTCACCGACCTGCTGACACCCCTGTGCCCGGCCTCCGTCGAGGAACTCGTGGCGGTGGCCCGCGACTACCACCCCTCCGGCACAACGCCGTGGGGCCCACCGGGTTACGCCCGCCTGCTGCTCTCTTCGGGTGACTTCACCCTCCCGGCGTGGTCACGGGCCCTGGCGGACCTGCCGTCGTTCCTGCGCGTGCAGCTGGTCCAGCTCGACTTCCAGGGCCTGCCCCTCGCCGACGGCGGCTGGACCGCGGAGGTCCTGCTGAAGGACGACCCCGCGTTCCCGCACCAGGTCGTCGTCACCGCCTCCCGCTCGCTGTTCGGCGGCTGGATCTCCCATGTCGTGCAGCAGAACTGGCTCTCGGCGTTCCGCTCGGGGGCCTCGCTGGTGCGCGCGTCCGGAGGCTGGATCACCCTGGACCGGGTGGGCGTGCGAACGGCGCACGAGGTCGCCGTCGGCGTAGGACTGGACGAATCCCTCTTCATGGCAGCGGAACTCTCGCGCGGCCCGCACTGGGCGACGCTGCTGGGACCACGTCAGGTCGCCGCCCTGGGTGGCGTGCAGGAGGTCTGCGCGACCGCGCCGTGCTTCTCGGTTGAGCACCTGGGTGGCGGCCGCGTACTTCTGCAGCTCACCGAGCACCTGGACGAGGTGCCCGGTGAAGCCGTCCGGAAGCTGGCCGAGTTCCTGGGGCCGGTGCTGCACTGATGTCCTCCCCGGGCGGAATCGGCTGTCGTTTGGGACCCTGTCGTTCGTGAGACCCTCGCTGAAAACCGACGTGCTCCTGGCCGTGGACACCGCCCTGCGCCCCACGGGCTTCGTCCGCCGCCGGCACGTCTGGCTCCAGGAGCGCGGCGACGGCGTCGCGGGCTGGCTCGGCTTCGGCCTGTCGGGCGCGCTGGACGTCACCCCGCTGGTGGGCGTCTGCTTCCGCCGTTACGACGAAGTCTGCCGTGCACTGGGCGTCGGAATACCCGCTGCGCCAATCGTTTCCACGCCTCTCGGCGCCCTCGTGCCGGAGAAAGCGGTGTGGCGATGGACCTTTGAGACTGGCGGCGACCACGCGGCCAGTGCTTCCTCTTTGGTCGCAACGTTCTCGAAGCACGGCAAGCCCTACATCGACGAGCACGCGGAGTGGGACGCGCTGGTCCGCGAGCTCGTCGCGAAGCCCGAGTCGATGCTCGACTTCGAACGGGCGCGCAAGCTGGCGATCATCCACCTGCTCAACGGCGATGCGGGTGCGGCGGGCGAGGTGCTGGAGAAGGGACGCGAGAGGGTCGCCGGCAGCAGGGACGTCCACGCGCGCTCGTACCGCGCCTTCGCACATCGGTTCGAGATGATGATCGCTCGATAAGTCCTGGCCACGCCGCTGAATCACGCTTATGGTGTGCGCGGACCGCGCTGGAGAGCGCGGACATCTGGGGGGATTTCGATGCGTGCGGCATTGGCTTTGACGGCTGCGATCATCTCGCTGGGCCTGGCGGCGGGGACCGCTCAGGCCGAAGCGCCGTTGGCGGGTCACTGGCGCTTCGACGAGGCGTCCGGCACGACCGCCGTGGACGCGGTGACCGGTTCCACCGCCACGCTTTCCGGCGGTGCCGCGTTCGGCGCGGGCAAGTCCGGCAGCGGCCTGGTCCTCACCGGGGGCACCGCGGCCGGCCCGCTGACCGTCGACACCGGACAGAGCTTCACGGTGTCCGCGTGGGTGGCCCTGCCCGCCTTGTGCACCAGCAGCTGCAACCTGGTCGCGGTGAGCGGTGACGGTGTGCGCAGCAGCCGTTTCTCGCTCGCCTACCTGAGGAACCGCGACCACCTCGGCAACTGGAGCTTCTCGGTCGCCGAGGCCGACACCGACCGCGCTCCCGTGACCTCCGCCGCCGTGTCCGCGGTGCCGGGGGAGGGCAACGAGTGGACGCACCTGGTGGGTGTGTACGACGCGCAGGAGCAGCGGGTCCGCCTGTACGTGAACGGCTCTCTGGTCGGCGAGGGCGTCGCCCTGAACCAGTGGAGCGGAACCGGCGGCTTCACGGTCGGCGCGGCGCGCAAGGCCGGTGTCGCCACCGGGTTCTTCCCCGGCTCGGTCGACGAGGTCCGCTTCCACGGCGACGTTCTCACCCACGACGAGGTGTTCGCGCTCTACCTCGACCAGGTGTGAGGCCTGCCGACGTCCTCGCGCGGTCGAGGGATGGCGGCCGTCCTCCTGAAATCGAGCAAGGCGGTATGCGCAAAACCCGGCATTTGCTGCCGGGCAGGACTTCCGCGGATTTCGAATTGACGCCGGTCGCCGCGACGACGAATTCACTCGGCTTCGGGGAAGCGTTGTGGCTGCTGATTCTTCACGAGGTCCGAAGTTGTGGGTTGATCTGGCTTCACGTTTCCCGTGGCTGGGATCCGAGCCGTACTTCGTGGGTTCGGACGACTCCGAGGCGCTGCTGGAAGGTCTTCCCGAACTCGGCTTCCAGGTCGTTCGTGCTGCTTTTCCCGGTTCTTGGGAGAGTGCCGAGGAGGTCCTCCTCGTCGAACTGACCGACAAGCTCGGTTTCTCCGCCCTGGGAGCCGGTAGCCGGGCGGCCTTCAGCGATCGTCTGTGGGATTTGCAGCGGAGCGCGGGTGAACCTCCGGTCGCTGTTGTGATCAGTGGACTCGACGGGCTCAGCCGGGTCGATTTGCGCGGATTTGTCAGATGTGTCCACAACTTGCTGTCGATGACAGAGGGAGTAGGGCTCGCTGACAGAGCCAATGATCGCCAGATCGAGTACTTCTTCGTCGGTTCCTGGTAGAGGAGGCGCAGGATGATCTTCCTCGTGCCGGCGGCGATACGCTCATCGGCGTATTCCGGCAAAACACCCGCAGGCGTGTCGGCACGCCGTACCGGGCACTGGCAGGATGGGACGATCAGCGCGTCGCGACAGAGGTGGTCCCTGTGACGAGTCCGTTCGCCAACCCGAACCGGCCCGGCGTCCCGCCCCGCCTGCCCACTCCGCCGACGGGGTGGCCGATCGGCTCGTACGCCACGTACGAGGAGGCGCAGCGCGCGGTCGACTTCCTCGCCGTCGAGGACTTCACGGTGCAGGACGTGATGATCGTCGGCGTCGACCTGATGCTCGTCGAGCGGATCACGGGCAAGCTCACCTGGGGCCGCGTCCTCGCGACCGGCGCGGCCAGCGGTGCGTGGTTCGGTCTGTTCGTCGGGCTGCTGCTCACGCTGTTCAGCCCGGAGCCCGGGGTGACGGTCGGGCCGGTGCTCACGGGCCTGATCACCGGTGTGTTCTTCGGGCTGGTGTTCGCGGCGGTCGGGTACGGGTCGGCGAAGGGCAAGAGGGACTTCCAGTCCGCGTCCCAACTGGTTGCGAACCGGTACGACGTCCTGTGTCACCCGAAGTCGGCCGAAAAGGGCCGTGACCTGCTCGCGAAGCTCGCGATGCGGCCGGTGAACCCGAGTTCTTAAGGCTTACATAAGGGCATTGGTTCTGAATCGTTGCTTCCCTTGGTTGCGGCTCCTGATCACCGGGCCTAGGTTCGGTTGACCGGTCCGCCGGGTGCGGACGGTGGCACGACGAGGTGCCGGGCGCGCTGCGGTCTGGCTCCTCCGTGCAGTCGGGAAGGAGGCAGGGCCGATGGGTGCGACAAGGCGCTATCGACTCGCGGCCGGTGTGGGGGCCGCGATGCTCGCGGCGGGAACCCTCACGGCGTGCGGGTCTGGCGACCAGGGCATCACCGTGAACGTCTACAAGTACCCGCAGGAGAACTTCCAGGCCATCGTGGACAGCTGCAACGCGAAGGCCGGCGGGCGTTACAACATCGTCTACAACAAGCTGCCGCGCGAAGCCGACGGCCAGCGCGAGCAGATGGTGCGCAGACTCGCGGCCGGGGACGACAGCATGGACGTCCTCGCGCTGGACGTCACGTGGACCGCGGAGCTCGCGAAGGCGGGCTGGATCAGGGAGTTCACCGGCTCCGTCAAGTCGCAGGTGGAGTCCGGCACGCTGAAGACGCCGCTCGACACGGCGACCTACGAGGGCAAGCTGTACGGGGCGCCGGACAACACCAACGTCCAGCTCCTGTGGTACCGCTCGGACCTGGTTCCCACGCCGCCCAAGACGTGGGACGAGATGATCTCCATGGCCGAGGCGCTGGTGGCGGAGGGGAAGCCCGGTCAGATCGTCGCGCAGGGCAAGCAGTACGAGGGGCTCGTCGTGCTGTACAACACGCTCGTCAACTCCAACGGCGGCACGATCCTCGACGAGAACGGCACCAAGGCCATCGTCGACGACAAGGCCGTGGAAGCGTTGGCGGCGTTGAAGAAGCTCGCGACGTCGAAGGCGATCGACCCGTCGTTCTCCAACGCGGCCGAGGACAACGCGCGCCTCGCGATGGAGGGCGGCAACGCGGCGTTCCAGCTCAACTGGCCGTACGTCTACGCGGCGGCGCAGAAGAAGCCGGAGTTCGCGAAGAACTTCAAGTGGGCGCTGTACCCCGCCGTGAGCGGTGACCAGTCGAAGGTCACCGTCGGTGGGATCAACTACGCCGTCAGCAACTTCACCACGAAGCCGGACGAGTCGTTCGACGCGGTGTTGTGCTTGCGCAGCGCGGAGAACCAGAAGCTCGCCGCGCTCAAGGACGGTGTGCCGCCGACCATCGAGGCCGTCTACGACGAGCCCGAGATGGCCGAGGCGTACCCGATGCGCGACGACATCAAGGAGACGCTGAAGAACGCGAGTGTGCGGCCGCGCACGCCCGCGTACCAGAACGTCTCGACGGTCATCTCCACGATCCTGTCGCCGCCCGCGAGCATCGACCCGCAGGCCACGGCGGACAGGCTGCGCAAGGAGCTGCAGGACGCTCTGGACTCGAAGGGGGTGCTGCCGTGAGCCAGACGACGACGAAGGCCACCACGACCGCCGGTGCCTCACCGGCACCGGTCGCGTCCCGCAAGAAGGCGCTGAGCGAGGGCAAGAAGGCCGAGCGCAAGCTCGGCTGGCTGCTCTGCGCGCCCGCGGCGCTCACCATGGTCGCGGTGACGGGCTGGCCGATCCTCTACTCGCTGCTGCTGTCGATGCAGAGGTTCGACCTCAAGTTCCCGGACCGCACCGAGTGGATCTGGTTCGACAACTACGTCACCGTGCTCAGCAGCCCGTACTGGTGGAACGCCGTGTGGGTGACGGTGCTGCTCACGGTCGTGACCGTCGCGATCGAACTGGTGCTGGGCATGTCGCTCGCGCTGATCATGCACCGCGCGCTGGTCGGCCGCGGCATCGTCCGCACGACGACGCTGATCCCGTACGGCATCGTCACGGTCGTGGCCGCGTTCTCCTGGCGCTTCGCCTGGACGCCCGGCACCGGCTACCTCGCCGAGGCGCTCGGCGGCGAGCCCGTGCTGACCGAGAAGATCCCGGCGCTGATGGTCGTGGGTCTCGCGGAGATCTGGAAGACCACGCCGTTCATGGCCCTGCTGCTGATGGCGGGCCTGGCGCTGGTGCCGGACGACCTGCTCAAGGCCGCCGCGATGGACGGCGCGAGCGGGTGGCAGCGGTTCATCAAGATCACCGTGCCGATCATGAAGCCGGCGATCCTCGTGGCGCTGCTGTTCCGCACGCTCGACGCGTTCCGCATCTTCGACAACCTCTTCGTGCTCACCGCGGGTTCGCAGGGCACGTCGTCGGTGTCGATGCTGACCTACAACAACCTCATCAAGGGCTTGAACCTCGGCATCGGGTCGACCATGTCCGTGCTGATCTTCATCATGGTCGCGATCATCGCGTTCGTGTTCATCAAGCTCTTCGGCACCGCTGCCCCCGGCAGTGACGACGGGGGGAAGCGCTGATGGCTGGAATCGGAGGAGCGGAGACCACCGGCAAGAAGGTCGGCTGGGGTCTGCTCAACGCCGTCGTGGTGATCTACGCGCTGTTGCCGGTGCTGTGGATCGTGTCGTTGTCGTTCAAGTCCTCGGCGACGCTGGCGGACGGCAACTTCATCCCTCGCGAGTGGAGCCTCGAGAACTACAAGAACATCTTCTCGACGTCCGAGTTCACGCGGGCGCTGATCAACTCCATCGGCATCGCGCTCATCGCGACCGCGATCGCCGTGGTGTTCGGCACGATGGCCGCCTACGCCATCGCGCGGCTCGACTTCCCCGGCAAGAACCTGCTGGTGGGCGTCTCGCTGCTGATCGCGATGTTCCCGCAGGTCTCGCTGGTGTCCCCGCTGTTCGAGATCGAGCGCTCGCTCGGCCTGTTCGACACGTGGCCCGGCCTGATCCTGCCGTACATCACGTTCGCGCTGCCGCTCGCGATCTACACGCTGTCGGCGTTCTTCCGCGAGATCCCCTGGGAGCTCGAGAAGGCGGCGAAGATGGACGGCGCGACGCCGGGGCAGGCGTTCCGGCGGGTCATCGCACCGCTCGCGGCACCGGGTGTGTTCACGACGGCGATCCTCGTGTTCATCTTCTGCTGGAACGACTTCCTGTTCGCGATCTCGCTCACCTCCACCGAGCAGTCGCGGACCGTGCCGGTGGCGCTGTCGTTCTTCACCGGCAGCTCGCAGTTCGAGGACCCGGCCGGGTCGATCGCGGCGGCCGCCGTGGTCATCACCATCCCGATCATCCTCTTCGTGTTGTTCTTCCAGCGCCGGATCGTCGCCGGCCTGACCTCCGGCGCCGTCAAGGGGTGAGTTGACCAATGGCAGAGATCGTTCTGGACAAGGTGACCAAGAGGTACCCCGACGGCGCGCTGGCCGTGCAGGAGGTCAACCTGGAGATCGCCGACGGCGAGTTCATCATCCTGGTCGGACCGTCCGGCTGCGGGAAGTCCACCACGCTCAACATGATCGCGGGCCTGGAGGACATCACCGACGGCGAGCTGCGCATCGGCGGGCAGCGCGTCAACGAGAAGGCGCCCAAGGACCGCGACATCGCGATGGTGTTCCAGTCCTACGCGCTGTACCCGCACATGACGGTGAAGGAGAACATGGCCTTCCCGTTGCGGCTGGCCAAGGTCGACAACGCCACGGTGGAGAAGAAGGTCAAGGAGGCCGCGGACATCCTCGACCTCTCGCAGCACCTCGACCGCAAGCCGTCCAACCTGTCCGGTGGCCAGCGGCAGCGCGTGGCGATGGGACGCGCGATCGTGCGCAACCCCAAGGCGTTCCTGATGGACGAACCGCTGTCCAACCTGGACGCCAAGCTCCGCGTGCAGATGCGCACCTCGGTGTCGCGCCTGCAGAAGCAGCTCGGCACCACCACGGTGTACGTGACGCACGACCAGACCGAGGCGATGACCCTCGGCGACCGCGTCGTCGTCATGCGCGGCGGTGTCGTGCAGCAGATCGGCGCGCCGCAGTTCCTCTACGACCAGCCGGCGAACCTGTTCGTCGCGGGCTTCATCGGCTCCCCGTCGATGAACTTCGTGCCGGCGACGCTGGAGAACGGCGCGCTGCGGTCGATCATCGGCGACGTGGCGCTGACGGACCGGGTCAGGCAGCTCGTCGAGGCCGCCGACGCGCCCCGCGAGGTGATCCTGGGCATCCGCCCGGAGCACTTCGAGGACGCGGCGCTGGTCGAGCCGGCGAAGCTGTCGGCGGGCGGCAAGTTCACCCACCAGGTGGACGTGCTGGAGTCGATGGGCTCGGACAAGTACGCCTACTTCAACCTCACGGGGGAGCAGGCGGCCTCGGCCGAGCTCCAGGAGCTCGCGGCGGACGCGGGGTCGGACGACGTGCCGGGTGACGGCATCTCGCTCGTGACGCGCCTGTCGTCGGCGTCCGGCGCGGTGGAAGGCGCCTCGGCGGACATCTGGTTCGACGCGGACAAGGTTCAGCTCTTCGACCCGTCCAGCGGCAGGAACCTGACTTACACGGAACGGTGAATTCTCGTTTCCCGGGCCGCCTTCCCCGTGCGGGGAGGCGGCTTTTCCGTGTCACCCGATCGTGTAAGGGCGAAAGACTCCCGTCCCGGAGGGCCGATCAGCCCGGGTCATCTGCTCTGCCGAACTCGGCCGGTCATTGGGCGCACTGCGGCGACAACTCGTCGAAACGTGGACTTCGGGCCTTCGGAACCTCCGCACGCTTGTCGAAGGCGGCTACAGGACCACAGGGGGCTTCCGGGAAACCGCCGTCCGAGTGAAAGAGAGCGTGCCATGGGGATCCTGGACGGAAAAGCGGTCGTCATCACGGGAGCGGGCCGAGGACTGGGTGAGGCCTACGCCATGCACGCGGCCCTCGCGGGCGCGTCGGTGGTGGTCAACGACAACGACGGTGACCTGGCGGAACGGGTCGCCGAGCACATCCGCGAGTTCGGCGGCCGCGCGGTCGCCTCCACCCACACGGTCGCCGACCCCAGCGAGGCGGCCAAGATCGTGGAACTCTGCGTCGACGAATTCGGCCGCGTCGACGGTTTGGTGAACAACGCGGGCCTGAACTACGAGACCGCGCCCTGGGAAGACGATCCCGAGACGATCAAGAACGTGGTCGAGGTGAACGTCCTCGGCGTCATCTACACCGGAATCGCGGCGATGCGGGCGATGCGCGCTTCCGGCGGTGGTTCCATCATCAACATTTCCTCCGGCGCCTCGTTCGGTCAGCGCAAACTCGCCACCTATTCGGCGACCAAGGGCGCGGTGGCCTCGCTGAGCTACTCGTGGGCGCTCGACCTGGAGCCGGAAGGCATCCGCGTGAACGCCGTGTGCCCCGTCGCGCACACGCGGATGGTGTGGAAGTCCGAACGCTCCCTGCGCGCCATCCCGGCCGACCGCACGCCGGGCAAGGTGGCGCCGCTGGTGCTGTTCCTGCTCTCGGACCGCGCCGAGGGCATCACCGGGCAGGTCATCCGGTGCAACGGCCGGCAGCTGCACATCGTCGGCCAGCCGTACTTCAAGCAGCCGATCCTGGAGAGCGACAACTGGGACACCGCGTCCGTGGAGCGGGCGTTCACGGGCGTGCTGCAGGCGCACCTCGAACCGTACGGGCTGGAGAAGAGGATGCCTCCCCGGCTGCGTGCGCTGGTGGAGCCCTCGCAGACCGCCTGAGCCCGCGGGGGAGGCGTCGCCCGGTGCCCCGGGGCGACGCCTCCCGCGTCGTTCCGGTCAGTTGTGGACGGTCGTGCTGGGCGCCACTGCGGGTTCCAGCGCGCAGATGCGGCGCTGAGTCGGCCTGCCGGGGTCGGGCATCATGCGGCCGTGGAGTTCTCCGGGAAGCCCGTTCCGGTCGACTGGGACGCCGCCGAGTCGTGGCTCGGCCTGCCCTTGCCGGGCGACTACAAGGCGATCGCGTCCGCGCACGGCCCACTCGACATCGGTGAGTTCGTCTGGCTGCACGTGCCGTGCGTCGAGGCCGGCCGCTTCGACTGGGGCGAGTGGGTGAAGCAGACGCGGTCGGTAGCTGACGCGCCGCCGCACCTGGTGCCGTGGGGCGCCACCCGTGGCGGCGGCTACCTGTTCTGGGACAGCTCGGTGGACGCCGATCCCGCGCGGTGGCCGGTGGTGGGCTTCGGCCACGACACGGGCTGGCACGACTACGGCACGTCGTTGTCGGGTCTGCTGGAGGAGGCGGTGCGGACGGCGTTGCCGGGGCTGGGGTTGCTGCCCGCCTCGGCTCGGCGCACCGCCTTCCTGCCGGACGCCCGGCCGTGGACGCCACCGTCCCCCGTCGACTCGTCGCCGGGCCGCCGGCGCGCGCTGGCCGGGGGAACCGGGCTGGCCACGCTGCGCGAACTCGTCGTGCCACCGGCGCACCCCGTCCTCGGTGAGCGCACGTGGGAGTGGCTGTACGGCGAGCTGGGCACTTCGCTGCCGGCGGACTACGTGGCGCTGATGGAGACCTACGGGTCGGGCACCTTCGCCGGCTGGCTGCGGGTGTGGGCGCCGCTCGACCGCACGGCCTGCTGGACATGTCCGAGGGCGCGCTCGACGGCAACCGGCAGCTGCGGGCGGAGTTCCCCGAGCACCACCCGCTGCCGCTGTGGCCGGAGCCCGGCGGGTTCCTGCCGTTCGGCGACTCGATCGACGGCGACCAGCTCGGGTGGCTCACGCGGGGCGAGCCGGACGGATGGCCGTTGATCTTCGCGCCTCGTCACGCGGACCAGGGACCGCCGCTGGACGGGCCGCTCGCCGACACCCTGCTGGAGTGGCTCAGGGGGCGGCTGGTCGTCCCGGGGCTCTGCCGGTTCGGCAGGTACGACGACCCGCTCGACCACGCGGGCTTCGCACCGGTGTGATCCGCCCAAGGTGACGTTTCAGCACGTCACACGGATGGCCGCCGATATTGTCGGTGATGGCTGCCACCATCGTGGCATGGCCGAGCGCAAACCCAGGGTGACCGACTGGCGACTCGTCGTGCAGTCCCGGTTGGACCGGGTCCGCGCGGATCTGGCCGCGCTCGGCCCGCCCGACCCGGTCGACCCGGAAGGCGACGTGTGGCGCCGCACGGCCGAGGAGCAGGCCGCCGTCGTCGAGGAGATGCTCGGCTCCCGCGAGCCGTGGTGGCGCATGGTGCCGTCGTGGTGGTCCGGGTGGTACATCGAACGGGCCTGGCGCGCGCTGCACGAGGCCGAGGTGGCGACGATCTCGGCGGAGCGCGGGTTCCTGGGGCGGCTGCCGGGGTTGCAGGCGCGGGTGGCGCAGTACCTGGACGACGACGATCCGCGGCGGCGCGCGCTGGAGGAGTTGCGGCCGGGGGAGTTCACGCCGGCCGTCGAGCGGGCGATCGTGGTGGACGCCCTGCGGGCCGCGTACGACAACTCGGACTTCGCGCACGCCGGGTCGAGGGCGTTGCGGAACAAGCTCATCGCGGCGTCCCTGGTGCTGTTCGTGATCAACACGGTGCTCGGGGTGGTGGGGATCGTGAAGCCGGGGATCATCCCGCTCTGCGTCGACCCCAAGGAGAACGCGCTGCCCACCGTGTGCCCCGGTGGTGCGGCCAAGGCGTCCGGTGTGGACGTGTGGCTGGTGCAGGTGCTGGGGTCCTTCGGGGCTGTGCTGGCCGCGGTGGTGTTGCTGCTGCGACGGCGGCCTTCGCTGTCGCCCTACGTGATGATCGGGTACCAGGCCCTGATCAAGATCATGCTGGGGGCGGCGCTGGCCGTGGTGGGGATCCTGGCGCTGGGGGCCGGGGTCACCTCGGGGCTGATCGGGATCCCCTCCGCCGCTGCTTTGCTGCTGTGGGCCGTGATCTTCGGGTACGCGCAGCAGATCGGGACGCGGTTGCTGGACAAGTACACCGACGAGGTGCTGGACCAGGCTCGGCCGTTGCCCGAGGTGGACGGGGGGAGGGTGGTGCCCCGCTGAGGGCGGGTCGGGGTGGCCGGTGCCGGTGGAGGGGCGCCGAGTGCGATCGGGGACGGGAGTGCTCAGCCGCGCGTCGTGCGGCCGTGCGACTGGCTCTCCTCCCGCACCGCGTTGATGACGTCCGCGTCCCAGCGGTGCGTGCGGATCAGGCGGTAGCGCTCCGCCGCCACCCACATGTACGCCTCGGTCTCCGTGCGGTCGCCCACCATGTCCGCCTGGCGCAGCATCGCCACCACCGGCTTGTACTCGTCGGCGTACCAGCGGCGGGCGATCTCGGTGCGGTCGAGGAGCTCGCCCGTGTCCTGCATCAGGCGGAAGCCCCAGGCCTCGACGTGTTCGCCCAGCTCGGCGTAGTCCCAGGGGTCGGAGAGGACGACGGCGGCGCGGGCCTCGCCGGTCAGGGGGACCCGGTCGAGGAAGAGGCGGCGGTAGTCCTTCACGATCAGGTCGCCCCGGTAGCGGATGCCGGAGGAGTTCAGGCGGGTGATCACCTGCGTCACGTAGGCGTCGATCACCGTCAGGCCCAGGGCGTGCGCGACCGAGACGCGGTGGTGGCCGTCGACGATGAAGTGCAGTTCGCCGATGCGGTAGACCTCGATCGGGGGGACGCTCTCGCCCCTGCGGGCGGCGAGGGCCAGGCGTTGCCAGCGTTCTCGGACGCGGCCCGAGGTGGGGCGGAAGCGGCGGTCGAAGTCGCGGGTGCGGTCGACGCTGCCGACGATCGAGTCCAGGCGGATCGACTGGAGGCCCAGGCGCTTCTCCGACGCCATGCCGAGGGCCTCGACGACCTCGTGGAACGGCAGCATGATGTTGACGTCGTCCGGTTCCCTGCGCAGCCAGGCCGCCAGGCGCGACATCACCTGGCGGCGGCGGGCCCGCTGGAAGTCGTTCTCGGCGTCGGCCGCGGGGAAACCTGTGTCACGCCTCATCGCGACCTCCCGGGACGTCCAGGACCTTCTGCGGAACGACGTTGACCACGCGGGTGGCGCCCAGTTCGCGGTCCGGGCGTGGCACGCCGTGCGGGTGGATGTGGCCGTGCAGCATGAACGACGGCTGGAGCCGCGAGACGAGCCCTCGGAAGCACTCGAAGCCGAGGTGCGGGGCGTCGGGCTCGTCACCGCAGCCGCGCGGGGGTGAGTGGGTCAGCAGCACGTCCACGCCACGTCCGTCCCGCAGCCTGCGCCACCCGGCCAGCCGGGTCACCCGGCGGGCGCGGCGGGCCTGCTGCCGTTCCGTCCACTGGTTCGGGCCCTTGTTGTAGCGGATCGAACCACCGAGACCGGCGATGCGCAGCCCGGCGACGTCGACCACGCGTTCGTCCGCGTTCACCGCACCGGCTGGACCTGGCCAGCGCACCGGCAGGCCCGCCTTGGTCCACAGGCCGCGCACGTTCGAGTAGCCGGACAGGTCGGCGTCGTGGTTGCCGGGGACGAACACGAGCGGTCTGTCCAGGGCGTTGGCCAGGTGTTCCAGGTAGTCGAACGGCAGGTCGCCCGCCGCGAGGACCAGGTCCACGCCGCCGTGCTGGTGCACCTGGTCGGTCCACAGGTGTTCGACCACCTCGTCCGCGACAGCCAGAACCCGAACCATTCTTCCAGCGTAATCAAGCTTTCCCCACATGACGGGCGGCGGAGCTGCCACTAGCGTGAACGGGGTGCTTGCCGAGCTGTTCGCCGCGGCCGCTCACGGATGCCGCGACCGCAGTCCGCTGACCCAGCGACTCCTCACCGACGCCGCGGAAGACCTCCGGCAGGGCGGCGTCACGGCCCGGATCATGGCGGGCTCCGAACGCGACCGGGAGGGCGCCGTGCCCGGGCTGCGGTTCGCGGGCGCCGTCCACCGGATCGTGCTCGAAGGGCGTGCGCCCGCCCTCGCGAAGCACTACCCGTCCGTCGGCGGCCGGCCCCACCTGCCGACGCTGTGGCAGGACGCGCTGCCCGCCCTCACCGAGCACACCGACCTGCTCCGGTACCGGGTGCAGGCCACCGTCGTGCAGACCAACGAGCCGGGCCGCAGCGCACCCCTCTACGGCGGCCTGCTGGTCGCCGCGCAGGAGGCCGCGAAGGCCGCGGGCCGGCACGTGCCGTTCTGCGTGCGGCTGCTGGAGGTCGGCGCGAGCGGCGGGCTGAACCTGCGCCCGCACCACGTCGGCTACCGGCTCGAGGACCGGGTGCTCGGCGACCCGGACAGCCTCCTCGTCCTCGACCCGGAGTGGACCGGCAGGCCTCCCGCCGACCTCGGCCACCGGCTGCGCGTCGTCGGCAGGGCGGGCTGCGACCTCCACCCGGTCGACGTGTCCACTGAGGACGGACGGCTGCACCTGAGCTCGTTCGTCTGGGCGGACCAGCCGCAGCGGTGGAACCGGCTGCGCGACGCGCTCGACCTCGCCGCCACCGACCCGGTCCCCGTCGAGCGCTCGGCGGGCCCGGAATGGCTCGCGAAACAGCTCGCGCGCACCGAACGGGACGTGCTCACGGTCGTGTGGCATTCGGTGGTGTGGCAGTACGTCTCACCGGCCGACCGGGCGATGGGCAGGGCCGTGCTGGCCGACGCGGCCGCGAGGGCGACGCCCACGACACCGCTGGCGCTGCTGGTGTTCGAACCGCGCAGGACGGACGGGGACTACCGGTTCGAGCTGCTGCTCAAGCTGTGGCCGGCGGGGATCTCGCTGAACCTCGGTCGCGGCGAGGGCCACGGCACGCCGTTCACCTGGGACGTCACCCCTTGGGAGTGAGGACCGGGTTCACCACGTAGCGGCCGTCCTGCACCTCGACGGGCAGCCGGAACTCGGCGCGGGTGCCGGCGTGCGAGTACTCGACGACGACGGCGCCGTCGCGGTAGGTGCCGCGTTCCACCCGTGCCGTCCGGAAGTACTCGACCGTGGACTTCGCGACGTCCTCACCGCCGACCGCGAGCAGCGGCTCCAGCTTGTGGAAGTCGTGCGCCCGCAAGGCGTTCGTCACCTCCGCGGCCAGCTCGTCCGGTGACTCCTCACCGGGCTCGGGCCAGAAGGCGATGAACACGAAGACCATCAGCAGCCAGCCCACGGCGAACACCATGATCCAGAACCGCAGGTTGGTCAGCCGGCGGTGCACGTCAGGGCGTCCCGCTGATGAGGACGAACACGGTGGTGATCCAGCAGAGCAGGAACGCGAGGACCCAGAAGCGGATGTTGGTGAGCAGTCTGGTCATGACAAACCTCTTCTACCAAGCGAAAGCGGGCGAAACCGGGACTAGAGCCAGCGATTTCGGCGCAGTATTCGGTAGAGCGTGAGGCAGGCGATCAGGACCAGGCTCATGATCAGCGGGTACCCGAACTTCCACTTGAGCTCGGGCATGTAGTCGAAGTTCATGCCGTACACACCGACGACCATGGTGGGCACGGAGATGATCGCGACCCACGAGGTGATCTTGCGCATGTCGGTGTTCTGCTGCAGCGTGATCTTCGCGAGCGTCGCGTCGACCAGCGTGGTCAGCAGCTCGTCGAACGCCGTCACGCGCTCGGCGACCTCGGTGAGGTGGTCGTCGACGTCGCGGAAGAACGCCCGCACCTGCTCCGGGATGAGCGGCGTGTAGCCCTCCGCCAGGCGGCGCAACGGGTTCGCGAGCGGCATGACCGCGCGGCGCAGCTCCACGACCTCGCGCTTGAACATGTAGATCTGCTCCGCGCTCACCTCGGTGCGCGGCGCGAAGACCCGTTCCTCCATGCGGTCGATGTCGTCCTCGACGTGGTCGGTGACCTCGAGGTAGTTGTCGACCACCTGGTCGGCGATCGCGTGCATCACCGCGGCCGGGCCGATCTCCAGGCGCTCCGGGTCGGCCTCCAGCACGTGGCGCAGCTTGGACAGCCCGGAGTGGTTGCCGTGCCGCACGGTGATGACGAAGTCCTTGCCCAGGAACACCATGATCTCGCCGGACTCGACGATCTCGTTGGCGGTGTCGGGCGAGGGGTTCGTCACGTAGCGGACGGTCTTGAAGACCATGAAGAGCGTGTTGTCGTACCGCTCGAGCTTCGGGCGCTGGTGCGCGTGCACCGCGTCCTCGACCGCGAGCTCGTGCAACCCGAACGTCTCGGCGATGCCCTCGATCTGCTCCGCGTCGGGCTCGTGCAGGCCGATCCAGACGAAGCCGTCCTTGCGCCTGCGCACCTCTTTGACCGCGTCCGTGTGCGTCCAGCGGCCGGGCAACCGCTTGCCGTCCACGTACACCGCGCAGTCGACGACGTAGTGCGACAGCGGGACGGGGACGTGCGGGACGTGACCCGAGGGGCCGCGCTGGGAACCCCGTCCGCGGATCGAGGGCAGGCTGGGCATGCTGAGTTCCTCCAGGTACACACGCCGACGTGTTGTGCGAAAGCACGACGGGCGTCCTGACCCGGTGGAACTGGAACGTTCTAGACGGAGCTAGAAGGCCACCTCGGTGAGGACGCGCTTGGTACTGGCAGGGTGGGGGTCCTTGCTCATTTAGGGGTCCTCACCTCCTCGGGGCGAAGGGCACGGGTGGTGGAAATCCTCACACACCGGTTGCCGAGGGTACTCCCTCCGTGTGAAGACTGTCTCCCCACCCGGGACAGATCTCGATCACACGTAGTTGGAGGCGCGGTGCAGTTCGGTCGGTACTACGAGGAGTTCGAGGTCGGAGCGGTCTACAAGCACTGGCCGGGCAAGACGGTGACGGAGTACGACGACCACCTGTTCTGCCTGCTCACGATGAACCACCACCCGCTCCACATGGATGTGAACTACGCGGAGAACACGACGGACTTCGGCAAGAACGTCGTCGTGGGCAACTACATCTACTCGTTGCTGCTGGGCATGTCCGTGCCCGATGTCTCCGGCAAGGCGATCGCCAACCTGGAGATCGAGTCGCTGCGGCACGTGAAGCCGACGTTCCACGGCGACACGATCTACGGTGAGACCGAGGTGCTCGACAAGACGCCGTCCAAGTCGAAGGACGACAGGGGCGTGGTCTACGTGGAGACTCGCGGCTACAAGCAGGACGGCACGGTCGTGTGCATCTTCAGGCGCAAGGTCATGGTGCCGAAGCAGTCCTACGGCGAAGCCCGCGGTGGCGAGCAGCCGGGGCGCCCTGAACCCAAGGAGTGAAGTGACTTCTCTGGATCTGGCACAGCGTCGTCTGCGTGAGTTCGCGGAGGAGGCCGCGGCGATCTCGCCGCTCTACGAGCACCTCGCGTCGCGTGCCGCCGCCGATCCGGAGGTCGCCGCACTGCTGACCGCCGCCAGCGAGGACAACGCCACGGGCGAGCTCCTGCTGGCGGCGGCGCACCGGCTCGTGCAGGCGGAGCCGTTCCACCGGCTCTCGAACTACTACCCGTCGCTCGGCGGGACCTACGGCGCGGACGAGAGCACCTGGCCGCTGTTCCGGGACTTCCTCCTCGAACGCGGCGACCGCGTGAGAGCGCTCGTGGGCTCTCAGGTGATCCAAACCAACGAGGTGCGGCGCGCGGCGCTGCTCTACCCGGCCGTGGCCGCCGCGGCGAAGCAGGCGGGCGGGCCGATCGGGCTCGTGGAGGTCGCGACGACGGCCGGCCTGCTGCTCGGGCTCGACCACTACTCGTACCGCTACCAGACCGCCGAGGCGGGCCAGGTGGTCGCCGGGCCCGCCAAGGCCGCGCTGGGCCTGCACTGCGCGCTGGAGCTCGCGCCGGGCGCGGTGCTGCCGAAGCTGCCCAAGACGGTGAAGGTGGCCGCGAAGGCGGGCATCGGCGTCGCACCCGCCGACCTGACCGACGAGGACGCGTACGCGTGGCTCGAGGCGTGCGTGTGGGCGGACCAGCCGGAGCGGCTGCGCCTGTTCGGCGTCGCGTGCGGGGTGCTGCGCAAGAACCCGCCGCGGCTCGTCGCCGGTGACCCGGTGGCCGACCTGGCGAAGGCCGTGGAGCCGATCGACGCCCCGCTCGTCGTCCTCTCGAGCGGGTCCGGACTCGACCTCGCGCCTGCTTTGTCGGCTTTGGGGCGACCTGTCTGGTGGGCCGCCCACGAGGCCGGTGAGCTGCGGTTGGTCCGTTTCGGTGATGGTGAGGTCTCGAGTTCCGTCCTGGCGACGACCGAGGCCCACGGGCAGCGTCTCGTTTGGCGGTGAACGCTCGCCCCGATCGCGTGAACCGTGATCAGGCCCTGGGCAGGCAGTTCCAGCCGGAGAGCGCTTCCACGAGGCCGTCGGCGGCCGGAAGTGTGGCCAAGGTCGCACTGTCGACCCAGGCGACGTCCGACGCGTCGTCGCCCGCTCGGAGCACACCCGACGTGACCTGGCATTCGTAGTCGAAGATCGCGAAAACCCCGTTCGGGGCCGGTCGCCGCACGGAGCCGGCCAGACGACCGACAGTGACCACGAGGCCGGTCTCCTCGAACACCTCCCTGGTCACGGCAGCCTCATCCGTCTCGCCGGGCTCCACGCGGCCGCCCGGTACCGACCACATGCCCTCACCAGGCGGATTGGCGCGTCGCACGAGCAGCAGTCGCCCGTTCGAGTCATGCGCGATGGCTCCGACGCAACGGATGGTGCGGTTGCTGCTGGGCGTCACGATCACGAAGCGTAGTCACACCGGAATGGTGGTGCTGTCCGCTACCCCGGCTGCGGTACAAATCTCCCAAGGTGCCGGATGGTGCTGTACAACGGTCACGAACGGCGCCAAACGGGTGCGACGCGGACGGGGTGGACACCGTGAACTTGAAGAAGATTCTCACTTTCGCTGGAATCGCCTTGCTGCTCTTCTTCCTCATCGCAGAGCCCCAGCAGGCGGCCCAACTGGTGCAGAACATCCTCAACTCGCTTCGAACTGCGGCTGAGGCCCTGATCACCTTCGTGCGACAATTGTTCTAGTCCCCGACGGCTGAACCGGGGCAGGGACAGGGCACTGGCTGGCACCAGGAAAGGGCTGGTAGCGCATGTTCGCACCACGTGATCCGGACGACTACCTGCTGTCGAGCGAGCGTCGGGTCATCCGGGTGCGCAGGCACTGGTCCTACCTGGTCTGGGACGTCCTGGAGGGGGCGGCGCTGCTCGCCGGCTTCATGATGATCTCGTACCTGCTCCCGGCGGACGCCGCGGTGCTGCAGAACGTGCTGTGGTACGGAGCGCTGCTCGTCCTGTTGCGGCTCTCCTACTTCATCATCGAGTGGTGGGTCGAGCGCATCGTCGTCACCGACAAGCGCTTCATGCTGACGTCGGGCGTCTTCGAGACCAAGGTCGCGATGATGCCCATCAGCAAGGTCACCGACCTCACCTACGAGCGCACCGTGGGCGGGCGCATGCTCGGCTACGGCACGCTGATCGTGGAGTCCGCGGGTCAGATCCAGGCGCTGAACCGCCTGGAGTACCTGCCGGACCCCGAAGAGGTCTACGACGCCATCTCGGAGCTGACCTTCGGCGACAAGAAGGCCCAGGCCGAGCGCTTCTCGATGATCAAGGCCCAGCGCGCCGCGCGCGGGAAGAAGATGGTCCCGTAACACCGGTCGTGCACCATGTCGTCCACACTGGACGACGTGGTCATCGATCTGCACACCCATTCGTCCGAGTCCGACGGCACCGACAGCCCTGCCGAACTGGTGAGGGCTGCGGCGCAAGCCGGGCTCGACGCGGTGGCGATCACCGACCACGACACGGCGGCCGGGTGGGCCGAGGCCGCGGCCGCGCTGCCTCCCGGCCTGCGGCTCGTGCGCGGCGCGGAGCTGTCGTGCTCCTCGGCTGACGGCTACGGCCGCACCATCACGGTTCATCTGCTGGCGTACCTCTACGACCCGACGCACGCCATGCTGATGAAGGAGCAGTCGCGGCTGCGCGAGGAACGGCGCACCCGGCTGCAGCGGATGGCCGAGATGATGCAGGCCGACGGCTTCCCGATCGACCCGGTCGACCTCATGTCCCGGCTGCCCTTCGACGCGCCGGCCGGTCGCCCGCACCTCGCCCAGGCGCTGATCCGCGCCGGGGTCGTCTCGTCCGTCGACGAGGCCTTCGCGACGTTCCTGACCGGCGGCCAGTACTACGTGGGCCGCACGGACACCCCCGTCGAGCGCGCGATCGAGATGATCACCGAGGCGGGCGGCGTCACCGTGCTCGCCCACCCGTTCGCCCACTCCCGCGGCCCCGTCGTGGCGCCCGCCGTGGTGCGGTCGCTGACCGAGGCCGGCCTGGCGGGCGTCGAGGTCGACCACCCGGACCACGACCCCGAGACGCGCCGGTCGTTGCGGCTGCTGGCCGACGAGCTCGGCTTGATCGTCACCGGGTCGAGTGACTACCACGGCACGAACAAGACGGTGCGGCTCGGCGCCGAGACGACGGCGCCGGAGATGCTGGATGCTCTGGCGGCGAGGGCGACAGGCGGCAAGATCCTCGTCGGATAGGCGGTGTCGGAGTGTTCAACCTGCGGCTGTTCGTCGAGGCCTCGATCACGTTGCTGGTGATCATGGACCCGCCCGGCACCGTTCCGGTGTTCCTCGGGCTGGTGGGCCGCAAGTCGCGCGACGCGCGGAAGAGGGCGGCGCGGCAGGGCGTGCTGGTGTCGTTCCTGGTGATCACGCTGTTCGCGGTCGCGGGCAACTCGATCCTCGCGTACATGCACATCGGCATCCCCGCCCTGCAGGGCGCGGGCGGGCTGCTGTTGCTGCTGATCGCCCTCGACCTGCTGACCGGCAAGGGCGCGACGAACCACCCCGAGGTCGAGGACGTCAACATCGCCCTGGTGCCGCTGGGCACGCCGCTGCTGGCCGGACCGGGCGCCATCGCCGCGACGATCGTGTTCGTGCGGCAGGCCGACGGCGCCTGGGGCTCCTACCTCGCGCTGGCCGCGGCGATCGTGGCCGTGCACCTCGTGCTGCTGGGGACGCTGCGGTCCGCCGGCCTGCTGATCAAGGTGTTCAAGGAGAGCGGCATCCTGCTGATGGCCAAGATCGCCGGTCTGCTGCTGGCCGCGATCGCCGTGCAGCTCGTCGCGTCGTCGGTGCAGGGCTTCATCACCTCGGGCGTCTAGTGGTGTGGCTCAGAACGTTGCCGGGGGAATGCACGGTCAGACGGGTGCATCGGGGTGCCGCCCCCACGTCGTCGTACTGGTTTGTACGGGGCGGTGCCGCGAGGCGCCCTGCTGAGCGCGGATCACCTCGCCGACGTTCTGAGTCGCGCCACTAGCGCTCGATGTGGGCCGTGTCGCCGTCGATGACGATCGGGCGTTCGATCAGGATCGGGTTGGCGACCATGTGCGCGATCCACTTCGCGCGGTCGTGCTCGAGGGTCGCGGGGTAGGCGGCTTCCCCGGTGCGCGCGATCTCCCAGGGCTGCTTGCCGAGCTTGGTGAGGACCTCGTCGAGCTCCGCGGCGGTGGGGACGTCGTCGAGGTAGCGGCGTTCGGTGTGCTCGACGCCCTCGTCGTCGAGGCGTTGCTTGGCGGCGCGGCTCTTGGAGCAGCGCGGGTTGTGCCAGATCTCCATGCGGCTCATTTTCTGTCAGGGGTGCTGAGTAACTTGGTTGGGGTGGAACAACTCGGCTTCGACTTCGGCACCGCGGCACCGCGTCGGCTCGTGCGCGTCACGCCCGCGAAGCTCGCGACGTGGACGGACTGCCCGCGTCGCTTCCGGATGACCTACCTCGACCGCCCCACACCTCCACGAGGTGGTGCGTGGGCCCACAACACCCTCGGTGCCGTGGTGCACAACGCGTTGAAGGCGCTCTTCGACCTGCCGGTGGAGCGCCGCACGCCGGACCAGGCCGTGGCGCTGGTGAACCGCCAGTGGAAGTCCGAGGGTTTCCGCGACGCCGACCAGGCCGCCGAGTACCGCGACCGCGCCCGCGGCTGGGTGCACGAGTACGTCTCGAACCTGGACGTCGACTTCGAGCCGCTCGGCGTCGAGCGCTGGGTGTCCTCGCCGACCGAGCGCATCGTGGCCGAGGGCCGGGTCGACCGCATCGACCAGCGCGACGGCGAGCTGGTGATCGTCGACTACAAGACGGGCCGCCACGTGCTGACCGCGGACGACGCCCGCGGCTCGCAGGCCCTGGCCCTGTACGCGCTCGCCGCCCGCCGCACGCTGCGCAAGCCGTGCCGCCGCGTCGAGCTGCACCACCTGCCGTCGGGGTCGGTGGCGGTGTGGGAGCACACGGAGGAGTCGCTGGCGCGGCACGTCCGGCGGGCGGAGGAGGCCGCGGACGAGATCGACCTGGCCACGGAGACGTTGAAGGCCGGTGGCGACCGGGAGGTGCTGTTCCCTCCGGTGACGGGGCGGCAGTGCCAGTGGTGCGACTTCCGGCGGAGTTGCCCGGAGGGGCAGGCGGCGGCGCCTTCGCTGGACCCCTGGGCGCTGCTGGCGCCGTAGCCGGTGAAACGGCTCGGACGCACCTGGGGGGCCGGTACCCGGGCCTCGACTCCGGAAGGGTGACCGGCCTGCGGCTTTTGCCGTAGTCGCCGGAGACGCCAGTCGGGTCCTGACCGGCCGCCGGCCGCCGGACCCGTAGGGTGGCGGGAGTGGAAGTGGAAGCAGCGAAGCGGCCGTCGCGGACCTACGGAATCCTGCGCGCTGTGAGCGGTGTGCTCGCGGTGGGCATGGTGCTGCTCGCCCTCGGGAACATCGGCGTCCAGTTCTACGCGAACTCGCGTGACCTGCCGGGGCCCGGCACGTTGTCGGTGGTCGCGCACGTGGTGGCGGCGCTGTTCGTGGTCGCCGGCCAGATCGTGGCCGACCGGTACGCGGACTGGAGGGCGCCGCTGGCGTCGTTCGGCGTGCTCGTGGTGAGCGGTGTGACGCTGTGGACGTTCTGGTGGGCCTAACGCGGGCCGGGAGCGTGGGCACGGCGACGGCACCTCGGGTGAACGACGATCAAGCAGCCGTGGGCGGCGTCGTGCTGACGGCCTGACTACGACGTGAGCCAGGCCCGCCACGTCGGCAGCAGCGTGTCCACGAGTGCCTGCGGCGCCTCGGTGTTCGGCGAGTGCATCACGCCGGGCAGCACGGCGAAGTCCGCGTCCAGCCGCTCGGCCATGTCGCGCTGGACGGCCGGGCTCCACGCGTCGTCCGCGTCGCCGCACACCACCAGGCACGGCGTGCCCGACGTGCGGAGCGTGCGGGCGAGCTTGGCGACCTGGTCCGGTTCCTCGCGCAGGCCGTTGCTCATCCCGAGCAGCGCCGCGGCGGACGACCGGAGGAACCTGGTGCGGTAGAAGTCCTTCAGCTCCTGCGGCAGCGCGGCATAGGCCGGGTTCTGCCGGGAGCGCAGCTCGTTCAGCTTCTGGGTGCCCTCGACGCCCTGCTCGGCCAGCACGTGCTCGCCGACCTCCAGCACCGTGCGGCGTTCACCCGCGGGCAGCTCGGACGGGCCGGACGACATCAGCGTGAGACCCGCGACCGGAGCCCCAGCGAACACCGCCGCCCGCGCCACCAGGCCGCCGTAGGAGTG
>NZ_JAJCXE010000021.1:112267-143929 GCF_021056325.1 Lentzea sp. CC55 | reverse complement strand
GCTACCCGTCGTCGCCTTGGTAGGCCATTACCCCACCAACAAGCTGATAGGCCGCGGGTCCATCCCATACCGCCGGAACTTTCCACCCTCAAAGATGCCTTCAAGGGTCGTATCCGGTATTAGACCTCGTTTCCAAGGCTTATCCCAGAGTACAGGGCAGGTTACCCACGTGTTACTCACCCGTTCGCCGCTCGTGTACCCCGAAGGGCCTTACCGCTCGACTTGCATGTGTTAAGCACGCCGCCAGCGTTCGTCCTGAGCCAGGATCAAACTCTCCAATAAGGATTGTGTTTGATCGCTCCAGACGGAATATGTCTGGCAATCTGGTATTACTCTCAAAGGAATATCTCTGACGAGAGATATTCATATTACTGGCTGTGTTATCGGCACGCTGTTGAGTTCTCAAAGAACACGCGCACACCGCAGCTAATCTCCGAAGAGAGTCACTTCCGGGGCTGTGTCAGGCTTAGAAGTCTTTCGCCGCGCTCCGTTCCGGTCTGTTTCCCGGCCCGTTCCGCGCTGGCAGAGAGAAATTTACACGGGCGCCCCACGAGATCCAAATCGGGGGTCCTTCACCGCGTCACCGCAGGTCAGACACCACGCGGACGGCCCAAACCCGCCAAGATCGACGCAGAGTGTGACCGGGGCCACGCAGAGAATCTTGCACCCGGCGTCAGTGAGGCGCGCTCGGCAGGTGCACGGTGACCGACAGACCGCCCGTCGGCACGGCCACTGCCTGGGCAAACCCGCCGTGAGCGGCCACCGCGGCACGCACGATCGACAGGCCGAGTCCCGTGCCGGACTGGCTGGTGCGGTCCTTGACGCCCCGGCGGAACGGCTCGAACAGCTCCTCGACGCGGTCGGGCGGGATGAGCGGGCCGGACGACGACACCCTCAGCACCGACCACTGCGGCCCGGTCTCGACCACGGTCTCGATCCACCCGCCGACGTGGTTGTGCCGGACGGCGTTCTCCAGCAGGTTGCCGGCGATGCGCTCCAGCAGGGCGGGGTCGCCGACCGCGAGAGCCGGCACGCACCGGAACACCGCGCGCAGGTTCCGCGCCTCCGCCTCGGCCCGCGTGGCCTTCCACGCCGACTCGACGACGGCGGACAGGTCGACCGGTTCACGCACGGCGAGTCCGATGCCGTCCGTGCGCGCGAGCAACAGCAGCGCGGACACCAGCTGTTCGGCACGCTCCCCTGCCGCGCGCACGACTCCGGCCATGCGGCGCAGCTCTTCGACGTCGGCGTCCGGATCGGACAGGGTCACGTCCAGTTCCGTGCGCACTACCGAGAGAGGAGTGCGCAGTTCGTGCGACGCGTTCGCGACGAACCGCCGTTGCGAGTCGAAGGCCGCTTCGAGCCGGTCGAGCATCGCGTCGAACGTGTCCGCGAGCTCCGCGACCTCGTCACGCGGTCCCTCCAGGCGCAGCCTCGACCCGAGCGACTCGGCCGACAGCTGACGTGCGGCGCCCGTGACGTCGTGCAGCGGTTTGAGCACACGGCCGGTGAACGTCCACGAGAGCAGAGCGGCGGCCAGCACCATGCAGGCGAACGCGATCAACCCCGCGTGCAGCAGGTCTTGGCGAGCGGCAGCGGTCAGCGCGTCGGTCAGGGTCTGCACGGTGACGGTGACCCCGTCGACCGTGACCTGGCTGTCGGAGGGGAACGACGGAGACGAGTCGAAGACCCGCCCGACCAGCGTCCACCCGAGGAAGAGCAGGACAGCGCTCACCGCGGCGACGAGCGCGGTGGTGAGCAGCGTGATCCGGAGACGCAGTCCTGGGCCGCGTCTGCGCATGTCAGTCCTCAGCAGATCCGTTCGAAGCACTCGGCACCCGGTACCCGGAGCCCACGACGGTGTCGATGATGCCCGGCTCGCCGAGCTTCTTGCGCAACGTCATCACGGTGACGCGCACGGTCGTGGTGAACGGGTCGGCGTTCTCGTCCCACACGCGCTCGAGCAGCTCCTCGCTGCTGACGACCGACCCCTTGGCCGCGAGCAGGACCTCGAGGACGCCGAACTCCTTGCGCGTCAGCTCGATCGGGGTGCCGCCGCGTGCCACGGTGCGCCGCGCCGGGTCCAGTTCGACGTCCTGCGCGGACAGCACGGGCGGAGTCGCGGGCGTCGCGCGCCTAGCCAGCGCCCGCACGCGCGCCACGAGCTCGGGGAACGCGAAGGGCTTCGCGAGGTAGTCGTCGGCGCCCAGCGACAGCCCGGACACCCGGTCCTCGATCGAGCCGCTGGCCGTCAGCATCATGACCCTGGTGAGCGCGCCGGAGCTGAGGATCTCCTTGCACAGCTCGTCGCCGGACATCCCCGGCAGGTCGCGGTCGAGCACCACGACGTCATACCGCGTGACGGTCGACTTCTCGTGCCCGGTCTCGCCGTCGTAGGCGACGTCCACGGCCATGCCTTCGCGCCTCAGGCCGCGAGCGATCGCATCGGCCAGGGGCGCCTCGTCCTCGACAACCAGAATCCGCACCAGTCCAAGGTGCCACATCCACCTGAGACCACGCTTAACGGCACCTTCACGCGCGCTGTCGGAGCTATCCGCGCTGGTGGTGCGCCAGAAGCACACCCAGCAGACGGGTCAGCTCCTCCCGGTCGGGCTCCGCGAGCGGCCTCAGGAGCGCGACCTGTGCCCCGTCGAGCGCCCGGTCGAGCCGGCACAGCCGCGTCCTGCCGAGCTCGGTGAGCGTCACGGTGTTGCGCCTGCGGTCCCGCGGGTCCGGCGCACGGTCGACGAACCCGTGGTCCGACAGCTCGTTCACCGCCGCCACGACGTCGCTGCGGTCCATGTTGCAGCGGCGGCCGAGGTCGGCCTGGCTGGCCGCGCCGAACTCGTCGAGCGCGGCGAGCACCCGGTAGTGGTAGCCCCGCGCTCCCTCTTCGCCGAAGGCCTCGGAGGCGAGCCGGTGCGCGTGCACCGCGAGCTGGGTCAGCAGCCAGCTCGGTTTGCCGGCCAGGCGTGCGGGGGTCTCCTCCATGGACGTCATCCTAAAACGTTGGTGCGACCAACAAGGATGTGTAATGTTGGTGGCGCCAACGTTGGCGCCACCAACCAGTTAGAGGTTCTCATGTCCGCGACAGACCGTCTCGAGATCAACGTCCTGTTCAGCAAGCTCGCCCGCCTGCTCGACGAGAAGCGGTGGGACGACGCGCACACCGTCTTCGACCGCGACATCGCGATCTCGTCACCCCGCAACGGCGAGATCAACGGCATCGACGAGTTCGTCGCGGCGATGCGGAGTGCCGACAAGCCGGACGAGCTCACCCAGCACATGACCACCGGTCTGCTGGTGGAACTCGACGACGACAAGGCCACCGCCTCGGCGAACTCGGTGACCTACTTCTTCCGTGCCGGCGAGGCGCCCTTCCGCTCCGCGGGGCTGCGCCTGGACTGCGCCGCGGTCAGGACGCCCGCCGGCTGGCGGCTGCGCGAGTCGCGGACGACCCTGCTCTGGCTGCGCGAGGAGTGACCGGTTCCGCGGTCAGGACCTGCGGGCGGGCCGGTCCACCACGACGGTCGAGGCGGCCTGCAGCGCCCGCAGCTCCAGCAACGCCGGGTGCTCCTCGGCCAGCCGGGCGGCGTTCAGCAACGACCGCAGCGCGGCCGTCTCGCCACGGGCCCGCTCCAGCGCCGCACGTCCCTCCGAGGCCGCCACCAGCTCGGCCAGCGCGGCCCGCCGCAGCTCACCCGGCATGACGACGTCGCGAACGGCGACCTCGGACACGGTGATCCCCAGCTCCTCGGCGCGCGCCGCGACACCGGCCAGCATCTCGGCGGCGACGGCGTCCCGCTCGGGGTCCACCACCGAGTGCGCGCGGGTGACCACGGCGGCACGCAGAGCGAGCTGCACGGCGGTGTAGAGGTCGGACTCGGGCTCAGCCGACTCCATGACGTACTTCGTCGGCGAGGTCACCGCCCACCGCACCACGACCGTCACGCGCACCAGGACCCCGTCGGCGGTGGGAACCTCCTGCGCCGCCGGGGTCATCGTCCGCGAGCGGACGTCGACGCGGGTCAGCACGGACCGCATCGGCACGCGGTGCCGTCCGGGACCGAGCTCACCGACCAGCACACCGCGGTCGAACCGGACACCCCGCTCCCACGGGTACAACGTGCGCTTCATCGTCTCCACCCCCGTCCGGACAGGCCACGACCCCGGCCGGCGAGGCGGTGAGCGGGAGTCCTCTGGGGGACTCGCAGAGCTCCTCGCCCCCGTGTGCGGCCGGGGTCGTGGCGTCAGGATTCGAACCTGGTCTCTACAGAACCAACGCGTCCGCCCTATCACGGGACCAGGCGAGGGAAACCTGCCGGGCCGCCTGGAGCGGACGCTCTCGGGGTGGGAGGTTAGCCGACCTACTTCTCCGCGGTCGCGTCGATTTCCACGGGCAGGCACTCCAGCCGGGCCGCCCACTCCGTCACGCGGCGTGCGACGTCCTGCGCGGTGATGCCGCACGACGCCAGCACCTCGCCACGCGAACCGTGGTCGTGGAACTGCTGCGGCAGTGCGATGTCCCGCAACGGCACCTCGACGTCGGCGTCGCGCAGGGCAGCCGCGAGAGCCGAGCCGAAGCCACCGTGCCGGCCACCGTCCTCGACGGTCACGACGAGCTTGTGCGACGCGGCCATCTCCACGAGGTCGGACGACATCGGGTAGATCCACCGCGGGTCGACGACCGTCACGCCGATGCCCTGGTCCTCCAGCCGTTGCGCGGCTTCGAGGCCCAGCTCGCCCAGCGCACCGACCGTCACCAGCAGCACGTCGTTGCCGGAACGGCGAAGCACGTCGACGGAACCCACGCGCTCCAGCGCCGGCAGGTCCGCGCCCACGGACGCCTTCGGGTAGCGGATCACCGTCGGGGCGTCCGAGACCGCCACGGCCTCGCGCAGCTCCTCGGCGAGCGTGCCGGCGTCACGCGGCGCCGCCACGTGGATGCCGGGGACGACACCGAGGATCGACATGTCCCACATGCCGTGGTGCGACGCGCCGTCCGGGCCGGTGACACCCGCGCGGTCCAGCACGACCGTGACGCCCTGCTTGTGCAGCGCCACGTCCATCAGCAGCTGGTCGAAGGCCCGGTTGAGGAACGTCGCGTACACCGCGACGACCGGGTGCAGGCCGCCGATCGCGAGACCGGCGGCGGAGGTCAGCGCGTGCTGCTCCGCGATGCCGACGTCGAAGAAGCGCTCCGGGAACGCCTTGGCGAACGCGTCCAGACCGGTCGGCCCCTGCATCGCGGCGGTGATCGCCACGACGTCGGAGCGCTCGCGGCCGATCTCGACCAGCGAGTCGGAGAACACGTGCGTCCAGGTGCGGCTGGACGGCTTCAGGTCCTCGCCGGTGATCGGGTCGATGACGCCGGTGGCGTGCATCTGGTCGGCCTCGTGGTTCTCGGCCGGCGCGAAGCCCATGCCCTTGCGGGTGACGGCGTGCACGATGACCGGGCCGCCGAACGACTTCGCGCGCTGCAGAGCGGACTCCAGCGTCGAGATGTCGTGGCCGTCGACCGGGCCGATGTACTTGAGGCCGAGGTCCTCGAACATCGCCTGCGGCGCCAGCGCGTCCTTGATGCCGCGCTTGGCGGCGTGCAGGGCGGCGTAGACGGGCTTGCCGAGGATCGGCGTCTGCTGCAGGGCGCTCTTGCCCTTCTCCAGCACGCGCTCGTAGCCGGGGCGCAGGCGCAGCGACGACAGGTGGTCGGCGAGACCACCGATGGTCGGCGAGTACGAGCGGCCGTTGTCGTTGACCACGATCACGACCGGGCGGTTCTTGTCCGCCGCGATGTTGTTCAGCGCCTCCCAGCACATGCCGCCGGTCAGCGCTCCGTCGCCCACGACGGCGACCACGTGGCCGTGGGCGCCGTTGATCTGCTTCGCCTTCGCCAGACCGTCGGCGTACGACAGCGCCGTCGAGGCGTGCGAGCTCTCCTGCACGTCGTGCTCGGACTCCGACCGCGACGGGTAGCCCGACATCCCGCCCCGCTGGCGCAGCCGGTCGAAGCCGTCGCGCCGGCCCGTGACGATCTTGTGCACGTACGACTGGTGACCGGTGTCGAACACGATCGGGTCCTGCGGCGAGTCGAACACGCGGTGCAGAGCCACGGTCAGCTCGACGACACCCAGGTTCGGGCCCAGGTGCCCGCCCGTCTTGGACACCTTGTCGACCAGGAAACGCCGGATCTCCTCGCACAGCCGCGACAGCTGCGCCTCGTCCATCCGTTTCAGATCAGCCGGTCCGTGCACGGACTCCAGCAGGGTCACCACGCCCACCTCACTCCTGAAGACTTCGGCTCAGTCTACGGAGACGCGACTGAGACGCATGGTCACGGCGTCTCAGGTACGAGCAGAGCGATGCACTCCACGTGCTGCGTCATCGGGAACGCGTCGAACGCCCGCAGATCGGCGAGCCGGTACCCCTGAACTGTGAATTCGGCCAGGTCGCGGGCCAGGGCGGCGGGGTCGCAGGCCACGTACACGACCCGCTGCGGACGGCGTCGTGCGACTTCAGCCACAACGACCTTGCCCGCTCCCTTGCGGGGAGGGTCCAGCACGACGACGTGGGGGTCCTCGACGGGCAGCCTGCGCGTCACGGCGCGCTCGACCTTGTCCGCCACCCACTCCACCTGCGACAGGCGGCGGAGGTTGCGCCTGCCGTCCTCCACGGCGCCGGGGAAGGACTCCACGACCAGCACCGATCCGCTTTCGCCGACCTGACGGGCGAGCACGGACGCGAAGAGCCCCGCACCGCCGTAGAGGTCCCACGCGCGTTGGCCCGGCTCGGCCGCGGCCCACTGCCCCACGACGGTCGCGAAGGTGTCCGCGGCGGCCGGGTGGACCTGCCAGAAACCCTCGGCGGAAATCCTCCACTTCCGCTGGGCGGCGGTCTCGACGGCCGTACCCGATCCGGCGCGTCGCGCGGTGTGCCGGCCGCGCACCTCGCCCACGTGACGGTTGCCGTCACCGTCCTGGACGATCGTCAGCTCCTGCGCCCGCCACGTCCGGCCGGTCACCGCCTCGACCATGCCCGGCCGGGAGATCACGCAGTGGTCGACCGGGATCACGTCGTGGGAACGGGTGCCGCGGAAACCCGGCCTCCCGTCGCGGTCGACGGCCATCCGGATCCGGGTCCGCCACTCCAGCGGACCGCCGGGCAGCGCCTCGACGACCACGTCCCGTTCGATCTTGCCGAGCCGGGAGAGCTGCTCCCGGACGACCTGGGCCTTGAGCTCCCGCTGCGCGTCCCACGAGACGTGCTGGAAGTCGCAGCCACCGCACTTCCCCGGCCCGCTGAACGGGCAGGGCGGCGACACGCGGTCCGGTGAGGGCTCCAGGATCCTCACGGCGTCCGCACGGCAGAACGAGCCGCCGTTGTCTTCGTACACCAACGCCACGACGCGCTCGCCGGGCAGCGCGTGACGCACGAACAGAACGCGTCCCTCGTGCCGTGCAACGAAATGCCCGCCGTGAGCAACGGGTCCCACTTGGACCTCGAACTCGCGTCCGGTCCAGTCTTCCTTGGTCGAGCTCATCGGTCGTCAAGTCCCCTTCGGACAGCGCCGGGCGCGATGACGTCCTTGTCCTTGACCTTCACCGACGACTCGAGCTGCCACGGCACACTGGTCACCATCACACCCGGCTGGAACAGCAGCCTTCCCTTGAGCCGCAACGCGCTCTGGTTGTGCAGAAGCTGCTCCCACCAGTGGCCGACGACGTACTCGGGGATGAACACCGTAACAACGTCGCGCGGGTTGTCCGTCTTGACGCGCCTGACGTAGTCGAGGACGGGCTTGGTGATCTCCCGGTAGGGCGACTCTATGACCTTGAGCGGGATCTTGAAGTTCTCCTTCTCCCACTCCTGCACGAGCCGGCGGGTGTCGCGGTCGTCGACGTTGACCGTGACGGCCTCCAGCACGTCCGGGCGCGTGGCCTTCGCGTAGGACAACGCCCTGAGCGTCGGCATGTGGAGCTTCGACACCAGCACCATGGCGTGGTTGCGGGCGGGCATCGTGCGCACCCGCTCCTGCTTGCGCAGCTCCTCGGCGACGGTGTCGTAGTGCTTGCGGATCGCCGTCATCAACCCGTAGATGGCGGCCATGGCGGCGATGGCGATCCACGCGCCCTTGGTGAACTTGGTGATGAGCACGATGATCAGCACGGTCGCGGTCAGCGCCAGGCCGAACGTGTTGATCGCCTGCGAGCGCCGCATGCGGGTGCGGGCCTGCGGGTCGGACTCGGTCTTGAGCAGCCGCTGCCAGTGCTTGATCATGCCGAGCTGGCTCAGCGTGAACGACACGAACACACCGACGATGTAGAGCTGGATCAGCCGGGTGACCTCGGCGTCGAACGCGATCACCAGCACGACCGCGAACCCGGCGAGGAACAGGATGCCGTTGGAGAACGCGAGCCGGTCGCCGCGGGTGTGCAGCTGGCGCGGCAGGTAGCGGTCCTGGGCGAGGATCGAGCCGAGCACGGGGAAGCCGTTGAACGCGGTGTTCGCCGCGAGCACGAGGATCAGGGCGGTGACACCGGCGATGAAGTAGAAGCCCGGCGGGAAGCTGTCGAACACGGCGTGCGCGATCTGCGCGACCATCGTCTTCTGCTCGTAGCCCTCGGGGGCGTTGGTGATCTGCTGCTTGGGGGACTCGGCCATCCGCACGTCGGTGAGCTGGGCGAGGATGATCAGGCCCATCAGCATGAACACCGAGATGCCGCCCATGAGCAGCAGCGTGGTCGCCGCGTTGCGCGACTTGGGCTTGCGGAACGCCGGCACGCCGTTGCTGATCGCCTCGACGCCGGTGAGCGCGGCGCAGCCGGACGAGAACGCCCGCAGCACGAGGAACACGAACGCGAGACCCATCAGGTGGTCCGACTCGGCGTGGATCTCGAGACCGGAGCTCTCCGCCCGCATCTCGTCGCCCATCACGAAGCCGCGGAACAGGCCGTAGCCGATCAGGCCGAAGACGCCGATCATGAACGCGTAGACCGGCACGGCGAACGCGGCGCCGGACTCGCGGATGCCGCGCAGGTTCACCGCCGTCAGCAGCACGATGGCCGCCACCGCGAACTCCGCCTTGTGGGTCGCGACGAACGGGATGGCCGAGCCGATGTTCGCCGCCGCCGCCGAGATCGACACCGCGACCGTGAGGATGTAGTCGACGAGCAGGGCGCTCGCCACGGTGAGCCCCGCCCTGCGCCCCAGGTTGACCGTCGCGACCTCGTAGTCACCGCCGCCGGAGGGGTAGGCGTGCACGTTCTGCCGGTAGCTGGCGACCACGGTGAGCATGACCACGACGACCGCGACCCCCACCCACGGCGCCAGGGTGTAGGCGCTCAGACCCGCCACCGACAGCATCAGGAAGATCTCCTCCGGCGCGTACGCGACCGACGACATGGCGTCGGAGGCGAACACGGGGAGGGCGATGCGCTTGGGCAGGAGGGTGTGAGCGAGGCGGTCGCTGCGGAACGGCCTGCCGACCAGGAGGCGTTTGGCAGCGGTGGCGAGCTTGGACACGGCCAGAGCGTAAGGGGTCCGCTCACCGGGACGGGCTAATGCTGGGTAGGTTCTGCGGAGAGTTCGCCTGAGGAGGCAAGTCGTGCACGTGGTGATCATGGGGTGTGGCCGGGTGGGAGCCTCCCTGGCCAGGGCCCTCGAGCGACTCGACCACCAGGTCGCCGTGATCGACAAGGACCCGCAGTCGTTCCGCAGGCTGGGCAGCGACTTCCACGGCCAGCAGGTCATCGGCAACGGTTTCGACCGCAACGTCCTGATCGAGGCGGGTGTCGAGCGCGCGGGCGCGTTCGCGGCGGTCTCCAGCGGCGACAACTCGAACATCATCTCGGCGCGGGTCGCGCGCGAGACGTTCGGCGTCGAGCACGTCGTCGCCCGCATCTACGACCACAAGCGCGCCGCCGTGTACGAGCGGCTGGGCATCCCGACCGTGGCGACCGTGCCGTGGTCGACCGACCGGTTCCTGCGGATGCTGCTGCCCGAGGGCGCGGCGACCGCGTGGCGCGACCCGTCCGGCACCGTGGCGGTGCTGCCGATCGAGGTCGAGGAGACGTGGGTCGGGCGGCCCGTCTTCGAGCTCGAGGCGGCCATCGGCGCGCGCGTGGCGTTCCTCATGCGGTTCGGCACGGGGGTCCTGCCCGACGCCAAGACCGTGGTGCAGGCGGACGACACCATCTACGTGGCGGCGCTGTCCGGCACGATCACCGACGTCGCGGCCGCGGCGCTGCAGGCACCGGAGGAGAGCTGATGCGGGTCGCGATCGCGGGTGCGGGCGCGGTGGGCCGGTCCATCGCGCAGGAGCTCGTCTCGGACGGGCACCAGGTCATGCTGATCGAGCGGGACCGGGCGCACTTCGACCCGAACTCGGTCGAACAGGCCGAGTGGGTGCAGGCCGACGCGTGCGAGCTGTCCTCTTTGGAGGACGCCGGCATGCAGCTGTGCGACGTGGTGATCGCCGCGACCGGTGACGACAAGGTCAACCTCGTGGTGTCGCTGCTGGCGAAGACGGAGTTCGCGGTCCGCCGCGTCGTCGCGCGCGTGAACGACCCGACGAACGAATGGCTCTTCACCGAGTCGTGGGGTGTCGACGTGGCCGTGTCGACGCCACGGCTTCTCGCCGCGATGGTCGAGGAGTCGGTGACGATCGGCGACGTCGTGCGGTTGCTGACGTTGCGGCAGGGCCAGGCGAACCTCGTCGAGATCACGCTCGACGAGTCGACGCCGTTCGCCGGGCGCGCGGTGTCGGAGCTGACGCTGCCCCGGGACGCCGCCCTGGTGACGATCCTGCGCGGCGGGCGGGTCATCGTGCCGCAGCCGGACGACACGCTGGAGGGCGGGGACGAGCTGCTGTTCGTCACGACCGCCGCCGTCGAGCAGGACATCAAGAGCGCTCTCGGCTACTGATCGCCGTGCGGACACGGCCGGCGCCCCACGAGGAGGCGCCGGCCGGCCGGATCAGTCCCTGGACCTGTCGCGGGACTCGGCGTCGACGACGCGCTTGAGCTCGTCCATGTCCGGCGTCAGCAGGTCGTCGGCCGTGCGGGCCAGGACCTCCTCCGCCTCGGCCTCGGACCTGGCCTTCGCCTCCGCGGCCTCCTCGGCCGCCTTGAGGCGCTTGTCCGCGCGGCGGACCGCCCAGACCGTGGCCAGCAGTGCGATGGCCATCAGCGGGTAGCCCATGGCGAGGCGGGCGACGGCAAGCCAGCCGACCTGGTCGCCGTCGTAGAGCCAGCGCTGGACGACGAAGCGGGCGAAGAAGACGAGGGCCCACACGAAGGTCGCGATGTCGTAGTCGCGGACCGTGGCCTTGTCGTCGCGCCAGGAGCGGTCTCTGCCGTTGAGGAACGTCCAGATCACGCCGGCGAGCGGCCGGCGCACCACGATCGACAGCAGGAACGCGCTGCCGTAGACGACGCTTTGCCAGATGCCGAAGAGGAAGAAACCCTTGGCCTCGCCTGTCTTGTAGGCGATGAAGGCCGCGATGCCGACGCCGAAGACGGCGGAGATCGCTGGCTGGACGGTGCCCTTGCGCACCGCGAGGACCACGCCGATGACGACGGCCGCGGCGAGCGAACTGATGATCGCGGCCATCAGGTTCTTGGTGGTGAAGTTGACGATCACGAAGACGAGGACGGGCAGCGACGAGTAGAGCATTCCGCTCACGCCGCCCATCTGCTCGAGGACGGTGGGCTGCTTTTCTTCGGTCTTGGCTGAAGTCATGAAGCGTTCTGCAACTCGTAATAGGGGTTGTAGAGCACCTTGCGCCCGTCGCGCACGGCGATGCGGCCACGGGCCTTGATCGTCCGACCAGGCTCGATACCCGCGATGCGACGGCGGCCGAGCCAGACGAGGGTGACGCCCTCGGTGCCGTCGTAGAGCTCGGCTTCCAGGGTGGCGGCCGCGTCGCGGGGGCAGAGCTCCACGCTGCGGAGCCTTCCGAGGACGGTGACCTCCTCACCGGACTTGCAGTCGCAGGCCTTCACCGCGCCGACGGCCTCCGCTTTTCGCGAGAGGTCGTCCGCGTCGAGCTCGGCGACGTCGCTGGTCAAGCGACGCACCAAGCGGCGCCAATAGCCGCTCATCCCCGACTCCTGCATTGCTCAGGTGGCCCGTGGTGTGGACCGTCTGTCATGAGGGTACGCAGAGGGGGCGACAATCTCGGCCGTGCCTGCCGAGACCGTTGTCCTCCTGCCCGGAACCGCCTCCGACGAGGTGTTTGTCCGTTCCGTGTTCACCGAGCCGTTGTCGCAGGTCGGTGCCGTTTTCACAGCACCGGCGGTCCGCACACTCCGTGAACGGTTGACGGCCCTCGAAAATGCCCACGAAGGCCACCCGATCGTGGTGGGTGGCGTCTCACTCGGCGCCCACGTGGCCGCACGGTGGGCCGTGGCCAACCCGGACAGGTGCGCGGGTCTGGTCCTCGCGCTGCCCGCGTGGACGGGTTCCCCGGACGGGGCTCCCGCGGCGCTCGCGGCGAAGGCCAGCGCGCAGGTCGTCGCGACGCGGGGCTTGGAGGCCGCGCTGGCCGGCACGACCGGCTGGCTGCGCGAGGAGCTCGGCAGGGCCTGGCGCGGCTACGGCGACCTGCTGGTGCCGCACCTCGCGGAGGCCGCCGAGTCACCGGCGCCGACGCTCGAGGAACTGAGGTCGCTCGACGTGCCGGCGGGGATCCTCGGGTGCACCGACGACCCGGTGCACCCGATCGAGGTCGCCCGGCAGTGGGCCGAAGCCCTCCCGCGGGCCGTTCTCGTCACGACGACGCTCGACGCCTACCCGCACGCGCTGGGGCGTGCGGTGCAGGCGTGGCGGCAGGCCTGTTAGCCCTGCTGCTGGATGTGCCGGGCGATCGCTTCCGGCAGCTCGACCGGCAGCGGGGTGCGGGGCGGCATCGGCTGCTCGCCGCGCACGACGACGGTGCCGCGGATCATCTCGCGCAACGCCTCGGAGTTCTGCGCGAAGTGCTCCTCGGGACCGGCAGCGACACCGCGCAGCATCCAGCGCGGCCCGTCGATGCCGATGAAGAGGATCTGCACGCCCTGGTTGCGCGCGGTGATCTCCTCGCCCCACTCGCCGTTCTCGCGGTTGATGCGGGCGCCGTCCTCCTTGAGGCCCTGCACCAGCTCGGCGCCGACCTCCTTCCAGAGGCCGCCGGACTTCGGCGCGGCGAACGCGCTCACCGTCAGCTGCCCGACGGACGTGAGGATGTGCACGGCGCGCACGGAACCGTCCTGCTGGTCCATCTCGACCTGCAGCTGGGCCTCGTCCGGCATCGGCAGCAGCACCGATCCCAGGTCGAGCCGCTGCACGTCGTCACGGGGCGCCACCGTCGAGTCCCACGGGCCGTCGACGTCCTCGTCGAACGCCTCGTCGTGCTCCGGACCGGTGTCGACCGAGCCCGAGGAGTGACGACCGCGCTTGCGGCGCCTTCCGAACATGCCCTACCCCTCCGCATTCATCCGGGCGAGCACCTCATGCCCACCGGTCGAGCCATAGCCTCCCGCACCGCGTGCCGTTTCCGGCAACTCGGCGACCTCGCGGAACACCGCGTGCTCGACGCGTTGCACGACGAGCTGGGCGATCCGGTCGCCGCGCGACAGCGCGATCGGCTCACGAAGATCATGGTTCACGAGGCAAACGCGGATCTCACCGCGGTAGCCGGAGTCGATCGTGCCCGGCGTGTTGACCACGCTCAGCCCGACCCGCGCCGCCAGTCCGGACCGCGGGTGCACGAACCCGGCGAACCCCTCCGGCAGCGCGATGGCGACACCGGTGCCGACCACCGCTCGCTCGCCTGGTGGAATGACCACGTCCGACGTGGTGACCAGATCGGCGCCCGCGTCGCCGGGACGGGCGTAGGCGGGCACGGGAACCCCCGGATCGAGCCGGGTCAGCAACACCTCGACGCTGGACACGGCGGCCGAGATTACCCTGACGACGTGAGTGAGACTGCCGTGACCGCCACTACGACCTTCCGCGAGCGCCTCTACGTGACGTGGTGGATCTGGCCGCTGCCGCTGCTGGCCGCCGCGCTGCTGGCCGCCGAGGTGCACATGGGCTTCCCCGGGGTGCGCTCCTGGCTGCCGTACGTGATCCTGCTGCCTCTCACGGTCGTGCTGATCGTGCGCATGGGGTCGACGAAGGTGGAGGTCGCCGGCGGCGAGCTCCGCGCCGGTGACGCCCACATCCCGCTGGACCTGCTCGGCGAGGTCGAGGTCATCGCCCCCGAGGACAAGCGCAAGGCCATGGGCCCGCACCTGGACCCGGCGGCGTACGTCGTGCACCGCGGCTGGGTCAAGCCGCTCGTGCGGGTGCGCGTGAACGACCCCGAGGACCCGACGCCGTACTGGATGATCAGCACCCGGCGCCCGGAAGAGCTGGCCGCGGCGATCAAGTCCTGAAAGACACAACTGGGCGCCACCCGTGAGGGTGAGCGCCCAGTTCTCTGAAGCGGACTTCTCCCCGACGGCCCTCAGGCCGCGGATCAAGCGCAGTCGCGGCAGATGTACACGCCGTTGTTGTCCTCGGCGAGCCTGCTGCGGTGGTGCACCAGGAAGCACTTGGAGCACGTGAACTCGTCGGCCTGCTTGGGCAGGACCTTGAACGTGAGCTCCTCGCCGGACAGGTCGGCGCCCGGGAGCTCGAAGTTCTCCGCGCTCGCGTCCTCGTCGACGTCGACGACGCCGGACTGCGTCTCGTTCCGCCGGGCCTTCAACTCCTCGAGGGAGTCCTCAGCGAGTTCGTCCGCCTCGCTGCGACGCGGCGCGTCGTAGTCGGTCGCCATCTTCTTCACCCCTGCGGTCTACGGAGACTGTTCGTGTCGCTGGTTAACGCTCCAGCGACCTCATTTGTGCCCCACGTCAAGGTGACGTAGGTCTCTCGCACGCGGCGGCCGAGCCAACCCCCTTGACGTGACCGTCGGCTTGATCGACATGTGTGCGGAGCGCGCAGAGGGTAGCTCATTGTCGGAGTGGCCCGGCATCGGGTTACCCCTTACCGACCGGACGGGTGACACAACCTTTCTACGCTGGACCGATACCCTGTGCGGGAGCACCCACGCCTCGGCGTGCAACCTGGCGCCGAGCCGGTACCGTCCTGACTGTGAGCGACCAGGCCGGTGCAGTGGGTCACGCCCGTCGGGGCGCGGTCCAGCCGGGCAAGGCCTAGGCTGGACCTCAGGGACGGATCACGGGGAGGGCTTCGCACGTGGGATCCGCATCGGGGAACTTGACGCCGTACAAGAGGCGTCGGCCCGTGCCCGCGCTCGTCCTGTTCGCGGTGCTGTTGGTCAGTTCCGTGTTCGTGTGGGTGAAGGTGCTCGGCAACGCCGGCGACGTGGACGCGGCGATCCGGTGCAACCCGCCCGGAAACGTGACGACGGCATCAGCTGTCGTGCCCGCCGACCCGGCCGCCGCGACGTCGACGGCACCGCCGCCCGCGCTGGGCACCGTCCTGGAGCACGACGCGCTCGACCGCACCGACCCGGTGCCGGTCGACGAGGTCAACTTCAAGGTCGTCAACGCCTCGACGCAGCGCAACCACGCCAAGGCCGTGGCCACGATGCTCACCGAGCTCGGCCTGAAGCAGGCGGCCGACCCCGGCAACGACCCCATCTACCCGGCGGGCGACATGACCTGCCGCGGCCAGCTCCGCTTCGGCGCGCCCGGCGCGTCGGCGGCCAGGACCCTGTCGCTGCTGGAGCCGTGCCTGGAGCTCGTGCGCGACGACCGCCAGGACGCGACCGTGGACGTCGCGATCGGCAAGAAGTTCGACGAGGTCAAGCCGAACAGCAGCGCGCGCAAGGTCCTCGACCAGCTCAGCGAGTGGGCGGCGCAGCAGCCGGAGCAGCAGGGCGGCCAGGTCGCCGCGGCCACCTCGCCGTCGCTGAACGCGGACAACCTGGCGGGCGCGCGAGAGGTGACCTGCTGAGGTCCTGCTCCGCTACCTTGCGGGCATGGGGGCAAATCTTCTTCCGGGCGAGCGCGTCCTCTGGCAGGGCTCACCCGTGCACCGTTCGGTCTTCCTGCGCGTTGACGCCGCGTGGATGCGGTTCAGCCTGAAGTTCGACGCCGTCCTGTTCGCCGTGGTGGCGGCGGTCATGTGGCTGGTGGACGGCTGGCTGGGCCCGTTCGACGTGTGGAACTTCCTGCTCCTCGGAGGCGGGATCCTCGCGTCCACGATGTTCCGCTTTGTGGAGCCGTTCGCGTGGCGCCGCCTCACGCTGCACCGCACGACCTACTACGTCACCAACAGACGTGTCGTGTGCGTGCCCGGCCGCGGAGAGAGGTCGACCGAGCTCTCCGACGTCGAGGTCCTGACGTTCCTGGAGGAGCCGGACGGCTCGGGGTACGTCCGCCTCGACCGGCGGTACACGCCGGACGGGTTCATGAACGCGATGGTCGCCGAACTGATCCACGTTCCGAAGGTCCGCGAGGTCGTCGCCCTGCTGTCGGAGCTGACCGGGCAGACACCGCGACAACGTTGATTCCGACGTCGACGCGAGGTTGATCGGACGTTGACCCGCACCGTTGCAACGGCCCCTGATGCAAAAGACGTTTGCGGACGTCCGCAAACGTCTTTGCACAACCGATATATTAGCGCTTTGACCTGCGGTTTCAGACCTTGTCGAAGCCGGACTCGGCGAGTGCGGTGTACATCGCGTCCGCGATGCCCGGCGCGGCGGCGAACGTCGCGTCCTCCCCCAGTTCCGGCGACGATCCCGGCAGCCGCACGACCGCGCCGGCCTCCGCGGCGATCAGCCCGCCGGCCGCCCAGTCCCACCGGCCGAGCGCGTGCTCGGCGTAGGCGTCGAGCCGTCCCGCGGCCACCGAGCACAGGTCGAGCGATGCCGCGCCGGCCCGGCGCAGGTCGCGCACGCGCGTCGCCATGCGGGCCCACGTCTCGGCCTGGCGCTGCCGGCGTTCGGGCCGGTACGCGAAGCCGTACCCGAGCAGGGACAGCGAGAGGTCCGTCGTCGCGGACACGCGCAGGGGTGTGCCGTCCAGGAAGGCGCCGTGGCCGCGGGCGGCGGTCCACAGGCGTCCGGTCGCGGGCTCGAACACCGCGCCCGCGACGGACTCGCCGTCGAGCTGCGCCGCGATCGACACCGAGTACCAGGGGATCCCGTACAGGTAGTTGACGGTGCCGTCGATCGGGTCGACGACCCACGTCAGGCCCTCGACGACGGTGCCGCCCTCCTCCTCGCCCAGCACGGGCTCGCCGGGGCGCAACTCGGACAGACGCGTCCGGACGAGTTGTTCCGAGGCCCGGTCCGCGGCGGTGACCACGTCGGTGGAGGTGCTCTTGGTGTCGAACGAGACGACCGCGGAGGCGCGCATGCGCTGAACAAGAGCGCCCGCTTCCCGTCCGACGGCCGTCGCGATGTCAACGAGTGGCCGGGGATCGAACACGACCGGTTTCCTCCTGCGTCACTAGCACGGGACTATCGGACGACGTCAGGCTAGTGTCTGCGCACCACGGTTACTGAATCGAACGAGTAGGAAGGACCACGGGGAATGGGCATCACCCGCGGGTTCGGTGTGGACATCGGCGGCTCCGGCGTCAAGGGCGGCCTGGTCGACCTCGAAGCAGGAGCACTGGACGGCGAGCGCATGCGGATCCCCACGCCTCAGCCCTCCACGCCGGAGGCGGTGGCGGAGGTCGTCGCGGAGATCGTCGAGAAGTTCCAGTGGGAGGGACCGGTCGGCATCACGCTGCCGTGCGTGGTCAAGCACGGTGTGTCGCTCAGCGCGGCGAACGTCGACAAGGGCTGGATCGGCTGCGACGCGCAGAGGCTCTTCGCCGAGCGTCTCAAGCGCAGGCCCGAGGACATCGTGGTCATGAACGACGCGGACGCGGCCGGCATCGCGGAGATGTCGTTCGGCGCGGGCGTCGGCAAGGGCGGGACCGTGGTGCTGCTGACGTTCGGCACCGGTATCGGCAGTGCGGTGTTCCTCGAGGGCAAGCTCGTCCCGAACACCGAGTTCGGCCACCTCCAGGTCGACGGCCACGACGCCGAGAAGCGCGCGGCCGCGTCGGTGAAGGAGGAGAAGGACCTGTCTTGGGAGGAGTGGACTCCCCGCGTCAGCCGGTACATCAACGTGCTGGAGGACCTCATCTGGCCGGACCTGGTGATCGCGGGCGGTGGCGTGAGCAAGAAGGCGCACAAGTGGTTGCCGTTGCTCAAGGTCCGCACCGAGGTCGTCGCCGCGGCGCTGAAGAACGACGCGGGCATCGTGGGCGCCGCCTGGGCCGCCGCGCACGGCGTCAGGCCTTGACGACCATTCGACACCGAAACGTGTCCGACTCGATCTAGCTGCGACAACGCAGGTGAGAGCGCCTCGAAGCACCTCGGGGCGCAACACCGCGTCACCGACGTCGTTACAATGGAACGCACACCCGCCGGGCAAGATCGGCGGGGAGATCCCCTGAACTCTGGCGACCGAGGTTTCGCGCCCTCTGGTCCGCCTTGAACGACCGTCGCGAAAGGGCGTACGTGGCAGCCGCAGAAACCGCAACCCGACGCTCCAGCTCCGCCGCGAGCGCCGCCAAGACGACCAAGGCGACCGCGGCCGGCGAGGCCGAGGAGAAGCCGAAGCGCAAGACGACCGCTGCGGCAGCGAAGAAGCCCGCAGCCAAGGCCCCGCGCAAGACGGCCGGCAAGGCCGATCCTGCCGCGAAGGGCACCGCCAAGAAGGACGGCGACGAGCCCGAGGACATGGAAGGCGCTCCGGGCGCCGAGGACCTGGAGGACGTCGAGATCGTCGACGAGCCGGTCGTCGACGAGCCCGAGGAGGCGGAGGACCCCAAGAACGAGGGTGACTTCGTCTGGGACGAGGAGGAGTCCGAGGCCCTGCGCCAGGCGCGCAAGGACGCGGAGCTCACCGCCTCGGCCGACTCGGTCCGCGCCTACCTCAAGCAGATCGGCAAGGTCGCCCTCCTCAACGCCGAGGAGGAGGTCGAGCTCGCCAAGCGCATCGAGGCGGGTCTCTACGCCGCCGAGCGCGTGCGCCGCTCCGAGGAGGAAGCGGAGAAGCTCACGCCGCAGCTGCGCCGCGACCTGCGCTGGATCGTCCGCGACGGTGAGCGCGCCAAAAACCACCTGCTCGAGGCGAACCTGCGCCTCGTCGTGTCGCTGGCCAAGCGCTACACCGGCCGCGGCATGGCGTTCCTGGACCTGATCCAGGAGGGCAACCTCGGTCTGATCCGCGCGGTCGAGAAGTTCGACTACACCAAGGGCTACAAGTTCTCCACGTACGCCACCTGGTGGATCCGTCAGGCGATCACCCGCGCGATGGCCGACCAGGCCCGCACCATCCGCATCCCGGTGCACATGGTCGAGGTCATCAACAAGCTCGGTCGCATCCAGCGCGAACTGCTCCAGGACCTGGGCCGCGAGCCCACCCCGGAGGAGCTCGCCAAGGAAATGGACATCACGCCCGAGAAGGTGCTGGAGATCCAGCAGTACGCGCGTGAGCCCATCTCGCTGGACCAGACGATCGGCGACGAGGGCGACAGCCAGCTCGGCGACTTCATCGAGGACTCCGAGGCCGTCGTCGCGGTGGACGCCGTCTCGTTCACGTTGCTGCAGGACCAGCTGCAGTCCGTGCTCGCGACGCTGTCCGAGCGCGAGGCGGGCGTCGTCCGGCTGCGCTTCGGTCTCACCGACGGCCAGCCGCGCACGCTGGACGAGATCGGTCAGGTCTACGGCGTCACGCGTGAGCGCATCCGCCAGATCGAATCCAAGACGATGTCGAAGCTGCGTCACCCGTCGCGCTCCCAGGTCCTGCGCGACTACCTCGACTAGGTCCTACCCGGTCCTACGCACGAAGCCCCGCACCGGTTCGGTGCGGGGCTTCGGTGTTTTCGGCGAGCGCGGCTCGCGGGTTCGTGAAAATGTGGCGGAAGTGTTCGCTTTCCGCGAAAGAACGCCGGAAATGTCCGTAGCGAGTGCAGCGCCGGCGTCCGCCCGAAACCTCGATTCCGGATCGGTTACCGCTCGTTGATCACGGTCTCGCGTCCGAATCGTGGGACGTTCGTGACCTGTTCGCTGCGGGCGGACAAGAGCAACCGATATCACACTCCCGGGCGCACGCAACCGACCGCCTGGCCGCACTTGGCTGCTCCACCAGCGGGTTTCCGGTTGCTCAGCGTGCGTGTCAAGCCGGTGAACCGGTGGCGAACGGAGGTGTGAAGCTGCTGCAGGCGGGTAAATCGGAGAGTGACGCGAGTCGCCACGTACACGGGAACACTGACTAACGCCAAAACGTCTGTCAGAGTGGAGCCAGCGAGCACCGCGCACCATCCAGGGGCGTTGTGGTCGCAGCTTGGTAAGAGGGCACCGGGACACTTCGTTCCGTTGCTGGGACGGAGGGAGATTCATCATGACTGCAGCACTCACCCGCCCCGAGTTGACCGCTGCCGACCGCTGCGACCGCTGCGGGGCTGCTGCCCAGGTTCGCGCTTTGCTCCCGTCCGGGGGCGAGTTGCTGTTCTGCGGGCACCACGCCCGGGCGCACAGTGAGAAATTGCGCGAACTCGCTGCTGAGATTCAGCAGGGCTGACTTCCACCCCACCTAGCCGCTCGGGGCGGAGATCCGCGAGGATCTCCGCCCCCTTCGCTTTTCTAGAGCGTGTCGAGCACCGGCTCGAAGGCCAGTTCGGCGGCCCCCACGAGCTTCGCGTCCCGCCCCAGCGGGGACGTCACGACCTGGGTCCCCCCGACGGCGCGGGAGACGAGGCTGCGCCGCTGCACGGCGGAGCTCACCGACTCCACCACCGACAGCGGCAGCGCCGTGTAGAGGTCGCCGAGCACGACGAGCTCGGGACCGAGGACGTTGACGATGTTCGCGAGGCCCAGGGCGAGCCAGTCGGCGAACTCGTCGAGCACCGAGGGGTCGTCGAGCGCCCGCAACGCCGCGACGACGGCTCCGCGCGGGGCGTCGTCGGGAAGGCCCAGCGCCCGGCACAGCGCCGGCTCGCCCACCTCGGTCTCCCAGCAGCCGTCACAGCCGCAGTAGCACCGCCGCCCGTGCGGGTTGACCACCATGTGGCCCAGCTCGCCCACGTAGCCGCCGGAGCCGCGCAACGGCTGCCCCGACAGGATCACTCCCCCGCCGACGCCGACGTCCGCGGAGATGTAGACCATGTCCGAGGACTCGCGCGCCGCACCGCGGACGTGCTCGGCCAGCGCACCGAGCTCCGCGTCGTTGCCGACCTGGACGGGCAGCTTCAGCACCGCCTCCAGGCGCTTGCCGAGCGCCACACCGGTCCAGTGCAGGTTCGGCGCCTCGTGCACGTGCCCGTCGGCACGCCGCACGACGCCGGGCACGGAGATGCCCACCCCGACCGCGGTGGCGTCGAGGTCGTCGGCCATGAGGCGCGCCGACTCGACGATGTGCGTGATGACCTCCCCCGGATCACGCGTCCGGTGCAGGTTCCAGCTGTCCCGCCCGAGGATCTCCCCGCCGAGGCCGACGAACCCCATCGCCACGTGTTCCACCCGCACGTCGATCGCGATGACGACCGCGGCCTGCGGCTGGGGCAGTACCAGCAGGGATGGGCGGCCCGCTCCGCTGCGCAGAGCGGGCACGCGTTCGGCGACCACGCCGGCTTCGGCGAGGCCGTCCACCAGGGCCTTGATGGTGCTGCGGTTGAGCCCCAGCTCAGCCGCGAGGGAGGCCCTGGTGGACGGTCCGTCGACGTGCAGGCGGCGCAGCAGCGCCGTCCTGTTGTGCCTGCGGATCTCGTCGGGACGAGTGCCGGACGTGGGTCCCGTCACCGCGTCATCGGGCCGCGGTGGCCGCCCGGCGGCGGGACAACGCGTCGACGCTCGCGGCGAGCAGCAGGACGAGGCCGGTCACGATGAACACGACCGCGGCGGGCTGCTTGAGCAGGCCCATGCCGTTCTGGATGATCGCGAGCACCGCGCCACCGATGACGGCGTCGCGCAGGCGGCCCTTGCCACCGAACAGCGACGTACCACCGATGACGGCCGCACCGACCGACAGCAGCAGCGTGTTGCCGCCACCGGCGTTCGGGTCGACCGAGCCGACCTTCGACGAGTACACGATGGCGCCGATCGCGGCCGCCGAGGAGGCGATCACGAAGACGCTCATGCGGATGCGCTCGACGTTGATACCGGCGCGGCGGGCCGCTTCCTTGTTGCCGCCGACGGCGTAGATGTGCCGGCCGTAGCTGGTGCGGTCGAGCACGAACGTGCCGATCACCAGCAGCACGAGGACCAGCGGCACCACGAACGGCACGCCTTCGATCACCACGAGGTTGCTCGGCGCCCGGTTGAGCGACAGCGCGTAGGTGATGACGGCGGCCAGCACCGCGAGGGCGCCGATCTTGGCCAGCACCAGCGTGGTGGGCTGGGCGACGAGGCCCCTGCGCAGCCGCGAGAAGTGGCGGGTGAGCACGACGGCCGCGTAGCCGCCGACGGCGATGACGAACAGCGCCCACGAGCCGACGAAGTCCAGGTTGCCGTTGGCGACGTTGAAGATCGTGTCGTCACGCAGGCCGAGCGTGCCGCCCTGGCCGATGAGCTGCAGCACGACACCGCCCCAGACCAGGAACAGCGCCAGGGTCACGACGAACGACGGGATGCCGACCTTCGCGACGAGGAAGCCGGTGATGGTGCCGATGGCCGCGCCGACGCAGACGGCGAGCAGCATCTCGAGCCAGGCGTTGGCGGGGATGCCGACCGCGGCGATCACGAGCGCCACGGCGGACAGCGCCGCGCCGGCCCAGACCTTCATCACGACCGCGAGCACGATCGCGATCACCAGCAGGCCGCAGAACACGTAGAAGACCGTGTCGCCCATGCCGCCGAGCAGGTTGCCGTTGTGGATCAGGTGCAGTGCCATCACGGCGGCCGTCACACCGGACGCGGTACCGGCGGACAGGTCGATCTCGCCGAGCAGCAGCACGAACACCAGGCCCATCGCGATGATGGTGATGCTGGCGCCCTGCTGGAGCAGGTTGGCGAGGTTGCCGAGGGTGAAGAACGTGTCCGACAAGGAGCTGAACACGATCAGCAGGACGACGAGGCCGAGCAGCGCGGGCAGCGAGCCGAGCTCACCGCCGCGGACCCTGGCCCAGTAGTCGCGGACGGCCTCGCCCGTCGACTGGGACGTCGTGTCGATGCCGAAGTCGGAGATCGCGCCCTGCTGCGGGGTTTCCTGCGCGGGCGATTCGGTGGTGTCGGTCATGCTGCCCTCTTCGGAACTCATCAGATCGTCGCCGCCTCGGGGCGGGCGATGCCCAGGTCACCGGAACGGCCGGCCGTGATCAGCTCGACGACCTGGCCGTGCGTGACGTCCTTGGACCCCACGACGGCGGCCATGCGGCCGAGGTAGAGGCACGCGATGCGGTCGGCGACCTCGAAGACGTCGTTCATGTTGTGGCTGATCAGGACGACCCCCAGGCCCTGCTCCGCGAGTCGGCGGACCAGGTCGAGCACCTGGCGCGTCTGCGCGACGCCCAGTGCCGCGGTGGGCTCGTCGAGGAGCACCACCTTGCTGTTCCACAGGACGGCCTTGGCGATCGCCACGGTCTGGCGCTGACCACCGGACAGCGACGAGACCTGGGTGCGCACCGACTTGACGGTGCGGACCGACAGCGAGGCCAGCGTCTTGCGCGCCGCCTGCTCCATGTCCGTCTCGTCGAGCAGACCTGCCTTGGTGCGCTCACGGCCGAGGAACATGTTCTGGACGATGTCCAGGTTGTCGGCGAGCGCGAGGTCCTGGTAGACGACCTCGATCCCGAGGGCCGCGGCGTCGCGCGGGCCCTTGATGTCGACGGCCTTGCCGTCGAAGAGGACTTCACCCGAGTCGGTCGGGTGGATGCCCGCGATGCACTTGACCAGCGTCGACTTGCCCGCGCCGTTGTCGCCGACGAGGGCGGTGACCTCGCCGGGGTTCACGACGAGGTCGATGTCGTGCAGGACGTGCACGGGGCCGAAGCTCTTGTTGATGCCGCGCAGCTCGAGAATCGGCTCGCTCACTGGGGATTCCTCCGTGGTTACCACGCGCCTAGGGCGGGGTGCGGTCGTTGCCGCACCCCGCCCTGGCGCGAGCGGTCCTACTTGATGCCGAGCTCGGTGCAGGCGGCCTGGGTGTCGGCCACGCAGATCTCCGAGGCCTTGACGAAGCCCGCGTCGACCACGGACTTGACCTTGTCCTTGGTGATCAGCTGAGCGGTGAGCAGCACGGACTTGACGTCGCGGTTGCCCTTGGCGTCCTTGGTCTTGCCGGTCGCGAGGGCGTCGGCGGCGGCCGTGTCGCCCTTGGCGAGGGCGGCGGCCAGCTTGGCGGCGGCCTCGGCCTCGTCCTTGATCGGCTTGAAGACGGTCATGTACTGGTCACCGCGGAGCACGGCCTGCAGACCGTCCGGGGTGGCGTCCTGACCGGTGACCGGGACCTTGCCGTTCAGGCCGACCTTCTTGAGGACCGTGATCACCGCGCCGGCGAGGCCGTCGTTCGCGGCGACGACGCCGTCGACCTTGCCGCCGTTGGAGGTCAGGATCTGCTCGAAGACCTGGCCACCCTTCTGGTTGTCCCAGTTGTCGATCGGCTGGGACTGGACCAGCTTGAGCTTGCCCGAGTCGTAGAGCGGCTTGAGGACCTTCTGCTGACCCTCGTGGAACAGGGTCGCGTTGTTGTCCGTCGGCGCGCCCTCGATCTCGATGACGTTCGCGCCCTGCGGCGAGGCCTTCATCGCGTCCGCGAGACCCTGGCCCTGCAGCTCGCCGACCTTCACGTTGTCGAACGACACGTAGTAGGACGAGGAACCGCCGGTGTTCAGGCGGTCGTAGTCGATGACCTGGATGCCCTGGGCCTGCGCCTTCTTGGCGACGGAGGCACCGACCTCGCTGTTGGGGGTCGCGATGATCAGGACCTTGACGCCGGCGTTGATCATGCCGTCGGCCAGGGTGCTGAACTTCTGGACGTCGCCCTGGGCGTTCTGGATGTCGGGGTCGAGCCCCTCCTTCTTCAGAGCGGCCTCGAGGAGCGGCTTGTCGAAGCCCTCCCAGCGAGCGGAGGAGGCGGTCTCGGGCAGGATCACGCCGACCTTCGCGCCCGTGCCGCTGCCAGAGTTCGTTTCAGAGGTTCCTCCGGTGCCGGAGGAGGAGTTGGCGCCGCACGCCGAAACCGCCAGGGCGAGGCCCGCGGTCACGGCGATGGAAGCGAGAGTCTTGCTGCGCATCCGCCATCCCTTTCACTGCGCTGTGTCACAGAGAATGTTGTGGCGCACAACGTATGCCCGACATATGCGTGACCGGAACCACACTGGATCGATTAAGTCGCAACGATGCGGTAACCGTGCCGAAATTTAGTCACCGAGAGTTGTGAGAGCGTTACCACGGCGCTACTGCATCCAGCCGCGATATATTGGATATCGCTTGCGGCGAACACTCGGAGGTCATCTCCCGGACATCTCTAGGTTGGGTTCATGACCTTCAACGGGGAAGCCGCCGAAAGGCTGGCGAAATCGTTCGGGGCGGAAGCGGCGCGCTACGACCGCACCCGCCCCACCTACCCGGACGAACTGGTCCGGAAGATCGTCGCCGCGAGCCCCGGCCCGCGTGTCGTCGACGTCGGCTGCGGCACCGGCGTCCTCTCCCGCCCGCTCGCCGCGGCCGGGTGCGAGGTGCTCGGGGTGGAGCACGACGAGCGCATGGCCGAGTTCGCCCGCGCCACCGGCGTGACCGTGGAGGTCTCCGAGTTCGAGACGTGGGACCCGGCGGGCCGCGAGTTCGACGCCGTCGTCGCCGGGCAGTCGTGGCACTGGATCGGCGCCGAGGACGGTCCCGCGCAGGTCGCGCGGGTGCTGCGGCCCGGCGGGGTGTTCGTCGCGCTCTGGCACGTGTTCGGGACGCCGGAGCCGGTCGCCGACGCGTTCGTCGCGGCGTACGCCAAGGTGGCGCCTCAGCTCTCGCACCGCGTCGGCCACTCCTACGCCGAGGCGTTCGAGTCCTACCAGGCCGGCTGCGTGCGCACCGGAGAGGCGTTCGCCGCGACCGGGGCGTTCTCCGCCACCGAGCAGTGGCGGGCGGACTGGGAGCGGACCTCCACCACCGCCGAGTACATCGACCTGATGCGCACCATGAGTCCGATGGCCCTGCTCAGCGCCGAGCAGGCCACCGAACTCCTCGACGACGTCGGCCGTGCGATCGACGCGATCGGAGGCGAGTTCACGATGCGCTACAGCACGCTCGCCGTCGCCGTCACCCGCGTCTGAGGCCGGCTACCAGGAGCGCAGGGTCGCGATCCGTTCCTCGAGCTGTTCGATGGTGGCCATCGCGGTCGGCGGGCCGCCGCAGTACTCGCGCAGCTGGTTGTGGATCTTGCCGTGTGGCTTCTTCGTGCGGTGGTGGTGCATCGCGACGAGGGTGTTGAGCTCCTTGCGCAACGACGTGAGGCGTTCCTGCACCCCTGCGGGCCGTGCTTCGCGCACGGCGACCTCGGGCTTGGGCCGCTTGGCGGCCAGCGCCATCTGCTCCTCCTGCCGCTGCAGCAGCAGGGTGCGCACCTGGTCCGGTTCCAGCAGCCCCGGCAGGCCGAGGTACTCCTGCTCCTCCTCGGAGCCCGCGTGGGTCGGGGCGCCGAACGACGAGCCGTCGAAGATCACCTGGTCGAGCTCGGCCGTCGTGCCCAGGGCCGTGAAGGCGCGCTCGTCCTCGCCCGGTTCGTCCTTGGTCTGGTTGGCCGCGGCCATCAGCTCGTCGTCCCAGCCGTCCTTCTCGCGGTGCGGCTTGCCCAGGACGTGGTCGCGCTCGGCCTCCAGCTCGGACGCGAGTTGCAGCAGCACCGGCACCGAGGGCAGGAAGACGGTGGCCGTCTCACCGGGTTTCCGGTTGCGCACGAAGCGGCCGATGGCCTGTGCGAAAAACAGCGGGGTCGACGACGACGTCGCGTACACGCCGACGGCCAGCCGCGGCACGTCGACGCCCTCGGACACCATGCGGACCGCGATCATCCAGCGCTCGTTCGTCGCGGAGAACTCGGCGATCTTGCCGGACGCCTTCGGGTCGTCGGAGAGGACGAGCGTGGGGACCTGTCCCGTGACGCGCTGCAGCACCTCCGCGTACGCCTTCGCCACGGTCTGGTCGGTGGCGATCACCAGGCCGCCCGCGTCGGGCAGGCCGTTCTCGCGCTTCTGCGTCAGGCGCTGGTCGGCGGCGCGCAGCACGGACGCCATCCACTCGCCGGCCGGGTCGAGGGCCGTGCGCCACGCCCGTGCGGTCTGCTCCTGCGTCAACGGCTCACCCAGGCGCGCCGTGTACTCCTCGCCCGCGCTGGTCCGCCACGACGCCTCGCCCGAGTACGCCAGGAACAGCACCGGCCGGACGACGCCGTCGCGCAGCGCGTCGGCGTACCCGTAGGTGTGGTCCGCCTTCGACGTCTTGAAGCCGCCGGAGCTCTCCTCGTACTGCACGAACGGGATCGGCGAGTCGTCGGAGCGGAACGGGGTGCCGGTCAGGCAGAGGCGGCGCACCGCGGGCGTGAACGCCTCGCGGATCGCATCACCCCACGACTTGGCATCACCACCGTGGTGCACCTCGTCGAGCAGCACGAGCGTCTTGCGGTTCTCCGTGCGTACCCGGTGCAGCGTCGGATGGGCGGCGACCTGCGCGTACGTCACGGCCACGCCGTGGTAGTCGCGGGAGGTCATCGCGTTGGTGTTGCGGAAGTTCGAGTCGATGTGGATGCCCTGCTCGGCGGCCGCCTTCGCCCACTGGTGCTTGAGGTGCTCGGTGGGGGTGACGATCGTGACGGCCTCGATGGTCCGGTCGGCCAGCAGTTCGACGGCCACGCGGAGCCCGAAGGTCGTCTTGCCCGCGCCCGGTGTCGCGACGGCGAGGAAGTCCTGCGGCTTGGCGGCCAGGTACTTGGTCAGCGCCCTGCGCTGCCATGCCCGCAGCGGTCGCATTGCTGCTGTCGCTGTCACAGACGTGTTTCTCCTCATTTGTGCAGGTCAGACATGGCGGGCCCCTCAGGCGGACCGTGGCCGGGGGCACCGCGACTCTACCTGTTCCGAACGTCGATGCCGCGAAACGTGGCGGTATGCACCATGCTTGTCACTGCGATGGGTTCGCCTTCCGACAACAGCGCACGCAGGTCCGGCCGCAAGGGGCCGCTGCGTCTACTCGCACGCACGCTGTCGAAGGCGTGGCAGGGGAACATCTTCTCAGAAGCGGCCGAGGCGGCGTTCTGGCAGACGCTGTCGTTCCCGCCGCTGCTGCTCGGCGTGCTGGGCTCGATGGGCTGGATCGGCAGCTGGTTCGGCGACGACGTCGTCAGGGCCGTCCAGGAGAAAATCATCGGCTTCACCCGGACGATCTTCAGCCGGGACGTCGTCAACGGCGTGATCGAACCCACGGTCGCCGAGATCCTCACGACCGGCAAGGGCGAGATCGTCTCCATCGGCTTCCTGATCTCGCTGTGGGCGGGTTCGTCGGCGATGTCGTCGTTCGTCGACGCGATCACCGTCGCCCACGGCCAGTACGGCGTGCGCAACGAGGTCTGGCAGCGCTTCTTCGCGCTGCTGCTCTACCTGGTGTCCCTGGTGGCGTTGGTGGTCGGCCTGCCGGTCCTGGCCCTGGGACCGGAACTCCTGCCGCAGTTCTTCCCGGCGTCGTGGCAGCCCTACATCGAGACGTGGGTCGGCCGCTTCTACTACCCCGGCGTCGCCCTGCTGCTGGTGCTGTCGCTGTCGGCGCTCTACAAGGTGGCGCTGCCCAGACGGCTGCCGTACCACCGGGTGCTGCCCGGCGCGATCCTCGCGATGGCCGTGTTCATCCTGTCGTCCATCGGCCTGCGCCTCTACATCCAGTGGATCACCACCACCGGCTACACCTACGGCGCGCTCGCGACCCCGATCGCGTTCCTGCTGTTCGTGTTCTTCATCGGCCTGGCGATCACGATCGGCGCGTACTTCAACAGCGCCATCCAGGACATGTGGCCTGCGCGCATGACCCGCCGCCAGCGCCGCCGCTGGCGCAGGCTCGAGATGGAGCGCGCGGCGTCCCGCATCCGCGAGGAGAGCGAGCAGCCTCCCTCACGGGAGGCGAACAACGACACCGGCTACTCGGCTCCATCGCCCGCCGACACGCAGCTCACTGCGCCGTTGCAGATCCAGGAGCAGCGGACCCGCTCCGAGGAGGAGCGGCAGCGCGGCTAGCCGGTTGCCCGGACAGCAGCGCCCGGCGCCTCAGGACGTGGTCCGGGGCACCGGGCGCCGCCGCGTTCGGAGGTCAGTCGCCGTCGCCGCCGGGCGGCAGGCTCTCGTAGATCTTCTTGCAGTCCGGGCACACCGGCGAGCCGGGCTTCGGTGACCGCGTGACCGGGAAGACCTCGCCGCACAGCGCGACCACGTGCGTGCCCATCACGGCGCTCTCGGCGATCTTCGCCTTGCGCACGTAGTGGAACATCTTCGGGGTGTCATCCCCGGACTGGTCGGTACCGTCCGGCCGTACATCGACCTCGGGGAGAGTCTGGGTGCTCACGCGCCAAGGGTACCTGGGATGATGTCCCCTCGTGACCACGCTGCACATCGCCGATGAAGTTGCCTCCGCGCTGGCCGAGAACCGGCCCGTCGTCGCTCTCGAGAGCACCATCCTGTCCCACGGCCTGCCCGCCCCGCGCAACCTCGCGGTCGCCGCACGCCTGGAAGAGGTCGTGCGGAAGGCAGGCGCCGTCCCCGCGACGATCGCCGTCCTCGACGGCGTGCCGCACATCGGCCTGACCTCCGCCGAGCTCGACCGCGTCTGCACCGCGGGCGACCTCGTGAAGCTGTCGCTGCGCGACCTCGGCCCCGCCTACGCCCTGGGCCGCAGCGGCGCGACGACCGTGGCCTCGACCACCGCCCTCGCCCACCAGGCGGGCATCCGGGTCTTCGGCACCGGTGGCCTCGGCGGCGTGCACCGCGGCGCGCGCGAGACGTGGGACGTCTCCGCCGACCTCGACATCGTCGCGTCGACCCCGGTGGTGGTCGTGTGCTCGGGCGTGAAGTCGATCCTCGACATGGGCGCGACCCTGGAGGTCCTCGAGACCCGCTCGGTGCCCGTCGTCGGCTACCGGACCTCCCGCTTCCCCGCCTTCTACCGCCGCGAGTCGGAGTTCGACGTGCCGTGGCGCGTCGAGACCCCCGCCGAGGCCGCCGCCGTCTTCGCCGCGGGCGGCCGCGGCATGCTGCTGGTGAACCCCATCCCCGCCGACTTCGAGATGGACGCCGACCTGCACGACCGCCTGCTCGCCGAAGGCCTGCAGAAGCTCGTCGACCAGGACGTGCGCGGCAAGGACGTCACCCCCGTCCTCCTCGAGCACTTCCACACCGCGAGCGCCGGCGTCAGCCTCGACGCCAACGAGGAACTCGTCGTCAGCAACGTCTCGGTCGCCGCGGCCGTGGCCGTGGAGCTGTCCCGGTGAGGCCAGTCGTCGTGGTGGGTGACGCGGGCCTCGACGTCGTGGCCCGCCACACCGGCCCCATCGCCCACGGCGGCGACGTGCGCGCCAAGGTCACCATCGAGCCGGGCGGCGCGGGCGCCAACACCGCCGTCTGGCTCGCCGCCTGCGGAGCCTCCCCGGTCCTGGTGGCCCGCGTGGGCGCCGACTCGGCCGGACGCCAGGTCCACGCCGAACTGACCGCGGCGGGCGTCCAGTGCGCCTTCGCGGTGGACCCGGACCTGGCCACCTGCTGCGTGGTCGTCCTGGTCGACGAGGACGGCCAGCGCTCGATGCTGCCCGACCGCGGCGCGAACGCCCGCTTCTCCCCCGCCGACCTGGACCCGGGCCTGCTCGCCGGCACCGACGGCCACCTGCACCTGTCCGGCTACGTGCTGCTCGACGCCACCTCACGCCCCGCCGGCCTCGCCGTGCTGGCCGCCGCCCGCGCGGCGGGCTGGACGACGTCGGTGGACCCGCAGGCCGCCGTGCTGATCCACTCGGCGTCCGCGTTTCTGGAGGACGTCCGCGGCGTCGACTTCCTGCTGCCCAACGCCGACGAACTGCTCGCGCTGACCGGCTCGTCCGAGCCCTCGTCGGCCAAGACTCTGCTCTCGCACGTCGGGGCTGTCGTGGTGACGTCCGGCGCGGACGGTGCCTCCTGGGTAGACGCCGACGAGGTGATCTCGGTTCCCACTGAAGCCACCGTGTGCGTCGACTCGACGGGTGCCGGTGACGCTTTCGACGCCGGCTTCCTGGCGGCCTGGCTGTCCGGCGCTTCGAAGCGCGACGCCCTCCTCGGTGGCGTCCGGGCGGGGTCGCGCGCGGTCAGCGTCGTCGGAGCGCAGCCGCCGAGGTAGTCACTGATATATCGGTTTTTGGTCGCATCTTCGTTCGGGCGCTGTCGACTTCGTCGCGCTCACAACCGGTCTGCTCAGGCGTGAACCGGCCACCGTCTCGCCTCGCGCAACACCACCGGATGCAAAAAACGTTTGCGGACGAAGTCAAAAGACTCATTGCAAAGGCCGATCGCCGACCGTTGCGAGGTGCACGCAAGCGCTCGTCGGCGTGACGTCCGCAGGTCGTCCGCCTTTGCAACGAGTCTTTTGCGGGCGAAGTCCAAAGAGTTGTTGCAAAGGTGAGGACGGCGTCCGACGGAGGTCGGGCGCGGGTCGTCAAGGGCTTCGGCGGCGGT
>NZ_JAJCXE010000021.1:0-112257 GCF_021056325.1 Lentzea sp. CC55 | reverse complement strand
GGCTGTGTTATCGGCACGCTGTTGAGTTCTCAAAGAACACGCGCTCACCGGATCCTCACTCCGTTTCCGGAGTTTCTCTCTCGGGGCTTGTGTTTGAAGCTTAGCCAGTTCGTTTTCGCTTTGTCAAATCGGCCGTTTCGGCTTCTTCGCTGCGGCGCAAACTCGCTTCGCATTCAATTTTGCTTGGTTCAGAAGTTATCTGAGTGGCTTTCCCGGTGTCAAATCGGGGTCATTTTCAGATCCCGGACAGCACGTTAGGCCGATCATTTACTTCTGGGGGTTTGACGCCGTGAGACTCTACCCGGCCCGCTTCGCGGTGTCAACCGCTCGTTCCGAGGTCTCGCTTGCGACTTGGAGAAAGTTACTCACGGGCAGGACCGAAGTCAAATCGCCTGGTCAGCGGGCTGCTTGATCGGCACGGACGGCGTCGGAGCAGCCGGCTTGGCCCCGACGGGACGCGGGCGCAGCCACAGGGTGACGGACCGAAGTCCCTCCATCGCCTTCACGATCTGGTCCGGCGCGGCGGCCTGACGGGTCGCCACCGGCACCAGGTCGTAGCCCCAGACGCCGAACTCCTTGAGCACCGTCACCGGATCGTCACCGAAGTCGGCCGTCGCGGTCGCGGAGAACTCGAGGAACACGTGCGGCCTGTCGCGGCGCAACAGCCGGACCAGTCCCGCGAGAGCGCGATGTCCACGTCCAGGCGTGTCGACCCGGACGACGGAAAGCTTCATGCCCTGCACCAACGCGATCTCGTCGAGCTCCTTGTCCAGGCGCACGGCACGGACGCGGGCGACGTCGTCCCCGGCGTCGCCGGCCAGCGGCGACACCGACACACCACCGGTCAGCGTCGGCGAGGCCGCGAGCTCGCCCGCGCTCTCCCACGCCGCGCCCTCGACCACGGTCAGCCGGGACGCCACGGCGGCGGGCAGGTTCGCCGAGACGTTGTGCCTCAGCAGAGCGGCGGCGGACGCGTCCGGCTCCACGGCGACAACGGCGCCCATCAACCCGAGCCGCGACAACACGCGGATCGAGTGGTAGCCGACGTACGCGCCGACGTCGAGGAAGATGCCGTCCGGCTCCAGCACGGAGTCGAGCAGTTCCACGAGGTCCGGCTCCCACACGCCGTTGGACGACAACAGCGGGAGCATGAACGCGTCGTCGGAGGGCAGCCGCATCATGCCCGCGTCGCACAACACCAGTGACGAACGCACTCCAGGCGCGTCGCCGGCGGCCTCGTGCTGACGAACCACCACGCGGCGCAACGCGTCCGCGGTCTGCTGCGCGTGGTTGGCCGCGCGGATCGCCACGTCGAGCCGCGAGTCCCGTTCGCGGAACACCTCGACGACCTTGGACTCCAGGCTGTCGATCCGGTCCAGCGTGCGGTCGAGCGCCACGGTCAGCTTGTCGATCCGTTCGGCGAGCACCTCGTCCGACTTGGCGCGCTTGGCCGCCTCGGCGACGACCGCGTCCTCGACGTCGCGCTGCCGGCGACCCTGACCGGCCATGTCCGCGCGCACGCGCACGACCCCGTCGTCGACGCCGACCAGCTGGTCGGCGAAGTGGGCCTGCCGGGCGGCGACCTGCTCGACCTCCGCGCGCAGGAGCTCCAGCTCACCGGCACCGACCCCGGTCTTCAGCGCGTCCTGCCGGTTGACCAGCTCGGACACCGTGCGCTCGACCCCGTCGATCAGGGTGTGCAGCACCTGGCGCATGTGGTTGTCGTAGTGGTCCAACGCGCGCAACACGACCTTGCGCAGCGCGGGTGCCATCGGCGTCCGATGGGGTCCGTCGACGGTCGGCTGGCGCAGCAACGCGTGCTTGGCCGACTGGAGGGCGAGCATCGGGTCGACCTCGTCCTTCGGCTTCGGCCGACGCGCCCGCCATCCGCGGTAGGCGTGCTCGACTCGTTCGCGAAGAACCTCGGCGACGCGCGCAACAGAACGCACGGACAACACGTGCTCACGTCCGGCCGCACCCAGCGCCACGGCCGTGGGCAGGTCGTCGGCCAGCGAGCGCAACAGCCGCGAGGCCGCCTGCACATCGGGTTCGGAGCCCTGGTGGCACGGCACGAGAACAGCCGTCTTGCCGAACAGCTCGGCGACGGCGCCGTGGTCCGACGCCACGATCGGCACTCCCCGCACCGCGAGCTCGGCGAGGCGCAACGCGATCCGGTCGTCCGCCCCGCCGCGGTGCAACGACACCACGGCGTCGGCGCTCAGCAGCACGTCCTGGTCTTCGACCAGCGAGATCCGCTGGTCGGAGGCCGTGGCGAGGCGCAACCGCTCGGCCGCCTCGGGGTGCTCGAACGCGCCGGACACGGCGATGCGCAGCTCGACGTCCGTGCGGTCCGGGAAAGCGCTGAGGAACGCCGACACGGCACCGAGCACGTTGCCGGACCGGTCGAGGGAGTGGTCCGCGATCGCCGCGAACACCACCACATCGCCGGAAGAGTGCTCACGGACGCCGAGGTCCTGCACCGGCACGGGTACCACGCGCCCGATGGGGCCGCCGATGCGTTCGGCGGCGGCCCGCGACACCTCGGACGACAGCCACAGCTCGTTCACGCCCGCGCGGTCGTCGGCGGCCGTGGCGTCCAGCGCCACCTCGACGACGAACCGCCCGTCGGGCACCTCGTCGGCGGAAGAGGTGCGCACGACCACGGGATACCCCGCGGAGGTCGACACCGGCAGCCCGGACGCCCGCGCGGCGGCGAGCACCAGCTCGGCCAGCGGCCCCGACCCGACGACGGACACCCCGAGCTGGTCGAGCAGGGCGGGCCCCTCCGACCGGGGCTGCGGCACGGCGGGTGCCGGCAACCGGCCGGAGGCCACGCCGACTCCGGCGCACCACTCGCGCCAGGCTTCCGCGTCCGCGCCGAAAGGCGCCGGGAACTGCTGCTGGAGCGACGTGTCGGCACGCCAGACCGCGTCGGCCCACCGCGTGCCGCCGTTCTCCGTCCGCTCGCACGCCCAGAGGAGGAACCCCCCACCACCGTCCTCGCCGAACGCGGGCGGTGGCGTCGGCACGGACGTCCGGTAGTCGGCGCGCAGCTCCGAGGGGATCGAGGTGCCGTCGATCAGCGAGTCGAACCGGTACGGCACGGGCACCGGGGACCAGCCGCAGCGGACCAGCTCGGCGCGGTAGGCCTGGCAGAGCTCGGCGACCTCGGGGTGCTCGGACAACAGCACGCGCGGGCATTCGGCGAAGTCGGCGGAGAGCAGCCACGGGCGACGGGGGTCGAACCCGCGGAAGTGCACGGTCAGCAGGTCCTGGCCGACGACGGCGAGCGTCCCGGACTCGGTGCGGTGCAGCGGCCGGTCGGCGACGTTCCACACCGACAAGCCGACCCGTGCGTCACGCACGACGTGATGCGGCACGATCGCCGGCATGTCCAGCGATCCCAGGTAGGGCTCGGAGCCTTCGCCGACGGCGATGAAACCGGGGTCGAACGCGCCCAGGTCGTGCAGCTCGGCGGGTCCTGGCTGCAGGCCGTCCGACGGCAGCGGCCGCAGGGTGCGCGGCAGCAGCACGACCGGTGCGGTGCGCAACGCCTCCAGCACGAGCTTCGTCAGCGACCCGAACACCTGGACCCACGGGTCGAGGTACAGCACGGGCATGCCCTGCGACAGCAACGCCTCCAGCAGCCTCGGCACCATCGCGGCTTTCAGCCCGGCGGCGTCCAGCGAGGTGGCGAGCTCCCGCAGCTCGACCTCGGTGACACCGATGTCGAGGGGCGTCATCAGCCCGGGGCCGGAGTGCTCCGGCTGCGCGTCGACGACCAGCGCGACGAACCGGCCCTCGGGGTGCTCCGCGAGGAACGAGCTGGACAGGACCTTGACCGCGGGCAGCTCGGCCGCCGTGGCGACCGTGCAGGCGCAGATCGCCGGCTGGAACTCGGGTACCTCAGTCACGGAGAGCACGGATCTGCCTCACAGCATGGGAAGAAGAGTGCGCAACTCGTACGGGGTGACGCTACGACGGTACGCGTCCCACTCCGTTCGCTTGTTGCGCAGGAAGAAGTCGTAGACGTGCTCGCCCAGCGCCTCGGGGAGCAGCTCCGAGTTCTCCATCTCGGCGAGCGCCTCGCCGAGGTTCTGCGGCAGGTTCGCGTACCCCGCCGCGCGCCGTTCGCGATCCGTCAGCGACCACACGTCGTCCTCGGCGGGCGGCGGCAGCTCGTAGCCCTTCTCGATGCCGCGCAGGCCGGCGGCCAGCACCACCGAGTACGCCAGGTACGGGTTGCACGCGGAGTCCAGCGAACGGACCTCGACGCGCCGCGACGACGACTTGCCCGGTGAGTACATCGGCACACGGACCAACGCGGAGCGGTTCGCGTGACCCCAGCACACGGCCGTGGGGGCTTCACCGCCGACGATCAGCCTCTTGTACGAGTTGACCCACTGGTTCGTGACGCCGGAGATCTCGCGCGCGTGCTTGAGGATGCCCGCGACGAACTGCTTGCCGATGTCGGAGAGCTGGTACGGGTCCTCCTCGTCGTAGAAGGCGTTGCGGTCGCCCTCGAACAGCGAGAAGTGCGTGTGCATGCCCGAGCCCGGCTGGTCCGAGAACGGCTTGGGCATGAACGAGGCGCGCACGCCCTGCGTGATCGCGACCTCCTTCACCACGTAGCGGAACGTCATGACGTTGTCCGCCATGGTCAGCGCGTCGGCGTAGCGCAGGTCGATCTCCTGCTGGCCGGGCGCGCCCTCGTGGTGGCTGAACTCGACGGAGATGCCCATGGCCTCCAGCGCCTCGATGGCGTGGCGGCGGAAGTGCGTGGCGGTCTCGTGCGAGGTCTGGTCGAAGAACCCGCCGTTGTCCGCGGGCTCGGGCTCGCTGCCGTCGCCGGGCAGGCCCTTGAGCAGGAAGAACTCGATCTCGGGGTGGACGTAGCAGGTGAACCCGGCCTCGCTGGCCTTCGACAGCGTGCGGCGCAGCACGTGGCGCGGGTCGGCCCACGACGGGGAGCCGTCCGGCATGGTGATGTCGCAGAACATGCGCGCGGAGTAGTTCGTGCCCTCCGGCGTCTGCCACGGCAGCACCTGGAACGTCGCGGGGTCCGGCTTCGCGACCATGTCCGACTCGTAGACGCGGGCGAAGCCCTCGATCGCCGAGCCGTCGAACCCGATGCCCTCGCTGAAGGCGCCCTCGAGCTCGGCCGGCGCGACCGCCACGGACTTCAGGAAGCCCAGGACGTCGGTGAACCAGAGCCGGACGAACCGGATGTCGCGTTCCTCTAGCGTGCGGAGCACGAACTCCTGCTGGCGGTCCATAGGGCGCAGCTTAAGGGCTACCGACTCTCTACGATCAACGCATGTCCGCCCGTTGGTTGTCGGTTTGCGCACTCGCCCTGCTCACGAGCTGCACGTCAGGGGGAGATCTCCCCGATGGTGCGACCTTGCTCTCGAAGTCCTCCGAGTCCATGAGCTCGGTGAAGAGCGTCCACTTCACGATCAAGGTCGACGGCGAGCTGCCGGACGTGCCGGTGAAGGAGGCCGACGGCGACCTCACCTCCGCCGGGGAGTCCAAGGGCACCGCGAAGGTGACGTTCGGCGGGCAGCTGCTGGCCGTCGAGTACGTGCTGACCGGCGGGAACCTGCACTTCAAGGGCCCGACCGGCGGGTACAGCAAGCTGCCGGCGGCGTTCGCGGGGCAGGTGTACGACCCGTCCGCGATCCTGGATCCCGGCAAGGGCGTGGCGAAGGTCCTCTCCTCGGCGAAGGACGCGAAGACCAAGTCGTCCGGTGACGTGTCGGTGGTCGAGGCGACCGTGCCGAAGGACGTCGCGGCCGGGCTGGTGCCGGGCATCTCCGCGGACGTGAAGTCGACCTTCTCGGTCGGCAAGGACAACAAGCTCAAGAACGCGCTGTTCGAGCTGCCGGGTGGCCAGAAGGTCGACATCGGGCTGACGGACTTCGACGAGCCCGTCACCGTGACGGCACCCGCGTAGAGGGTGCCCGGGAGATGAGACGGGTCGCTCTCGCCGCGTCCGGCGCGGCCGTGCTGCTGGGTGCGCTCGACGCGTACGTCGTCGTCGGTGTCCTCACGGACATGGTGCGCGACCTCGGCATCGCGGTGAACGAGCTTCAGCAGGCCACGCCGATCGTCACCGGGTACCTGCTCGGGTACGTGGCGGGCATGCCGCTGCTGGGGCAGCTGTCGGACCGGCTGGGGCGGCGGTTCGTGCTGCAGGTGTCGCTGCTCGGGTTCCTGGTGGGCTCGGTCGTCACGGCACTGGCCGCCGACGTGCCGCTGCTCGTCGCCGGGCGGGTGGTGCAGGGGCTCGCGGGTGGCGCGCTGCTGCCGGTGACGATGGCGCTGGTGGCGGACCTGTGGGAGGAGCACCGGCGGTCGACCGCGCTCGGGACCGTCGGCGCCGCTCAGGAGCTGGGGTCCGTCCTCGGCACCCTCTACGGCATCGCGGTGGCGTCGTTGTTCAACGCGTTGCCGTTGTTCGAGGCGTGGGAGCCGCAGAGCTGGCGCTGGGTGTTCTGGGTGAACGTCCCGTTGGCGGTCATCGCGATGGTGATCGTGCAACGCACCGTGCCGAACACACGGCGTGAGGTACGTATCGACGTCGTGGGCGGGGTGTTGCTCGCTCTCGCGTTGTCGTTGCTGGTCGTGGCGCTCTACAACCCGACGCCGGCCGAGTCGATGCTGCCGTCGTGGGGCTGGCCCGCGTTGGCAGCGGCCTTCGTGGTGCTCGGTGCCTTCTTCTTGTGGGAACGCCGTGCTGCTGTGCGGCTCATCGATCCCGAGGGCGTGCAGTGGCGGCCGTTCTGGGCCGTGCTCGGTGTCTCTCTCGCGGCCGGGGCGGCGTTGATGGTGACGCTCGTCGACGTGGAGTTGTTCGCGCAGACGGTGTTGCGCCGCGACTCGGCGGCCGCGGCGACCCTGCTCACCCGGTTCCTGGTCGCGTTGCCGATCGGCGCCGTGCTGGGCGGGTTCCTCGCGTCCCGGCTGGGCGACCGCTGGGTGTCGTTCGGCGGCCTGGCCATCGCATCGGTGTCGTACGTGTTCATCGCGCAGTGGCCCGCCGATGTCAGCGGGGTCGTGCTCACGCGTGACCTGGCCGTCGCCGGCTTCGGGCTGGGCCTGGTCATCGCGCCGTTGTCCGGTGCCGTGCTCCGGGTCGTGCCGCCCGTCAGGCACGGCGTCGCGTCGGCGTTCGTCGTCGTCGCGCGCATGACGGGCATGCTCGTCGGAGTGGCGGCGTTGTCAGCGTGGGGACTCCACCGGTTCCGCGAGCTCACGGCAGACCTGAACACACCGCTGCCGTTCGGCGTCGAACCCGCCGAGTTCCAGCGGCGGATGGCCGAGTACCAGCGCGGGCTCACCGAGGCGCTGCTCACCGAGTACCACGAGATCTTCCTGATCACGGCGGTGATCTGCGCCGCCGGCGCGCTGGGGTCGGTCCTGCTGCCGGGGAGGCGTCAGCAGACCGCGTCCGTTTCCGGCAGCCGCAGGTCGACCAGGTAGTTCGTGCCCACGCCGTCCACGCAGCCGACACCCGCGAGGAACGCCGTGTGCTGGTTGCCGTTGTACGTCAGCAGCCGCGCGCCGAGGGCCTGGGCGAGGTCCACACCGGACTGGTAGGGCGTCGCCGGGTCACCGGTCGTCGAGATCACCAGCACCTGCGGCAGCCCTGTCACGGTCGGCGGGTGCGGTTCCGACGTGTGCGGGGCCGGCCAGAACGCGCACGGGCCGAGCGCGGTCTCGTCGGTCGGGACCGTGTCGTTGCCCAGGAGCTCCAGCAGCCTCCGGCGGTTGGTCTCCAGGGTGGCGCGGTCCTTGATCGGCGGTTCGTCGACGCAGCGGATGGCCACGAACGCGTCCTGGATGCGGCTGTAGGTGCCGTCCTGGGCGCGGCCGAGGTACTGGTCGGCGAGCTGGAGCAGGGTGGTGCCCCTGTTCTGCCGCAGTTCCTGCAGGCCCTTGAGCGCCGTCTCCCACAGCCGGTCGGTGTACATCGCCTGGATGATCGCGGTGTTGGCGTCCGAGTGGGACAGCTTGCGGTCGCCGACCTGCAGCGGGGTCTTCTTGAGCGGCTCGATCAGCTGCCGGAACCTGGACTCCGCCGTGGTCGTGTCCCTCCCGAGGGGACAGTCGCGCTGGGCGCACCAGCCCGCGAACCGCTGGAAGGACTCCTCGAAGCCCTGCGCCTGACGTGCCGACGCGGCCACCTTGTCGCCGTTGACCTCCACCGCGCCGTCGAGCACCATCGCGCGCACGTTGCGGGGGAACATCTCGGCGTACAGCGTGCCGATGCGCGTGCCGTAGGAGTAGCCGAGGTAGCTCAGCTTCTTCTCCCCCAGCGCGGCACGCAGCACGTCGACGTCGCGCACGACGTCACGGGTGCCGACGTTGCGCAGGAGGTCGAGGCCGCTGCGTTCGGCGCAGCGGTCGACGAAGAACTTGTTCTCCTGCTCGGTCTGGTTCGCGCTCTCGCCCTTGGGCCGCAACCGTTGCGCGTCGCGTTCGGCGTCGGTCAGGCACTGCACGCGGGGCTGGCTCGCCCCGACGCCGCGCGGGTCGAAGCCCACCACGTCGAACCGCTTGCCGACCGGGTTGCCCGGCTGCATGTTCGCGACGTGCGCCATGCCCGACCCGCCGGGACCGCCGGGGTTCAGCACGAGAGAACCGACCCTGCGGTCCTTTTCGGTCGCAGGACGGCGCAGCAGCCCGACCGTGATCGTCCCGGCGTCCGGTTTCGCGTAGTCGAGCGGGACCTGCAACCGCGAGCACTGGATGCCCTCGCGCTCGAACAACCCCTTGCTCTTCGCATCGGTCGCGTAGGGCTGGCACGCGCCCCACGACAACACCTGCGAGTAGAAGCGCTCAATGCCCTTGCGACCGGCGACGGGCGAGCCGTCGATGCGCGCGTAGGACGTGGACGTGCCGAGTACGACGATCAAGGCGAACAGGGCCGCGGTGACTCGGGATCGCCTCTTCGTCATTAGGCGCACCGGGTTCCGTCGGCGGGCAACGTCTGGTCGACCAGGTACTTCACGCCGGCCGCGTCCACGCACGGGTCGCCCTGCAGGAAGACCGTGTGCTGCACGCCTTCGAACGTGAGCAGCCGCGAGTTGAGCGCCTTGGCCAGGTTCACGCCCGCCTCGTACGGCGTCGCGGGGTCACCGGTCGTCGAGATGACCAGCAGCGGCGGGATGCCGTCGGCCTTCGGCGGCGCGGGCGTGGCCGACACCGGGGCCGGCCAGAACGCGCACGCGTCGAGCGCCGCGCCGGGCGGGTTGCCGTCGTCGAGGAACGGCGCCGCCGCCTTGTACTGCTTCTGCGTCTCGAGCAGGGCGTTCTTGTCCGTGAGCCGCGGGTCGTCGACGCAGTGCACGGCGTTGAAGGCGTCCGTGATGGTCGAGTACTCGCCCTGCTCGTCGCGGTCGAAGTACGCGTCGGCCAGGCGCAGCAGCGTGGTGCCCTTGCCGTTCTTGAGCTCGTCGAGGCCGTTGACCAGCAGCGGCCACAGCTGTTCCGAGTACATCGCCTGGATCGCGGCGGTGATCGCGTCGTTGTAGGACAGCTTGCGGCTGCCGACGTCGACCGGCTTCTGGATCAACGGGGTCGTGAGCTGCCGGAAGCTCGCGTTGGCGTCGTCGCCGAGGGGGCACTCCCCCTTTTGGCGGCACCACTTCACGAACTCGTCGAAGGCCTTCTGGAAGCCGGCGGCCTGGGCGACCAGCGACGCGAGCTGGTCCTGGGTCGGGTCGACGGCACCGTCGAGGATGAGCGCGCGCACGTTCTGGGGGAAGGTTTCGGCGTACTCGGTGCCTATGCGCGTGCCGTACGAGTACCCGACGTAGCTCAGCTTCGCGTCGCCGAGCGCAGAGCGGAGGACATCCATGTCCTTAACTACGTCCCGCGTGCCCAAGTTGGCGAGCATTGCCGCCCCGAATTTTGTCCCGGCGGCACACTTCTCGGCATACGCCCTGTTCTCCTGCTCCGTTTGGGCGATTCCGGCCGGGCTGGTGTCGATGTCGAGGTCCAGGCGCTCGGCGTCGCGCTCCGGTCCGGTGAGGCACCGGACCGCCGGTTCGCTCGCCCCGACGCCCCGCGGGTCGAACCCGACGAGGTCGAACCTGGCCGCGAGGTCGGTCTTGCGGTAGGCGGAGACCATGCCGGCGGCCGACGCCATGCCGGACGCGCCGGGGCCACCGGGGTTGGTCAGCAGCGAGCCGATCTTCTGGCCGGTGGCCTTGTACCTGAGCACGCCAATCGTGATCGTGTCGCCGGTTGGCTTCGAGTAGTCGAGGGGAACCCTCAGACGGGTGCATTCGACATCGCGCTTCTTGCCGTATGCGTCCCTGCTGGACCCGGTCGTGGCGTACGGCTCGCAGTTCTCCCAGCCGAGCTTCTGGCCGTAGAACTCCTCCAGACCGGCGGGAACGACGCCGGCCGGGCCCGGCTTCTCGAAGGTCACGCCGGGCTTGGACGTCCCCTCGACGATCGTCGTGCAGGACGCGAGCAGCGGAATGACGAGCAACACGCTCAAGAGACGGACCACGACCCGATGGTATGGGAGATGATGAGGGCATGCCGCAGCTTCGGATCGCGCTCGCCCAGGTCAACGCCACTGTTGGCGATCTTGCGGGCAACGCTTCGCTGGTCGTGGAGTGGACGCGCAAGGCCCGGGAGGGCGGCGCCCACCTCGTGGTGTTCCCCGAGATGGTGCTGACCGGCTACCCGGTCGAGGACCTCGCGATCCGCACGTCGTTCGCACGGGCGTCGTCGGAGGCCTTGGAGGCGCTGGCCGGCTCGCTCGACGCGGCGGGCCTCGGCGAAGTCGCCGCCGTCGTCGGGTACCTGGACCGCGACTCGGAGGGCCCGCGCAACGCCGCCGCCGTGCTGCACGGCGGGAGCGTCGTGGCGCGGCAGTTCAAGCACCACCTGCCCAACTACGGCGTGTTCGACGAGCGGCGGTACTTCGAGCCCGGCTCGTCGCTCGACGTCGTGCGGGTCAACGGCGTCGAGGTCGGCCTGGTCATCTGCGAGGACCTCTGGCAGGACGGCGGCCCGATCACGGCGCTCGGCGAGGCCGGCGTCGACGTGGTGGTCTCGCCCAACGCCTCGCCCTACGAGCGCAAGAAGGACGACCAGCGGCTGCCCCTGGTCGCGCGCCGTGCGGCCGAGGCCCGCGCGCCCCTCGCCTACTGCAACCTCGTCGGCGGCCAGGACGAGCTGGTGTTCGACGGCGACTCGCTCGTCGTGTCGGCCGAGGGCCAGCTGATCGGACGGGCGCCGCAGTTCGTCGAGCACCTGATGTTCGCCGACTTCGACGTGCCCGGCGGCCTCGAGTACGCCGAGGGCCCGGTCAGGGGCTTCGAGGTGCGCCGTGTCGCCCTCTCCGACGCCGGTCCCGCCTACGAGCCGCTGCCCGCGCCGCGCGTGTTCGAGCCGCTGTCCGACGAGGCGGAGGTGTGGCACGCCCTCGTGACGGGTCTGCGCGACTACGTGCACAAGAACGGCTTCCGGTCCGTTGTGCTCGGTCTGTCCGGTGGCATCGACTCGGCCGTTGTCGCTGCTCTGGCCGTGGATGCTCTCGGTGCCGACGCGGTCTACGGCGTCTCGATGCCGTCGTCCTACTCCTCGGAGCACTCGCGCTCGGACGCCTCGGACATGGCCGCCCGCACCGGCCTGCACTTCACCACCGAGCCGATCGGCGAGATGGTGTCGGTGTACGTGGACCAGCTGAAGCTGACCGGCCTGGCCGAGGAGAACATCCAGGCCCGGTGCCGCGGCATGCTGCTGATGGCGTTGTCCAACCAGCACGGCCACCTCGTCCTCGCGACCGGCAACAAGTCCGAGCTCGCGGTCGGCTACTCGACCATCTACGGCGACGCCGTCGGTGGCTACGCGCCGATCAAGGACGTGCTGAAGACCCTGGTCTGGGACCTCGCCCGGTGGCGCAACGCCGAGGCGGAGAAGCGCGGCGAGACCCCGCCGATCCCGGAGAACTCGATCTCCAAGCCACCGTCGGCCGAGCTGCGCCCCGGCCAGGTCGACACCGACTCGCTGCCGGACTACGAGCTGCTCGACGACCTGCTCGACGACTACGTCGAGGGCGACAGGGGCTACGACGACCTGCTGGCCGCCGGGTTCGCGCCGGAGCTCGTGGACCGGGTGCTGCGGATGGTGGACAGGGCCGAGTACAAGCGGCGCCAGTACCCGCCGGGCACGAAGATCTCGAACAAGGCTTTCGGGCGGGACCGGCGGCTGCCGATCACGAGCGGGTGGCGCGAGGGCTGAGCCCGCACCACGGCAGGAGTGGAGCCTGCTCCACCGCGCGGCAGCGGCGCGTCCGGCTACGTTTTCGGCATGAAACGGATCTGGGCCGCGTTCGTCTACCTGGCGACGGGGCTGCTGACGGCCATCGTGTCGTGGCTTTCGGTCGGCGTCTTCCTGCTGTCCGTGGTCGTCCTGCCGTTGCTGCCCGTCACCGCGCCGCACCTGCGCCGGATCGTGGACTTCGACCGGTTGCGGCTCGCCCGCTACACCGGGGAGCGGCTGCCGTCGCCGCCGCCGCTCGACGGGCCGTGGCTGCTCAGGGCCCAGCGGGTGCTGGCCGATCCGGACGGCCGGCGGGACGGGATCTGGCTGATCGCGCACGCGGTGTTCGGCACGGTGTTCGGGGCGGTCGCGATCGGTGTCTCCGGGGCGCTCCTCCAGCAGCCGTTCGCATTCCTGACCTGGTGGTTCATCCCGGGTGGTGTCGAGAACTCCTTCGGCCTCCGCGTCGACTCGTGGCCGAAGGCGTTCCTGAGCGTGCCGATCGCGGTCGTGCTCGCGCTGATCGTCACCCAGCTGCCGCGGCTGGCGGACCTGGACGCGGTGTGGGCGCGCAAGCTGCTGTCGCCGCCGAAGGCCTCGCTGGAGAAGCGGCTGGCCGAGGTCGTCGCCACGCGGGCCGCCGCGTTGCAGGCGCACGGGGCCGAGTTGAGGCGGATCGAGCGCAACCTGCACGACGGGACGCAGAACAAGCTGGTCGGCGTCGTGATGATGCTCGGCATCGCGGAACGCACGCTCGAGCAGAACCCCGACAACGCGTTGCAGGCTCTGCTGCGGGCGCAGGACGCGGCCGGGGACGCGCTGGAGGAGCTGCGCAACGTCGTGCGCAGCATCCACCCGCCCGTGCTGGAGGACCTGGGGCTCGACGGGGCGATCCAGGCCCTCGCCGCCCGGTGCCCGGTGCCGTGCGTGCTCACGGCCGAACACCTCGGACGGCTGCCCGCGGCGGTGGAGGCCGCCGCGTACTTCGCGGTGGCCGAGGCGCTCACGAACGTGGCCAAGCACAGCGGCGCCCGGCACGCGTGGGTCAGCCTCGGCGTGAACGACGACAAGCTGGTCGTCGTGGTCCACGACGACGGCAAGGGCGGTGCGGACGAGAAGCAGGGCACCGGCCTGGAGGGCATCCGGGGACGGGTCGCGGCGCTGGACGGCACCGCGGAAGTGAGCAGTCCCGAGGGTGGCCCTACCGTTCTCACCGTCGTGCTACCTGTGGGGAAGTGACCTATGCGCATCGTGATCGCCGAAGACGACGCTCTGCTCCGTGAAGGGCTGACGTTGTTGTTGCGCAACGAAGGCATCGAAGTCGCTGCGGCGACGGACAACCCGGACGACTTCCTCGACGCCGTGGCCGAGCACGAGCCGGACATCGCCGTGGTCGACGTGCGGATGCCGCCGACGTTCACCGACGAGGGCCTGCGGGCCGCCGTGGAGGCACGCCGCAGGCATCCGAAGCTGGCCGTGCTGGTCCTCAGCGCGTGGGTCGAGCAGAGCTATGCGCACGAACTGCTCGCCGGCACCAACGGCGGCGTCGGCTACCTGCTCAAGGAACGCGTCGGCAAGGTCGCGGACTTCCTCGAGTCGCTGCACCGCGTCGCGAACGGCGGCACGGCGCTCGACCCCGAGGTCGTGTCGCAGCTACTGGTGCGGCGCAAGGCCGACGACGCGCTCAGCGTGCTGTCACCGCGTGAGCGCGAGGTCCTCGGGCTGATGGCGGAAGGTCTGTCGAACACCGCCATCGGCGAGAAGCTCGTCCTCAGCGCGGGAGCCGTGCACAAGCACATCGGCAACGTCTTCCTGAAGCTCGGCCTCAACAGCGAGGACGGCTCGGGGGACCGCCGGGTGCAGGCCGTGCTCGCGTACCTCGAACGCTGAGGAACTTCACAGCAAGCCGTGCTTGGTCGCGAACGAGGTGAACTGCGCTCCGGTGCAGGGCAACCGCATGCCGCTGTCGCGCAGCATGTCGATCAGGTTTCCCGCACCGGACTCCGCGATCTTGCCTTCACGGCACAACTGGGCCAGCAACCAGACAGTGCCGTGCACGTCCAAGCCGTTGGCACGGGCGACCTTGGTCGCCTTCTGGTCGTCGGTGAGCGCGATGCCGCCGAGCAGCTCGCTGACCGCGAACACGCTCGCTTCTCCGTGGTCGCGGTCAGTGGTGCCGATCAGTCTCGACCACTTCGCGAAGAGCTGGATCTCGTTCAGATCATCCAACGCCGCGACGTGCAGCCAGGGCAGGTCGAGTGCGTTGCGGAGCAGCGGACGGTCTTGGACTCCGTTGGCCATCTCGCCCTTGACGATCGCCGTGGTCCAGCATTCCTTGCCGCTCAGGAACTCACCGAGGACGTCCAACCGTTCGATCAGCGCGAAGTGCGACAAACACATCGTGTCCAGGACCAGCGGTCCGATCCGCGTCATGGAGCAACTTCGTCCTCTGGCACCACCGGCAGATCGCTCTCCACGAGCTGGCCGTGCATGAGCTCGACCGCGCGTGATGGTGTCACCTTGTTGCGCATCAGTGCGTCCATCACCGCCGTCGCGTAGCGACGGGGCACCCTGGTCGATTCCAGATCGGGTTGAGGGGCCCACCCGATCGCGTTCGAGAGCTCCGCCTTCGTGGGCCTCTGCTGACGCCACGCCTGAGCCTCGGCAGGGCCGATCACGCCGACGTGCACGGCCTGGTGCGTCGCCAACGACCACGACGTGCGGTAGCGAGCAGCGAGCTCGACCAGGCTCCCGCGTCCGTCCACCTCTGCCACCACGTCCGACGGGAGCAAGAGCTCGGCCGCGAACGCGTCGATGACCGACTCCCGGTCGCGTCTGGACGCGTTGACGCCGATGTCGTTGGAGTACTCGTCGCCGAGCACCATGTGTCCGAGTTCGTGTGCCGCCGTCGCCCGGCGCCGGCCCGGGTCTGCCGAACGGCTGACCACCGCCACCGCCAGCTCGTCGTCGACCACCATCGACGCACCATCACCCGGGAGGTCAGCGACCAGCACGAACTGCCCTGCCTGCTCGCAGACGTCCATGAGGGTGGGAATCGGGTCGAGCCCCAGCTGGAAGTGCGTCCTGAAACGCGAGGAAACGAGCCTTGCCTCGTCTTCGTCGGCCGCACCCCCGGACCGGTAGATCTTCGACGCGGAGAGTGAGCCGAAGCCGAGCAGCTGCTGAACGTCCCGCGCCCAGGCTTCCAGCCGCGCTTCCAGGCGGTAGGCCTGTCGCCCCGCATCCGTGGTGGTGTCTTCGCTCAGATCCGCACGCCTGGACAACACGGCTGGGGCGCGGTGGAGGAAGTAGTCCAGCGGGACGTCGAGTGCGCCGGCGAGCCTGGTGAGTTCCAGAGCGTCGACCTTGCGCGTGCCGGCCTCGATCTTCGCCACCATGGTCCGGTCGAGCGACAACGCCGCAGCGAGTTCGGCTTGGGAGAGCCCGGCGCCGATTCGGGCGTCGCGCACCCGCTCGCCCACCTCGCTCCACTCCCGCGCTTCCGCCATGGTGCGATTTTCGCACGGTTCGGCAGCCGCGGCACACCTGATCACCGGATCAGGCGTCACCGGGGCCGGACGAACGGGAAGAGCACCGTCTGCCGGATCGACGTGCCGGTCAGCATCATCAGCAACCGGTCGACACCCAGGCCGAGCCCGCCCGTCGGCGGCATGCCGTGCTCCAGCGCCCGCAGGAAGTCCTCGTCCAGCTCCATCGCCTCGACGTCACCGGACGCGGCCTTGAGCGACTGCGCCTCCAGCCGGCGCCGCTGCTCCAGCGGGTCGGTCAACTCCGAGTAGGCCGTGCCGATCTCCGCCCCGAACGCCACGAGGTCCCAGCGCTCGGCCAGGCGCGGGTCGGCGCGGTGCTGCCGGGTCAGCGGGGACACCGAGGTCGGGAAGTCGACGTAGAAGGTCGGGCCGACGGTGGTGGCCTCGACGAACGAGTCGTACGCCTCCTGCACGAGCTGCCCGTGGTCCCAGTCCTCGTTGACCTCCACGCCGCGGGACGACAGCAGTGAGCGCAGCTCCGGGACGGACGTGTCCGGTGTGACGGAGGCGTCCAGAGCCGTGGAGACCGCCGTGTAGACCGGAACCACCGGCCACTCCCCCGAGAGGTCGAACGCGCCCTCCGGGCGATGGGCGACCTCTTCGCCGAACGCTTCCCTCGCCGCGTGCTGGATCAGCTCGCGCACGAGGTCCAGCATGACCCGGTAGTCCGCATAGGACTGGTAGGCCTCCAGCATCGTGAACTCGGGGTTGTGCGTGGCGTCCGCGCCCTCGTTGCGGAAGTTGCGGTTCAGCTCGAACACCCGGTCCACGCCCGCGACGCAGAGCCGTTTCAGGTACAGCTCCGGCGCGATCCGCAGGTACATCCGCATGTCGTAGGCGTTGATGTGCGTGACGAACGGCCGGGCGTTCGCACCGCCGTGCACCGCCTGCAGCATCGGCGTCTCGACTTCGAGGTACGAGTGCGAGTGCAGGAACTCGCGCACGGCGCGGATCACGTCGCTGCGCAGCTTCAGCAGGTGGGCGGAGTCGGGGTTCACGACCAGGTCGAGGTAGCGCTGGCGGACGCGCGCCTCCGGGTCGGTGAAGCCCTTGCGCTTGTCCGGCAACGGGTGCAGGCACTTCGCGGTCATCGTCCACGACGACGCCAGCACGGAGATCTCGCCGTGGTCGGACTTGACCACCTTCCCGGTGACGCCGACGTGGTCGCCGAGGTCGACGTCGGACTTCCACGACGCCAGCGCGTCGCCCAGCGAGTCGACCGACAGCATCAGCTGGATCTCGCCGCTGAAGTCCCGCAACCGCGCGAAGCAGAGCTTGCCCATCTCCCGCAGCGCCATCACGCGGCCGGTGACCGAGACCTCCTCGCCGAAGCGCTCCCGTGCTCCCGCGAGGAGGTCGGAGCGTTCGAAGCCCACCGGGTACGGGTCGACGCCCGCCGCCACCAGCCGGTCGACCTTCGCGATCCGCACCCGGACCTGCTCGGGGCGGCGGACGGCCTTCGGCTCGACCCGGATCGCGTCGATCTCGGCGACCTTGGCCGCGAACTCGTCGCTGACGTCCGTCTTCTGCAACGCCCTCCTGCGCAACGACCGCAGCGACGGCACGAAGCCCTCGGCCACGCCGGCGGCGATGCTGACCCGCGGCAACGACCGCGACCGGGCGTAGCAGAGGAACCGCGGCTCCCACTCCGGCAGGTACTTGGCGTTCGACCGGTACAGCGACTCCAGCTGGAAGAACCGCGACGCGAGCGACAGCACCCTCCGCCACGCCCGCAGCACCGGGCCGGCGCCGATCTTCTCGCCCTCCTCGAACACCGCGCGGAACATGGCGAAGTTCAGCGAGATCCGGTGCACGCCGAGGTGCCCGGCGGCCGCCGCGAGCTGGGCGACCATGTACTCGTTCAGGCCGTTCTCCGCCGCCCGGTCGCGCCGCATCAGGTCGAGCGAGACGCCCCGGCGGCCCCACGGCACGAACGACAGCAGCCCGCGCAGCGCGCCCGAGGCGTCGTAGGCCTCGACCATCACGCACCGGCCGTCGCTCGGATCTCCCAGCCGTCCCAGCGCCATCGAGAAGCCGCGTTCGGTCTCGGCGCCGCGCCACGCCTCCGCGAGGTCCAGGATGGACGCCATCTCGTCCGGCGCGATCTCGCTGTGGCGCCGCACGCGCGTGGTGTACCCGGCCCGTTCGACGCGGGAGACCGCCTGGCGCAGCCCGCGCCGTTCCGGACCGGCGAGGTTGAACTCGCGGACGTCGAGGACCGCCTCGTCCCCGATCTCCAGCGCCTTCAGCCCGGCTTGGGAGTAGACCCGCGCCCCTCGCTCGGAAGCCCCCAGCACGCCGGGCATCCAGCCGTACGTGCGCGCCTCGGACAGCCACGCCAGCACGGCCTCGGGCCACGCCTCCTCGTCGCCGACCGGGTCGGCCGAGGCCAGCGTAACGCCGCCGATCACCCGGTACGTCAGCGCCGCCCGGCCGGACGCAGCGAACACGACGCTCTTGTCGCGCCTGGTCGCGAAGTAGCCCAGCGAGTCGGGCTCGCCGTCGGCCGCGAGCAGCCGGCGCACGTCGAGTTCCTGGTCCGGCGTGATCATGCTCTGGGTGCGGACACCCCGGAGGAACACGTACAGCGCGCCGATCGCGACCAGCGTGCCGCCGAGGCCCAGCACCACGCTCAGCCACTGCGGGCCCTCGGGGATGTCGAGCCGGCCCAGGCGGACGACCTCACCCGTCGCCTGGTTCGCCGCCCACGCGAGCTTGTCGGTCTGCGCGAGGAGCCTGCCGGGGAAGACCTCGGTGAGGGCCCAGCCCAGCAGCACCAGCGCGACCATGCCCAGCACGAACGCCGCCAGCGCCTGCCGCCACGCGCCGCGGGCCAGCCGGGCGGGGAACGCCTCGCGCACCACGAACAGCAGCGCGGCGAACAGCAGCGACGTCGTCATCCCGGTACCGAGGAAGACCCAGTGCGGTTCCTCACCCGCCTCCAGGACTTCTTCAGGCGCCAGGGCCAGGATGACCATGATGAACCCGACCAGCAGCAGGCCCGTCACCTGGAACAGCAGCAGCGCCCACAGCGCCGCTCGCTTGCGCCTGCGCAGGGCGGCGCCGAGGACGAAGAACACCAGGGCGATGAAGAGGTTGCCGTCGATGGGCAGGCCGAAGAGGTACCCGATGCCGTCCGCGACGTCGGTGAACCGGCTTTCTTCCGGGAGGACGACCCTGAGCAGCGACAGCACTCCGGCGAGGTACACGATCGTCGCGATCGCGCCCGCGGTCTTCCACTTCCACGCCGGTGCCACATCCACTCCCGAGGTCCGCCAGTGTCGGTCATGATCCCCTCTTCGGCGGGCCGGGTGCATGTCACCGCGTCCGGGCGTGTTGACCGGCCCGTCGTGGTCCTGAGCTCCGGCCTGGGCGGGGCCTGGTTCGACTGGGACCGGACCGTGCGGCTGCTGCGACCGCTCGCCAGGGTGGTCGTGTTCGACCGGCCGGGCCTCGGGCTGAGCGGTCCGGCGCGGCGCGGGCCGTCGCTGGCGCGCGAGGTCGCCGTGCTCGACGCGGTGCTGCGCGGGGTGCCGAAGGCGGTCCTGGTCGGGCACTCGATGGCGTCGATGCACGTCGAGGCCTACGCCCGGCTGCGGCCGCACCGGGTCGACGGGGTCGTGCTGCTCGACCCGGACGCGGAGACGCCGGGCGCGGGAGCCCCGTTCGACGTGTCGGCGGTGCTCGCGCAGGGTGTGCGGGCGATCGGCAGCCGCTGGCTCGGCGCCCGGCTGACCCGGCGGTACGGGCACTCGTTCCGCAACCTGCTGACCGCGGCGTCCACGCTCGGGGTGACCGATCCGGCGCCCGCCGACCTGGTCGAACTGGTCTACCGGCGGCCTGGGGTCGGCCGGGCGGTGCTGTGGGAGCTCGCGTCCTACCCCGGCCAGGTGGCGACGCTCGAACGGCTGCGGACACGCCGGCCGTTCCCGCGCGTGCCGTTCCTGGTGCTCACGGCCGGGCGGAAGGTCTGGCCGGAGCACCGGTCGTTGGCCGCCCTCGTGCCGTGGGGACGCAACGTGCCGGTGCCCGGCAGTCGGCACATGATTCAGATGGACCGGCCGGACGCCGTGGTCATGGCCGTGCGGGAGGTGCTCAGGGGTCTGCCCGACCACTGAGCAGGCAGAACTCGTTGCCCTCCGGGTCGGCGAGGGTGTACCAGCTCACGTCGCCCTGACCGATGTCGACGTGCGTGGCGCCGAGCGCGAGGAGGCGCTCCAGTTCCGCGGCCTGGTCGCGGTCCGTGGCCTTCACGTCGATGTGCAGGCGGAGCTTCTGCAGCTTGCGGTCGGGGTTGCGCAGGAACAGCAGGGTCGTGCGCCTGTCCGGCGGTCCGATCTCCACGGATTCGTCGTCGCGGTCGAGCACCTCGTAGCCCAGAACTCCTCCCCAGAAGGTGGCGAGACGTTCGGGATCGGTGCAGTCCAGTACGAGTTCGGTGATTCGCGCTGCCACGTGTGTGACGGTAGCCGCACTTGCCTCCCGTTTCAGGTCGGCGGTGTCACCCTGGAGTCCGGCAACCGTGCACCAAGCGCCCGGGGACCCGCTGACGCGGGCCTCGAGGAAAGGACCGGTCGACGATGACCACTGCCGAAGTTCCCGCGCCCTACGGCTCCGGAGCGGGCCAGAAGCCCCCCGCCAAGCGCGTTCGCGTCCACCACCTGCGGGAGATGAAGGAACGCGGCGAGGCGTGGCCCATGCTCACCTCGTACGACACGTTCACCGCCTCGATCTTCGACGAGGCAGGCATCCCCGTCCTGCTGGTCGGCGACTCCGCGTCCAACACCGTCTACGGCCACGACTCCTCGCTGCCGGTCACGGTGGACGAGCTCGTGCCGCTGGTCCGCGCGGTGACCCGCTCGGTCAAGCGCTCCCTCGTCGTCGCCGACCTGCCGTTCGGCTCCTACCAGGTGTCGGTCGAGCAGGCCGTGGCGACGGCGGTCCGGTTCATGAAGGAAGGCCAGGCGCACGCGGTCAAGCTGGAGGGCGGCTCGTACTTCGCGCCGCACATCCGCGCGATCACCGCCGCGGGCATCCCGGTCATGGCGCACATCGGCTTCACCCCGCAGTCCGAGCACCAGCTCGGCGGCTACCGCGTGCAGGGCCGTCACGACAACCACGACGTCGTGGTGCAGGACGCGCTGGCCGTGCAGGAGGCGGGCGCGTTCGCGGTCGTGCTGGAGATGGTGACCGCCGAGGTCGCGAAGCAGATCACGCACGACCTGGTCATCCCGACCGTGGGCATCGGCGCCGGTCCGGACACCGACGCCCAGGTGCTGGTGTGGCAGGACATGATGGGCCTGAACCGCGGCAAGGCACCACGGTTCGTCAAGCGCTACGCGGACGTCGGGAACATCATGCTGGGCGCGGCGGCCGAGTTCGCCGCCGAGGTGCGCGGGCACCAGTTCCCCGGTCCCGAGCACACCTTCCACTGAGTCGTGCCCTTCAGCGGGTCCAGGCCTCCGGGTCTGGACCCGCCGGCACGATCCCGGTCGGATTGATCTGGTGGTGCGTCACGTAGTAGTGGCGCTTGATGTGGTCCCAGTTCACGGTGTCGCCGAACTGCGCGTACAGGCGCTTCGCGTACCGCCAGAGGTTCGGCATCTCCGTGAGCTTGTTGCGGTTGCACTTGAAGTGGCCGTGGTAGACGGCGTCGAACCGGACGAGCGTGGTCCAGAGCCGGACGTCGGCCTCGGTGAGCTGCTCCCCCACCAGGTAGGTGCGGGTCGCGAGGTGCTCCTCGATCCGGTCGAGCTCGGCGAACAGGTTCGCGTACGCCTCCTCGTAGGCCTCCTGCGACGTGGCGAAACCCGCCTTGTAGACGCCGTTGTTGACGTTGTGGAAGATCGGCTCGATCCAGGCGTCGACCTCGTCCCGGAGGTGCTGCGGGTAGAGGGTGCTCTCCGGGCGCCACTTCAGGCTGAAGTCCAGGGTGATCTGCGGGTAGTCGTTGGTGACGACCTGCCCGGTGGTCGTGTCGACCAGCGCCGGGACCGTGACGCGGCCCTCGTAGCGCTCGTCGGCGTTGTCGTAGGCCTGCTTGAGGTAGTCGATGCCGAGGACCGGGTCGGTCTCGGGGAAGCGCCAGCCGCGGTCGTCGCGGATCGGGTCGACGACCGCCAGCGAGATCGCCTCCTCGAGACCGAGGAACTTGCGCACGACGACCGCGCGGTGCGCCCACGGGCACGCGAGGCTGACGACGAGCCGGTAGCGGCCCGGCTCGGGCTCCGGGCGTGCGGTGAAGCGGTTCGGCTGCCGGACGAACGCGCCGGTGGCCGACGTCTCCTTCGTGAACTGCGCCATGTGCTCGACGATAGGCCCATGTACCCGGAGATCGAGCCCCACACGTCCGGCCACCTGGACACCGGCGACGGCAACCTCGTGTACTGGGAGGAGTGCGGCAACCCGTCCGGCAAACCCGTCGTCTTCCTGCACGGCGGTCCCGGTGGCGGGTGCTCCCCGGCGCACCGGCGTCTCTTCGACCCGTCGGCCTACCGGATCGTCCTGTTCGACCAGCGCGGCTGCGGCCGTTCGACGCCGCACGCCTCCACGACGGACGACCTGTCGCTGAACACGACCTGGCACCTCGTGGCCGACATGGAACTGCTGCGCGAGTCGCTCGGCATCCCGCGGTGGCAGGTCTTCGGCGGCTCCTGGGGCTCGACGCTGGCGCTCGCCTACGCCGAGACGCACCCGTCCCGCGTCTCGGAACTGGTGCTGCGCGGGATCTTCACGCTGCGTTCGTCCGAAGTGGACTGGTACTACCGCGGTGGTGCGGCGCACCTGTTCCCCGACCTGTGGGAGAAGTTCACGGCGCCGCTGGCCGGACTCGCGGGTGATCCCGTCGAGCTGTACGCGCGGCTGCTGTCCTCGCCCGACCCCGAGGTGCACGGGCCGGCGGCCGTCGCGTGGAGCACGTGGGAGGGCGCGACGGTGACGCTGCTGCCGCGGCCGGAGCTGGTGGCGGAGTTCGCCGAGCCGTCGTACGCGCTGGCGTTCGCGCGGATCGAGAACCACTACTTCGTGAACGGCGGCTGGTTCGAGGAGGGGCAGCTGATCCGGGACGCCGTGCGGCTGGAGGGCATCCCGGGCGTGATCGTGCAGGGCCGGTACGACATCGCGACGCCCGCGGTGTCGGCGTGGGACCTGCACAGGGCGTGGCCCGGTTCGGAGCTGGTGCTGGTGCCGGACGCCGGGCACGCCTACGACGAGCCCGGCATCCTGTCCGCGTTGCTGGAGGCGACGGACCGGTTCCGCGACTAGCGGAGCCCGACCCACTTCGCGCTGGACGTCGTGCACGCCGCGACGGTCACCGTGGCGGTGAGGCACTTGCCGGTGCCGGCGTTGCGGAACTGGAACGCGGCCCCGGACGGCACGCGGCGCCAGCGCTGGGAGGCGCTGCCGCCGCACGCCTGTCCCAGGACGTCACCGGTGCCGGTGACGCCGAGGCACCTGTCGGTGGCGATGTTGTGCGGCCAGTCGACGCCGCCGCTGATCGGGACGATCCAGCGCTGGTCGTCCGAGACCTCGTCGCAGGTCCTCAGGACCACGTTGGTGCCGGTGTCGGCGAGGCAGCGGGTGGTGCCGGCGAGCTGGTAGACGACCACCGGCTCGGCGTGGGCGGGAACGGCGGTGAGCGCGGTTGCGGCGGCGACTGTCGCGATGATCGCGGCTGGTTTCCCCATGGGCGAGGATCCTGGCAGCGCGGGCGTTCCTCCGAATCCACCCGGGGTTGTCAACCCTGGCCGTAGGCGAGCGCCCGTTCCAGGCTGCGGCGCGCCTCGACGAGCGACGGGCCGTACCACGTCAGGTGCCTGCCGTTGACCAGCACGTACGGTAGTCCGGGGAAGCTCTCGGGGCCGTCTTCGTGCGTGAACTCGTACGGTTCGTCGGGCAGGACCACGACGTCCGGGCGCTTCGAGTTCAGCTCTTCGAGGCTCGGCCTGGGGTAGCGCTCGGCGTGGGTGGCGTAGACGTTCTCGAACCCCAGGCGCCGCAGCACATCGGTGGCGAACGTGTCCCGGCCCGCGACGATCCACGGACGCCGCCAGACCGGGACCAGCGCGGTGAGCGTGGCCGGTTTCGCCTCGCGCCAGAGGTCTTCCGCCCTGGTGAGCCAGTCCGGTTCGAGGTCCCAGCCGAGGCCGAAGAGCCGCCGCAGCGACCCCAGTGCCATCGGGACGGTCTTCGGCGCCTCGGTCACCCAGACGTTGATCCCGTTGGCGCGCAACCGTTCCACGTCCTCCGGGCGGTTCTCCTCGGAGTTCGCGATCACGAGGTCCGGGGCGAGCGCGAGCACCGCGTCGACGTCCGGGTACTTCGACCCGCCGACCCTCGCGACGTCCAAACCGGACGGATGCGTGCAGTAGTCCGTCGCGCCCACCAGGGAGTCCGGGACGGTCACCGCGACGGCCTCGGTGATCGACGGCACCAGGCTGACCACTCTGCGCGGCCGGTCCAGTGCGACCGGCTCGCCGAGGTCGTCGACGGGGAGCATCAGACTCCCGTGATCTTCAGACCGGCGTGGGTCTTGTAGCGGCGGTTGACCGCGATGAGGTTCGCGGTGAACGCCTCGACCTGGTGGGCGTTGCGCAGCCGGCCGCCGTACACGCCGCGGAAACCGGGCACGAGCTCGGCCAGTGCGCGCACCGTGTCGGTGGCCTCGCGGTCGTCGCCCAGCACCAGGACGTCCATGTCCACTTCGGACACCGACAGGTCGGCGAGCAGGACGGCGGACACGTGGTGGAACGCGGCCGTGACCTGGGACTCCGGCAGCAGCAGCTCGGCCTGCTGCGCGGCGCTGCCCTCGGTGACGGGCAGGGCGAACGGGCCCTGCTTGTCGAAGCCGAGCGGGTTCACGCAGTCGATGACGATCTTGCCGGCGAGCTGGTCGCGCAGGGCGGCGAGCAGGTCGCCGTGGCCGTCCCACGGAACCGCCACGAGGACGATGTCCGAATCCGCGGCGCAGTCCGCGTTGTCCGCACCCCTGACGTCGCCGCCCGCCGCCTCGACGATCTCCTTGGCCGCGAGTTCGGCGCGGTCGGCGCTGCGGGAGCCGATGATCACCTTGACGCCTGCAGCGGCCCAGCGGATGGCGAGGCCCTTGCCCTGGGCTCCGGTGCCACCGAGGACGCCGACTGTGAGGTCACGAATGTCTGTCACCCCTGCATCTTCACACGGGCGGGCGGGGGTGGGCTGTGCAAAGTGACCTTTGTCGGGCAGTGGTCTGGTCGCGAGGCGGGGTGGCTGGTGCGCGGGTCGGCTTGCGTTGGCCGGTTCCCGTTCCGGCGGAGGGGTCACCGGTTCGCGATGTCACGTTTGCGCGGTGGTCGCTGTATCGCGCGTGGTTGGGTCATCGCCGCTTCGCGACGATTGCGATCGGGGCTTGACTTCAGGGCCCTTGCGAGATGCCGGGCGGCCTGAAAAGCCGAGCGGGAAAGGCTCGGCCGATCCGGGCAACGGTAGCATCTCGCACCCGAAGTCAAGCCCCGATCGCCGTCGTGGTTGCGTCATCACCGCTGCTCAGAGGCGGATAGCTGGTGCGGCTCGGCTTCGCCATCGCGGCTCGGCTCGCCATTGGGTGGGTCAGGCGCGTTCGAACCTGACCTTGCGCTCCGCCGGGTCCGCCTCGGTCAGCTTCACGCGGATGCGTTCGCCTTCCGGAAGGTCCTTCCCCGAGCACTTGGCGAGCACCGGGGGTTCCGCCACGAAGATCTCGGCGTCGTTCTCGTGGGAGCGCAGGACCGCGGCGTCGAACTCCTGGCCCACGCGTCCGGCCAGCACCTGGGCTTCCACCTGGTCCAGGGCGGCGCGGTCCACCTTCGCTGCCAGGGAGTCGGAGGCGCCCATCAGCGGCGGGAGTCGCGGGAGTGCCTCCGCGAGCCAGGCCGGGAGGTCCTGTCCCGCGGTGACGGCCAGGCAGACCTCGGTGGCGAAGCGGTCCACGAGGCGGCGCAGGGGTGCGGTGACGTGGGTGTACGGGGCGGCTACGCCAGCGTGGGTGGTCAGTTCGGGGAGCTCGCCGTTGAAGGCCGAGTAGCCCGCGCCCCGCAGCAGGCGGGTGGCGTCGGTGAAGAGGGCCAGGGCTTCCGGGGTGCGCGCGTCGAGGCCTGCCAGGAAGGCTCCCGGGGAGAGGTCGCCGGGCCACGGGACCTGGAGGGCCGCCGCGGATTTGCGCAGGGACCTCACGGCCTCCGGGTCCGGGTCCGGCAGGGTGCGGAGGATGCCGACCCCGGCCTCGATCATGACCTCGGCGGCGGCCATGCCCGTCATCAGGGAGATCTCGGCGTTCCAGGCGTCGACCTCGGTCCGGGGGCGGGTGACGAGGCGCCAGCCGGAGCCGTTCGACTCGATCTCCTGTTCCGGGAGCTGGAGTTCGATGGCGCCGCGTTCCCGCGCGTAGGCGCGGCGCAGGGGGCCGAACTCCGCCAGGGCCGCCACCGAGGGGTGCGGGGTGCCCGCGTCGAACGACTCCTGGACCGCGGCGTAGTCGAACTGGGCCGTGGAGCGGACCAGGGCACGGCGCACCTCGACGGAGGTGGGCTTGCCTTCGGCGTCGCACTCGAAGGTCCACAGGACCGCGGGACGGGTCACGCCGGGCAGGAGCGAGGCCGCGCCTTCGGAGAGGACCGTCGGGTGCAGGGGGACGTTGCCGTCCGGGAGGTAGAGGGTCTGGCCGCGGCGGCGGACCTCGGTGTCGAGGGGGCCGCCCGGCGTCACGAAGGTGCCGAGGTCGGCGATCGCGTAGTGGACGGTGAAGCCGCCGGGGCCCTTCGTCACGCAGAGGGCCTGGTCCAGGTCCTTCGCGCCGGGTGGGTCGATCGTCACCAGGGGGATCGAGGTGAGGTCGGGGCGGTCTCCCGGGTCGCGGGAGACCGCCGCCTCCGCCTCGGCGAGAACGGCTGCCGGGAACGAGGACGGCAGACCGAACTCGGTGCGGATGCCGTCGAAGGAAACGTCAGCACGGCCAGTGCGGATCACCAGTGAAGCCACCCGCACAGCCTAGGCCGATCAGTCCTCGTCGTCGCCGCGCCACTTCTTGTCGGACTCGTCGGCCGCCCGGGTCCGTTCCCTCGCGATCTCCAGGGCTCGGGCCGCGGTGGCCTCGTCCGGGTAGGGGCCCATGCGGTCGGGGCCCTTGCAGCCCTTGCCGTGCTCCACCGCCTGGTGGGTCAGGCAGAAGTACCAACCGCTGCTGTCACTCATACGCGTTCGCCTCCCAAAGGCGCCGGGAATCCCCGCGGCGGCGTGGACTGGTTGGCGTTGGCGTACTCCGCCGGGATCGGGTCCAAACACGAGACCAGCACCGTGCGGTCCTCGGCGTTCTCGATCTTGCGTCCGGAGCGGTCGCGGTAGACGAGCGAACCGTCGGAGTCGATCTCCATGATCGCGCCGACCTCGGCCAGCTGGTCCTCGTCGAGGTCGCTCAGCTTCTCGTAGCGGGACGGCACCACGCGGTAGATCGGCCACTTGAGGTGGCCGTACGTGCGGTGGAAGTCCGCCAGCAGGTGCGTCAGGTGCTGCTGCCACGGCAGCGGCATGGCCTCGGCCAGGGCACGTGGGATGACCACGTAGTCCGCCGAGACCCCCGGAGCACCGGCCGCCGTGTAGTCACGCACCGGAGTGCTCGACGCGGGCGGTCCGGAAGGCCTCGGGATGGGGTCGTGGTTGAACATGCAGCGCCTCCCCGCGATCTACACGCCCGGCCGGACGGCCAGCGGCATCAACTCGTGATAGTTCCAGTTGATCTTGCTGATCTTCACGACATCACCCGTTTGAGGTGCGTGGATGTACTCGTCACCGCCGAGGTACATGCCCACGTGGTGCACCGTGCGCGGGTTCGAGGTGTCGGTAGCCCAGAAGATCAGGTCGCCTGCCTGGGCGTCGCGCACCGGGAGGTGGGCGCCGCCCTTCTCGTACTGGTCGTTCGCCACGCGGGGGATCTGCACCCCGGCCGCGCGGAACGCCTTCACCAGGATGCCGGAGCAGTCCCACGCGTCCGGGCCGTTGCCGCCCCACAGGTACGGCTCGCCCAGCTGTTCCTTGGTGAACTGGATGGCGATGCCCGCCGCGTTCGACGCCAGCAGGAACTCCCCCGCGCCCGAACCGCAGCCGGCCGGGTCGCTGACGGCACCGAGCTCGCCCAGCAGGAAGGCGGCCATGGCCTCCCAGTTGTGGTAGCGGTCGGGGAACGCCGAGCGCTCGACGGCCTGCGCCGAGTCGCCGGGCCGCTTGTTCTCCCAGTCCGGCACCTTCAGCAGCACGTCGTAGAACTTGTTGATCGAGTACGTCGGGTCGGTCACCTGGGCCGGCGACCCCCAGCCCATCGACGGGCGCATCTGGAAGATGCCCAGCGAGTCGCGGTCGCCGTAGTTGAGCGGCCGCAGGCCCGACTCGGTCATGCCCGCCTGGATCGCGATCTGCCACGCGAGCGGCGGCAGCTTGCGCTCCTGGCCGATGGAGATGATGCGCGCGACGATGTTGCGCTGCTCCTCGTTGAGCCGCGACGCGTCGTGGCGGCCCTTGTTGCCGCCGCCCGCGTCCCACGGGCCGATGGCGGCGTTGCAGCTCATCCGCGCGAAGTTCGCCCCCGCCGCCGGGTTCGTGGAGTTGCTGACGACCTGCGTCACGCCCGATGTCGTCACCGCGATCACCACGACGGCTGCGAGGGCCCCGATCAGCACCAGCAAGCGCATCGTCAGTCCGCCTTCGTGTAGCTGTTCACACGCCACTCGTTGGCCGGCGTCTTGACCAGCGTGATGACGACCTTGCCCGAGTCCGTGCCCACCTCGAAGTCGGCCGACGAGGTGAAGGACTTCTTCGCCTTGACCTTCTGGGTGATCTTGGTGGGCACGTTCTTCGGGTCGATGGTCGCCATCTGGGCCAGGAACTCCTCCGTGGTGTACGGGCGGAGCTGCGCGAGCCACTTGTTCACGTCGTCGTCCGGCGGCGGCTTGATCCAGTTCTCCGCCCACAGCTCGGCGATCAGCTGCGCGTCGGCCTGCGGAGGCGCGGCGGACGCCGAGATCGACGGTGGCGCCGCCTTGGTCGGCAGCGACGTGGCGCTGGACGGCAACTGGCCCACCTGGGTGCCCTGCGCCGACGTCGAGGGCTGACCGGCCGCCGACGGGTCAGCCGGCGTGCGGTCGAGCACCCGCGGGATGATCAGGCCGAGCGCGACGACCACCACCACGAAGATGATGATCGACGCGGCCAGGTGCCGCGGGGAACGCAGCGGCCATCCCCACAGCCTGCGGTAGACCGCGGCACGGCCGCGGTTGGTCCGGATCGGCACTTACGCCCCCTCTCAGCTGTTGTCCCGGACTTCGAACCCACGCGAAGGCCGGTAGATCACGTGCACCGGACGTCCTGCCACCACTTCTGTCTCGGCCCTGCGGGGTTCCTGCACGGGAGCGGAGTAGCCGCCGGTCCGCGACGGCACGAGCACCGCGTCGTCGACCCGGTCCCACTGCCTGTCGGTGACCGGCGGGCTGTCGACCACGCGCGAGCGGGCGACGGGCAGCGCCGCCGGGCCCGAGCCCGCGGGCAGCGCTCCCGCCCGCACGCCGTTGCCGTCCGGTCCGCTGATGATCTGGCCGGACTGGGAGTCGCGGTCGAGCCGCTGCGCCGTCGCCATGACCGGGTTCGAGGCCTCCGGGCGGACGCGACCGCGACCGCGCTGCGGGACCTCTTCGCCGCCCGCGTCGCTGTCGCGCACGGAGTCCCAGAACTCGTCCTGCGGCGTCGGCCCGGCCTGCTTCTTGCGGCCCATCATCTTCGACCAGACGCCCCCGCTCATCGGCAGGACGTTGCTCGCCGAGCCGACGGACATCTCGACCATCTGCCACATGCGCCGCAACGGTTTGCCGATCACGAAGCACACGAGCGTGAGCATCAGGCCGAGCAACGTGCGCGTCAGCAGCGACAGCCCCGTCGCGTTGAAGATCGCCTGCAGCAGCAGCGCGTGGACGCCCGCGAGGACCGCGAGCACCAGCACGTTGAAGATCGTCACGGCGGCGGCGCGGGCGACCTTGCGCAGCAGGTCGTGGTGCAGCAGCGCGACCAGGCCGATCAGCGGACCGGCGAGCGTCAGGATGCGCAGCAGCAGCTGGGCCAGCAGCACCGCGGCCTTCGCGAACAGCTGGAACAGCGAGAACGCGATGGACTGCAGCAGCGCGAGGAATCCCGCGCCGGTGCGGCTGCCGTCGGTGCCGTCGAAGTAACCCTTGGCGGTGCCGAGCTGGCCCTCCAGTGCCTTCCACTCGGCCTTCTTGGCGTCGAGCGCGGCTTGGTCGCCGTCCTTGCCCTCGGCGATCTCGGCCGTCGTCCACGCCTGCGTCTTGAGGATGCGCGGGCCGTACTCGGCGGCCTGCGGTGCCTCCGGCGTGCCGAACGCGCCGCGCAGCCAGCTCTGGTACACGACGGCGTCGTGCAGCTTCGTCGGCAGCACGTGGAGCGTGCCCTGTTCCTCGGGCGCCTCGATGAACCCGGCTTGGATCTCCGACGTCTTGGACACCAGCGTGTTGTCGAGGAGGTTGTAGAACTGGGGCAGGGCCAACGTGGACGTCGCCAGCCACATGGCCGCCAGCGCCCAGAGCCCGCGTTTGGAGATCGTGGCGAAGTCGCCTGTCCAGATCTGCCGGAACATCAGGATCGCGAGGATCAACGCCACCAGCCCGAACCAGCGCAGGTAGACGTTGTCGTAGACCTTCTGCACACCGTCCTTCACGGCGTCGTCCAGCGGGACCAGCAGACCGCGGCCCATCACGGTGTAGTGCAACGCGTTCGTGGCACCGACGATGTTCTTGCCGATGCTGAAGAGCTCGTTGCCCGCCCACGTGTCGAGCGTGGCGTTGGCGTTCGGCACGATCGAGCAGTTGGCCTGGTGGTAGTGCCACACCATGCCCGCGTAGCCGTAGTCGAGGTACGCCGAGCCCGGCAGGCCGTTGCCGACCGGCGGGTCGAGCGCGCCGACCATGCCCGCGCCGGGCCGTTCCGGGTTGGGCGCGTCGTTGCAGGACTGGGCGTGCGCCATCGGGGCACCGATGACCACCTGCAGCGCCAGGATCACGGACACCGCCATGACCGAGCGGGACTTCGCTGACGTGCGCAGCGCGAACCGCCGCCTCGCCCAGAGCAAGGCGGCGATCGCGAGCACGACCGTCAGCGCGGTCATGCGCCGCCGTCCCGGCGGCGGTGGGGCCCGTCACCGTGGCCCACCAGCTGGGCCTCTTCCTCCGTCAGTCCGAGCTCCATGTCCGCCGCCAGTTCGTCGTCGATCTCGTCGGGCACGTAGGCGGGCGGCTGCGGAGCCGCTTCGTGGTCGTCCGCCGGCACGAGTTCGCCCTTGCCGTTGTCGCGCTTGGCATCGGGCGTCGTGTCGAGGGCGTTGCGCAGGTGTTCCAGGTGCGGGCCGCTGAAGTCGATGCGGATCCGCTCCACGCCACCGGCACCGTCGCCGAAGATGAACTGCCTCGGCGCGCGGTCGCGTTCGGTCGCGGTGCGCTCGCCACCGGGGCGGCGGCCGAGCGAGGCGACGACCTGCTCGTAGCCGGCGCCGACCGGAACCTTGAGCAGCCGCAACGCGTCCGCCTGCGCCTGGTCGTCGTCGAGACGGCCGACGAAGACCGAGTCGAGCAGCGCGACGAAGCCCTGGATCTTGAGGAAGTCGGCGGGGATCTGGCTGGACAGCAGCACGCGGACGTTCCACTTGCGCGAGTCACGCGCGAAGCGGTTCATCAGCACACGACCGGTCGGGACCTCCGAGAGGAAGAACGCCTCGTCGATCCAGACGCCCTTGCGCTGGTCCTTGGGCTTTTCGTAGATCGAGCGCTGGGTGAGCCAGGCGGCGAGGTTCAGCATCTCGACGCCGAGCGACTCCGCGTCCGTCCAGTGCTCGCGGCCGACGCCGTCCTTGGGCAGGTTGAGGCCCGCCATCGTGAGGACGGTGAGCCGGTCGTCGCGCACCTCGTTGTACGGGTCGTGGTTCTCCTCGGGGATGAGCAGCGACATGCGCTCGCGCATCTCGTCGAGGAAGTCCGCGACCACGACGGCGTGCTCGTGGTGCTCGGACGCGTCCCGGCGCAGCGCCTCGAAGACGAGCCCGGGGTGGGCGTCGAAGCGGCCACCGACCGTGCGGACGGCGCGCAGCAGCACGATGCGCGTCTGCGGCAGGCGCGCGACCTCGAACGGCAGCAGGCCGGTGAGCACGTCCAGCACGAGACGGCGGCGGGTGGCGGCCGCGAGGGCCTTCTCCCGGCGCCAGGCCCGTTCCGGGTCGTCCTCGTCGAGGAAGTGCTCGATCATCGGCTCGGCGACCACCCGGTACGGGTTGAGGATGCCGGGCTGGGCGTTGAGCAGGTTGATCGGCCGCGCGTACGGCCGCAGCTCCGGCAGTTCGCACAGCGCCGAGAGCGGGCCGGACGGGTCGAGCAACGTCCAGTGGGCGCCCGCGCGCAGCGTCTTGTAGACCATGCCGCCGCCGAGGAACGACTTGCCGGCACCGAGGCCCGCGACCATGGCCGTGAGGCCCGAGGCGTCGCGGAGCTCCTGCGCCATCCACGGGTCCCACGCGACCGGGCGGCGGGTGGCCGTGACGGTCTCGCCGAGCAGGATGCCGCGGCGGTCACCGACCTCGGCCGTCGCCGTGGGAACGGCGCTGGCCGCCCACAACACGCTGCCGCGGCGCAGGTACGCGCCGTTGGACAGCGGTTCGCCGGGGATGAACTCGCGGGCGATCGCGTACTGGGCCTCGGGGTGCTCGATCGCGATCTTCGGCTTGTAGAGCTCCAGCAGCGACTGGGCCAGGCGCAGGGCCTCGCGCTCGGTCGGGCCGCTGACCGCGAGCCGCCACCAGCTGCGCACCCGGGTGCCCAGCGCGGTGAAGCCCGACGTCATCTCGTCGTCGATCTCCAGCACGCGGCCGGCCTGGCGGGCGAGCGACTGCGGCGGTTCGAGCTCGTGCTCATCGGTGTAGTGGCGGACCTGCGAGCGGACCTTGCTCATCTGCCGCGACAGCTCGCCCGAGACCTCCTCGGGCCTGCGCACGTAGATGCGGGCCGACCACTCGACGGACGCCGGCAGCCGGTCCGCGCGTTGCACCCACGGGTCGTCGACCTCGGGGATCTGCAGGCCGTGCATGAGCCCGACCGTGAGCACGGCGACGTGGCGCTTGATGCCCGCGTTCGAACCGGTGCGGCCGCGCACGGTGACCGTCGGCGAGTAGGGCTCCTGGTGGAAGTCCGCGGCGTCGGTGAAGCTGGCCAGGTCCTCCGGCTCCCACGCGGCGCCCGGCACGGCGGGCAGGTTGCGCGGCGCGGGCAGGCCCAGCGAGCACGACCGGTGCATCAGCCAGGACATCTCCTCGGCCGTCGCGGGACGGCCTTCGAGACCCGCGGAGCCGATGACCTGGTCGAGGTGCTCGACCTCGGAGTCGAGCGCCACCAGCTCGGCGTCGACGGCGTCCGGGAAGACCTTGCGCAGCACGGGGGCCGCGCGTTCGACCGCGCGGTCCATCATGTTGCGGGTCTGCACCTGGACGCCCAGGTAGACCTCTTTCTCGGCCATCGAGCGGCCCATCAGCTGCTGCTGCTCGCCGACCATGTAGTCGTCGAACGACAGCGTGCCCGGGGTGTCCGGGAGGCGCTTGACGGCGTTGTGCACGTGCGCCTCGGCCCACATGCGGATCGGGTACGGCCGCGTGGTGACCCGCAGGTGCATCCAGCGGCCCTGCAGCTCGGCGTACTGGCCCGCGATGGCGGCGATCAGGTCCTGGCGCTGCGAGTCGCTGCGGAACGACCAGCGCTGCGGCGCGAGCCGGTACCAGGCGTAGACCTCCTGGCCGGTGCGCAGCAGGTGACCGTCGATGCTGCGGGCGCTGATCGACGGCGTGTAGCTCGGCACGGCCTGCTCGCCGGGCAGGCGGCGGCCGCGTTTGGAATAGGCGGCCCTGTCGCGCTCACGGGGGTCGGCCGCGGCGTGCTGGGCGATGTGCTGGGCGGAGCGACGGTCACGGTCTCGCCGGCGTCCGAACACCGCGAACCTCCTTCTTACGGCTGTCTGACGTCCGGCGGGGCTGGGCCTGCTGTCTCGCCCGTTGTTGTTGTTTCTTGCTCAACTTGGGACGAGGCCGCTGCGGGGTGACCCGGATCCGGGCGGCGCTGGCCGCTCCGCCGGTGCTGGCCGTGCGTTCTCGAGGTGCGGTGAGCTCGCGGACCCACATCGACATGACGGCCGTGAGGGGCCGTTCATGGCTGATCCGCTGGGTGATGAACCTGGTGAGGATGATCGTCGCGACGAGGGCCCACGCGGTCGAGAAGAACCCGAACCCGATGCCCATCTGGCGCTCGATCGTGAGTACGAGGAGGAAAACGACGATCCCGACGCCCCACGCGACGTATCGCGCGCGCCAGGGAAAAGTCGCTTTGGGCGGGCCAAGCCAGACGGCGTCGACCCGGTAGACCTCGTCGTCGGTGCGGACCCGCACTTGTCAGCCTCCGACGAACAAACCGGCGAGCCACTGGCCGATGTTCGCGCCAGCGTCGGTCGTGACGGCGAGGCCGATGATGGCCAGAGCGACGATCACGCCGCCGAGGCGGCGCATGACGCCCGCGTTGTCGCCCTTGCCGCCACCCAGCCACAGGAGCAGGAGCGCGACTGTCAGCAGGAGCAGCGGGACGATGTTGTCCAGGATCCAGTTCCGGACATTGCCCGTGCCCGGCACCGTCGGCTGCTGCTGAGCGAGTGTCACCAGGTCCATGGCGGTCATTTCTTACTCCAGAGTGCGCGAGGGCTGGCGCTACGAGTAGAACACGAGTTCGTCACGACGTGTGGGGCTGTTGCTGCGGGCTGTTGATCAACTGGCCGTTCCCCCTGGGGAGAATTACGTCTAATCTGGCCGACACATCATCACCGAGGAGACGTCAGTGGGGAACACCCGTCCCAAGATTCTCTCCGTCGCCGACAAGGTTCACCCGACTGCGGGCGCGCTGGTCACCCACAGTGCGTGCGTCCTGAACCCACGCACGTGCACACTCATGTGATTGCCCTGAACGGCCGGTTCGCGACCCCGCCGCGGGTGCGGCCCGGAGCTACGACTCCGAGGAGATTCGCCCATGCTCGAACCTGACCTCGTGCCGGACGGAAGTGTGGACGGAATCACAGCCTCCCCTAGTGCTCCAGGCGTGGACGAGCCTACCGGGCAGACCCCGCAATCCCGGCGCCGGGTCCAGCGGACGATCAACTTCGACCGCTCCGTGCTCGAGCGGGCCCGTGCGGCGGCCACCTACCTCGCGTCGTACGAACCCCAGGCGGGGGTGCGGTCGCTCGCCGACATCGTCAACCCGGCCGTGCTGGCGTACGTGACGGAGCTGGAGGAGCTCTACAACGGCGGGGAGCCGTTCCGGCCGGTGCTGCGGATGCCGTCCGGGCGGCCGGCGAACCGGTGAAGCCCGGCGACCGGGAGGTCACCGGGCCGCACGGCCGGGCGGACGGTCACGAGGTGCCGGAGATCCTCCAGAACCAGCCGGTCGAGGCGTAGTCGGGCCCGACCGCGCCCTTGCCCCAGAAGTAGTCGTTGTAGTTGCCGAGCCCGCCGGTCGCCGGCAGGTACACGCCCATGCTCGCCCAGCGCACGGACGCGGGCTGCGTGTCGATGCTGGCCTGCGCCCACGCGTCGCGGACCTTCATCGGCTTGTTCCACCACAGGAACGGCGAGCGCCACATGTAGTGGCCGAACTTGCCGCCGTGGTTGGCGGAGTTGTAGCTGACCGTGGTGAAGCTGTTGATCTGGTGCAGGCCGCGGAACGCCTGGCCCCAGCGCTGCGCCCAGTTCTGGCCGCCGGTCGAGTCCTCGAGGACGAGGCAGGTGAAGAGGCTCATCCACTCGACGTCGCCGTTGCCCCAGCGCGCCTCGGTGTTCGAGAGCTTGGTGTCGTTGTGGTTCGAGCAGCCGGTGAAGTAGAAGCCGGTGCCGCTGCCGTGGCCCTGCCAGTACGTCAGGTCGACGTCGTCGGCCCAGTACGTGTCCTGGCCGCCCGCGAAGGCCGGGTCCTTGAAGTCGCTCTCCCACGCGTTGTGGTCGAGCCAGCTGAACGCCTGCGGGATGCCGTGGTTGCCCGCTTCGGTGTTGAACGTGCCGATGTTCGCGGCGGTGTTCGGCAGGCCCGAGCAGGTGCCGGTGCCCTCGCTGCCGACCTGGGTGCCGCCCGCCTGGACCTCGAACCGCGCTTCGGGGCGCGGGGACTGCGGCGGCTGCGGAACGGGCAGTTCGGCGCCGACCGCGGCGGGCAGGGTGATGGCCTGCGGGGCGCCGCCGTCGGAGTTGCGGCCGGTGCAGCGGAAGGACGGCTCGATCCTGTCGACCCGCTGCTCCAGCGGCGGTGCGACGTAGACGTAGGAGACGTCGGGCTTCACCTCGGCGCCCAGGTACTCGGCGCACAGCTTGGCTCCGTGCGCGAGGTCGTTCACCTTGACGGTGCCGGCCTCGTCGTAGGTGCGGGCGGCGTGGCTGACCGCCGTCACGCCCTGCGCGTCGAACGAGACGCGGATGTTCGCACCCTCGCCCTCCAGCGGCAGGCCGCCGAGCTGGAACGTGTACGACACGCTCGTGTCGAGGTTGGCCGTGAGTGTGTTGCGGCCGTTGGGATCCGCGAGTTCGAACGTCGTGTGCTGCGCGGTCGGCGCGGCGTTGGCGGGCAGGACACCGGCGGTGCGGAGCCCTTCCTGGGCGCGCTTGGTGGCCTCTTCGGTGGAGATGGTCCTGATGCGCTTCAACGCTTCGGTGTCGAGCGCGGTCTGCGTGGTGGCGTTGCCGTCCTCGTCCGGCTTGCCCTGTCCTTTGTCGACGGTCGGCAGGTACTGGTGGCGCCGTTCGTCGGCGAACGCCACCGCGCCCGCCTCGGACCTCTGGACGTCCTCGAGACCGAAGGCCCGTTGCAGCCTCTGGGCCTGTTCCTGGTCGAGACCGGAACTCGTCACCCCGTACACGGGCAGCTCCGTGGCATCGGCGTGCGCGACACCGGCCGCCCCGGCGGCGACGAGGCTGGACAGGGCCAGCACCACCGTCAGCTTGCGTTGCATGTCTTTTCCCTCCCTGGGTGACGGCCGGCTGCAGGGGCCGGCCGTCTGACAGGAGGATCAGGTGTTCCCGCTCGTGATACCGGGAGTGGCACAGCGCCCCGGACGCACCACCCGAACGGCCGAAGTTCTGTAACGCCCTTGGCGCGGCAACGAACCTAGAGGCGGACAGCTGGGTACTTGATGCCCGCTCCGGTGTTGAGCACGACCACCTCGTCCCGCGCTCCGAGCCAGCCGGACCGCCGAAGGTCCCGGACGGCGCTGATCGTCGCAGCGCCCTCGGGGCACAGGAAGACGCCCTCGCGTCGTGCGCACTCGGCCCGGTCGGCCTCGATCTGCTCGTCGGTCACGGCGATCGCGGTGCCACCGGTTTCCGCGATGGCCCGCAGGATGATGAAGTCGCCCAGCGGCTTCGGCACGTTGATGCCGAACGCGCTGGTGTAGGCGTCGTCCCAGAACGCCGACTCGGCCCGTCCCCCGTCGAACGCCCGGACGATCGGCGCACAGCCGGTGGACTGGACGGCGACCAGGCGCGGCAGCTCCCCGTCGATCCAGCCGAGCTCGCGCATCTCCAGGAGCGCCTTGTGGATCCCGATCAGCCCGACACCGCCGCCGGTCGGGTAGACGATCACGTCCGGCACGCGCCAGCCGAGCTGCTCGACGATCTCGTACCCCATCGTCTTCTTGCCCTCGATGCGGTACGGCTCCCGCAGCGTCGACGCGTCGAAGAGGTCGACGTCCGCGATCGCCCTGCCGGCGTCGGCGATGGTGCCCGGCACGATCCGCAGCTCGGCGCCGCTCGCCTCGACCTCCTCGCGGGTGATCAGCGGGGCGTCCTCGGGCATCGCGATGACGCTGCGCAGGCCCGCGCGAGCCGCGTACAGGGCCCAGGCGGCGCCCGCGTTGCCGTTGGTCGGCATCTTGATGCCCTTGATGCCGAGCTCCCTGGCCCGCGCCACGCCGACGGCCGCGCCCCGTGCCTTGAACGAGCCCGTGGGGACGAGCGACTCGTCCTTCATGAGGATCTTCGCGTCCAGCTCCCGGCTCAGCGCGGGCAGCGGCACGAGCGGCGTCATGCCCTCGCCGAGGCTGAACGCGGGGTCGGGGTCGCGGACCGGGAGGACGTCGCGGTAGCGCCAGAGGCTGTTGTCGTCGTTCGGCCGCCGCACGCGGGTGAGGTCGTAGCGGGCCAGCAACGGCGAGGCGCACTCGTGGCAGAGGTTCTGGACGGCGTCCGCGTCGTGTTCGCGGCCGCAACGGGCGCATTCCAGGTGCGAAAGCATGACGTCATGCATACAGGCGGATGAGCCGGCATGTAAGCCGGATCCTGTTCGTGGGACCGAGGTCCCAGTCGGCGGCCATCCATCTGGGCCTGCCGTCGCCGGCAGGCTCTAGCGGCCTACCCGCGAGCATCGGGCGGGCAGCCCTCGAACGCTCGCGCAGGCACTCGCGTGCCCTTTTGGCCTTGCTCCGGGTGGGGTTTACCTAGCCGCCCCAGTCACCTGGGGCGCTGGTGGTCTCTTACACCACCGTTTCACCCTTACCCCGGCTGACGCCGAGGCGGTCTGTTCTCTGTGGCACTGTCCCGAGGGTCACCCCTGGTTGCCGTTAACAACCACCCTGCCCTGTGGAGTCCGGACTTTCCTCGACGCTCGCGCGCCGCGGCCGCCCTGCCGACTCATCCGCACCCCGAGGATATCCCAGCGGCTGGAACCGGTTGTCCACCGGTGCGGACGTTGGTTGACTTCGCCCATGACACGACGTCGCCACGTCGACCACGGCCACGTGGCAGCCAGCCTGTGTTGCCTCCGCTGAGTGCGTTCTCACCGTCCGCGACCTCGGGGAGCCCCGTCATGTCCGATCTGCTGATCATCTCCGGCGCGCCGTCCCACTCCGCGCCCACCGGCGTCGTCGTGGCGCACGTGGCCGGCGTGCTGCGAGCCGCCGGGCACCGCGTCACCCTGCTCGACGTGCGCTCGCTGCCCACGTTGCCGCTGCTCACCGAGGACCTGCGGGACCAGGAGATCGCCTCCGCGGTCAGCAGCGTGCTGGCGGCGGACGGCGTGGTGGTCGCCTCCCCCGTGTACCGCGCCGCCTACAGCGGCCTGGTCAAGGCGTTGCTCGACCTGCTGCCCAAGAAGGCCCTGCGCGGCCGGGCCGTGCTGCCGCTGGCGACCGGCGGCAGCCAGGGCTTCCTCGTGGCCATGGACTACGCCCTGCACCCGTTGCTCGCCGCGAAGGGCGCCGACCAGGTCGTGCGCGGCGAGTTCGTGCTGGACCAGAACGTCGGCACCCCCGAGGCCTCGGCGGCCCTGGACGCGGCGGCCGACCGGCTGATGCTCGCGCTGACCCCGCGCCTGCGGAAGGTCAGCTGAGGTGTGACGTGTCGTTGACGAGCTTCACCGACGCGTGCCCGTCGGGGTAGAACTCGGCGATCGACACCCCCGTCAGGTCGAGGTGCATCCGGAACAGGAACTGCGGCCCGACGTCCAGCGCCTGGCGGAGCAGCGTCTTGATCGGCGTGACGTGGCTGACGACCACGATCGTCTTGCCGCCGTACTTCGCGATGATGTCCGCCCGGGCCTTCCTGACCCGCGCGTGCACCTCGTCGAAGCTCTCCCCGTTCGGCGGCTTCACACTCGTGTCGCCCAGCCACCTCCGGTGCACCTCGGGGTCCTGCTCGCTCGCCTCGGCGAACGTCAGCCCCTCCCACGCGCCGAAGTCGGTCTCGATCAGCCCCTGGTGGGTGACGACCTCGAGGCCGACCGCGTCCGCGACCTTCCGCGCGGTCTGCTGAGCCCGCTGCAGCGGCGACGAGATGACCGCCGCGATGCCGTCCAGTGTGGACAGCCTCTTCGCGGCCCTCTCCGCCTGCTCCAGCCCGAGCTCCGTGAGCGGGTGGTCACCCCGTCCGCTGTAGCGCCGCTCGACCGACAGCCTCGTCTGCCCGTGCCGCAGCAGGACCAGCCGTGTGGGCTCCCCCACAGCGCCGCTCCAGTGCGGCTGCCGGGCACCCTCGGCCTTTTCGGTCTTCTCGGCCTTCTCGGTCTTTTCGGCTTTCTCGGTCTTTTCGGCTTTCTCGGTCTTTTCGGCTTTCTCGGCTTTCTCGTCGTCCATGGCCTCGTTCGCGAGCCGGTCGGCCTGCTTGTTGCGCTCGCGGGGGATCCACTCGTACGTGATCGCCTTGAACGCTTGGGCGAGTGCCTGGGCTTCCTTCGCGAGAGGCTGCATCGAGGGGTGCTTGATCTTCCAGCGCCCGGACATCTGCTCGACGACGAGCTTCGAGTCCATCCGCACCGCGACCGTCTCGGCGTCGAGCTCCCTGGCAGCCCTCAGCCCGGCGATCAGCCCCTGGTACTCGGCCACGTTGTTGGTGGCGACCCCGATGAACCCCTTGCGCTCGGCCAGCGTCTCGCCGCTTCGAACGTCCCTGACCACGGCCCCGTAACCAGCAGGTCCGGGGTTGCCCCGTGACCCGCCGTCGGCCTCGACGATGACCTTCACGGGGCCGATCGTAACCCCGCGTTCAGACCCCTCCCGGCACTCTGTATCCTGTTCACATCAGTCTGGGTGGCGGAATGGCAGACGCGCTAGCTTGAGGTGCTAGTCCCCGCAAGGGGGTGGGGGTTCAAGTCCCCCCTCGGACACAGATGAAGGGCTCGTCCTGCGGGACGGGCCCTTTTGCATTGCCGCTATGCAAACCCTCAGTAACCCCGCCTCACCAGGCGCCGATGATCTGGGCATGCGCGCAACAGACGACGCCGGCGTCGTGCTCAACGCAGAGTTCGAGATCGAGCCGGACGGCGACCACCTGGCGTTGGTCATGAGGAGCGCGGGCGGCAAGGTCAACGGCAGTCCGCACGGCCGCAACCACCAGTACAACCTCGCCCTGGAACTCCTGCTGCGCCGCCTTCGCGAGCGCGGCGCAGCACTGGAGAGCGGCGTCGTTGACTCCGCTCAGGTCAAGCACCTGCCCGAGGCGGAACGCACCATCATCGACTCACGGGTCGTCCTGGCCGCGACGCCCGACATCGGGGCGTTGCGCAAGGAACTGGGCCGCGCGCAGGGCAAGATCGGCAGAAGCGGCGACGGCAACGCCACCAAGCAGATCCGGCTCAGGCTGCGGGTGCCCGGTTACGCCGCCGACGACGCCGACCGCCTGGCCACGGATCTCGCGAAACCGGCCGACCGCGGCAAGGCGCCGGACGCGCTGGCCCTGCTGCGCTCCCTCATCGGCGATCCCATCGAGACGGTGACCGGCAACGTGAACACCATCATCGAAGCCGAGCAGAAGCGAGTTCGAGTCTCCACCGGACGATCGCCGCTGGGACAGTGGGTCGACGTTCGCGACGTCGAGGCCGGCTTGGAGAAGCTGTACGCGCAGGGATCCGTGCTCGTGAATGTTGACGAGCTGGGTCACCGCTCCGCATTCGTAGGCGCCGTGCTGGCGACCATCCCCGGAACGGTCGTGACCCTCCGGCCCGCCGTCGTGACGTTGCACGACCCGGAGTTCCCGGTGCGCATCCGGAAGTTCGCCGTGCTCGACGGGACCGCACAGGTCACGATCCGTAAGGAGCAGCGGGAACTGCGCAGGCTGCTGCTCGGCGGCCGGACCTCCGCACCCTGCGACCTGTGCGGACACGACTACCCGGAGGAGTTCCTCGTCGCGGCGCACATCAAGAGGCGGTCGTTGTGCACCGACGACGAGCGCAACGACCTGACCAACGTGGCGATGCTGGCCTGCAAGTTCGGGTGCGACAGCCTGTTCGAGTCCGGTCACGTCACCGTGGACGACACCGGTCGCGTTCTCGCCCGGTTCGAGGACGGATTCGGCGGCCGGCTGCGCGATCACCTGAGCGAGCTGCACGGCCGTCGTTGCGGGGCACATCGCACCGGTTCCCGGCAGTACTTCACGTGGCACCGCGACAACGTCTTTCGCGGTTAGCGACGAGGGCCTTGCCGTGCAGAAAGCAAAAGGGCCGCCCGGCTGGGGCGGCCCTTCACGTGAAGCCCGGCTCTACAGGCCCGACTCCGTCGTGCGGACCAGGATCGCTCCGCACTCCTCGCAGCGCACGACCTCGTCGGCCGCCGCCTCCTTGACCTTCGAGACGGCGCTGCGGTCCAGCTCGATGCGGCACGCGCCGCAGCGGCGGGACTGGATGAGGGCCGCGCCGATGCCCCGCTGCTCGCGCTGGCGGTCGTAGGCCTTCAGCAGGTCGTCCGGGAAGCCCTTGGCCATCACCGAGCGGTCCGCGGTGCGGCGGGTTTCGGTGGCCTCCAGGTCGGCCAGGGCGGCGTCGCGGCGGCCCTGCGCGTCTTGGAGCTTCTCGCCCGCCTTGTCGAGTTCCACCCTGGCGAAGGAGACGTCGGCTTCCACCGCCTCGCGGCGTTCCATGAGCTCCAGGAGGTCGTCCTCGAGGATGCCCTGGCGGCGCTCGAGGGTGGCGAGCTCGTGTTCGAGGTCGGTGAGCTGCTTGGCGCCGACGGAGCCGGACTGCATCAGCTTGCGGTCGCGCTCGCCGCGGGCGCGGACCTGGTCGATCTCGGTCTCCTGGCGCTTCACGTCGCGGTCGAGGTCGCCCAGGGTCGTCTCGACGGCCACCAGTGCGTCCTGCTTGGCGCGGACGAGCTGCTCGGCCTCGGCGATCTCCGCGATCTCCGGCAGCGTGCGGCGACGGTGGGTCACACGCGCCAGTTCGGCGTCGACCTGGGCCAGGTCGAGCAGCCTGCGCTGCACTGCGGGATCGGCTTTCACGCATGTCCTCCTGCTGCTGTGCTCGACGCGCCGACGGTCCACGGGTCGGTCCGGCGGGTGGAGACGAGTACGTCGACCCTACCGCCGACGGCCGCGCGCAGGATCTCGGCCGCCTGCTCGCACCACGGCCACTCACTGGCCCAGTGCGCCACGTCGACCAGTGCGGGGCCGCCGGACTCGACGTGCTCCAGGGCGGGGTGGTGCCGGAGGTCGGCCGTCACGTACGCGTCGACGCCCGCTCGCTTGACCGCCTCCAGGAAGCTGTCACCCGCTCCGCCGCACACGGCGACGCGTTTGACCAGCTTGTTCGGGTCGCCCGCGGCACGCACGCCCTGCACTGTGGCGGGCAGGGCGCCGGCCACGCGCCGGGTGAAGGCGCTCAGCGGTTCGGCCTCGGGCAGCTCTCCGATGCGGCCGAGGCCGGTGCCCTCGGGTTCGGCCGGTTCGAGCGGGCCGGTGACGGTGAGGCCGATGGCCCGCGCCAGCGCGTCCGACACGCCCGGCAACGCGCTGTCGGCGTTGGTGTGCGCGCAGTACAGCGCGGCGCCGTTGCGGATCAACCTGTGCACCAACGCGCCCTTGGGGTCGTCGGCGGGAACACCGTTGACCCCGCGCAGGAGCAACGGGTGGTGCGCGACCACGAGCTGCGCGCCGACCTCGACCGCTTCGTCCACAACGGACGAGGCGGGGTCGACGCAGACCAGCACCCTGGTGACGTCCTCGGCCGGGTCGCCGCAGACCAGGCCCACCGCGTCCCACTTCTCCGCGGTCTTCGGCGGATACGCGGACTCCAGGACCGCGATCACGTCGGCGAGCTTCACGCCAGTTCCTCCATCACTACCCGCAGCGCGTCCACGAACACCGCGAACTCCTCCGGCGGCCGGATCGCCACGCGCAGGTACGTGTCGTCGAGGCCGGGGAACGTGTCGCAGCGGCGGACCGCGATCCCCTTGTCCCGCAACGCCACGCGCGCGCCGCGGGGCGCCTTGACCAGCAGGAACGGCGCTTTCGGCGGCACCACGACCAGGTCTTGGAGCTGCTCCAAGGCATACGCGGCGTGCTGTTCGGCCTCCTCCGCGAACCGCGCGGACTGCTCGAGCGCGTAGGGCTCGCAGCACGCGGTGATCGCTTCCAGCGTCAGGCTGCCGACGGGCCAGTGCGGACGGCCGTGGGCCAGGCGGCGCAGGGTCTCGGGGTCGCCGAGGAGGTACCCGGCGCGCAGGCCGGCGAGGCCCCAGGTCTTGGTGAGGCTGCGCAGCACCAGCACGTCGGGGTCGTGCGCGAGCGACTCGGGTTCACCGGGAACGGCGTCCATGAACGCCTCGTCGACGACCAGCCTGCCGGGCAGCGCCTTGAGCGCGGCGGCCTCGTGCAGCACGGACGTCGGGTTCGTGGGGTTGCCGATGACGGTGAGGTCGGCGTCCGCCACGACGTCGCGCAGGCGGAAGTCGCCGTCGAGCAGCACGTGCTCGACCGGGATCCCGGCGTCGCGGAACGCCACCTCGGGCTCGGTGAAGCCGGGGTGGACGATCGCGGCACGGCGGGGCGCGAGCTTCGGCAGCAGCGCGAAGCCCTCGGCGGCGCCGTTGAGCAGCAGGACCTCGTCAGGCGAGCGCCCGTGGCGGCGTGCGACGGCCTCACGGGCGCGCTCTTCTGCCTGGTGCGAGGGGTAACGCCCGAGCTCGCCGAGCGCCGCGGCCAGCCGTTCGCGCAGCCAGGCGGGCGGGTGCGGCACCCGCACGTTGACGGCGAAGTCGGCGAGGCCGGGTGCGGCGTCGACGTCACCGTGGTGGCGCAGGTCTGGGCTGGTCATCGCGCGGATTCTAGGCGACCGGCCCAGAGCTCCACGTCACTGCATGTAGCGGCGGAGCTCGGTGAGGTGGCTGATCAGCTCGTCCAGCTGGAACGTGTCGAGCTGCGCGGACTCACCGGGCGGGGTGCGGAAGCAGACGCGACCCTTCTCGTTGAGGTACACCTCGAACGCACGACGGCGCCCGAGGGCGTCGGTGCACCCGATGATCTCCCGTTGCGGGGGCACGTCGGTACCTGTCTGCATGGGCGGCCTCCATGTCGTTTGTCCGTACATCTTGCGACAACGGTTGAGCGTTACCGTGCGGCGGTGCTCAACCTCCGGCGGACAACGTGATCTCCCGAGCCTACTTGTGCTCGACGACCGGCACCGGCTCAACGGCCTAGGCTGCGCGGCATGCACGTCTCCTTCGTCTGCACCGGCAACATCTGCAGGTCCCCCATGGCGGCGCTCGTCTTCCGCGAGTGGCTGTCGCGGGAAGGGCTGTCGTCCCGGGTCCGGGTGTCGAGCGCCGGCACCGGCGGCTGGCACGTCGGCGACCCCGCCGACCCGCGGACGTTGAAGGCGTTGGCGGCCAACGGGTATCCCGTCGACCACGTGGCAGCGCAGGTCGGGCCGGAGCACCTCGACGCGGACCTGCTGGTGGCGCTGGACGCGGGTCACGCACGGGCGCTGCGCCGGATGGCCGGCCCGGACCGCGTGCGGCTGCTCCGCTCGTTCGACCCGGACGCCGACGGCGCGGACGTGCCGGATCCCTACTACGGCGACGAGGCCGGCTTCGACGAGGTGCTCGTCATGACCGAGGCGGCGATGCCGGGGCTGGTCGCGTGGGTTCGCGAGCGGCTCTGAGGACGAAGCGCCAGTCACCCCGGGCGACCGCGGCCGAGGCGGCCGGCCTGCGCTGGCTGCGGGTCGACGGCGGCCCGCCGGTCCCGTTCGTCCACAGCGCGTCCGGGGGCGAGCTGGTGATCGACGAGATCCCCCACGGCGAGCCGGATCCCCGGGCGGCCGTGACCTTCGGGCGCCGTCTCGCCGCGCTGCACCTCGCCGGGGCGGACGCGTTCGGCTCACCGCCGCCCGGCGGTCCGCGCGAGGCCACGATCGGCCTGGCGCCCCTGGTCAACGAGCCCGCGCCGGAGTGGCCGGAGTGGTTCGCGTCACAGCGGATCGAGCCGTACGCGCGGGAAGCGGGCATCGACGTGGGCGAGGTGTGCGCGAACATCCGGGAGCTGGCCGGTCCGCCGGAACCGCCCGCACGGCTGCACGGCGACCTGTGGAGCGGCAACGTGCTGTGGGGCGCCGACGGGCAGGTGTGGCTCATCGACCCGGCGGCGCACGGCGGGCACCGCGAGAGCGACCTTGCGATGCTCCAACTGTTCGGCTGCCCGTTCCTCGACCACGTGCTCGGTGCGTACCGGGAGGTCGCGCCGCTGGCCGACGGGTGGGAGGCGCGGGTGCCGTTGCACCAGCTGTTCCCCCTGCTCGTGCACGCCGTGCTGTTCGGCGGTGGGTACCGGGCGCAGGCCGTGGCGGCGGCTCGGGCGGCTTTGCGGTGACGACTCGGTTCCACAAGTCCCCGCTCACTCCAAAGCGGCGTTGCGTTTGCTTCGAATGTTGCAGATAATTCGAATAGCGGAAGGAGGGGACCGATGAGTTCTGCAGCACTACGAGCTGTCCAGCCCGACGATGACGCCGTCGTCACCGCCCATGCCGCTGTGAGCAGGGTCAAGGCATACCTGCACAGCCATCATGACGACGAGAGTGACGTCCGCGTCAGGGTCGAGGAGAACGACGACGTCCTGGTCCTGCCACGCGCCGCGGTCGAACTCTTCGCCCAGATCCTCGCTTACATGGCCGCCGGCCACGGTGTGTCCGTCGTACCCGCCGACGCGGAACTGACCACGCAACAGGCCGCGGACATGTTGAACGTGTCACGTCCATACCTGATCGGTCTGCTCAAGGCGGGCGAGATCGAGTACCGCATGGTGGGCAAGCACCGCCGCATCAAGGCTGCGTCCTTGATGGAGTACATGCGCTCGGACGACCAGCGGCGGCGACGGGCCGCCGACGAGTTGTCAGCGCTCACGCAAGAGATGGGCATGGCCTGAGTGAGCTTCGTCGTCGTCTACGACGCCAACGTCCTCTACCCGAGCACTCTGCGAGACCTGCTGATCCGGATCGCGGCAGCAGGTCTCGTCCAGGCGAAGTGGACTGAACAGATCCTGGACGAGGTGTTCCGCAACATCCGGAAGAACCGGCCGGACCTGTCCGAAGCGCAGCTGGGACGGACCCGTTCGCTGATGCTGACCGCCGTCCGGGACTGTCTCGTGACCGGGTACGAGCCGCTGGTCCCGGCGCTCGACCTGCCTGATCCGGACGACCGGCACGTGCTCGCGGCGGCGGTCCGGGCTCGCGCCCAGGTGATCGTGACGAACAACGTCAAGGACTTCCCACCGGAAGCCCTTCAGCAGTGGGACATCGACCTCAAAGACGCGGACGACTTCGTCTGTGACCAGATCGGGCTCGACGCCAAGGTCGTGTGGAGCTGCGCCCAGCAGATCGCGAACTCGTGGCGGACCCCTCCCGGGACGATCGAGGACGTCCTCGCCTCTCTCGAACGCTGTGGCCTGGTCCAGTCGGTGGCCGAACTCCGGGCGCTCTGAACAGTCATCTACCGTGAAGACGTGCGGTTCAAGTTCCTCCTCAAGCCGGGCTGGCTGGCGCTGACCCTGGCCGTCTGGGTGTTCGCGGGCGCCTGCGTCTACCTCCTGTCGCCGTGGCAGTTCGGCCGCAACGACGAGCGTCAGGCGCAGAACTCCGCGATCACCAAGTCGCTGGGGAGCGACCCGGCCCCGTACGGCGGGCGGCACGACGAGTGGCAGAAGGTCGAGGTCAAGGGCCGCTACCTGCCGGAGCTCGAGGCGCTCGCGCGGCTGCGCACGGTCCAGGGCGAGGCGGCGTTCGAGGTCATCACGCCGTTCGAGACCACCACGGGCCGCAAGGTGCTGATCGACCGCGGGTACGTGCGGCCGGTCAACGGCATCAAGCCGCCGGACTTCGCGGCGCCGCCGACCGGCGAGGTGACGCTCATCGGGCTCGCGCGGCCCAACGAGTCGAACGATCAGCCCGCCTTCGAGCAGGACGGCCGCAGGCAGATCTACTCGATCAACAACGACGCGGTCGGCCAGGGCATCGAGCCCGGCTACTTCCAGCTGCTCGAGGGCCAGCCGGGCGTGATCGCCTCGCTGCCGCTGCCCCGGATCGAGTCCGGGCCGTTCTTCTCCTACGCGCTGCAGTGGATCGCGTTCGGTGTGATGGCGGTCGGTGGCTGGCTGTACTTCACGATCCGCGAGGCGAAGCCGGGCGGGGTGCTGCACGAGAGCGGCACGAAGAAGCGCAAGAAGTCGATCGCCGAGCTACTTGCGGAAGAGGGCGATGAAGGCGCTGACGACGCCCGCCCCGAACCCGACGACGCGGGACAGCTCCACGGCACGCGTCACGTGCCCTGAGTCGGGGTTGCGGCCGTGGCCCAGCACCGGGCGTTCCTCGACGCCGTGCGAGTAGGCGGTGCGGCCGCCGAGCCTGATCTCCAGTGCTCCGGCGAACGCCGCCTCGACCTGGCCCGCGTTGGGCGACGGGTGCGCTGACGCGTCACGGCGCCAGGTCTCCAGCGCCTGCGAGGCCGAGCCGCCGACGACCGGGGCGCCGCCGACGGTGAGCAGTGCGGCCAGCCGCGAGGGCACGAGGTTCAGCAGGTCGTCCAGGCGCGCCGAGGCCCAGCCGAAGCGCAGGTAGCGGGGCGAGCGGTGGCCGACCATCGCGTCGAGCGTGTTGGCCGCCCGGTATCCCAGCAGCCCGGGAACGCCGGAGACGGCACCCCAGAACAGCGGCGCCACGACGGCGTCGGAGGTGTTCTCCGCCACCGACTCGACGGTCGCGCGCGCCAGGCCCGTGGTGTCGAGCCGGGTCGCGTCACGGCCGCACAGGTTCGGCAGCCGGTCGCGGGCCGCCTCGATGTCGCCGCCCGCGAGCTCACGGCCCATCGACGTGCCCTCGGTGGCCAGCGAGTTGCCGCCGAGCACCACCCAGGTCGCCGCACCGGTCGCCAGGGCCTGCGTCAGCCAGTGGCGGCGCGAGGCGCGTTCCACGGCCACTCCCAGGGCCACGGTGCCGCCCACGAGAACGGCGGAGTACACGGCACCGGCGGCCTGCGAGTCGGCGTACAGGCGCTTCTCCAGCGCCGCCGCGGACGAACCGAATGCCGCTACCGGGTGAAATCGGCGTGGATCGCCGAACACCGCGTCCGCGGCCACGCCCAGCAACAACCCCAACGCGCGACCCGCGCCCACGGCATCCTCCCCAGCTCGTCGAAGGCACGGTAGCGCCGGGCCGGGTCGGGTCGCGCATTAGGGTGGCCGGTCGTGGAGCACAAGCGGTTGAAGCTGTACGCCTACCTGGACGCGCGCGATCACCAGCGCACGTACCTGGCGATCATGCGGCTGTTCACCTCCACGCTGCTGGCCGACCTGTCGGCGGGCGAGGTCGCCGGGGCGCTGGCCGGGCAGGAGCGCGAGGGCCGCGTCGAGCAGGGCGAGTCGCGCATCGAGAACGTCATCAACCGCCTCAAGCAGCTGGTCGAGTGGGGCAACCTCGTCCAGGGCCGGCGCGAGGTCGTCGCGGCCAGCATCGCCGAGTTCCAGCACGGCAGCGTCCGCTACCAGGTCTCGAAGCTCGCCGTCCGCGTCCAGCGCGACGTCGACGAGCTGCTGCGGGTGCCGGAGGGCGCCCGCGAGGTCTCCCGCGAGCTGCTGCCCGCCATCGAACGCGGTCTCAACGAGCTGGGCGGGTCGCTGTCGGTCGCCCTCCTCAACGAGGGCGACAAGACGAAGGAGCTGCTCGCCGAACGCGTCACCACGCTGTTCCTGCAGCACGCCGAGCTCGCGGCGACCGTCCGCGACTTCTACGCCTACCTCGGCCAGGTCGTCACGAGGAACCACCTGGCGCCCGAGGAGATCGCGGGCTTCCGCAACCTGCTGGTCGAGTACATCCAGCGGGTCGTCGAGGACGTGCTGAAGTTCACGCCGCCGATCGCCGCGGCCCTCGCCGGTCTCGCGAAGGCCCGCGCGGAGCTGCTCAGGCTGCTCGGCACCGACCTCGGCCACCACGTCGAACGCGCCCGCGGCCGCACGCCGGAGGACTGGCAGGAGCTGACGGACTGGTTCGTCGACCGCCCCGGCCGTCCGAGCCAGGTGACGGCGCTGCGCGAGGCGACGGCCCGCGCGATCGGCAGCCTGCTGGCGAGCGTGAAGCGCGCGACGTCCGGGGGCGGCCTGCTGCCCGGCCGGCGTGCCGAACTGCTCAAGCTCGCGGCCTGGTTCGACAACTCCACCCGCGAGCAGGCGCACGAGATCTACGCCTCCGCGTTCGGGCTCTACAGCTCGCGCCACCTCTCCCCCGCGCCGGAGCACGACTCCGACAACGAACGCACGCCGTGGCGCGACGGCCCGGTCTGCGACGTGACCGTGTCGGTCCGCAGCAGGGGTGACCGCGGCGGCCGCGGCAGGCCGTCCCGGATCCTCGACGACCCGATGACCGAACAGTCGCTGCTCGCGGAGGCCCGCGAGGCGGACGAGATCCGCGCCCGGCACGTCGCCGAACTGGCCCGGGCGGCGGGCGACCTGGAGAACACCACGCTCACGCACGGCGCGCTGGAGGTGTTCTGCGAGCTGCTGACGCTCGCGATGGCCCAGCGCGACTCCCCGCAGGACGCCGGATCGGCCAGCGACCCCGTGCGCGGCCTCGCGCTGGAGATCGCCCACGGCACCACGACCCGGATCAGGTCCGCCGCCGGGACGCTCACCCTGCACGACGCGACGGTGGCGCTGAAGCGATGAACCACCTGGACAACCTCTCCGAGATCGACGCCGCGAACGTGGTGCGGTGCGCACGAACGTTGCTGCGCAGGCCTTTGCTGCGCTCCGACGGCCCCGACGGCGAGCTGCTGGGCCTCGTCTACCGGCACCGGGCGACGTTGCAGGACCTCTTCGCGGGCCTGCTCGGCTACCGGCTCGTCGTGGAACGCCGGTTCGCGCGCCTCTACAAGTCCGGTCCCGGCGAGGACGACACGCGCGGCGTGCTCAGCATGTCCCCGCGCGGCTACGCCTACCTGGCGCTGACCCTCGCCGTGCTGACCGGCACCGGCCGCCAGACGCTGCTGTCCCGGCTCGTCGCCGACATCCGTTCCGCCGCGGTGGAAGCGGGCATCGGCGCACCGGACGACGTCACCGAACGGCGTGCGCTCACCTCGGCCCTGCGCCACCTCGTCTCCCTCGGCGTGCTCCACGAGACCGAGGGTTCGGTCGCGCAGGACCTGCTGCCGCAGGAAGCCCTGATCACGATCGACACCGACCTGCTGGGCCAGCTCGTGACGGGCCCAGTCGGCGAGGCGCACAGCCCCGCCCACCTCGTCGAACTGGCGGCGCGTCCCGGTCCGCGCGGCGTCGAGCACGCGGTGCGGCGCAAGCTCGTCGAGACGCCGCTGGTGCTGTACGCGGACCTGCCGGACGACCAGGCGGAGTGGTTGCGGCGCAACCAGCGCAAGGAGACGGCGCTGCTGGAGCAGGCGTTCGGCCTGCACACCGAGTGCCGGGTCGAGGGTGTGCTGGCCGCCGACCCGGAGGAGTTCCTGACCGACCTGTCGTTCCCCGGCGTCTCGACGGTCGCGCGCATCACGCTGCTCGCGCTGCCCGAGCTCCTCGACGGCGAGGAGGAGGTCGCGCCCGCACGGCACGTCGTCACGGCCGGCCGCATCCGCGAGGTGTGCGCCGGTCTGGTCGAGGACTACCCCGCCGCGTGGTCGAAGCAGTTCACCGACGACCTCGACCGCCTGGTCGCCGAGGTGACGGAGCTGTTGCGCCGCATGGGGCTCGCCGTGAGGACCGATGAGGGCGCGTGGTCGATCAGCGCGGCCGCGCACCGCTGGCTGCCGTCGCCCGACGGCGACCCGGAACGAGAACAACCCGAACCCGTTGTGGTGCGCGAAGTGCCGAGCTGGTCCCTGTTCGACGAGGAGAGCGTTTCATGAGCAGGTGGCGGCTGCACCGCGGCGGCGTGGTCAACATCTGGCAGTACACCGAGCAGACGTTCGACTTCTCCGGTGGCCGCGCGATCTTCCAGGGCACCAACGGTTCCGGCAAGTCCCGCACGCTCGAGCTGCTGCTCCCGCTGTGCCTCGACGGCGACCTGCGCCAGCTCGGCTCGAAGGGCTTCGACACCGTCAGCCTGCGGCGCCTCATGCTGGACGACTACGACGGCGGCCCGAACCGCATCGGCTACGCGTGGGTCGAGCTGATCCGCGAGGCCGCCGACCACAGCGGCAACGAGTACCTGACGTGCGGCCTGGGCGTGAAGGCGTCGAAGACCTCGCAGGCGATCACGGACTCGTGGCGCTTCGTCACGCCCCTGCGCGTGGGCGCGGAGCTGCGGCTCGCGGGCCCGGAACGCGTCCCGCACGGCCCGGCCCAGCTGCGCGACCTCATCGGCGCGGACTGCATGTTCGAGGAGCCCGCGTTCCGCGCCAAGGTCGCCGAGACGGTCTACGGCGTGCCCGCGGCCCGCTACGGCGACCTGCTGCACCTCCAGCGGACGCTGCGCAACCCGGACGTCGGCCTGAAGGTGCTGGAGGGCCAGCTGGAGCAGATCCTCTCCGACGCGCTGCCGCCGCTGGACCAGGCGATGGTCGAGCAGCTGGCGACGTCGTTCGACGACCTGGAGTCGATCCGCGAGAACATCGTGCGACTGTCCTCGGCGGACAGTGCGCTCGGCACGTTCCTCAAGACCTACCGGGACTACGCGTTCGGCGGTCTGCGCTCGGCCTCCGAACGGCTGGAGGCCGCCGAGAAGTCCGTGGCGAAGCTCCAGCGCGAGCAGGCGAAGCTGACGCAGGAGCTCGACGTCACGCGGGTGGAGCGCGCGGCGGCCGAGCAGGCCCTCGCCGACATGGAGACCGGCGAGCAGCAGGCCGAGGAGACCATCGCGGCGCTGAAGGAGCTGCCGGCGTTCCGCGATCTGCAGGACCTCAAGACGCGCGAGAACCTGGTGGCGGAGAAGCGTTCCTCCGCCGTCGCCGCTCTCGAGGCGGCGCACCGCCAGCGCGCCCAGGAGGACGCGGCCGTCGACACCGTGCTGCGGCTGCTGCGGCGGCTGGCGGAGGACCTCCAGGCCGCGGACGCGCTGAGCGACCCGCTGCGCGAGAACCTGCGCCTGGCCGGCATGGACGCCGGTCTGGCGCCGGAGGTGCCGCAGGTCCCGGCGGCCGAGGCCACGACGACGACGGACTCCGTGCGCGCCAAGCCGGATCCCGAGGCCGGGCCGCTGCCGATCGAACGCCGCGTGCCGCCCGCCGCCGCCACCGAGGGCGTGCTGGCCGCGCTCGACTCGGTGGTCGACCAGGCCGCCGGCATCGCCTCCCTGGCACGGCAGCGGGGTGCGCTCGCCCTGGCGCTGCACGAGCAGGCGCTGGCACTGGACGCGCAGCAGCGCGAGGTGGAGTCGTTGCGGCAGAAGGCCCGTGACGCCCAGCTCGGCGCGACCGAGTCGACGTCGCTGCGCAACCAGGAGGCGCAGGAGCTCGCCGAGGTCGTGCAGGCCTGGCTGGAGCAGGTCGAGGTGTGGGCGTCGAGCGGCCCGCTGCTCGACGAACGTCCCACCGAGGCGCTGCGGCTGCCCGGGACCGCCGATCCGGCCGCCGCGAAGGAGCTGGGCGCGGCGGCACGCGAGTGGGCGGGACCGCTGGTGCGCAAGGCCCGCGACGCCGCGCACGCCTTCACGCAGCAACGCGCCGAGCTGCGCGCCCGCCTGGACGCGCTGGACGAGGAGCTGGTCGGGCTGCGTTCGGGCAACGAGCGCGTGCCCGTGCCGGGGCAGTACGTCTCCGCGAACCGCGACGCCTCCCAGGGCGCGCCGTTCTACCGCCTGGTCGACTTCGCGCCGTCGCTGACCGACGCCGGCCGCGCCGGGCTGGAGGCCGCGCTGCAGGCGAGCGGCCTGCTCGACGCCTGGGTCACGCTGGCCGACACCGAGCTGAACGACGTGCTGGCCGTGGCGAGCTCACCGGTCGGCGGCCGCACCCTCGCGGACGTGCTCGTGCCCGCGGTCGAGGGCTCACCGGTGCCGGAGGGGTTCGTCGCGGACCTGCTGCGCGCGGTGTCGCTGGACGACCGGGACACGTTGAGCCTCACCACGGACGGCGTGTGGCGCTCGGGCGTGCTGACCGGCCGCTGGACCAAACCGGAGGCCGAGTTCATCGGCGCGGGCGCGCGGCAGGCGGCCCGTGACCGGCGCATCGCCGCGCTCGAGGAGGAACTCGCCGATCTCCGCGCCCGGCTCGGCACCGCCGAGGACGAGCTGGCCCGCGCCCACGAGCACGTCGCCACCTGGGAGGCGCACCTGGCGGCGTTCCCCGGCGACGGCGAGCTGATCGCGAAGCACAGCCGTCTCCAGGCCGCCGAGGAGTCGGCCGCGCGGTCGCGGCAGCGCACGTCCGAACTGCGGGAGGCGTTGGAGGACGCCGGTTCCCGGCTGGAGGCGGCGCGGTCGGAGCTGACCCGCCAGGCCGGTGACGCGGGGCTGCCCGCGGACACCGAGGCGCTGCGGCAGGCCCGCGCGGCCGCGGGTGAGGCCCAGCGGACCGCCGACCTGCTCGGCGACGCGGTGAGGAGGCGCTGCCGGGGAACGATCTCCGACCTCACCGACGCCTCGCACCGCTACCACGAGGCCGTCGCCGACCGGCAGACCGCGGAGGCCGACGCCGACAGCCGCTGCGTCGACCACGCGGCCCAGGCCGGCACCCTCGCCGAGCTGACCGACGCGGTCGGCGGTGAGGCCAGGGAGATCAGCGAGCAGCTCACGTCGCTGGAGAAGGCGCGCAGGAGGATGCGCGAGGACCTCAAGGGCGTGCGCGAGAGCATCACGACCGCGCGCGAGCAGGCGGCGAAGCTGGAAGCGCTGCTGGAGACCAACGCCACGCAGGTCGCCGAAGCCGCCGAGGCGAAGCGGCGGGCGAGCGCCACCTTCACGGCGGCCGTGCGCGCGCCGGGGTTGGTCGCGGCCGCGTTCCCGGACCGGGAGGACGCCGACGACGAGGCGTCGGTGCGGGCGTTGATCGCGGAGACCCCGGACCGCCGCGGCGGCACCGAGGCGACCGTGATCGCGAAGCTGCAGGCGTTGCAGACCTCGCTGGCGGGAAGCCACGACATCGCCGCCGAGCAGCACGCGGGCCTGCTGACCGTGACGGTGACCGGCGAGGAGGGCGCGAAGCCCGTCGCCGTCGCCGCCCGCCAGGTCACGACGAAGCTGGCCGAGCAGCGCGGGTTCCTCGACGAGCGCTACCAGGGCATCTTCGCCGACTACCTGATCCGCGACCTGGCCGAGTGGCTGCGCGGCCAGATCACCGTCGCCGAGGACCTGACCAAGCGCATGAACGAGGTCCTCGGCCAGGCCCGCTCGAGCCAGGGCGTGCACGTCAAGCTGGCGTGGAAGTCGTCCGGCGCCCTCGACGACTCGACGCGGCAAGCGCTTGCGCTCGTGCGGCTGCCGTTCGGCGAACGCACGCCCGAGCAGGACGCCACGCTGCGCCGCGTCTTCACCGAGCGGATCGAGAACGAACGCGACGCGCACTCCGGCGGCTACGCCGAGATCCTGTCGCGCGCGCTCGACTACCGCACGTGGCACCAGTTCACCGTGACCGTCGCCGACACGGGCCCGGACGGCAACCCGCGCGAACGGCGGCTGCGGCAGCTCTCGTCCGGAGAGACCCGCCTGATCTCGTACGTGACGCTGTTCGCGGCGGCGGCGAGCTTCTACGACGCCGTGAGCGACGAGTTCGACCCGCTGCGGCTGGTGCTGCTCGACGAGGCCTTCGAACGCCTCGACGACCCGACCATCGCGCGCATGCTGGGCCTGCTGGTCGACCTCGACATGGACTGGGTGATCACCTGGCCGAGCGGGTGGGGCGTGTCCGACAAGATCCCGCGCATGCACATCTACGACGTGCTGCGGCCCAAGAACGGCCGTGGTGTCGCGTGCACGCAGACCACGTGGGACGGCGCGGCCCTGGACCGGGTCGACCCCTAGGAGGGCACCTCGGTGCCGAGCGGGGCCCTGACCCGGCGCACCGTCACGGCACCCGGCCCGTCGCGCGGCGCGATCCCCCGGGCGGCGTCGACCGCGGCACTCCGGGAGGCCTAAGTTGGGGTGGTGACCGAGTACGACCGCCCCGAACTCGAGGCCTTCTGGCGCCTCGCCCGCGAGACGCTGGAGGGTGGCGGCCGCTCGGCGTTCAGCTTCCGCGTCGAGGACGCGGAGACCGCCGCCGTCCTCGGTGAGCTGCTGCGCAAGCCGATCAGCCACCCGGCACGCCGGCAGATCTCGCTGGCGCGCCTGGACGAACACCTCCGCGCGCACGGCAGCACGTTGCCCGAGGTGCTGGAGTCGGTGCACGGCAGGCCGATCGGCCTCTCGACCACCCAGGAGGCCTCGACGGCCGATGCCGTGCTGAGGTTCGCCCTGCGCGAGCACGGGCTGCTCGGCGAGCCGTGGGCCGCGGAGTGGATCGAGCACGTGCGCCGGTACGGCAAGATCCCGCAGCCCGCGCTGCCGATGATCGCGAACCAGGCCGCGGTGGTCCTCGCCCGGCTGCGTCCGGAGCCGCGGCGGTGGACGACGCGGTTCGCGTTGGCGGGCAACGACCTCGACGACGGCAGGCCGCTCACCCGGATCGTCCACAGGGCACTGGCGCTGGCGGGACTCGACTGGGAGCGGGCCGGGGTGCTCCGCGACGCCTACGGCGACCCGGTCCTGACCTCGCAGGGCTACCTGACGCTGCACGACACGCTCGAGGCGGACGAGGTCACCGTCGTCCGCAACCCGCGCCTGCTCGAGTCCGGCCTGCCCGGCCCGCTGGTGGTGCTGCCGCACGGCCTGACGCCGCAGGCGAAGCACCACCTGGACGGCAAGACCGTGCTGTGCCACAACGACTTCACGCCGGACGGCATCCGGGTCGTGAACGAGGTCCTCGCCTGGACCGGCGGAACGGCGTGGCGGATGTCCTCAGCCGACTACCGGGAGGCCGTCGCCACGCTGATCGCCCGCGGCGTGGAGCTGCCGACGCTGAACAGCCGTCCGGTGGAGGCGAGCTGGGACGCCGACCTCGCCGGGACCATGGCCACCACCGGGCTGGTGGTCACCGAGGAGCACGTGCTGCCGTCACTGCTCTGACGGCGCGAACCTCTTCACGTCCCACCGGTCGTGCCCCTCCATCAGCTTGCGCCCGATCCGCCGCAGGTCGGCGAGGTCGCGCTCGCTGAGCAACTCGGTGAACTCCTCGGCCAGTGACGCCCGGTAGACCCGCGCCGTCGTCCCCACGCACGCCTCCTCGCCCTCAGGCGTGAGCACCGCGATGACCAGCCGCCGGTTGTCCGCGGGCTGCTCCCTGCGCACCCAACCGCGCTGGACCAGCCGCTCGACCAAGCGCGTCACACCGGACGGGCTGACGTCGAGCAGCTCGACGAGCTCGGACATCTGCAGCCGGCCGCCGTTGTGGTGGAGCTGGTAGAGCGCCACGTGCTCCAGCAACGAGCACCCGGCCTCGGCCTCCATGCGCCGCCCCAGCGCGGCCTTCACGGCGTCCACGCCCTGCTGCACGTACAGCCACGAATAGATCGGCTCCGTCACCACCTCATCCTAAAACACGTTTGACGCAGACACGTTTTCACGCTCAAATTTTGAGCATGAAAACCTCAGTGGACGTCACCGTCGTCGGCGCGGGTCCGGTCGGCCTCCTGCTGGCCTGCGAACTGGCCCTCCAGGGCGTCCGCACCACCGTGCTGGAACGCCTGACCACCCAGGCGGACACCATCAAGGCCCAGATGATCAGCGGCCTGACCCGTCAGATGCTCGGCATGCGCGGCCTGGGCCCCGCGATCGACGCCGCGAGCGAGGAGGAGGCGGACCGCCTCGCGTGGAACCCGCGGCGCTCCACCGGCCACTTCGCGGGATTGTTCAAACTGGACGGTCTGCCGCTGGTGATGCTGTCGCAGCAGGCGTTGGAACGGATCCTCGAAGCCCGCGCCCTCGACCTGGGCGTGGAGATCCGCCGCGGCGTCGAGGTCACCGACCTCGGCCTGGGCTCGGAGTACGTGGTGGGCTGCGACGGCGGCCGCAGCACCGTCCGCCGGCTCGCGGGTTTCGACTTCCCCGGCACCGGCCCCACCCTGACCGGCTACCAGGCGGTCGTCGACCTGGAGGGCGACCTCCCGCACGGCTGGCACCGCACCCCGCGGGGCGTCCACGCGTCAGGTCCGTTGCAGGGCCGCGTCATGCTCATCGAGTACGACGGCCCGCCGGCGACGCGCGACGTGACCCGCGAGGCGCTGGAAGCCGCGTTGCGCCGGGTGAGCGGCCGCGACGTCCGGATCACGCACGTCCACACCGCCACCACCTGGACCGACAACACCCGCCAGGCCACCACTTACCGCCGCGGCAACGTCCTGCTGGCGGGCGACGCCGCCCACGTGCACTCGCCGTTCGGCGGCCAGGGCCTCAACCTGGGCCTGCAGGACGCCCTCAACCTGGGCTGGAAGCTCGCCACCGGGGACTCCGCGCTGATCGACACCTACACCGCCGAACGCCATCCGGTGGCCGACCGCGTGCTGCGCAACACCCTGGCCCAGGTGGCGTTGACCCGCCCCGACCCCCGGTCCCGCGAACTGCACTCCCTGGTGAGCGACCTGCTCGACCTGCCGGAGGTGAAGGCGCGGATCTCGGCGATGGTGCAGGGCACCGACATCCGCTACGAGACCGGGTGCGACCACCCGCTGGCGGGCACGTTCCTGCCGGGGCTCGACCTCGCCGACGGCAAGGGCGCCACGACCGCGGTCGACGGCCGGGAAGCGGTGGTCCGCCCCGACGGGTACATCGCGCGAGTCGGGCGATGAGCCGCGGCCGGGGCGACCGAACGGCTAGGCCTCGGCGCCCGACCAGCTCTGCAGCATCCGGAACGCGATCGACGCACCACCGGCGAGGCCGAGGCCCGGGACGCTGCCCGGTTCCTCGATGGCCCGCCGCACGTCCGCCCGCGAGACCCACTTGGCCTCGGCGATCTCGCCCTCCGCGAGCCGCAACGGCTCGGCGGGGTCCGCCACCGCCTCGAACCCGATCATCAGCGACCGGGGGAACGGCCACGGCTGCGAACCGAGGTAGCGGATGTCGTGGACGGCGACCCCGACCTCCTCGGCGATCTCGCGCGCCACGCAGGCCTCCAGCGACTCGCCCGCCTCGACGAAGCCCGCGAGGACGGAGAACCGCCCCTCCGGCCACTCCGGGCCGCGGGCCACCAGGACCTGGTCCGCACCGTCGTGCACCAGGCAGATCACCGCGGCGTCGGTGCGCGGGTACTCCTCGCGGCCGCACCCCGAGCACACCGACGTCCAGCCGGACTTCTCCAGCACGGTCCGCGCGCCGCACTTGGCGCAGTACTTGCCGAGGCGGTGCCACTGGAACAGCGCCGCGGCGGTGGTGAAGAGGCCCGCCCCCAGGTCGTCCAGGGTCGCGCCCGCCTGCCGCAGGTCGAGCCACTGCGGCTCGTCCGTGAGCTCCGGCGGGCCCCAGGCGCGGCCGGCCGGTGCCACCTCGCCCTCCTCGGCGGGCATCAGGACGGCGAAGTACGCCACGCCGTCCTGCTCACCCAGCAGGACGGCGTTCACGGGCGGCTGGTCGCCGAACTCGACGGCCGGGCGGTCGACCACCCGCGTGCCGCGGTCGGCGACCAGGGTGCGGCCGCGCGTGTCGACGACCAGCACGCGTGCCTTGGGCCAGAGCGCGGCGAGCTTCTCGTCGTCGCCGCGCAACGGCTCGCACCTGTCGACCGCGGACCGCGACAGCGCGGGCAGGTCGGCCAGTCGGAAGCTCACCGGGACGAGACCTCGCCCAGGTCGACTCCGCCCAGGGCGGCGAGCTTCGGCTTGAGCTGCTCGGCGTCGCCGACGAGCACACCGGTGAAGTTCGCCGGTGCGAAGAACTCCAGCGCGGCCGCGGCCACCTCCTCGGCGGTGACGGCGGCGAGGCGCTGCGGGTGCGCCACGAGCCAGTCGATGCCGAGGCCCAGCGCGACGAGGTTCACGAGGAACGACGCCAGGCCGGACTGCGAGGACGTGCTGGTGAGCAGCGTGCCGACGGCGTAGCTGCGCGCGGTGTCCACTTCGGACTGCGACGGCGGCACGAGGCCGAGCCGCGCGAGCTCGTAGCGGGTCTCGAGCAGCGCCGCGGCCGTCACGTCGGACGCCGTGTCCGCGTCGATCAGCAGCGTCGCGCCGTGGACGGTGAACTCCGGGTGCGACCGGGCGCTGTAGGTGTAGCCCTTGTCCTCGCGGATGTTCTCGACGAGCCGCGAGGAGAAGAACCCGCCGTAGACGAGGTTCGCGAGCTGCAGCGCCGGGTAGCGCGGGTCGGTGCGCGGGATCGCCTGCGCGGCGAGGCGGATCTGCGACTGCACGGCACCGGCGCGGTGCACGAGCTTCACGTCGCCGCCGGACACCGCGGGCAGCGGCGGCAGCTGGACGGCCTCGCCGTCGCCCTGCCACGCGGCCAGCGCCTCGCCGATGCGGGTCACAGCCTCGGACGGCTCGACGTCGCCGACGACCACGAGGACGGAGCCGCGCGGCAGCAACGCCTTGCCGTGCAGCGCCACCACGTCCTCACGGCTGACGTTCGCGACCTCGTCGGCCTCGGGCATCTCCTTGGCGTACGGGTGGTCGCCGTACAGCAGCGTCTGCAGCGCCTCGCGGGCGATGACGTTCGGCTGCGACCGGGCGAGGGCGATGCGCTCGACGAGGCGGGCCCGTTCGCGCTCCACCTCCTCCGCCGGGTACGACGCCGAGGTCAGCACGTCGCGCAGCACGTCCAGGACGGTGTCGAGGCCGGTGGCCAGCGCGTTGCCGGTGATGCTCAGCCGCTCCGGGTCGACGACGGCGTCGAGCTCGCCGCCGACGAGGGCCAGCTCGGTGTCGATCCGCACGCGGGACCGGGACTGCGTGCCGGTCAGGACGGTGTTCGCGAGGATCTCGGCGATCGCGGAGTGCTGCGACCCGGCGCTGGAGCCGGACGGGTCGGCGAACGGGACGCGCAGCCGCAGCTCGACCATCGGCACGGTGGCGCGGCGGACCGCGATCACGCGCAGGCCGTTCGGCAGCGTCGTGTCCACAGTGGACAGATCGGCCGCCGCCTTCTGGGTGCCCAGCTCGGGCAGCGGGCGCGGGCCCGTCCCGGTGCGTCCGATCTCCTCGGCGGACCGGTGGGTCTTGCTCCCCGAAGAGGAAGTCGAGGCGGTCACTGGGATCCTCCGGTGGGCTTGACGAAGAGAAGGGCGCGGGAGTCGGGACGCAGCGCCTTGGCCGCGGCCGACACCTCGTCCACGGTCACGGAGGCGATCCGTTCGGGCAGTTCGTAGATGAGCTCGGCACGGCCGAACAGCAGCTCCGCCGAGCCGAGGCCCAGGGTGCGGTTCGTGAGCCGGTCGTGCTCCTTGTGCATGGTCGACGCCCAGCGGGCGGTGACCTTCGCGAGCTCCTCGGCCGACGGCGGCTCCTGCGCGAGCTTCTGCAGTTCCTCGTCGATGGCCGCGATGACCTGGGAGGCCTCGACCTCCGGCGTGTGGATCGCGGTGATGCTGAACGTGTCGGGGTCGCGGGCCTCGAGCGGGCCGAACAGGCCGCAGCCGGCGTTCAGGTCGATCACGATGCCCTCGCGGTGCACGAGGCGCTGCTGCAGGCGCGAGCTGTCGCCGTCGGTCAGCACGCCCGCGAGCACCAGGTAAGCGAGGTAGCCGTCGATGTCCGTCGTCGGGTCCGGCACGCGGTAGCCGATCGCGATCGCGGGCAGCGGGGCCAGCGCGTCGCCGTGCTCGTGGCGCACCTCGCCCTGCGGGGCCGGCTCGGCGAACGAGGGCCGCTCGGGCTTCGGCCGCGCGGGCACGTCGCCGAAGTGCTTCTCCACCAACGCCTTCGTGGCCTCGACGTCGAGGTCGCCCGCCACCGTCAGCACCGCGTTCGCCGGGCTGTAGTAGGTGTCGAAGAACTCCGCGCAGTCGTCGATCGTGGCGCTCTCCAGGTCGACGAAGTCGCCGTAGCCGTTGTGCGCGTTGGCGAACGTCTTGAACAACACCGGCGGCAGGAGGATCCAGGGGAACCCGCCGTACGGGCGGTTCAGCACGTTGAGCCGGATCTCCTCCTTCACCACGTCGATCTGGTTGCGGAGGTTCTCCTCGGTGAGCTTCGGCGCCCGCATGCGGTCCGCCTCGAGGAACAGCGCCCGCTCCAGGGCCGCGCTCGGCAGCACCTGGTAGTAGTCGGTGTAGTCCGGGTGCGTGGACCCGTTGAACGTGCCGCCCGACGACTGCACGTGCCGGAAGTGGGCCAGCTTCTCCAGGCTCTCGCTGCCCTGGAACATGAGGTGCTCGAAGAGGTGCGCGAACCCGGTGCGCCCCTCCGGCTCGGAACGGAAGCCGACGTCGTAGTGCACGCTGACGCCGACGACCGGTGCGCTGGCGTCGGGGGCGAGCACCACCCGCAGGCCGTTGGGCAACGTGAACCTGTGCAGTTCGGGTGAGGCCATGCGGCAAGCCTACGGGTTCGGCGCCCGGAGCGATCGCAGGTGGCCCGCCTGGGCGAGCACGCCGTCGAGCGCCCCGAGGAACGCCGGGAAGCTGCGCCGGAAGTCCGTGGCGTTGCCGTACCAGTACAGATCTTGCCGGCCGAACGCCTCCAGCCAGCGCTCGGTCTCGCCGAGCACCACCGCGTAGGGCAGCGACCGGGAGAACACCAGCTCGCGGTCGGCCTCGGGAACGTCCTGCGGTGTCACCCCGTGGAGGTACCCGCGCAGCCCGCGGACGTGCTCCAGCAGCTCGCTGCCGCGCTTGGTGCGGGCGGGCATCGACCGGGCGCCGAACGCGAGGGCGACGCCGCCGACCGCGACCGCGAGGCCGAACAGCGCGTTGCCGACCGTGAGCGCCAGCACGACGGTGGCCACCAGGCCCAGCACCGCGAGGCCGATGCCGACCCACCAGAACAGGCTGCGCTCGGCGTCGGGGCGGCGCACGAACCAGCGCTTCTCGACGACGTCGGCGTACAGCTCGGCGCGCACGCGGGCGAGGTCGACCTGACGGCCGCGCAGCTCCGACACCGTGACGGCGTCGGCGCCCTGCGGCAGCAGGGCTTCGTAGACCGCCCTCTCGTACCCGGACAGCGAGGCGTCGGCGGGGTTGCGGCGCACGATCTGCCAGTCGTGGCCGAAGCCGTCCTCCTGGCGCACCTCCGCGATCCACAGGTAGTTGCGGACCGCGAGGTCGATGACCGTGGCGGTCACGTCGACGACGTCCACGTGCTCGTCGACGACCGTGCCGACCTGGCCGGGCAGCACGCCGTCGGGCGAGGCGAACGCGACCCGGCCGCCGGCGTCGCGGACCAGCACGGAGACCGCGCCGACCTCGCTCGCGAGCGCCGCCGCGTCCCGGCCGCGCAGGTACCAGAGCAGGGCAACGCCGCCGAGCAGCAGCACCAGCAGCCCGCCGAGCGCGGCACCGCTGATCGGCGTCAGCGCGAACGCGGCCGCGAGCCCGGACTGCTCGACCACGACGGCGTTGGGCGGCACGACGCCCGCGGACAGTCCGATCGCGACGTCGACGCGTTCGCCCGCGCCGAGCTTGATCTCCTGTGCGCGCACGCCCTTGCCGTCCGCGAGGTCCGCGCTCGTGCAGGGCTGCGACGAGCCGACGGGGCCGGCGAGGCAGTTGACCGACGTCGGGGAGTCCGGTGCGGAGAACGAGACGGAGACCTTGTCGAGCTCGGTGTCCCAGCCGCCCGCGACCTGCCAGCGGACCTCCAGCGCGTCGCCGACGGGGGCGACGGCGCCGACGACCGTGTAGGTCAGCGTGCTCTGGCCGCCCTCGAACGTGGCGGAGAACTCGTCGTCGCCGACGGTGGTGCCGCCCCTGCCCTCGACCTTGGCGTCGGTGACCTCGTAGCGGCGCTCCAGGTCGTTGCCGACCGCGAGTCGCAAGGGGACGGTCCGCTTGACGGTCGTGCCGTCCGGGACCTGGACGGTCTCGGTGACGGAGAGCCGGGAGTCGCGCTCCAGCTTCATCCGCACCTCGGTGCTGACCGTGCCGGGAAGCGGCTGCGCGAGCGCGCCGGCGGTCGTGCCCGTGGACGTGGCGGACGTCAGCGCGACGGCGACGAAGATCGCCGCACCCCAGTTCTTCAACACGGCTGCGGACAATAGCGGAGTCCTCATATGCTCCGGCGGACTTTCGAACAGACGCCAACTGGGGGATTTTCGGCGATGACGCAACCACCGCCGCCGGGCTACCGGCCGCCACCACGCCCGGTGGGGCCGCCTCCCGTGCCCGCTCCGCCGCCGTACGGGCCGCCGATGCGTCCCCATCCGGTCCAGGGCCCGCCGCCCGGCACGCGTCCGCCGATGGGACCGCCTCCTCCCTACGGCGCTCCTCTCGCGTACGCACCGCCGCCCGGCCGTGCGCCGCTGCCACCACCGCGCCCGATGATGCCGCCGCCGCGTCCCGTGATGCCGCCGCCGTCGTGGGGTCAGCCGCACCCCGGCGGGTTCGGACGGCCGCCGTACCCGGTGATGCCCCCGCCGCGCAGGAGCGGCAGCGGCCCGGTCCTGGCTCTCGTGCTCGGCGGTGTCGTGGTCCTCGGTCTCGGCGCCATCGGCGTCTTCGCGGCGACGATGAACAACAAGGTGCGGGACGCGGGTTACTCGAACTACACGACGTACAGCCCGACTTACTCCTCCCCGGCCACGACGACGACCAGGGCCAGCACGACGACGCCGAGCAGGAGCACGACGTCCCCGAAGACGTCGACGCAGCCGACGCCGGTGGGGCCGAAGGCCGTCTACAAGCTCGCCGACCACCCGATCTTCGCCACCGGCGTCGGCGCGAACGACTTCGACTCGTGCCCGTTGCCGAAGATGGAGTACAACCCGGCGGGCGAGCAGCGGTTCCTCGCGGCCGCGCTGCCGTGCATCGAGAAGGCGTGGCAGCCGGCGCTGAAAGCGGCGAACCTGCCGTACCAACCGGTGGAGCTGCAGGTGTTCACCGGCACGACGCAGACGCCGTGCGGTTCGCGGCAGGCCAACTCGACGGCGATGTTCTGCCGCGGCGTCATCTACTGGCCCGGCAACTTCTACGCCAGCGAGGGCGGCACGACGGTCCGGCACCCCGGCGTCTACCTCGGCCAGCTCGGTCACGAGTACGGCCACCACGTCCAGTGGCTCACCGGCATGCTCCGCGCCGCCGACCAGGCCCAGTACGACGTCGGCGGGTTCGACACCCCGAAGGGCCTGGAGCTCAACCGCAGGCTCGAGCTGCAGGCGACCTGCCTCGGCGGCATGACGCTCGCGCCGTTCTCGCACAAGGGCGTCGTCCCGATGGACGTCGTGAACACCGGATTGAGTGACGCGGGCAAACGCGGTGACTACAACCGCAGGCCCGACCACGGCAGCGCGCCCAACAACGAGCGCTGGGTCATGCACGGCCACCGGCAGAACAACATCAAGGCCTGCAACACCTGGGCGGCGAGCCCCGGCGACGTCTCGTGAACCGGTCCCCCGGCCCGCGCGTCTCAAGGTCGTGGACAGGACGCGTTAGCCCGGTCGGGGGACACGTGATCTCGGTCCGCCTATGCTCGTACCCGACCCAGGACGACCAATGGGGGGACCTCAGGCGATGACGCAACCACCGCCGCCGGGCTCATGGCCGCCGCCGCGCCCGGTCGGCCCGCCGCCGATGCCCGCACCGCTCGGGCAGCGTCCGCCCCAGGGCCCCCCGCCCCCGTACGGCATGCCGCCGCAGGGCCCGCCGCCCGCGCAGTACGCCCAGTACGGGCCTCCCCCGCCACCCGGCCAGGTCATGCCGCCGCCGCAGCCGTCGTGGGGCACGCCTCCCGGTGGTTACGCGCCGTACCCGATGGGCCCGCCGCCGCCCCGCAAGAACAACGGCCCGATGATCGCCCTGATCCTGGGCGGTGTGGTGGTCCTCGGTCTCGCCGCGGTCGGCGTGTTCGCGGCGACGCTGAGCAGCAAGGTCAAGGACACGGGTTACTCGAACTACACGACCTACAGCCCGACGTTCGGGGCGCCGACGACCACGGACGCCCCCACGACCACGACGGCACCCTCGCGCGCGATGCCGTCGCGCAGCCCGTCCACGCCGGCGACCCCCGCGGGTCCGAAGGCCGTGTACGCGCTCGCGGACCACCCGTTCCTCAAGGCGAACTTCGGCGCGAACACGATCCCGGGCTGCGCGCTGCCGGCGATGGACTACTCCCCCGCGGGCCAGGACCGGTTCCTGCGCGCGGCGCTGCCGTGCATCGAGAGCATGTGGAAGCCCGCGCTGCAGGCGGCGAACCTGCCGTACCAGCCGGTCGAGCTGCACATCGTCACCGAGACCGCCCAGTACCCGTGCGGCACGGTCCGCCCGGACCAGACCGCGCGCTACTGCCAGGGCGGCATCTACTGGACGGCGAACGCCTACGCCGCCGAGCGCAACCCGAACAACCCGAACCACCCCGGCAAGTACCTGGGCCAGCTCGCCCACGAGTACGGCCACCACCTCCAGTGGCTCACCGGGATGCTCAAGGCGTCGGACCGCGCGCAGTACGACGCGGGAGGGTGGGATACTCCGAAGGGCCTGGACCTGAACCGCCGGATGGAGCTGCAGGCGACGTGCTTCGGAGGCATGACGCTCGCCCCCCTGTCGCACGGAGCGATCCCGATCGACGTGATCAGGGTCGGCCTGACCGACGCGGGCAACCGGGGTGACTACGACATCTACCCGACGAAGGACCACGGCACACCGCAGAACAACGCGAACTGGGTCGACCGGGGCTACCGGTCGAACAAGGCGTCCGAGTGCAACACCTGGGCCGCCGACCCGGCTTCGGTCTCCTAGGAAGGGGAGAGCGTGACCCCACCGGCCGACAACAACCCGGTCCTGCTCGCGGGAGTGTTCGTGCTGGTGGTCGCGTTCGTCCTCGGAATCGGTCAACTGAGCCGTCCCGCGGTCGTGGCGGGGCACGCCCTGGCGGGCTCACGGCCGGCGCCCGCCGCCTCGACCGAGCCGACGACCCCGATCCGCCCGAGGGCCGTCTACCGGCTGGCGGACCACCCGTTCCTCGTCAAACCCGCCTCGGTGCCCCCGGTGACCTGCACGTTGCCGCCGTTCGGCACGTCGGACCAGCAGCTGGCCGCCTACTACGCGGCCGGTGTGGAGTGCCTCGACACGGCCTGGGGCCCGCTGCTGTCGTCGGTGAACCTGCCGTTCGACAAGCCGGTGCTGGACGCGTCGCCGGAGCTGAAGGACGGCCCGTGCGGCGCTGCCCCGGAGTCCGGGCACGCGGTGGCGTACTACTGCGGCCGCAACCGCACGATCTACATGCCGACGTCCCGGCTGCGCGACAACGGCGGCGGTGAGGCCCCGGCCACCCACCTGGCCACGTTGTCGCACGAGTACGGCCACCACGTGCAGGCGCTCACCGGCATGCTGCGCGCGGCGGACCTGAAGATCATCGACGCGGGCGAGAAGACCCCGGCGGGCCTGGAGATGTCGCGGCGGATCGAGCTGCAGGCGAACTGCCTCGCGGGCATGTTCCTGGCGTCCGCGGCGGGCCGGGGGTCGCTGACGGCGAACCTCGCGCGGCAGGCGCAGGAGGACTTCCGGTTCGCGATCGAGGAGAAGCCCGAGAACAACGCCCACGGCTCGGCGCAGAACCAGGCGAACTGGGCGTCGGCGGGCTTCCGGGCGAACTCGACCGACGCCTGCAACACGTTCTCGGCGCCCGCGGCGCAGGTCGCCTAGCGCAGGTGCGTCCGCTCGTCGACGTGACGGGTGGGCCTGCCCAGGAACAGCTTGGTGTCGCCGATGGGCCCGTACGCGAGGTTCAGCGTGGTCAGCAGGTAGTTCCAGCCGCCGTCGCGGGGCCGCGCCCAGCGGTGGTTGATCTGCCACCGGACCCACTCACCGGGCGAGAGCCGCACCGGCGACGGCCGCACCTTCCGGTGGGGTGTGGCCATCATGGTGTCGTGCAGCTGCACGGCCAGCACGCCGTCTTCTTCGCGCAGCATGACGTGGACGCGGTCAACCTCCCGGCTCTCCGGCGACCACACGGGCGCGAAGTCCTCCCACTCGCGCAGCCGGACCTCGTGCACGGCGGGCTCGCGGTGCGGCAGCGCGAACCCGACGGGCACCGAGTTCCTCTTCACCGACTCGGGCGCTCCCCGGGACCTCTTCGTCCACTCCGTACGCACCCACTGCACCACCACGTCCACGTCCACACCTCGATGGAAGCAAACGCGGGCCCGCTACGCGACAGGATTAGCCGCGGGCAACACCACGCGGAAGGCGGCTCCCCGTTCGGACGGCTCGCACGTCAGGTCGCCGCCGTGCGCCCGGACCACGCCGCGAGCGATCGCGAGCCCGAGCCCCGACCCGCCCGAACGCCGGTCGCGGGCGTCGTCGAGCCGGACCAGCCGGTCGAAGATCCGCTCCCGTTCGGACTCCGGCACCCCGGGACCGTCGTCGGACACGGTGAACCCGGTCAGGTCGACCCGGATGCGCACCGTCCCCTGTGGACCGGTCGCCTGCCGCGCGTTGTCCACGAGGTTCGCGAGCACCTGCGCGAGCCGTTGGCCGTCGCCCACCACGGCGACCGGGACGCCCTCGGCGGTGATGTCGAAGTCCGGGGCCACGAACCGGGTGCGCGCGACCTCGGCCTCGGCCAGCGCCAGCAGGTCCACGGACTCGCGCTGCATCTCGTAGCCCGCGTCGAGCTGGGCGAGGGCGAGCAGGTCGTCCACCAGCCGTCCGGCCCGCCGGGCCTCGCGCACCAGCAGGAACGACATCTTCTCGCGGTCGGGCGAGTCGACGGGGGCCTGCACCAGGGCCTCGGCGACCGCCTGCACCCCGGTGATCGGGGTCCTCAGCTCGTGCGCGGCGTCGGCGACGAACCGCCGGGTCCGCTGCTCGGAGCCCTCCAGCGAGTCGAGCATCCCGTCGAAGGCGGCCGCGGTGCGGCCCAGTTCCGTGTCGGTGCGGGACGGGTTGAGCCGCCCTCCCCGGTGCCCGGCGGCGATGGCCTGGGCCAGCGAGGTCATGGCGTCCAACGGCGCCAACGCGCGCCGCACCACCACCACGATCAGCAGCCCGGTGATCACGATCGCCCCGAGGCCCAGGACCAGCAGCAGCTTGCGCAACCGGTGCTGGGCCTGCGAGATCGCCTCGGTGTCGGCGTAGAGGGTGACCTTGTTGCCGCCGACGTTGCGGGTCTTGCGCTCGAACTGCCCCTCGTCGGGCGCGGCGCCGACCACGGTGCCGTTGGGCAGCTCGATGGTGACGTGGATGTTCCGCTTCGACAGCTGGCGCGTGACCTCTCGCGGTGCCACGCCGTTGCGCAACGACACCACCGCGCGCGTCTCGGCGTCGCGCAGCACGCCGTCGACGTCGCGGGAGGACTGGCCGGCGAACGTGCGGTCGACCGCGATGACCAGTGCCACGAGCACGAAGAACAGCACCAGCAGCACGGACACCGCGACCCGTCGGCGCAACGAGACCGTGCGGAGGTTCATTCGTCGGCCCGCAGCACGTACCCGAGGCCGCGCACGGTGTGCACGAGCCGTGAGCCGTGTTCTTCGATCTTGCGGCGCACGGCGCTGACGTGGACCTCGACGAGGTTGGGGTCGTAGTCCTCGTAACCCCACACGGCCGTGAGGATCTGCGTCTTGGAGACCACGCGGCCGCGCTGGGCCGCCAGGTACACGAGCAGCCGCAGTTCGGTGGCGGTCAGCTCGATCGCCTTGCCGGCGCGCAGGACGACACCGGCGTCGGCGTCCACGACCAGGTCCCCGACCTGCACCGTCGAGGGCGTGCGACCGAGGCGGCGCAGCACGGCGGACACCCGCGCGACCAGTTCGGCGAGCACGAACGGCTTGCCCACGTAGTCGTCGGCTCCGCCGGAGAGGCCGCGCAGCCGGTCCGGCACGCCGTCGCGCGCGGTCAGCATGACCACGCCGGCCCCGGACGAGCGGCGGATGACCTCGAGCAGCTGGAAGCCGTCGCGACCGGGCAGCATCACGTCGAGCACGACCAGGTCGGGGCGGAACCGGCCGAGGTCGGCCTCGAGCTGGCGCCCGTCGAGGCGGTGCTGCACCTCGTACCCGGTTTCGCGCAGCGCGGACGACACCGCGGCACCGATCGCCTCGGCGTCCTCGATCACCAACACCCTGGCGGACACCACACCATTCTGCTGATCACCGGGAGTTCGGGCGACTCACCTTCAGCTCGCGCTCAGCATGGGCGCGCACCCTGAGGTGCATGTCGAAGAAATCAGCGTGGGCCGGCGCCGTCGTCGCGGCCGTCGGCCTCACCGTGGGCGGCATCGCGGTCGCGACGGCGGCCGAAGGTCCCGGCGGTCCCGCGGCGGTGTTCGCGGAACGCCACCCCGGCGGTCCCGGCAAGCCCGGCCATGCGGACACCGCGAAGCTCAAGGACGGCACCCTCGTGGTCGGACGGGTCAGGTCGGTCGAGTCCGGCAAGCTCACCGTCACCAAGGACGACGGCAGCGAGGTGTCGCTGACCACCGACGGCTCCACGAAGCTGCGCGGCGGCGACCTGGCCGGGCTCAAGGCCGACCAGCGCGTCACCGTGCGCGCCAAGGACGGCAAGGCGCTGGCCGTGGCGCTCGCGAAGGCCCAGGAGCGGGGCACGGTCAAGGACGTCAACGGCGACAACGCCACGTTGATCCAGGTGGACGGCCTGCAGACGCCGCTCGACCTGTCCGCGGTGAGCGAGAAGCCGAAGAACGGCGACCTCGTGGCCGTGACCGGGACGGTGACCGACGGCAAGACCATCAAGGTCGACCGGCTGCGGCAGCTGCCCGAGTAAAAACCTGGGCTCCACGCGGGCCGCCCCGTCTGCGACCATCGCACTGTGGCGGTTCCGCGAAGCCCGGACAGATGGGTGTTCATCCTGCTGGTCGTCGGACTGGTCGGGATCGGGGTCGCGGTCGCGCTTCTCGTGCCGCTCAAGGTGCTGGGCGCGACCGAGCCCCTGAGACCCGTGGCCGCGACCGTCGTCGAGACGGGGACGTGCGGTCAGGGCACGGACACCGTCGAGTGGGACGCGAACGGCGAGAAGAAGCAGGCGAAGCTCGACGGCTGCGGCCACACCAAGGGCGAGAAGGTCGAGATCGTGCTGACGGGCGGCGACATGGTCTCGTCCGCCGCCTCCGTCCCGTCCGGCCCGCCGATCACGAGCCGCCTCACCGCGCTGCTGCTGTGCCTCGCAGCGCTGGCGGGCGGCTTCTACGCGTTCCTCTTCCGCTACGCGCCGCTGCGCGCACCGGCCGTGCTGCCGGTTCCTACTCCTCGCCGGGCGGGGTCACCTTCTTGACGTAGAGCAGCCGGTCGCCGGGCTCGATCGCGTCGGCCTCCGGGGCGTCCACCCGGTAGAGCGTCTTGCCCCGCACCACGCCGAGCACTATGTCGGGCAGGTGCCGCGGCGACCCGCCGATCTCGCCGGGCTCCACGTCCCGTTCGGAGATCGCGAGACCCGCGTCGGGCGTGAGCAGGTCCTCCACCATCGCCACCACCGACGGCGTCGCCGTGGCCATGCCGAGCAGGCGGCCCGCCGTCTCCGACGACACCACCACGGAGTCCGCGCCGGACTGCTTGAGCAGGTGCTCGTTCTCCCGTTCCCGCACCGACGCCACGATCTGCGCCTTGGGGGCGAGCTCGCGGGCGGTCAACGTGACCAGCACCGCCGTGTCGTCCCGGTTCGGGGCGACGACGATCGCTCGCGCCCGTGCCGCACCCGCGACCCGCAGCACGTCGTTGCGCGTACCGGAGCCGTGCACCGTGACGAGCCCGATGGCGGACGCCGCGTCGAGCGACTCCTGCACGGTGTCGACGACGACGATCGAGCCGGGCTCGACACCGTCCCCGAGCAGCGCCGCGACCGCGGAGCGCCCCTTGGTGCCATAACCCACGACCACCACGTGGTCCCGCACGACCCGCCTCCACTTCTGAATCCGCAACGCCTGACGGGAGCGTTCGGTGAGAACTTCGAGTGTCGTGCCGACCAGCACGATCAGGAACAGGACCCGCAACGGCGTGATGACCAGGACGTTGATCAGCCTGGCCGACGACGACGCGGGCGTGATGTCGCCGTAGCCGGTCGTCGAGAGCGACACCGTCGCGTAGTAGAACGCGTCGAGCAGTGACACCCCGTCCTCGTTGACGTCGCGGTAGCCGTCCCGGTCCAGGTAGACGATCAACACCGCGAGCAGCAGCGCCGCCATGGCGCCGATGACGCGTTTCAGGATGGCGCGGACCGGGCTCTGCACCTGGTCCGGCATCCTGATCACGCCGACGAGCGAGTGCGCCGCTTCGTCAGTCAGGCTCATCGAGTCAACCTCTTCGCGATGTCCGCTTGGGCGAGGATCCGCCACAGGTGAGCTGCCGCCTCCGCACCCTTGAGGAGCAACGGCACCACTACGCGCTCGTTCGGAGCGTGGACGCGATCATCCGGCAAGGTCGCGCCGAGGTACACCAGGGGCACCCCTGCCAACGTCTGCAGCAGTGCCGCGGGCCCCGAGCCGCCCGCCCGCGCGAACCGGACGGGCTCGTCGAAGGCGAGCGACATGGCCTCGACGACCGCCTCGTTGGCGGGGTCGTCCGGGCGGATCGCGTACGGCGGCACGCCCTCGCCGCGCAGGACGACCTCGGACCGGATGCCCCGCGGCGTGTGCTCGCGGACGAACTCCCGCAGCTGGGCCGCGACCTTGTCGGGGTGCTGGTCGGGCACCAGCCGGAAGCTGATCTTCGCCGTGGCGGAGGCCGGGATGATCGTCTTGAAGCCGGGGCCGGTGTAGCCGCCGCTGATGCCGTTGACCTCGGCGGTGGGCCGCACCCAGATCCGCTCGAGCGTCGTGTAGCCCGGTTCGCCCTGGGTCGCCTGCGCCCCGCCCCCGTTGTTCGCGAGCCACCTCTCCTCGTCGAACGGCAGCGAGGCGTAGTCCTCCCGTTCCTGCGCGGTCGGTTCGCGGACGTCGTCGTAGAAGCCTTCGAGCCGGACGCGGTGGTCGTCGTCGTGCAGCGCGGCGACGAGTTTCGCGAGTGCCGTGGCGGGGTTGGGAATGGCGCCGCCGGCCCGTCCGGAATGCACGTCGTCGGTGCCGCCGGAGAACGTGACCTCCGCGCCGAGAACACCTCTTTGACCGGTGTTCACCGTCGGCGCGTCGCGTTCGTGCAATGCGGTGTCGGTGAACACCACGAGATCGCAGGAGAGCTGGTCCTCGTGGTCTTCGAGGAGCCTTCGCAGGTGCGGGGAACCCGATTCCTCCTCGCCCTCGACGAAGAGCTTCAGCGTGACCGCCGGCGCGCTCCGCCCGGTCGCCGCCAGGTGCGCCTTCAGCCCGAGCAGGTGCATCGCGACCTGCCCCTTGTCGTCGCTGGCGCCGCGACCCAGGAGCTCGTCGCCGCTGATCACGGGCTCGAACGGCGGGTGGTCCCAGCGCTCGACGGGATCGACGGGCTGCACGTCGTGGTGCCCGTAGACGAGCACGGTCGGCGCCTGCGGGTCCTCGGCCGGCCAGCACGCGAACACGGCGGGCAACGCCGGTCCGTGGTCCCAGACCTCGACCTCCGGCCACCCGTCCTCGCACAGCCGGTCCCGCAGCCACCCGGCGGATTCGTGCACGTCAGCGTGGTGCCGAGGATCGACGCCGATGCTCGGGATGCGGACCCACTCGCACAGCCGGGCCACGAAGGAATCGGTCAGCGCGGCCACAGCGGCGCGTTCGGGATGACGAGAATCACCTGCCACGCCAGTGGAGAATAGGCCAGCCCTGCCTCGCCTACGCCGCGTAGGCATGACAGGGTGACCGCATGGAGCAGAACCGTTCCCGATCGCGGTCCGCGCTGGCGCTCGCCGCACTGCTCGGCCTCGCGGGGGCGACCCACTTCACCAGGCCGAAGCACTACGACGCGATCATCCCGCGCTCCCTGCCCGGCACCCCGAGGCAGTGGACCTACGCCTCCGGCGCGGCCGAACTGGCCGTCGCGGCCGCGGTCGCCGTCCCCCGCACCCGCCGCCTCGGCGGGTTCGCCGCTTTCGCACTCTTCATCGCGGTGTTCCCGGCAAACGTGAAAATGGCTCTGGATTTCCGCGCCAAGTCGCCCCGAGCCCGCGCAATCGCCTACGGCCGCCTGCCACTGCAGATCCCGCTCGTCGCCTGGGCCTGGAAAGTCGCGAAAGCCGCACCTTGACCACCCTGGGCAATCGTTGACGAAGTGCCCCGCAAACGCTGTCATTTTCCGCGCGAGCAACCCTAGGATGCGCCTGTGCACACGCTCCTCCAGCGCGCCGCGACCGCGCTCGGCTGGGACGGAGTCGTCGTACCCGACGTCGCCGTCCTGGGCCAGCAGGTGTCCGCGGTAGTGCGCTTGCTGCCGGAAGTGCACGAGTGGAGAACCCAGAACGGCTGGCCCCCGAGAGCCGACCCGTCCTGGTTCCGCTCCTGGTTCGAACCGGCCGCACACGACCGCCTCCCGGTGGCCGCCGTGGAACTGGTCGGCGTCCTGGTGAGCGAGTCCACGACAGACCGCGCCCTCCAGTCGTGCGGCACCCTCCTGACCCTGGCCCCGTGCGCCGTGCTGCTCCCGCGCACCGACGAGTCCCTGGCCTGGTCGTACATCGAGCTCGACTACTACGGCATCGGCGTCGTGGTGGCCGACGACCTGTCGGCGGACCTGATGGTGCCGCCGGAGGACAGGTCGCCGGAGTTCGGGCCCTCGCTGTTCGGGCGGTGGCTGCTCGAGGTGTTGTACGAGCGGGTGCTCAAGGCTTCGCACGCGCCTGCGGGGAGCAGTCCGCAGGGGTGAGGCGGGCTTCCTGGGTGAGGCGGGCTTCCTGGGTGAGGCGGACTGCTGAGGCGTCCCGCTGGGCGAGGCGGACTGCTCAGGTGACATGCCTGCCGAGGTGACCGGCCTGCCGAGGTGACTGGCCTGCCGAGGCGGCCCGCCGGACGAGGGGCTTTCAGGGCTGAGCCGACCGCAGGGGTGGGTTGCCCTACTGGGCCCGGACGAACATCGCCGCAGGTCAGAGAGCCGCCGCCTGCGGACAACTCGCGATCATGCCCTCACTCCGCCTCATGACGTGATCTTCGGGCTCGCCGCCGTCCCGTCCCGTCCGCACCACCGCCTGCGCGTCACGACCCCACCGAGCGGATCAGGTCCTTCAGACCCTGCTCGTCCAGCAGGTCCGCCGGCCGCACCGTCACGTCGTGCCGCACGTAGTGGAAAGCCGCCCGCACGCGCTCCAAAGGCTCGCCGACCAGTGCCGCCCAAGCCAGCCGATACGCGGCGAGCTGCACCGACAGCGCGGGTAGGGCCTCGTCGTCCGGCACCGCGCCCGTCTTCCAGTCGACGACGGTCCAGCCGTCCGGGTCGCGGTAGACGGCGTCCATGCGGCCTCGCACCGAGATGCCGTCGAACTCCGCCTCGAACGGCACCTCCACGTCGTGCGGGGTGCGGTCTGCCCAGGTGCTGGCGAGGAACGTCTCCTTCAGGCGTTCCAGGTCCGCGTCCGGGGCGGCGTCGGCGTCGCCTGCTCCCGGTAGTTCGTCCAGGTCGAGCAGGCGGGTGGCGCCGAAGCGGTTTTCCAGCCACGTGTGGAAGGCGGTGCCTCGGCGGGCCAGCGGGTTCGGTGGGAACGGCAGCGGGCGGCGCAGGCGGCGGGCCAGTTGGTCCGGGTCCTTGGCCAGTTCCACCAGCTGTGAGACGGAGAGGTGGTCCGGGAGGGCCACCTGTTCCCGGCGGTTCTGGGAGGCGGCGCGTTCGGCCAGCAGCACGTCGACGTCGCGGGCCCAGCCTTCCGGGTCCTCGTCCTCGGGCATTTCGGGGTCGTCGGGGACCACGTCGTCGGGGAGCGGTTCGGGCTCCGGCGGGAAGTCGTCGTCCGGTGGCTCGTCGGCGGGGGGCGGGTAGTCCTCGCCGGTCACGTCGGCGGAGGTCTCGGGGGACTCGAACACCAGCGGCAACGGCTCCGGTGGGGCGTTGCGCAGGGCGTCGAGGGCCGCGAGGACCATCGAGGCGCCTTCGACGACGGCGTCGCGGCGCTTGCCCAGGGGGTCGGCGGGCCAGATGGACGACTTCACGTCCTCGGCGAGCGGGTTCGGGGTGTCGGGTTCGGGCTCGGGGGCCCACACCGAGATGTCGCCGGGCGGGTTGTCGCGTTGCAGGACCTCGTGCATCTCCCGCAGGAAGACCGACGGCCCCTTCGGCTTGTCGCCGGCCTCGGCCCACCAGTGGCCGGACATGAGCAGGCTGTGCTCGGCCCTGGTCACGCCGACGTAGAACAGGCGGCGTTCCTCGACGAGGCGGCGTTCCTCGAACTCCTCGGCGTGGATGGTCAGCGCCTCGTCGACCTCCTTGCGGTTGAAGCCGGCGGACAGCTTCAGCACCGGCAGGTCGGCCGAGTCGCCGCGCAGGGGGGCGGGGAGCTCGGTCACGGACTTGAGCCAGCACGAGGACTTCTTGCGGCCGGGGAACACGTCGCGGACCAGGTGCGGCAGCGCGACGATCCTCCACTCCAGACCTTTCGCGGAGTGGACGGTGAGGATCTGCACGCGGTCCTCGGAGACCTCGACCTCGCCCGGTTCCAGGCCGTCCTCGGCGTGTTCGGCGGTGTAGAGGTAGTCGAGCAGCGACGGGAGTGTCGCGGACGGCGAGGCTGCGGCGAAGTCCATGACGACGTCGGAGAAGGCGTCGAGGTGGGCGCGGCCGACCATGCCGGGGCGTGACATCGACTCGATGTCGAGCAGCAGGGTGCGTTCGACGTCGGCGACCAGTTCGGGCAGCGGCTGGTCGAGCCTGCGCCGCAGCGCCGCGAGCTCGCCGCCGAGCCGCCGGATGCGCCGGTAGCCGTCGGGTGAGTAGGCATCGGGGTCGCCGGGGTCGTCCACCGCGTCGGCGAGGCCTGCCTGTTCGGCGTGTTCGCCGGGCAGGGCGTCCGCCAGCACCAGCAGCGGATCATCCACAACGGACTGTCGTGGTGCGACACCGGCCAGCTCTCGCGCGCGTGACCACAGCGCGGCCAGGTCGACGGCGGCGAGGCGCCAGCGGGAGCCGGTGAGCAGGCGGGCCGCGGCGGTGCCGGCCAGCGGGTCGACCAGCACCCGCAGCGCCGACACCAGGTCGCGCACCTCGGGTTCGTCGAGCAGGCCACCGAGGCCGACGACCTCGACCGGCAGGCCTCGTTCGCGCAGCGCCGCCGCGATGGCCGCCATGTCCGAACGGCGCCGCACGAGCACGGCGGCCGTGGGCGGCACGCCTTCGGCGTCGAGGTGCGCTTCCCACTGCGCCGCGACGTTGTCCGCCATCCAGTCGAGCTCGGCGCGGATGTCGGTGTGCAGGGCCAGGCGCACGTCACCGGGCCCGGCACCCGGCCGGGCGCGCAGCTCCTCGACGTCCAGGCCCGCTTCCCGCAGTGGCAGCGACACGGCGTTGGCGAGCTCGAGGACCTCGGGCGGGTTGCGGAAGCTGGTCAGCAGGCCGTACTTGCGGGTCGGCGGGAAGTCGTCGGCGAAGCGCGGCAGGTTCGCGGCGGACGCCCCGCGCCAGCCGTAGATCGCCTGCGCCGGGTCGCCCACGGACGTGACCGGCATCGGCGTACCGAGCCCGAACAGCGACCGCAGCAGCACGCGCTGCGCGTGCCCGGTGTCCTGGTACTCGTCGAGCAGCACCGCGCCGTACCGCTCGCGCTCCCCCGAGGAGACCTCCTCGAAGGCGGCCAGCTGGGCGGCGAGCGACATCTGGTCCGCGAAGTCCAGCGCGGCCTCTTTGCGCTTGCGCTGCTGATACGCCTCCAGCAACGGCAGCAGGGCGATCCGCAATCGTTGCGCCGCAACGATTTCCTTCAGCTTTTCCGGCAACGCGTCGCGCTGGCGGGGTGCGCGCGGCGCGTTCTCGATCAACGCGCACAGCTCCGAGGCGTGCGCCTGCAGCGCCTCGGGTGTCACGAGGTGCTCGCCCAGCTCGCCGGCCAGCGACAGCAGGTACCCGGTGATCGTCGCCGGCACCTTGTCGGTGTCGAGGTCGCGCGCCCACGTCGACACCACGCGGTGCGCGAGCTGCCACGACGCCGTCTCGGTCAGCAGCCGCACGCCGGGCTCCACCGGCAGCCGCAGGCCGTGCTCGGTCACGAGCCGCCCCGCGTACGCGTGGTAGGTGAGCACGACGGGCTCGCCGGTCAGCACGGCCATCTTGCGCTCGCCGCTGGGGTCGAGCTCGTCGAGCAGCGACGACCCGGCCAGCCGGCGCAGACGGGCGCGCACGCGGTCGGCGAGCTGGCGGGCGGCCTTGCGCGTGAACGTGAGGCCGAGCACGCGGTCGGGCAGCACGAGGCCGTTCGCGACCAGCCACACCACGCGGGCGGCCATCGTCTCGGTCTTGCCCGCGCCCGCACCCGCCACGACCAGCGCGGGCTGTGCGGGTGCGGCGATGACCTCGGCCTGCTCGGGGGTCGGTTTGTTCAGCCCGAGCGCCTCAGCGATCTCGAACGGGCTGACGGTCACCGTGACATCTTCCTACGCACGCCGGAACGCCTATTCACTCACCTGTCGCCCGGACGGGTGGACGGGGCACGTGGTGCGTGCCGGGCACCTGTCGCAGTCCGCGTTCTCCCGCGCCGTGTACTCGGGTCCGAGCACCGACTCCGCCGCTCCCTGCACGACTTCCAGCCACGCCCGGACGCCCTGTTCGTCCAGGGGCGCCTGCGTGCGCTCGACGGCTCCTGTCTTCTTGTCCTCCTTCGCCACGTACAGCAACCGGGCGCCACCCGGCTCTGTTCCCAGTCCGATGTGGGTGAAGCCGCCCAGCGACGACGCCAGCTGGTAGACGGCGAGCTGCGGGTGCTCCTGCGAGGCCTCGCGGGACACCGGGCTCTTGCCGGTCTTGAGGTCGATCACGACGGGACGGCCGTCCTCGTCGTGCTCCAGGCGGTCGACGCGGCCGCGGACCTGCAGCCACGGCCCCCCGTCGCGCTTGGGGACCTCGACGACCATCTCCTCCTCGACCGCGACCTGGGTGAGCTGGCTGCGGCTCATCGTGAGCCACGCGAGGAACGTGTCGAGCATCTTCTCCACGCGCATCCGTTCGCGGCGGGAGAACCAGGGGGCGCCCGCGTCGACGGCCGCCCACGCCTCGTCCAGCTTCGCCCGCAGCTGCGCGGAGTCGGCGCCCGAGGAGGCGGCCTGCGCGAGTGCGTGGACCAGCGTGCCCGTGACCGAGGCCAGCTCGGCCGGGTCCTGGCCGCCGTGGCGCTCGACGACCCACCGCAGCGGGCACTTCGTGATCACCTCGATGGTCGACGGCGTCACGCTGACCTTCTGGTCCTCCGTCCACAGTGGAGCATCCGCGGACACCTCCGCCAAGCCGTACCAGGATTCCGGGTGCGCACCGGGCACACCGGCCTCCGCCAGCCGGGCCAGCTGCACGGCGGCGCGCTCGCGCCTGGCCTGGTCCTCGGAGTCTGAGCACACGACCCGGCGCAGTTCGCCGACGAGCTCGCCGAGCACCAGACCGCGCTGCGGTCGGTGCAGCTTGCGCTCGTCCTCGGACGACGACTCGATCTCGTCGAGGAACCGCGACGGCTGCTCGTCCTCGCCCCGAACGGCGCTGATCAGCAGCTTCGACCGCGCCCGCGAGGCCGCGACCAGCAGCAGGCGGCGTTCTTCCGCGAGGATCGGCGCCACCGCGGACACCGACGGCTCCAGCCCGGCCAGCACGTCCACCATGCGTTCGACGCCGAGGACCGTGCCGCGCAGCCGCAGGTCGGGCCAGCTGCCCTCCTGGACGCCGGGCACCGCGACGACCTCCCACTCGCGCCCGGCCGCGGAGTGCGCCGTCAGCACCGACACCGCCTCGCCGGTCGGAGCCGAGGCGGCCAGGGTGTCGCCGACGATCCGCTGGGACTCCAGGTAGTCCGCGAACCCGGCCACACCGGACCCCGGCAGCCGGTCGACGTACTTCGCGGCCGCCTCGAACAGCGCCACGATCGCGTCGAGGTCCCTGTCCGCCTGCATGCCCGGCATGCCGCGCCGCGCCGACTGCGCCACCCAGCGGTCCTGCAGCCCGGTGGCCGTCCACAGGTCCCACAGCACGGCCTCGACGGACTTCCCGGCCTCGACGGCCTTGCGCGCCAGCGACAGCAGGTGCGCGATCCGCCGCGCCGGCAACGACTCCGCGTCCTCCAGCGCCGCCAGCCGGTCCGCGTCCTCGACGACCTCCACCAGCAGGTCGCCGCTCGGCCGGTCGCCTCCCGCCGCCATCTCCAGGCGCCGGAGCCCTCGCCGCAACCGCCGCAGCGCCAGCGGGTCCGCGCCACCGTACGAGGACGACAGCAGCATCGCCGCCGTGTCCTCGTCCAGCGAGCCGGGTGAGGCGGCGGCGCGGATCAGGGCGAGCAGCGGGCGCACGGAAGGCTGCTGTGCCAGCGGCAGCTCGTCCGACGCCACCGCCACCGGGATCCCGGCGGCGAGCAGGGCCCGTTGCAGGACCGGCAGGGACAACGTCGCCGAGCGCACCACGACGGCCATCCGCGACCACGGCACCTCGTCGGCCAGGTGGGAGCGCCGGAGCTGGTCCGCCACCCACGTCGCCTCCTGCGCGGACGAGGCGAGCAGCCGCACCTGCACGGACCCCTCGCCGTCGACCGGGTCGACGGTGCGAGCCGGGGAGGCACCCGGCAGGCGGGCGGCCAGCCGCGCGACCGCGTCCCGGATCTCCGGCATCATCCGGTGCGACTGCCGCAGCACGACCGTCTCCCCCGCGACGTCCCGCAGGATCTCCGGGTCGGCGCCGCGGAACGTGAAGATCGCCTGGTCCGGGTCGCCCGCCAGGACGAACCGCGTGGCCCCCGCGCCGAGCGTGCGGATCAGCGAGTACTGCATCGGGTCGAGGTGCTGCGCGTCGTCGACCAGCAGGTACCGCACACGGCGCCGTTCGCCGAACAGCAGCTCCTCGTCGTTCACGAACGCCGCGTACGCCGACGACACCAGCTCGGCCGCGTCGTAGGCGGGTGCGTACGCCGTCGCCGAGTCCATGCCGGACAGCAGGTTCACGGCCTCGTACTGCGCGCCGAACCGCCCGGCGGCCACCCACTCGTCGCGCCCGTGCCGCTCACCGAGCTCGATCAGGTCTTCAGGCCCGAGGCCTCGTTCCGCCGCCCTCAGCAGCAGGTCCCGCAGCTCGTGCGCGAAGCCCGGCAGCTCCAGGGCGGGCCGCAGCCGCTCCGGCCACTTGAGAGCGCCCGACTCCACGTCACCGGCGAGCAGCTCGCGCACCATCGCGTCCTGGTCCGGACCGGACAGCAGCCGGGGCGGGGGCTCACCGAGCAGCACGGCCTGGTTGCGCAGCACCGCGAACGCGTAGGAGTGGACGGTCCGCACCAACGGCTCGCGGATAGCGGACAGACGGCCCGTCAGCAGCTGGGTGATCTGCGCGCGCAACGCCGCCGACGCGCGCCTGTTCGCCGTGAGCACCAGCACGTTCTCTGGATCGGCGCCGTGCTCCAGCACGACGTGCGCGGCCAGCTCGGCGAGCAGCGTCGTCTTGCCCGTGCCGGGGCCGCCGAGCACGCGCAGGAAGCCCTCGTGCGCGAAGACCCGCCGGGCAGCGGCGTCCCACCGGGGACGCGGGCGCGTCTCCGGCTTCCGGCGGACCAGCTGGGGTGCGAGTGCCACGGACCGATTTCACCACGCTGCACCGACAAGATCAGAGACGCCCGCCGAACGGAGCACGCCGGGGTGGTGCCGCCGGTGCTCGGCGAAGGGCCGTTGTCCAGCGCGCTCCCGCCGGCGGTGTGAGACCGCTCACCGAGGGTCAGCCCTGTTCGAGGTCCTGGAGGAAGTCGCCCGGCGTGCGGGCGGCGCCGAAGTGGTCGCCGGTCGCGAAGTCCGCCCCGGCGTCCCGCCACCACGAAGCCTGCTCGGCGCTCGAGATCCCGTCGACCGCGACCGGGACACCCTGCTCCCGCAGCAACGGCAGCAGCGCCGCCACGTACGGCGACCGGCTCTCGACGAGCCGGCGGGCCACCCGGACCGCCCGCACCGGCAGGTCGTGCGAGAGCAGGCCGAAGTCGAGCGGTCCCAGCCCGAAGTCGTCGATCGCGGTCAGCACGCCCATGCGCGCCAGCACCGCGAGGTTGTCCGCCGCGTCGGCCATCGGCAGCACGTCGCCGGGCATGCTGATCATCAGCCGGTCGGCGGGCGTCCCGGTCTCGTCGAGCACCTTCACCACCCGCGAGACGAGGTCCGCGTCGGCGGCCTGGTGGGCGGTGAGCCGCACGGCGAGGGCGTGGTCGAACTGCCCGCGCTGCCGCCACCACGCCGACTGCCCGGCGGCCACCCGCAGCACCCACTCGCCGAGCGGCAGGATCAGCCCGGTCTGCTCGGCCAGCGCGGCGCAGCGCTCGTGGTCCAGCACCGGCGAGTCCGGCCTGTCCCAGTGCAGGGCGGCCTCGACACCGGTGACCGCGCCGTCGGCGAGAGCGACGACCCGCCGGTACCGCACGGTGATCTCGCCGTCCTCCCACGCGGCCGGCATGGCCACGGCCAGCGCGTCGTCGCGGCGCTCCTCCGCGTCCTGACCGGCGTGGAACAGCTCCCACTGCCCGCGCCTGCCCCGCTTGGCGCGGCGCAGCGCCCGTTCCGCGGAACGCAGCACGTCGAGCGGTTCGGCGTCGCTGTCCGGCTTCTGCACGACGCCGGCGCTCATCGACACGGCGAGCCCGTGGCCGTCCAGGAACGTCGGCTCGAGCAGCAGGTCGTCGTTGATCTTCTTCATGATCGCGTCGATGTCCGGTGTGGCCGGCGTGTTCTCGAGCAGGACGCCGAACTCGTCGTCGCCGAACCGGGCGATCATGACCCTGTCGCCGGGCAGCAGCGCCTTGAGCCGCTGCGCCACGTGCTGCAGCAGCCGTTCGACGACCCGGCCGCCGAAGGTGTCGCGCAGCATGCCGAACGCGTCGAGGTCGAGGTGGAAGACCGTGATGCCGTGCGCGGGATCGCCCCTGCGCAGCGCGATCTCCAGCTGCGTGGTGAAGAACTGCTTGTTCGGCAGGCCGGTCAGCGGGTCGTGCAGCGCCTGGCGTTGCAGCTCGCTCTGCAGCAGCGCGAGCTCGGTGCCGTCCTCGACCACCACGACGAACTGGATCGGCTCCGAGTCGGCACCGCGCAGCAGCGACGCCGTCAGCGTCACCCGCGCGGTCTCGCCGTCCTCGCGCAGCAACCGCTGCGACTGCCGGACGCGCTCGGCGGCACCGGACGCGAGGTCGGCCATCGCCTGCCGCAGCACCTCGGTGAAGCCGTCCTCGACCAGGTCGAGCAGCGGCGTGCCGGTGAGCTCGTCGGAGGTGCGGCCGAGGATGTCGCCGACGGCCGCGTTGACGCTGAGCAGCCGCCCGTCGAGGCCGACCATCAGCACGCCGTTCGTGGAGGCCGTGACGACCTCGTTGAAGCGGGCCTCGCTCTCCTTGAGGTTCCAGTTCGCGTCGCGCACGGCCTTGAGCAGCGACCTCTGCATGCTCTCCTGCTGCGCGAGCACGGACTCGGTGTTCGCCCCGGTGAAGCCGGCGCCGATCGCGCCCATCGCGTGCGCGATCCGGTCGGCGTACCGCTCGGCGGGCTGGAACTCCGGCAGCGCGGGCAGGCCCCTGCCGAGCACCTCGGCGGTGCAGCGCAGGCCGAGTCTGCCGAGGTGGCCGAGACCCGCGAGCCCGGCGCCGATGCGCTCGGCCGCGATGGGGTTGAACTTCTCCTCGTGCAGCAGCGCGCACAACGCGTCGAGCTCGTCACCCAGCCGGGCGTCGAGATCATCACGGCCGAGCGGAATCGCGACCGCTCCGAGCAGCCGGTAGGACCATTTCCGGGCGAGCGTCTGCCGCGCCCGCACAGCGTCCTCGGGCGATGGCGTGACATCGGGTATTCGACTCGGCTTGGGCATTCGGGGGCTGCCTCGTCACGGCTCGGAATCTCCGGCAGTTTACCCACGCACAGTCGGCCCGACCTCAACCGGCAGCGTGAATCAACATCACTCTATCGATATTCCCTACGGCTTTCGACCGACCCCCGCGAACGCGATCCTGTTCACCGCCGGGTCGTCGGAGATGTCGCCGGGTCCGGTAGGACGCCATTCGGCGAACTTGACGAGTCCCGGTTCGACCAGTTCGAAATCGCCGAAGAAGGCCTCGACCTCGTGGCGGTCGCGGTAGGTGACGTCGCCACCGCCCGACTTGCTCATCCTGTCCGTGACGGCCCTGGCCTCGTCGTTGACGTGGTCACCCGCCATGTGCGAGATCGCGAGGTAGCTCCCGCTCGGCAACGCCTCGCGGTAGCGCTTGAGCAGGCTCTGCGGGTCGGCCTCGTCGGGCACCCAGTGCACCATGAAGAGCAGCAGCAGGCCGATCGGCTGGTCGAAGTCCAGCAGCCGCCTCACCTCGGGGTTGGTGAGGATGCTGTCGGGGTCGCGCATGTCGGCCTGCAGCACGCTGACCTGGTCGTTGCCCGCGACGATGAGCTCGCCGTGCGCGACGGCCACGGGGTCGCGGTCCACGTAGACGACCCGGCTGCCGGGCGCCTGCTCCTGGGCGACCTCGTGCACGTTGGCCACGGTCGGGATGCCGGACCCGATGTCGAGGAACTGCCGCACGCCCTGGTCGGTCATGAACCGCACCGCCCGGCGCAGGAAGGCCCGGTTGAGCCTGGCGGCGTTGCGCGAGTTCGGCATCATCTCCTCGGCCTTGTCGCCCATCAGGCGGTCGACCGCGAAGTTGTGCGCGCCACCGAGGAGGTAGTCGTAGACCCGCGCCGCGCTGGGCACGGAGACATCGACGTTCTGCGGAATCCAGCTCTGGTCTTGGGTCACGTCGATCCACCTCTTCGGGTTGCGGACGCACCAGCTTAGTCAAGCACTAAGCGCACACGGGTTAGGCCGCTCGTGTGAACGCATGCCACCCGATCGGCCACTGTTCTGCCCGACTGAACGACTCCTATGGTAGGGCGCCTCTTTCACCGTCGCGAGGAGCGATGATGCCTGTCCCGGTGGCACCCGGTAGGCTGCCATTTTTCGGACACACGTTGCCAATGCTCAGGAAAAGATTCGCTTTCACCGGTAATTTGCGCGGTCGTGGTGATCTCGTGGAAGTCCATCTGGGACCGTTGCGGACTTTGTTCGTCGCCAGTCCGCGGTTGACGCACCAAGTGCTGGTCACCGACGCGCCGAAGTTCCACAAAGGCCGGATGTACGACAAGTTCCGGCCGTTCGTCGGCAACGGGCTCGCCCTGTCCAACGGGGCCTTCCACCTGCGCCAGCGGCGGATGGTGCAGCCGGCGTTCCACCGGGACCGGATCGCGGGCTACGCCGCCACGATGGTCCGCGCGACGGAGGACCTGCTGGGGACTTGGCGGCCGGGCGAGGTGCGGCGGCTCGAAGCGGACATGCAGGGCCTCGCCGTGACGATCGTCGGTGAGGCGCTCTTCTCCGCCGAGATCGGCCGCAAGGCGATCGACGAGGCCCGCCGGTCGGTCTTCGTCATCATCAAGAACGGCATCCTGCGCGCGCTGTCCCCCGGCTTCGTCGAGCGGCTGCCCATCCCGGCCAACCGCGAGTTCGACGGGGCCATCTCCCGGATGCGCGCGATCGTGCACGAGGTCGTCGAGAGCCGCCGCGACGACGACACCGACCACGGCGACCTGCTCTCGACCCTGCTGGCCGCGCGGGACTCCGAGACCGGCCGCCCGATGACCGACGCGCAGGTCTTCGACGAGGTCGTCACGCTGCTCACCGCGGGGATCGAGACCACCGCACTCGCGCTGGCCTGGATCTTCCACGAGATCGCCGCCAACCCCGAGGTCGAACGGCGGGTGCTGGCGGAGGTCGACGAGGTGCTGGGCGGGCGTCCGGTCACGATCGACGACGTGCCGAAGCTGACGTACGTCGGCCAGGTGGCGAACGAGGTCCTGCGGAAGTACCCGCTCTGGCTCGTCATGCGCCGCACGGCCGAGGAGGTCGAGCTCGGCGGCGCCCGCCTGGCACCGGGCACCGAGGTGATCCTCAGCCCGCACACGCTGCACCACGACCCCCGGCACTTCCCGGACCCCGAGCGCTTCGACCCGGACCGCTGGACGCCCGAACGCGCGAAGCGGCTGCCCAAGGGCGCGTTCGTCCCGTTCGGCGGCGGCATCCACCAGTGCATCGGCAACCACTTCGCCCTGACCGAGATCGCCGTCGTGGTGGCGACGGTCTGCTCGCGCTACCGGCTGGTCCCCGACCGGCCCGTGCGCACCAGGTTCACCAATGCGGCCTACCCCAGCGACCTGATGATGCAGGTCGTCCCCCGCTAGTTGGAGGTTAGTTCCCCCATGCGTTTCCGTCGGCTCTGTGCCGCCGCGCTGCTCGCCGCGCTCCTGCCGGTTCCCGCACCGGCGAGCGCCGCCCAGACCACCTGCGAGGACGTGTACACGCCCGTTCAGTTCGGCCTCGTCCAGCAGGTGATGTACGGGAGGTTGTGCGTCCCCCGGGGCGCGAGGACGGTCCAGGTGCTCGTCCCCGGTGGCACCTACACGAGCGGTTACTGGGACATCCCGGTGGACAACGGGTCGCGGTCCGTCGTGCGTGCCATGAACAACGCGGGCGTCGCCACCATGGCGGTGGACCGCATCGGCTCCGGCAAGAGCTCGAAGCCGCTCAGCATCCTGGTCGACGTCCCCAACCAGGCACAGGCGGTGCACCAGATCATCCAGAAGCTGCGCCCGCGGTTCTCGAAGGTGTTAGTGGGCGGGCACTCCATCGGCTCGGCCATCGCGATGGCCGAGGCCGCCCGGTACCGCGACGTCGACGGCGTCCTCGTCACCGGCATGACCCACCAGTGGGACTACATCCGGGCCGTGCCCGCGCTGACGAACCTCATCCCGGCCGTGCTCGACGCGAAGCTGGCCCTGCGCGGTCTCGACGTCGGCTACCTGACGACGGCGCCGGGAACGCGTTACGCCATGTTCCACGCGCCGGGGCCGAACAACTCCGCGGTGGTCAGCCTCGACGAGTCCACGAAGGACGTCGTGTCCGCGAGCGAGTTCGTGACGACCGCGTTGATGTCGAACATCGTGCTCCCCGCCAGCAGCGCCATCGACGTGCCGGTGATGACGGTGCAGACCTCGGCCGACTACTTCTGCGGCACCCCGCCGCTGGGCGCCGACTGCTCGTCGCCCGCGGCGCTGGTCAGGTCGGAGAAGCCGTTCTACGGCAAGGCACCGCGGCTGGACGCGTTCGTGGTCAACGGGTACGGCCACGTCTTCAACTTCGACACGCAGAACGCCAACCGCTACCACGCGGCCCTCATCTCGTGGCAGCGCAGCCTCTAGAGCCGCCGCAGGAACTCCCCCGCGTCGCGCGGGGACCCGAAGTGGGCGCCGATCGCGAGGTCGGCGCCCGCTTGCTCCCACCACTTCGCCTGCTCGGCGCTCTCGACGCCGTCGACGCACACGGTGACATCCAGGTCGTGCACGGCCTGCACCAGCAGGGCGGACCGGGGGTCCTGCCGCCGCACCAGGTCCGTCGGCACGAGCACGGACGCCACGGGCAGCCGGGAGAGCCAGGCGAGGTCCCGCGGCCCGAGGCCGAAGTCGTCGAGCGCGATCCGCACACCCATGTCCGCGAGCGTGCCGAGGTTGTCCGCGGCGTCGGCCACGCCCAGCACGCCGACCGGCATGCTCAGGGTCAGCCCGCCGGCCGGCATCCCCGTCTCCTCCAGCACCTTCGCGACGCGGGACACCAGGTCCGCGTCGGTCGACTGGTGGTGCGTGAGCCGCACGCCGAACTGCTGGTCCAGCTCACCGCGCTGGCGCCACCACTGCGCCTGGCCCGCTGAGATCCTGATCAGCCACTCGCCCATCGGCAGGATGAGCCCGCTCGCGTCCGCGAGCGCCGCGCACCGGTCCGAGAGGTCCCAGTGCAGCAACGCCTCCACGCCGGCGAGCGCGCCCGTGGCCAGTTCGCGGACCGGCTGGTAGACCACGCCGATGTCGCCCTGCTCCCACGCGCCCGGCATGACGACGGCCAGCGCGGCGTCACGGCGCCCGGCGGAGTCCTCGTCGGTGTGGAAGACCTCCCACTGCCCGCGGCGGTCCCGTTTCGCCTGCCGCAGCGCCAGGTCCGCCATGCGCAGCAGCTCGACCGGGTCGACGTCGGGCGAGGGCTGGTGCACCACGCCCGCGCTCACCGACACCGCCAGGCCGTGATCGTCCACATAGGTCGGTTCGCCGAGGTCGGCGTTGATCGCGCTCATGATCGTCGCGATGTCCGGCGTGGTCGCGGTGTTCTCGAGGAGGATGCCGAACTCGTCGCCGTCGAACCGGGCGACCATCGCCTTCTCGCGGAACAGCAACGCCTGCAGCCTGCGCGCGACGTGCTGCAGCAGGTGCTCGCCGACCTTCGCGCCGAGGGTGTTGCACACCAGCCCGAACGCGTCGAGGTCGAGTTGGAGGACCGTGACGCCGAACTCGGGATCGGCCCGGCGCAGCGCCGTCTCGAGGTGGGTGGTGAAGAACTGCCGGTTGGGCAGCCCGGTCAGCACGTCGTGCAGCGACTGCCTGCGCAGCTCTCCCTGCAGCAGGGCGAGTTCCGTGTCGTCGTCCACCATCACCAGGACGTGGCTGGGCTTGCCCTGCTCGTCCCTGATCAGCGACGCCGTCAGCGTCACCCTGGCCAGCTCGCCGTCGTCGCGCACCAGCTGCACCGGTTCGCGCTCGAACTCGCCGCGCTCGGCGAGAACCCGTTCCATCATCTCGCGGAACACGACGATCGAGCTGGGCGCGATGAGCTCCATGAGCCTCGTGCCCGGCTCCGGTGAACACCCGATGATCTCGGCGATCGACCCGTTGCCCCACGCCAGCCTGCCGTCGAGACCGACGATCAGGACGCCGTTGGTGGACGAGGACGCGATGCCCTCGAACTTCGCCTCGCTCTGGCGCAGGTCCCGCTGCGCGTCGTGGGCCGCCTTGAGCAACGCCCGCTGCATGCTGTCCTGCTGGTCCAGGATCGAGCGCGTCCGCGCGGCGGTGTACCCGCAGGCGACCGCACCGATGCCGCCGACGACCCGCACGGCGTGCTGCTCGCGCCCGCGGAACTCCTCGAGCCCCAGCAGACCCTTGCCGAGCACGTCGACCGTGCGCTTGAGGCCGGGTTCGGTGACGTAGCCCAGGGCGACGAGCCGTTCGCCGACCTCTTCGAACGGGGCGAGGTCGAACGGCTCGTCGTGCAGCGCCGCGCACAGGTCGTCGAGCAGGGCGCCCAGTTCGGCGTCCAGCTCGTCTCGGCTCAGAGCGACAACGACGACGCTGCTGAGCAGGTAGCTCCACTTGCGCGACAAGGCTTCTCGCGCGCGGACGGCGGCGGTGTCCGCGGGTGGAGCGGCATCGGGTCTTCGGCTCGGTTTCGTCATTCCCGTTGCCCTGCATGGGTTGGAGAGTGTCCGGCAGTTTACCCACCGGTAGTCGGCGCCCATTGCGCCAACCGTGTGATCCTCCGACACTACAGCGTGGTTTAAGTCCGTACGACTGACCCCAGAGTACAAGGACACGTCCCTCAGCGCTCGTCCGCGCCCTCGCCCCGTGCGGTCAACGCGAGGAAGGTACCGGTGTGCACCGCGACGCGGTAGAGGCATTCGCCCCACTCTTGGACTTCCGGGTCTCCCATGCCGGGCTTCCTGGGCTTTCTCCCGGCATTTCCCTTGTCAGCCAACATGAACAGGTGGCGTCGCCGGCACGGGCGTCGAGGTGGGCGCCCGGCTGCCGGACCGTCCGAGTGACCTGCGAACCACCCTATCGGGCACTGTTGCCGTCACCCGAACGGCTTCTACGGTGGTCCGTTCCCCGGACGTTCCCGGGAGCCGGCCCTCCCGCGAGCCGAAGGGACCGAACCGCATGCCCCGACGATGGCTGGTGCTGTTCCTGCGCTGGCTGCGCACCGCTCCCCAGCCGGTACCGCCCGACTAGACTCCGCGCATGGACGAAGAGATCCACGAGCGAGTCCGCGACCGCATCAAGGCCATCCCGCGCGGACGAGTCGCCACCTACGGCGACATCGCGGATCTGGCGAAGGCCCCGTCCCCCCGCCTGGTGGGCCGCATCCTGAACGAGGACGGCCACGACCTCCCGTGGCAACGCGTCCTCAAGGCCGACGGCACCTGCGCCCCGCACCTGCGCGACACGCAGCTCCAGCTCCTCCACGAGGAGGGCGTCCCGAACCTGGGCGGCAAGGTGGACCTGCGGGAGTACCGCTGGGAGGACGCGCGCGCGGAAGCCGACGAGGAGCCGGGGCTCTGGTAGAGAGGCGCTGACGACCGCCGGGCGCGGGCGCACCGCGGCCTCCTCTCCCGCGAAGCCGAAGACGAGCCGTCCCCCCGGGAACCGCAGGGCGAGCCGCGCTCCCGCGAACCGCGGCGGCGAAGCCGAGCCGTCCGGACCATGCGCCTCTGAGCAGCGGTGATGACGCAACCACGACGGCGATCGCGGCTTGACTTCGGGTGCGAGATGCTTCCGTTGCCCGGACCGGCCGAGCCTTTCCTGCTCGGCTTTTCAGGCCGACCCGGCATCTCGCGAGGGCCCCGAAGTCAAGCTCCGATCGCAATCGTCGCGAAGCGGCGATGAAGCGAGCACGCGCGATACGGGAGCAAAGGCGACCACCCTGTGAAGGCGACCACCGCCCCGAGACGACCACCCCGCGAAGGCTCAAGCCGACCGGACCATCCCCGCCCGGGCCTCGGAGTACCGCCGCACCAACGCCTCCACCACCAGCGGATGCGCTCCCACCGGCGAGGAGACCAGGTCCGCCCCGCACCCCTCCAGCACGGAGTGGAACGCCCCGGGCGCCAGCAGCCACGAGGCGACCACCACCCGGCGCCGTCCCCGGACAGCCGCCACCACGTCGGCGATCCGGGGCGAAGCCGTGGCGACGTACCCCACCGCCTCGGCTCCCAGCATCCCGGCCGCGGCGCGGACAACGGCCAGCGCCCGGGCGTCGGAAGAGCCCGCCGCGGCGAGCACGACTGCGTCGCCGCGGCGGAAACCCGCCTCCCGCAACCGGTCCCGCACGGCGGGCACCGCGTCCAACCCCAGCGGCGGGGTCAGCACGACGTCGCCACGCGGCCCGATCTGCTCGGGGATGTCGACCCGGACGTGGTATCCGGCGGCCAGGAACACCGGCACGACGACGCAGGGTCCGTCCACTGCGGACCGGACGTCCGGTTGCAGAACGTCGGCGTAAGCCACCACAACCGGCACGTCGACGTGCGCCCGGACCAGGTCCGCGATCTCCGAGCACACCGCGATCCCGGTAGCGGACCGCGTTCCGTGGAAAGCCAGAACGAGCTTCATGCGGGCTCCATGGCCAGCCGGTACCCCCGCTTCACGACCGTGCACACCATCTGCGGCGACCCCAGGGCGGTCCGCAACCGCCCGATCGCCGTCTCGACGGCGTGCTCCTCCCCACCGGAAGGCAACGCGGCCAGCAGGTCCTGACGCGACACCACCCGGCCGCGCGCCGCGACGAGCGTCCGCAGCACGGCCATCGGCGCCGGTGCGACGGGCCGGAGCTCGCCGTCGACGACCACGGCCTGCGCTCGCATCTCCATGTCGCGGGACGCGATCCGCAGCCGGGTGGCGCGGGAAGGCAGCTCCAGGGCCAGTTCCCGCACCATCGACCCGATCCGCGACCGGGCGGGCTGCACGACGGGAATCCCCGCGGCCACCAGCGGACCGGCCGTGATGGCACCGACACCGACGACGAGCAGGCGGCGCAACGCGGCGACCAGGGCGGCGTGGTCGGGAGCCGTGCGCAGCATCGACGAGGCGGCCGGGGCGCTGGTGAACGTCAGCGCGTCCACCTGCCCGGCGATCACGGCGTCGATCAGCCGGTGCAGGGGGCCGATGTCCGCCGGGGGTTCCCAGCGGTAGACCGGGATCTCGACGACCTCGGCGCCGGCGGCCTCCAGGGTGTTCACGAAGTCGGGCAGCGGTTCGCCGTGCAGCTGGACGGCGACGCGCTTGCCGGAGACGCCCATCCTCAGCAGGTACTGCAGCAGCTCGGCGTTCGACTCGGACGACGGGGACCAGGCCTCGACCAGGCCCGCCGCGCGGACCGCGCCCTTCGCCTTCGGGCCACGGGGCAGGACGACGGCCGACGACAGCGCCCGGTGCAGGCGGCTCGCCAGGCCCCAGCCCTCGGCTGCCTCGAACCAGCCCCGGAAGCCGATCGCGGTGGTCGCCACGACGACGTCGACCGGGGAGGACACCAGTTCGGTGGTGGCGGCGTGCAGGGTGGCGTCGTCGGGCAGGGGGACGATGCGCAGGGCCGGGCCGTGCAGGACTGAGGCACCCTTGCGTTCCAGCAGCGCGATGAGCTCGTCGGCCCGCCGGGCCGCGGTGACGCCGACCGTGAAGCCCGCCAGCGGGCCCGTCACGTCAGCTCCACGACACCGTCACGCACGCGCACCGGGTGCACCGCAACGGACACCGACGGCTCGTCCAGGCACTTGCCGGTGGACAGCTCGAACGCCTGCTTGTAGACCGGCGACACCACGACGGGGACGCCGCCGCGGTCGCCGACGATGCCGCGCGACAGCACCGCGGCGCCGCTGAACGGGTCGACGTTGTCGAGGGCGTGCAGGGTGCCGTCGGCGGTCAGGAACACCGCCACCTGGGAGCCGTCCGGCAGCAGCGCCGCGACGCCCTGCTCGGGACGCAAAGCCTCGAAGTCGCAGATGACGGTCACCTAGCCACCTCCGGGATGCCGAGGGAGACGGGAACGCGCTGGCCACGCTCAGCGCGGAACGAGATCGTGGGGTCGGGGGTGCCGGGCGCGTTCACGAACGACGTGAACCGCGCGAGCTTCTCCGGGTCCTCCAGCACGCCGCGCCACTCGTCGGCGTAGTCGGAGACGTGCGCCGCCATCGCGGCCTCCAGCTCGGCGCAGATGCCGAGCTTGTCCTCGACGACGACCTCGCGCAGGTGGTCGAGCCCGCCGTCGAGCCCCTCCAGCCAGGCCGCGGTGCGCTGCAGGCGGTCGGCGGTGCGGATGTAGAACATCAGGAAGCGGTCGATCACGCGGATCAGCTCCTCGGTGTCCACATCGGACACGAGCAGGTCGGCGTGACGCGGGGTGAAGCCGCCGTTGCCGGCCACGTAGAGGTTCCAGCCGTTCTCCGTCGCGATGATGCCGAAGTCCTTGCTGCGGGCCTCGGCGCACTCGCGCGCACAGCCGGAGACCGCCGACTTGAGCTTGTGCGGCGACCGCAGCCCGCGGTAGCGCAGCTCCAGCTCGATCGCGAGACCGACCGAGTCCTGCACGCCGTAGCGGCACCACGTCGTGCCGACGCAGGACTTCACCGTGCGCAGCGACTTGCCGTACGCGTGCCCCGACTCGAAGCCCGCGTCGACGAGGCGGCGCCAGATCTCCGGGAGCTGGTCGACGGTCGCGCCGAACAGGTCGATGCGCTGGCCACCGGTGATCTTGGTGTAGAGACCGTAGTCGCGGGCCACCTCGCCGATGACGATCAGCTTCTCCGGCGTGATCTCCCCGCCGGGGATGCGCGGCACGACCGAGTAGGTGCCGTTGCGCTGCAGGTTCGCGAGGAACCTGTCGTTGGTGTCCTGCAGGGACACCTGCTCCGAGCCGAGGATGTGCCCGTTGCCGAGCGACGCCAGGATCGACGCGACCGCGGGCTTGCAGATGTCGCAGCCACGTCCGGTGCCGTGCTTCTGCACCAACGCGGAGAACGTCGTGACGCGGGTCGCCCGGATGATCTCGAACAGCTCGGCGCGCGAGTAGGTGAAGTGCTCGCACAGCGCCTTGGACTGCTCGACACCGCACTCGGTCAGCAGCTTCTTCAACATCGGCACGCACGAGCCGCAGCCCGTGCCGGCCTTGGTGCACGCCTTCAGCTCGGCCACGTCGCACGCGACACCGGACACGATCGCGTCGGTGATCGTCTGCTTGGTGACCGCGAGGCAGGAGCAGACCTGCGCGTCCGCGGGCATCTCGACGTCGACGGAGCCGCCCGGCTGCAGCAGCCCGGCCGGGACCTCCTTGCCCACCAACGGCCGCAGCGACAGGTACGACGAGGCGTCGCCCACCAGCACGCCGCCGAGCAGCGTGCTGGCGTCGTCCGACACCACGAGCTTGCTGTAGGTGCCGGCGACGGCGTTGTTGACGACGACTTCGAGCGCGCCCTCGGTCTGGGCGTGCGCGTCGCCGAACGACGCCACGTCCACGCCGAGCAGCTTCAGCTTCGTGGACACGTCGGCACCGGGGAACACCTTGGTGCCGCCGAGGATCCGGTCCGCGACCACCTCGGCCATCGAGTAGCCCGGAGCGACGAGGCCGTAGGTCACGCCCTCGACCGCGGCGCACTCGCCGATCGCGAACACGTGCGGATCGGCGGTGCGGCAGGCGGCGTCGACCAGGTAGCCGCCGCGCGGGCCCAGCTCCAGCCCCAGGTCGAGGTCGGTGCGCGGCCGGATGCCGGCGCTGAACACCACCACGTCGAGGTCGAGCTCGAGACCGCTCGCGAGCTTGGCGATCAGCCGCTGGCCGTCGCGTTCGATCGAGGAGGCGGAGGTGCCGGTGTGCACGGTCAGGTCGAGCTTCTCGACCAGGCGCTTGAGCAGCCCGGCTCCGCCCTCGTCGACCTGGATCGGCATGAGCCGCGGAGCCAGTTCGACGACGTGCGGCGAGACCCCCATGCCGCGCAGCGCGTTGGCCGCCTCCAGCCCGAGCAGGCCGCCGCCGAGGACCATGCCGGAACGCCGGCCGGGGCGGGAGGCCGCCTCCACCGTCGCCCGGATGTCGTCCAGGTCGTCGATGGTCCGGTAGACGTGGCAGCCGGGCAGGTCGCGGCCGGGCACGGGCGGCACGAACGGCACCGAGCCCGTGGCCAGCACCAGCACGTCGTAGGAGACCTCGACGCCGGAGGCACCGACCACCACGCGCCGCTCGCGGTCCACCGAGACGGCCTTCTCGCCGAGGCGCAGCTCGCACCCGGTCAACGCAGGCAGCTCCAGGTCCGCCGAGCTCCAGCTGTCCACGTAGGACGACAGCGCGACGCGGTCGTACGCGGGACGTGACTCCTCGCCGAACACCACGATCCGCCAGGACGACTCACGAAGGATCTCGACGAGCCGGTGGCCGACCATGCCGTTGCCGATCACGACCAATGTCTGGTTCATCGGGCATACCTCCTTCCGCCCGGTATGCTCACCGGGCGGCGTGTCATCCCAAGGTCCGCGGTATTTCGCGGCTGTTAAAGGAAACTCCCGCCGCAGTTCAGGCGGTGTGCGTCACACGCCCGCGTAGGCGAGCGAGGGCCGCGCCGCGAACACGTTGCGCCGCAGGTAGAACCACCACGTCGTGCCGAGGCAGAGCGCGTAGAAGACCAGGATCGCGGTCAGCGCGGGCGTCAGCGTCTTCGAGCCCTCCAGCGAGAACTTGAAGACGAGGTTCACCAGCACCCCGCCGGCGGCGCCGATCGCACCGGCGATGCCGACCACGGCGGCGGCCTGGCGCTTGGCCGACTTGTCGTCGTCGGACTGGGTGCGGAAGATCGCCGGGATCATCCGGTACGTCGAGCCGTTGCCGACGCCCGCCAGCACGAACAGCGCGATGAACGAACCGAAGAACAGCGCGAAGTTCCGCGAGTCGACGCTGACCATCACGCCGATCGTGCCGATCGCGAGCCCGACGAACGTCCCGAGCGTCACCTTCGCGCCACCGACCCGGTCGGCGAGCCAGCCGCCGAACGGCCGTGCCACCGAACCGATGAGCGCGCCGAGGAAGGCGAGCGCGACCCAGCCCCTGTGGTCGACGAAGCTCAGCTTGATCAGCGACGGGAACGCGAACGAGTACCCGATGAACGACCCGAACGTGCCGATGTACAGGAACGACATCACCCACGTGTGCATGTTCGACATCGCGAGCCGGTACGACTGCCCGTCCGGCTTGGCCTGCGTGAGGCTGTTCATGAAGAACCACGCGAGCGCCGTGGCCAGCACGATGAACGGCATCCAGATCAGCGCCGCGTAGGCGAGGTGGATCCCGGTGCCGATCGTGATCACGAACGGCACGACGAGCTGCGTGACCGCGACACCGAGGTTGCCGCCGGCGGCGTTCATGCCGAGCGCCAGGCCCTTCTTGCCCTCCGGGTAGAAGAACGAGATGTTCGCCATCGACGACGAGAAGTTGCCGCCGCCGAGGCCCATCGCGGCCGAGGTGAGCAGGAAGAACCAGTACGGGGTGCCCGGCGTGGACACCGCGTAGGCGAGCATCGTGCACGGGATCAGCAGCAACCCGGCGCTGATGGTCGTCCACAGCCGCCCGCCGAACCTCGGCACGGCGAACGTGTACGGCACCCGCAGCACGGCACCGACCAGGTTCGGCACGATCAGCAGCCAGAACTGCTGACCGACGCTGAAGTCGAAGCCCACGGAGCCGAGGCTCACCACCACGATGCTCATCAGCACCCACACGCTGAACCCGAGGTTTTCCGCGAAGATGCTCAACGCGAGGTTCTTGCGGGCGATGCGCTTGCCGGTGGACTCCCAGAACTCGGGCTTCTCCGGCTCCCAGTGGTCGATCCAGCTCATGAACGTCCTCCACAAGGGGTTCGGCGACTGACGAAGAACCTAGGAACAGCGGATTACCGAGGCGTTCTGCGCGGTGACGGCGGAGGCAACTCCGCCGCACATCACGCCGAGGCGGGCTGTGAGGCCCCGAGCCAGTCGAGCAGTCCGCACACCGCGTCCTTGCAGCCACCGCAGCCCGTCGTCGCGCGCGTGGCCTCCGCGAGCTGCGGCAACGACTGCGCGCCCACCCGCCAGGCCGACACGATCTGTGCCTTGGAGACGGTGTTGCACCGGCAGATCACCGCGCTGGACGGCAGGTCGGCGGGCGACGCGGCCTCCGCGGGCAGCGCGCGGCCGAGCAGCAGCGCGAGCCGGTCCGTCGGCGCGGGGATGCCGCGGTCGTAGAGCTGCGTGATCGTGGCGGCCGCGTCCGGCGCGCCCAGCACGATCGCGCCGGCCACGCGGTCGTCGCGCAGCACGAGCTTCGCGTACCGGCCGCGCGAGGGTTCCTGGAAGCACAGGACCTCCGAGTCCGGGCAGTCCACGTCGGTGTGCACGTCCCCCAGCGCCGCCAGGTCCACGTCCCGCGCCTTCAGCCGTGTGACGACGGAGGTGCCCCGGTAGCGGGCGGCCGGGTCGGCGCCGGTCAGGCGGTCCGCGAGCACCGCGGCCTGGTCCCACGCGGGCTGCACGAGGCCGGACACCGTGCCGGGGTGCTGCGCGCAGTCGCCGATGGCGTGGATGCGCGGGTCGCTCGTGCGCAGCGCGTCGTCCACGACGATGCCGCGGTCGACCGCCAGCCCGGCTCGGACCGCCAGCGACGTCTCGGCGCGCACACCGGCCGACACCACGACCAGCTCGGCCGGGACGTGGCTGCCGTCGTCGAGGACGAGGCCGTCACCGGGCAGGTACTTGGCGGCCAGGGCGTTCAGCCGGAACTCGATGCCGAGCCGGCCCAGCGTCCGGGCGAGGACGCTGCCGGCGCCGGGGTCGAGCTGGCGTTCCATGAGGTGGCCGACGGGGTGGACGACCGTGACCAGGCACCCGCGCCCGGCCAGGCCGCGGGCGGCCTCGATGCCGAGCAGGCCACCGCCGAGGACGACGACCGGCATGCCCTTCCGGGCGCCGGCCTCGATCCGGGCGCAGTCGTCGAGGGTGCGGAACGCGACGACGCCGGCGGCGAGCCCGCCGTCCTCGGTCAGGCCTTCGGCGGGAGGGACCCAGGGGACGCTGCCGGTGGCGAGCACGAGGGCGTCGTAGGGGATGGCCTCGTGGGCAACGGCTTCGGAGGAAGCCGGCTCGGCGGCGGGTGCGACCAGCACCGTGCGCGCGGCGCGGTCGATGCCCACCACCTCGCGGCCCAGCCTCAGGTCGATGCCGTGCGCCTCGGCCCACCCGTCGTCGTGCAGCCGCGTCGACTCCGGCGTCATCGCGCCCGCCACCACCGTCGACAACAGCACCCGGTTGTACGCGGCGTGCGGCTCGGCGCCGACCACCGTGATGGAGATGTCCTGGTCGCGGCGGCGGATCTCGTCCGCCAGCCGCGCACCCGCCATGCCGTAGCCCACGATCACAACTCGCCTCATGCCCGCTCCAATCGCACCGCGCACACCTTGAACTCGGGCATCCGGCTCGTGGGGTCGAGCGCGGGGTTGGTGAGCAGGTTCGCCCGCCCGTCACCGGGGAAGTGGAACGGCAGGAACACCGCGTCGGCGCGCATGCTCGGCACGCACCGCACGGCCGCCCTCACCGTTCCCCGCCGGGACACGACGTGCGCGAGCTCGCCCGCGGCGAGCCCCGCGCGGTGCGCCGTGTCCGGGTGCATCTCCACGTACATCTCGGGAACGGCCTTCAGCAGCTCGCCGATCCGCCGCGTCTGCGCCCCCGACTGGTAGTGCTGCAGGACCCGCCCCGTGGTGGCCTGCAACGGGAACTCGTCGTCCGGCGGCTCGGCCGGGCCCCGGTGGTCGACGGGGACGAACCGCGCGAGCCCGTCCGGGTGCGCGAACCGGTCGAGGAAGAGCCGGGGCGTGCCGGGGTGGTCCACCGACGGCACCGGCCAGTGCAGCTGCTCTGACTCCAGGCGTTCGTAGGTGATGCCCGAGTAGTCGGACGGGCCGCCGGCGGACGCCCTGCGCAGCTCCTCGAAGACCTCCCGCGGCTCCACGGGGAACCCGCGGTCCACGCCGAGGCGGGACGCGAGGCCGTGCAGCAGCTCCAGGTCGCTGCGGACACCGGGTGGCGGGTCGAGGGCCTTGCGCCGCCTGATGATCCGGCCCTCGAGGTTGGTCATGGTGCCATCTTCCTCAGCCCACTGCGTGACCGGGAACACAACGTCGGCCATCGCCGCGGTCTCGGACATCACGAAGTCCGCCACCACCAGCAGGTCCAGGGCCTCGAAGCACTCGGCGACCCCGGCCGCGCGGGGTGCGGACACCACCGGGTTGCTGCCGAACACGAGCATCGCCTTGATGTCGTCGGCGACGAGCAGCTCGTAGGCGCTGCGGCCGGGTCCGGGGAGTTCGGAGACGCCCCAGACGTCCATGACGTGACGGCGCGCCGCCGGGTCGTCGATCTTGCGGTAGCCGGGCAGCTGGTCGGCCTTCTGGCCGTGCTCGCGGCCGCCCTGGCCGTTGCCCTGCCCGGTCAGGCAGCCGTAGCCGGAGCCGGTGCGTCCGGGGAGCCCCAGCGCGAGGGCCAGGTTGATCCAGGCCGAGACGGTGTCGGTGCCGGACGCGTGCTGCTCGCTGCCCCGGCCGGTCAGCACGTACGACCGCCCGGCCAGCATCTGCACGGCCGCGCGCTGGTCGGCGGCGGAGACACCCGTGACGCGTTCGGTGTGCTCGGGCCACCACTGCGCCGCGATCCGCCACGCCTCGTCGAAACCGCTGGTGCGCTCGGAGACGTACTCCTCGTCGATCACGCCCTCGACGACGGCCGTGTGCAGCAGGCCCAGCGCGAGAGCCAGGTCCGTGCCCGGCGCGGGCTGCAGGTGCAGCGTCGCGCGTTCGGCGGTGGGCGTGCGGCGCGGGTCGACGACGATCAGCCGCGGGCCTTCCAGGTGCCGCAGGAACGGCGGCATGGTCTCGGCCGGGTTGGAGCCCGCGAGCAGCACCGTGTCCGCGGAACGCAGGTCCGCCAACGGGAACGGCAGCCCGCGGTCCAGCCCGAACGCCCTGTTGCCCGCCGCCGCGGCCGACGACATGCAGAACCGGCCGTTGTAGTCGATCTGCGAGGTCTTCAACGCCACGCGGGCGAACTTCCCGAGGGCGTAGGCCTTCTCGTTGGTCAGGCCGCCGCCGCCGAACACGGCGACCTCGTCGCGTTCGTACGACAGGATCTTCGCCGCCACGAAGTCGAGCGCCTCGTCCCACGAGACGGGCCGGCCGTGCAGCAGCGGGGTGGTGAGCCGGCCGGGGTGGCGCAGCAGCTCCCCCGCCGTCCAGCCCTTCTGGCACAGCCCACCGGGACCAGGGGCCACCTGGCCGTCGATGACGCTCATGGAGCACTGCAGCGCGCAGTAAGGACAGTGGGTCACACCGTCGACGCTAGAGAAAACCGCGTTAACCCGGTGCTCCGCAATGTTTCGAACCTGGAAACTGCCCCGCTCACAGCATGGCGGTCACGTGGTGAGCAGCTCGTTCCAAACCCGCGAAGGACTGCGGTGTCGACAGCGGGTGCAACGCGTGCACGGCCAGGCGGAACAGCATCGCGCGCACCAGCGCCTGCTCCCACTCGGCCTGGTGGCTCCAGCGGTGGAACAGGCCGGAGTCCGCGCCACCCCACGCGACGGCGTCGACCGCGACGACGGCGGCGGCCCACTCGGCGGGGCGCCAGTACGCGGTGAAGTCGATGACGGCGGGCGGGGCGTCGCCCGCGAACAGCACGTTGCCGAAGAGGTCGCCGTGCACGACCTGCGGCTTGAGGTTGAGCGGTTTCTGCGCCTGCTCCAGCAGCTCGAAGAGCCGGCCGCCGAGGTCGGCGTCGAGCGGCACGTCCACCTCGCCCCACGCCCTGCGGTCGGCGACGGCGAACACGTCCGTGCGCGCGTCCAGGAAACGGGGCTTGGGCAGCTCGGCCGTGGCCTGGTGCAGGCGCTGGGAGACGGCGATCACCTCGTCGTGCCGCGGCTCGGCGCGACCGGCGAGGAACTTGGTGGCGGACCAGCCGCCGACGACGTACCGGCCGTCGGTGGACCTGAGCGGCCTGCCGACGCGCAGGTGCGGCACGTCGAGGCCGTCGAGGGTCTTGGCGATCCAGGTCGCCTCGGCGGGCCTCGGCGCGGGGCGGATGCTGGCGTCGCCGCACCGCCACGCAGGGCCACCGTCGATCAGCTCTGGTTCGGCGTCACGTGCCCCGAACGCCGCACGCACGTGCGCTGGGGGCGGTTCGGGGGACCGGGTCACGGACGGGCACGCTACCTGCTTAGACCGTCCGGGTGGTGGATCACGACACGCCGCGGTTCGTGCCGCCACCCGAACAGCTCATCAACCGGTGCGTGCGTTCGGGCGCCGAAGCACCCGAACGCACGCAAGCCCTCAGTACGTGGGCAGGCTCGGGTCGACCTCGCGGGCCCACGCCAGCACGCCGCCACCGACGTGCACGGCGTCGGAGAAGCCCGCCTTGTGCAGCGCCGCGAGGGCCTCCGCGGACCGGGCGCCGGACTTGCAGTGCAGCACCAGCGGCTTGTCCTGCGGCAGCTCCGAGAACGCCTCGCCCGAGAGGATCCTGTCCTTCGGGATGAGCACCGAGCCCGGGATCTTCACGATCTCGTACTCGTGCGGCTCGCGGACGTCCACCAGCAGGAAGTCCTCACCGGACTCCTGCTTGTGCTTGAGCTCGAGCGGCGTGATCGTGTTGCCCGCGGCCGCCTGCTGCGCGTCCGTGGACACGACACCGCAGAACGCCTCGTAGTCGATCAGCTCGGTGATCTTCGGCGACGCCGGGTCCTTGCGGATCTTGATCGTCCGGTAGGTCATCTCCAGCGCGTCGTAGACCATCAGGCGGCCCAGCAGCGGGTCGCCGATGCCCGTGAGCAGCTTGATCGCCTCGGTGACCATGATCGAGCCGATGGACGCGCACAGCACGCCCAGCACGCCGCCCTCGGCGCAGGAGGGGACCATGCCGGGAGGCGGCGGCTCCGGGTAGAGGTCGCGGTAGTTGAGGCCCTGGCCGTTCGGGGCGTCCTCCCAGAAGACGCTGACCTGGCCCTCGAACCGGAAGATCGAGCCCCAGACGTACGGCTTGCCCAGCAGCACCGCGGCGTCGTTCACCAGGTACCGCGTGGCGAAGTTGTCCGTGCCGTCCAGGATCAGGTCGTAGTCGCGGAAGATCTCCAGCGCGTTCTCGGAGTTGAGGTGCGTCTGGTGGAGCACGACCTTGACGAACGGGTTGATCTCGGCGACCGAGTCGCGCGCCGACTCCGCCTTGGGGCGGCCGACGTCGGACTGGCCGTGGATCACCTGCCGCTGCAGGTTCGACTCGTCCACGACGTCGAAGTCCACGACGCCGAGCGTGCCGACCCCGGCCGCGGCCAGGTACAGCAGTGCCGGGCTGCCGAGGCCGCCCGCGCCGACGACGAGCACCTTCGCGTTCTTCAGCCTCTTCTGCCCGTCCACCCCGACGTCCGGGATGATCAGGTGCCGGCTGTAGCGCGCGACTTCTTCCTTGGTCAGCTCCGCGGCTGGCTCAACGAGCGGCGGAAGCGCCATGCTGGTCCTCCTCGACGAATGTCTCCGTGTCCGAGACAACGTCTACCCTGCCTCGACTCTTCCCGGTTGGAAAGCCGTCTCAGCCTGCGGGAAACGGGTTCGTCTTGCAGACCTTGCCGTCGGCGGGCACGACGTCCTGGCCCGCGTTGAGCTGCGAGACGAAGTCGTTCGAGACGCCGAACGTCTGCTGCATCATCACGGGAGCCGGCGCGTCGTTGTCCGGGCACGGCGCGTGCCGGCTGCCCAGGGCGTGCCCGACCTCGTGGTTGATCACGTACGTGCGGTAGCCGGCCAGGTCGGAGCCGTAGGCCATGGCTCCGCGCACCCAGCGGGCGACGTTGATGATCACGCGCTTCTGGTCGGGGTTGTAGCAGGAGGTCTCGAACGGGATCTCCCTGCCGCAGAGCGTGTGCGACGTCTTCGTCGTGGCCAGCGACACCACGAAGTCCGGGTTCTGGTTCGCCTCGACCCGCTGCAGCGCGACCTGCTTGGTGCCGATCCAGCTGCGCGGGTCGGACAGGATCCCCTCGACCGTGCGCGCGAACGCGGCCGCGTCGTCGTTGTAGTCGGCGGGCTTCACGCCGTCCTCGATGGCGATCGCGTACTTGCGGAACTTCGGCGCGTTGCCCTCGCCGACGCGCTGACCCGCACCCCCGATCACCTTGAACGTGCCGACGCCGTCCTCGGAGAACGCCGGTCCCGCGGGCAGTTCCGCGGTCGGGATCTTCAGGTCGGGCTTCTTGCCCGGCACCTCGGTCGGCGGCGCCTCGGGTGTGCTGACGGGCGTCTCGGCGGCGTTCGTGCCGGCGTCGGTGCCGGACGAGGGCGACTGCGGCTGCACCGTGTCGAGCACCACGAGCGCCGTCAGCACGAGGAGCACCGGGATCGCGTAGATGCGCCAGCCGTAGCTGGCGACGAGCCTCTTCACACCGCGGCTCTGGCGGGGCCTGCGCAGGGCCTGCGTGCCCTCCGGCTCCCAGGCGGCCGCGAGTGGTTCCGCACTGGTCCGCCGCTCGCCACGGCGGTAGCGGTCGGCGGGCGGAGCACTACGTCCTCGCTCGGGGGCGCGATTCACGTCGACCAGGGTCCCACATCGCCCGTACGGCCGTTGCCCGTCACCACGAGTGGCGGTCGACCGCCTCCCACATGCCCAGCACCGCCCTCGCGACGGTGGCGGGCCGCTCCATCTGGGCGACGTGGCCGGTCCTGGGCAGCACCAGCAGCCGCCCCTTCGGCAGCAGCCGCGCCGTGCGCGGCCCCTTGCGCACGCTCACGAGCCGGTCGTTCTCGCCCCAGAGCACCAGCGTCGGCGCCTGGACCGACGGCAGCAGCCGCCACAGCGACTTCGCGCCGGGGGTGAGCCAGCTCTGCATCAGGCCGAACGTGCTGCGGTTGAGCGCCTGCCCCGCCCAGTGCTGCCGGGCCCGCTCCTCGTTCTCCTTGATCGACTCCTCGATGCGGTTGTCCGGCACCAGGCTCGGGTCGGCGAAGCACAGCTCGAGCATCTGCCGCGTGCGCTGGTGCGCGGTCAGCTTCGCGAGCTCCCGGCGCACCCGCGGGCCGACGACCGGCAGGACCGCGAGGGCCATCCGCGGGTCGGACATGCGGTCCAGGCGCGGCCGCAGGTCCGGCACGGCCGGGGAGACCAGCGTGAGCGTCCTCACGAGATCGGGCCTGGTCGCGGCGACGATCACCGAGATCGCGCCGCCCATGGAGTTGCCGAACAGGTGCACCGGCTGTGAGAGCGTTTCCAGGTACTTGACGACGGTGCGCGCGTGCGTGGCCAGGCTGAAGTCGTAGCCGGGGATCGGTTCGGAGCGGCCGAACCCGGGCAGGTCGATCGAGTAGCCGCTGACGTGGTCCTTCAGCTGGGCCGCGAGGTCCGTCCAGTTCGTCGCGGATCCGCCGAGCCCGTGCACGTAGACCGCGGGCGGCCCGTTGCCCGGCGTCACCCTGACGTGCACCTCGTGGCCGTCCACCTGCTGGAACTCACCGGGCCAGGGCGTCTGGGAGGTGTCCAGCGGGGGCAGTTCGACCGTGGACAGCGGGGCGGGGATCAGGGTGCTCACCGGACCAGGATGCGGGAAAGAACGCCGAGATGGTTCCCGGAAGTCCGCTACCAGCGAGTAAGGTTGCGCTCACGCCTCGGTCTGGCAATCCCTGTCCGACGGCCGGAACACTCGTGCTGGAGGCACCATGACGGAGACGGCGCAGAGCGCACCCGCAGGCAGGGGCGTTCGACTGCCGCGCACCGCCCGCCGCGCGCAGCTGCTCGCAGCGGCGCAGGACGTGTTCGTCGCGAACGGTTACCACGCCGCGGCGATGGACGAGATCGCCGAACGCGCGGGCGTGTCCAAGCCCGTGCTGTACCAGCACTTCCCCGGCAAGCTCGAGCTGTACATGGCGCTGCTCGAGTCCCATGTGGACGAGCTGGTCGGCCGAGTGCGCACCGCCATCGGCTCGACGACGGACAACAAGCTCCGCGTGCGCGCCGCCGTGGCCGCCTTCTACGACTTCGTGGACGGCGAGGGCCAGGCCTTCCGCATGGTCTTCGAGTCCGACCTGCGCTCGGAGCCGGCCGTGCAGTCCGCGGTCGAGCGCGCCACCACGGACTCCGTGGACGCCATCACCGACACCATCACCGCGGACGCGGGCCTGGACGAGGAACGCGCCCGCCTGCTCGCCGTGGGCCTGGTCGGCCTCTCGCAGGTCACCGCCCGGTCGTGGCTGGCGGACAACCGCCGGGTGCCGAAGGAGGAAGCGGTCGCGCTGATCTCCAACCTGGCGTGGCGCGGCATCGGTGGCGGCTTCCCGCTGCAGCACTGACAACGCTGACGCGCGAAAGGGCCCGCGGGTGCGGGCCCTTTCGCGCGTCCGGCGGTCTCACATCAGCGCGGCGATCCGCCGGGCCACGTCCTCCGGCCGCTCGAGCGGCAGCATGTGCCCCGTCTTCGGGTAGATCACGAACTCCGCGCTCGGCAGCGAGTCGGCCAGCACCCGCGAGTGCCGCAGCGGCGTCAGGACGTCCCAGGCACCGGCCATGACGACGGTGGGGATGTCCGAGAGCACCGACAGCGCCTCGCGCCGCTGGTGCAGCGTCAGCTCCTCCCGGATCCCGACGAACGCCTCGCACGAGGTGTTCCCGGCCATGGCGGCCGCGGCACGGACGTCGGCCCACCGCGGCCGCCGCCCGAACGTCACCCGCAGGCCGGGCGCGATCACCCGCCCGAACCCGACCTTGGACCTCTTCAGCAGCCACTTCCCGGCCAGCCGCTCCACCGCCCGCAGCGGCGGCAGGTCCCCGCACGAGGTGGCGATCAGCGCCACCCCGGACACGCGGGAGAACAGCTCGGGCCACTGCTCCGCCAGAGCCATGATCGTCATGCCGCCCAGCGAGTGCCCGGCGAGCACGACCCGCCCGGTGGGCGCGCACTCCTGCAGCACCGCGGCCAGGTCGTCGGCCAGCTCCGAGATCGTCCCGGTCCCGCCGGCCGAACGCCCGTGACCGCGCACGTCGTAGCGGACCACGCGGCCCGGCAACGCCGGCGCCACGCGGTCCCACGTCGTGAGGTCCATGGTCCAGCCGTGCAGCAGCACCGCGGTCACGTCCGAGGCGGGGTCCCCGGACGTGACGACGTTCAGCCGATCAAGAACGAGCGGCGCCACGAGCGCATCCCCGGCTTTCCGACGAGTCCGGCCTCGTCCAGGAACGACATGATCCGCTCCCCCGACCAGCGGATGGTCTCCTGGAACTTCGGGTTGGCCAGCGCCTGGCGGTGCGCCTCGCGCACGTCCAGCCCGACCGCCGCGTAGACCCGCGGGTTGATGATCGCGCGGGTGATCATCATCGACACGTACCCGATGAGCCACTTCTGGTAGGGCTTCTCGTAGCCCTTGAGCCCGGCCATGCCGCGCTGCAGCTCCTCGCGGGCGAACCGCACGTGACGGGCCTCCTCCAGCACGTGGATGCGGTTCACCATCCGCACGATCGGCTGGACGGTCTCGTCGTTCATCGCCTCGCGCTGCAGCCGGTCGAGGATCTCCTCGGCGACCAGGATCGAGCCGTACATGGCCGGACCGTAGCCGATGATCGGCAGCAGCTTGCCCAGGCGGTGCGTGTGCTTCGTCGGGCCGTACGCGGGGCAGCCGACGCGTTCGACCAGGCGCGCGAACATCGTCGAGTGGCGGCACTCGTCCGCGACCTCGGTCAGCGCGTACTGGGCGTGCCTCGTGGTCGGGTCGCTGTTGTAGACGACCTTCACGAGCATCTGCATGAGCAGCAGCTCGAACCACAGGCCCACGGACGCGATGGACGCCAGCTCGTGCTTGGACAGCTCGACGCGCTGCTCCTGCGTGAGCGAGTCGTAAAGAGGCGTGCCGTAGAGCGAAATGCGCTGTTCAGGAATGTAGAAGAGCCCGTCGGCCAGAGGTGCGGACCAGTCGATGTCCACCTCGGGGTCGTAGAACTTCTCGGCGGACGACTTGAGCAGCCTTTCCGCTGTCTTCTCCCGATCGGCGACCCTCATCGGTTGCCCCTCCCCGGTAAGTGTTACTTGAGGTAACGGTTACTTCTGGTAGCGTGCGTCACATGGCACGCACTGTCAAGGGGCCGGACGCGCGACGGGAGCGGTGGAAGGGTCATCGCGAGCAGCGCAGGGCGGAGTTCGTGGAGGCCACGATCGCCGCCGTGGCCAGGAAGGGCCCCGACGTCGGCATGGAGGACGTGGCCGCGGAGGCGGGCGTCAGCAAGCCCGTGCTCTACCGGCACTTCACCGACAAGTCCGACCTGTACCTCGCGGTGGGCCAGAAGGCCACCGAGCTGCTGATGGACCGGATGGGCCCGGCACTCGTCGCCGACGGCCCGATCCGCGCCCGCATCGAGGGCATCGTCGACGCCTACCTGTCGGTGATCGAGGAGAACCCGAACCTCTACCGGTTCGTCGTGAAGGGCTCCTTCGTCGACCGCCCGGTCGAGAAGGACGTCGTGGCCGAGGACAAGAACCTCATCGCGACCACCCTCGCCCGCATCCTCGGCGACTACCTGCGCGCCTTCGACATGGACTCCGGCGGCGCCGAGCCGTGGGCGCACGCGCTCGTCGGCATGGTGCAGAACGCGGGCGACTGGTGGCTCGACCGCCAGACGATGTCCCGCGAGAACCTCAGCGACTACCTCGCCACGATCATCTGGCACGCGATCGACGGGCTGCTGCGCTCGGCGGGCGTGCAGGCGGACCCGGCCAAGCCCCTCACCCCTCTGCGATTGGTGGACTGATGAGCGAGCACGAGCACGACGAAGAGGGCTACACCGGCGAGGCCACCCTCGTCTTCGGCTCCGACGAGGTCGCGGTCGAGGTCGAGCTGCGCGGCTACTTCCAGCCGATCGACGGCCGCTACCACTGGTACGGCCGCGTGAAGGCCAACGACGACGTCACGAGCCGGGTCGAAGGCGGCGCGCGGACCGCGCTGCTGCGCACACCCACCGGGCAGGCCGAGGGCACGCTCACCGACCAGGACCCGTGGGGCCGCTACCGGGTCGGCGGCACCTCCACACCGCCGTACAAGATCGAGGAACCGGCCGGCCGCTGAGCCGTCCCCCGACGCGCGGGAGCCCCGGCCGGCAACTGCCGACCGGGGCTCCCGCGTTCTGCGAACCTAGGCGCCGAACCCGACCTTGCGCGAGTCCTGCGGCCCGATCTCCACGTACGCGACGCGGCCAGCGGGCACGACGAACCGCGCACCCTTGGCGTCCACCAGCGACAGCACGGCGGACTTGCCGGACACCGCGTCGGCCACCAGGCCCTCGACCTCGGTCGGGCTGAGCTCACTGGTCACGACGAGTTCCCGCCCGCTGTCCGCGACGCCGATCCTGACCTCCACGCTGACCTCCGTGCTCAAGAGAAAAATCTAGGACCGAGCCTACCCAGTGCGGCGACCACAATCACCGCCAGACGCTCCCGGTGTGCAGCAGGGCACCTCGCGGTGTCGACCCCCGCCCCCCATATGCCCGATATGAGGGGCGGGGGTCGACACCGCGATGCACCCGTCTGACCAGCGAGAATCGTCCGTCGGCGGTTAGTGGTCGCCGCACTAGCCGAGTCCGAGCTGCGTCATGCGCCGCGCGTGCGACTGCTGGAGACGGCGGAACAGCTGGCCGATCCCGGCGAGGTCCCCGGACCCCCTGATGATCAGCTCCGAGAGCCCGTCCCGCTCCGCCACCACGTACTGGGCCTGCGTCAACGCCTCGCCGAGCAGCCGCCTGCCCCACAGCGCGAGGCGGTCGCGGACCCGCGGATCGGTCTCGACGGCGGCCAGGACTTCGCGCTCAGCGAACGCCGAGTGCCCCGTGTCGGCGAGCACGTGGAGCACCAGCTCCTTGGTCGGCGCGTCCAGCCACTCGGCGATCTCGCGGTAGAAGTCGGCCGCGAGACCGTCACCCACGTACGCCTTCACGAGCGACTCGAGCCACGACTTGGGGCTCGTCGACTCGTGGAACGCGTCGAAGCCCTTCACGAACGGCGCCATCGCGTCCTCGACGGCGATGCCCTCGGCGGCCAGGTGCTTCTGCAACAGCGTGAAGTGCCCGATCTCCGCGGCGGCCACCTGGGCGAGCGCCGCGCGTCCCGCCAAGGTCGGCGCCGTGCGCGAGTCCTCCGCCATCCGGTCGAAAGCCGAGAGCTCGCCGTAGGCGAGCGCTCCCAGAAGATCGACAACACCCTCCGCAACACCCATGGGACCGAACTCTAGTGCGGCGGGTCGCATCGGCCGATCGACGCGGTCGCACGGACGAACCGCGGTGATGCCGCATCCGCCACATGGAGGCGTGAGGGGCGGTGCCACGAGGCGTCCTGCCGGGTGCCGCGAACGGCCGAAGGGGACCGGATTCGCCGCATGAGGTGGTCAATCGGCTCTGGCCAGGTAGAATGGGGGTGGACGCCCGGCGTGACGAGTGTGACGACCACGCTGCGCGGCGCAGAAATGGTGCGCGTACACCTTTCCCGCAGCTGCTCATCTAGCGCGGTCGAGAGGCCCGGCAGGGGCTCGTACGCGCTTGGTACGAGAGAGGCTGATCACCCTGACCGCTGAAGTAGAAGCACATCTGGACCCGGTTCTCCTGGAGCACAGCGAAGCCGGAGTCCCCGAAGAAGACACCTCGCACCCGCTGCTGGCAGACGCCCCGGTCGAGCACACCTCCCCCACGTTCGCCGAGCTCGGCGTACGCGACGAGATCGTCAAGGCGCTCAGCGAAGCGGGCATCGAACGCACCTTCGCCATCCAGGAGCTGACGCTCCCCATCGCGCTCGCCGGCGACGACGTCATCGGCCAGGCGCGCACCGGCACCGGCAAGACCCTCGGGTTCGGCGTGCCGCTGCTGCACCGCGTCGAGTCGCCCGGTGACGGCACCCCGCAGGCCCTGGTGGTCGTCCCGACCCGTGAGCTGTGCCTCCAGGTCGCGCACGACCTCACCGACGCGGGCAAGCACCTGGACCTGCAGGTCGCCGCGATCTACGGCGGCATCCCGTACGAGCGGCAGATCGCGCAGCTGCGCAAGGGCGTCGACGTCGTGATCGGCACGCCCGGCCGCCTGCTCGACCTGGCCGAACAGCGCCACCTGGTCCTCGGCAAGGTCCGCATGCTCGTGCTGGACGAGGCCGACGAGATGCTCGACCTGGGCTTCCTGCCCGACATCGAGCGCATCCTGACCATGGTCCCCGACCAGCGCCAGACGATGCTGTTCAGCGCGACGATGCCCGGCCCGATCATCACGCTGGCCCGCACGTTCCTGAACCAGCCGACGCACATCCGCGCGGAGGAGAACAACGCTCCGCAGACGCACGAGAACATCTCGCAGTTCGTCTACCGCGCGCACTCGATGGACAAGCCGGAGATGCTGGCCCGCGTGCTGCAGGCGCGCGACCGCGGCCTGACGATGGTCTTCGCGCGCACCAAGCGGACGGCGCAGAAGGTCGCCGACGACCTGACCGAACGCGGGTTCGCCGCGGCCGCCGTGCACGGCGACCTGGGTCAGGGCGCACGCGAGAAGGCGCTGCGGGCGTTCCGCGCCGGCAAGGTCGACGTGCTGGTCGCCACGGACGTGGCGGCGCGCGGCATCGACATCGACGACGTGACGCACGTCATCAACTACCAGTGCCCCGAGGACGAGAAGACCTACGTCCACCGCATCGGCCGCACGGGGCGTGCCGGGCGCATGGGCATCGCGGTCACGTTCGTCGACTGGGACGAGACGAACCGCTGGAAGGTCGTCGACGACCTGCTCGGCCTCGGCGCGCCGCTGCCGGTGGAGACCTACTCCACGTCCGAGCACCTCTTCGCCGACCTGGGCATCCCGTCCGGCTCGACCGGCCGGCTGCCGCTGAGCCACCGCACCCGCGCGGGCCTCGACGCCGAGGAGGAGGAGCAGCTCGACACCGGCAAGCGCAAGCGCCGCCGTCGCACCGGCTCCACCCGCGGCGGTGCCGAGCAGGCCGCGGAGACGAACGAGGAGACCAGGCCGAAGCGCTCCCGGTCCCGCACGCGCAGCCGCGGCGGCGTGCCGCAGGACGGCGCGCAGGCGGAGTCCGGGGCACCGGAGTCCGCCGACAAGCCGGCCTCCGACAAGCCGCGCAGGCGCCGTCGCAGCCGTTCCTCTGCCGAACAGGCCGCTCCTTCGGCAGACTGATCACCATGTCGTCCCCCGGTTCCGACGTCACCGACATCGAGGACGTCCTCGACGAGCCCGCGCACGAGCCCGACTCCGGTCCCGGGCCCGTCGAGGAACGCCCGCCCGCGCGGTCGTGGCGCACCCGCCGCGACTTCCTCGCGGTCGCGCTGATCGCGGTCGCCGCGCTCGTCGCGTCCGTGCTGACCTGGGCGTTCAGCGATGCTCGCGCCACGACGTCGGTCACCGGGCCGTCGTCGTGGGAGCAGCTGCCCGAGGTGACGTCGTTGCCGCCGTCGCTCGCCGAGGTCTGGCGGGCGCCCAGCGGTGCCTCGCAGTCGCCCGTGGTCGTGCAGACCGCGTCGAAGGAGACCGGCGAGGAGAAGCCGTCCACGGTCGTCACCGGCGACGGCGGCCAGGTCGACGGCCGCGACCCGCTGACCGGTGACGTGCGGTGGACGTACCGGCGCGACCTGCCGCTGTGCGTGGTGAGCACGGCGTGGGGCCGGGCGATGGCCCTGTACTCCAAGGGCACCAACTGCTCCGAGCTCACCTCGCTCGACGGTGTCACCGGCGAGCGGAAGGCTCAGCGCAACGGCGACGCGGAACCGGGCACGGCTCTGCTCAACGAGGGCTCGCACCTCATCACCACCGGCTCGAAGTTCCTCGAGGTCTACCGGCGCGACGACCTGGTGCGCTCGCTCGAGTTCGGCGGCCTGCGCGCGATCGTGAACCCGAACAAGCAGCCGCGCGTCGGCTGCGCCTACGGCTCGGTGGCCGTCACGACGGGCAAGTTCGCGGTCGTCGAGCGCTGCCCGGAGGACGCCTCGGACCGCGTCACGGTGCTCAAGCCGAACCCGGACAAGTCCGACGAGCCCAAGGTGTTCGCCAGCGTGCTCACCGGCGGTGCGAACGTGCAGCTCGTGGCCGTGACGGAGAAGCTGTTCGCCGTGGCGGTGCCGAAGCCGGGCCGGTTGCTCGTCTTCGACTCCGAGACCGGCAACCAGGTCACCGAGGTGCCGCTCGACGTGCCCGAGGCCGACTTCGCGGATCCGGCGAACCACGTGACGCAGGTGTTCTCCACCAAGACGAACGTCTTCTGGTTCACCGGTTCCCGCACGATCGCGCTCTCGCGGGAGACTCTCACTCCACTGTGGACCGCGCAGGGCACGCTGGGCGCCGGCACGACGCTCGCGGGCCGCCTGCTGGTGCCCGTCGAGAACGGCCTGCGGGTGCACGAGCAGGCCACCGGCGAAGTCGTGGGCACGATCAGGGTGAACCGCGAGGGCCACACCGGCCCTGTGCAACTGGCCACAGCGGGTCCCGTCGTACTCGAGCAGCGTGGCGGAACCCTGGTCGCGCTGCGATAGTTCTGCTCGTGCACTCGCAGATCAGCCCCCACCGGGCACAGCGCGCCGACCTCCCGGGCCGTTACGGCACGATCGGGGCGTTGCGCGCGCCCGCGATGGGCGACGACGCGATGCGCACGACAGCACTGCTCGTGCCCGGCTACACGGGCTCCAAAGAGGACTTCGCGCCGATGATCGACCTGATCTCGGACGCGGGGTTCGAGGTCGTCGCGATCGACCTGCCGGGCCAGCAGGACTCGCAGGGCCC
>NZ_JAJCXE010000020.1:0-17552 GCF_021056325.1 Lentzea sp. CC55 | reverse complement strand
TGCCCGCCAGGCCTCAGCCGCGGCCACCGCCAGCCAGCCCCGCAGCCCGCCCAGCCCATAACCCGCCCAGCCCAGCCAGCCTGCATAGACGTGCCCGTCGAGCCTCACCCGCAGCCAGTCAGTCCCAGCCAGCCCAGCTCCACAACCCGCGCAGCCCAGACAGCAAGGACAGCCCTCCGAACCGCCCCTGCGGTCAGTGCCCAGCCAGCCCCACAGCTCGCCCAACCCACAACCCGGGCCGCGACGAGAGCCGCCCGCCCGTCAGGGCGCGTGCGCCATCAGGACATGCGCGCCATCAGGGCCTCTGCGCCGCCTCCGCCACCTCGGCCCGCTCGGCCCGCTCGCTGAACTTCGGCGTCGGTAACACCCCGACCACCGGCGGCTGCGCGAACTGCGTGTTGTAGAGGTCCGCGTAGCGGCCCTCGGCCGCCATCAGCTCGGTGTGCGTGCCGCGCTCGACGATCTCGCCGTGTTCGAGCACCAGGATCTGGTCGGCGTTGCGGATGGTCGACAGGCGGTGCGCGATCACCAGGGCGGTGCGGCCGTGCAGGGCCTCGGTCAGCGCTTCCTGCACCGCCGCCTCCGACTCCGAGTCGAGGTGGGCGGTGGCCTCGTCGAGGATCACGACGCGCGGCTTGGCGAGGAGCAGGCGGGCGATGGTCAGGCGTTGGCGTTCGCCGCCGGAGAGGCGGTAGCCGCGTTCGCCGACGACGGTGTCCAGCTGGTCGGGCAGCGAGGCGACCAGGTCGAGCAGGCGCGCGCGGCGCAGCGAGTCCCACAGCTCCTCGTCGGACGCGCCGGGTGAGGCGTACTCGAGGTTCGCGCGGATCGTGTCGTGGAACAGGTGGCCGTCCTGCGTCACCACGCCGACGGTGGCGCGCAGCGAGTCGAACGACAGGTCGCGGACGTCCACTCCGGACAGCCGCACGGCACCGGAGTCGACGTCGTACAGGCGTGGCACGAGGGACGCCAGCGTCGACTTGCCGGCGCCGGACGAGCCGACCACGGCTACGAGCTGGCCCGCGAGGGCCTCGAAGCTGACGCCGTGCAGCACCTCCTCGCCGCCGCGGGTGTCCAGGGTGGCCACCGACTCCAGCGAGGCGAGCGACACCTTGTCTGCGGACGGGTAGGCGAAGCGGACGTCGGAGAACTCGACCGACACCGGGCCGTCGGGCACCGTGCGCGGGTTCTCGCTCTCCTTGATCATCGGGTCGAGGTCGAGCACCTCGAAGACGCGTTCGAACGACACCAGCGCCGTCATCAGGTCGACGCGGGCGTTCGCGAGCGCGGTCAGCGGCGCGTACAGGCGCGTGAGCAGCAGCGCCAGCGACACCACGGCGCCGGCGGCGAGGTGCCCGGTCAGCGCCAGGTACCCGCCCAGGCCGTAGACCAGGGCCTGGGCCAGCGACGACACCAGCGTCAGACCGGTCATGAACCAGCGGGTGGCCATCGCGGTCCGGATGCCGATGTCGCGGACCTTCGCGGCCTTCTCGCCGAACTCCCGTTCCTCGCGGTCGGGGCGGCCGAACAGCTTCACCAGGGTCGCGCCGGGAGCGGAGAAGCGCTCGGTCGACTGCGTGACCATCGAGGCGTTCAGGCTCGACGCCTCGCGCTGCATCTCCGCCATCCGCTTGCCCATGCGCTTGGCGGGCAGCACGAACACCGGCAGCAGCACCAGCGCGAGGGCGGTGACCTGCCACGACAGCGCGAACATGACGCCCAGCGCCAGCGCCAGCTGGATGATGTTCGTGACGAACCCGGACAGCGTGGACGTGAACGCGCGCTGGGCGCCGATCACGTCGTTGTTCAGGCGTGACACGAGCGCACCGGTGCGCGTGCGGGTGAAGAACGCGACGGGCATCTTCTGCACATGACCGAACACGGCACGGCGCAGGTCGTAGATCAGGCCTTCACCGATGCGGGTCGACTGCCAGCGCTCGACGACGCCCAGACCGGCGTCGGTCAGAGCGATCACCGCGATCACCACGGCGAGCCATACCACGACGGAGGGGTTCGCCCCGCGCACGATCGCGTCGACCACGCGGCCCGCCAGCAGCGGCGTCGTCACCGCGAGAGCCGCCGACACCACCGTCAGCAGGAGGAACACCACCAGCTTCGCCCGGTGGGGCCGGGCGAAGGCCAGCACGCGCCGGAAGGTTCCCCGGCGCACCTTCGCGGGTGCGTCGGAGGTGACCCCCATCATGAATCGCCAGGAGCTGTAGCCGTCCACGCTGACTAGAACAGCACAGCGGTCCGACAATTCCGTCGAGCGCTGCCAGAGCGGCGGAAAGTTTCAGCTTTGAGCGGACAGGGCCGCGAACGACCGCAGCCGGCGCAGCTGGGCGGCGCGTTCCAGCGCGAGCTGCGCCTCGGCGTCGACACCGGACGCCGCGGACGCGATCAGCCCGAGCGTCTCCGCGACGGCACCCGCGGGCGACTTCAGCACGGCGGCCACGAGCGCGTCGACGGCGCCGTCGAGCTCGCCGGCGGGCACGACGGAGTTCGCGAGGCCGATGCGCAGCGACTCCTCCGCCGGCACCCGGCGGGACGTCACGCACATCTCGGCCGCGCGCGAGTACCCCACGAGTCGCACCAACGGCAGCGTGCCGCCGAGGTCGGGCACCAGACCCAGCCCGGTCTCGGCCATGCAGAACTGCGCGTCCTCGGCGAGCACGCGGAAGTCGCACGCCAGCGCCAGCTGGAAACCCGCGCCGATGGCGTGCCCGTGCACCGCGGCGATCGTCACGCGTGCCGGGTCGCGCAGCCAGCTGAACCCGGCCTGGTACGACGCGATGCGGGCGTCCGCCTCCTCGGGAGACAGCGCCAGGATCGCTCCGAGACCACCGGGTTCGCCGTCGACGGGCTCACCGGTGAACATGCGCCGGTCCAGCCCCGCCGAGAAGGCGCGGCCGGAGCCCCGGACGACCACGACGCGGACGTCCGGGTCCAGCTGTTCGCCGATGTGCCGCAACGCCTGCCACGTGGCGGGCGTCTGCGCGTTGAGCACGTCGGGACGATCGAGCGTGATGGTCGCGCGCGGCCCCGAGATCGCGAGCCGAACGCCACCGCGCTCGAGCACGCCAGCGTCGATGGAAGGCACTGGCATGGTGGTTACCTCCGGCGAACTAGAAGCTAGTTACCGGAGAGTAGCAGTCTGGGTCGTCGCTACTTCTTCTTCGTCCGGGTGGCGCCACCGCGACCGCGCAGCGTGACCCCGGACTCCGACAGAACCCGGTGCACGAAGCCGTAGGAACGCCCGGTGCTCTCCGCCAAAGCCCGGATGCTCGCGCCCTTTTCGTACTTCTTCTTCAGGTCAGCGGCCAGCTTGTCCCGCGTGGCGCCGGTGATCCGGGCACCCTTCTTCAGGTCAGCCACCTTGTCCCGCCTTCCGTACGAGCAGGTGGGCCGTTCTACGGCCCCTGTCGTCGCAATGATCGAACAGGAACCGGCAGAACGCCAGGTGATCAAGCAAAGAGATCGCCGAACGGTCGAATCGATCACGCTCAGTTGATCACAGAACGCGCTCGGTAGTCCTTTGACGGGTGGAGATCACGCGAGCTGGACGAGCTCGAGGTAGTCCTCGGACCAGTGGTCCTCGGTGCCGTCGGGCAGCAGGATCACCCGCTCGGGTTCCAGCGCCTCGACCGCTCCGGGGTCGTGCGTCACGAGGACGACCGCGCCCTCGTAGCGCCGCAACGCGTCGAGCACCTGCTCGCGCGAAGCCGGGTCGAGGTTGTTCGTGGGCTCGTCGAGCAGCAGCACGTTCGCGGCCGACGACACCAGGCCGGCGAGCGCCAGTCGCGTCTTCTCGCCACCGGACAGCGTGCCCGCGGGCTGGTCGAGCTGCTCGCCGCTGAACAGGAACGTGCCGAGCAGCGACCGCAGCCGCTGCTCCTGCTCGTCCGGCGCCATGTGGCGGATGTTCTCCCACACCGACGCGTTGTGGTCGAGCGTCTCGTGCTCCTGGGCGAAGTAGCCGATCTTCAGGCCGTGGCCGGGGACGACCTTGCCCGCGTCCATCTTCTCGCTGCCGCCGAGCAACCGCAGCAGCGTCGTCTTGCCGGCACCGTTGAAGCCGAGCACGACGACGCGGGAGCCCTTGTCGATCGCGAGGTCGACGCCGGTGAAGATCTCCAGCGACCCGTAGGACTTGCTCAGACCCTCTGCCATCAGAGGGGTCTTGCCGCACGGCGCGGGCGCCGGGAAGCTGATCTTCGCGACCTTGTCGCTCTGGCGCACGTCGTCGAGACCGTCGAGCAGCTTCTGCGCGCGCTTGGCCATGTTCTGCGCCGCGACGGCCTTCGTGGCCTTCGCGCCCATCTTGGCGGCCTGCGTCATCAGCGCGCCGGCCTTCTTCTCGGCGTTGGCGCGCTCGCGGCGACGGCGCTTCTCGTCCGTCGCACGGGCTTCGAGGTACTTCTTCCAGCCGAGGTTGTAGATGTCGACCTCACCGCGGATCGCGTCGAGGAACCACACCTTGTTCACGACGTCGTCGAGCAGTTCGACGTCGTGCGAGATCACGACGAGACCGCCGTCGTGGGACTTCAGGAAGCCGCGCAGCCACGTGATCGAGTCGGCGTCGAGGTGGTTCGTGGGCTCGTCGATCAGCAGGATCGTGCTCGACTTCGCGCCGACACCGGCCTCGGAGGCGGCGAACAGGATGCGCGCCAGCTCGACGCGGCGGCGCTGACCACCGGACAGCGTGCTGAGCGGCTGGGCGAGAACGCGGTCGGGCAGGCCGAGGTTCGAGCAGATGCGGGCGGCCTCGGACTCGGCCGCGTACCCGCCGAGCGCGGCGAAGCGCTCCTCGAGCTTGCCGTACCTCGTGACGGCGACGTCGAGCTCGGCCGGGTCGACGAGCTCGGCCATCTTCGTCTGGGCCTTCTCCATGTCGCGCAGGAGCTGGTCGAGGCCGCGCGCGGACAGCACCCGGTCCTTCGCGATGACGGACAGGTCGCCCTCGCGCGGGTCCTGCGGCAGGTAGCCGAGCGCGCCCTTGCGCATGATGGCGCCGGCGTACGGCTCGCCCTCACCGGCGAGAACGCGCAGCGAGGTGGTCTTGCCGGCGCCGTTGCGGCCCACGAGGCCGATGCGGTCGCCGGGCTGGACGCGCAGGTTGGCGCCGCTCACGAGAATGCGTGAGCCCGCGCGCAACTCCATGTCGGTTGCGGTGATCAAGAGGAACTCCGGGAGGCATACGTTTCTGTGCGTCTGCGAAATCGGCACAGCCGGGCACGGCAAAGGGATGGCACGTCCGGTTCGGCCTACTCCAGGAGGATCACGCGAACCAGTCTACGGGATCGCGACCATCGAATTTCCCGCCTGTGGCCGGACGCATAGATTGCCGCGCATGAGCGAAGACTTCTCGGGCAAGGCGGCGCTGGTCACCGGAGCGTCCCGCGGCATCGGCTACGGCATCGCACGCGAGCTCCTCTCCCGCGGCGCCTCCGTCACCATCACCGGCCGCAAGGCCGACCAGCTCGCCGAGGCGGCCGGGCAGCTCGCGGCCGACACCGGTGGCCGCGTCCTCACGGTCCAGGGCAACGCCGGTGACGACGCGTCCCGTGAAGAGGCCGTCACGCGCACCGTCGAGGAGTTCGGGCGCCTCGACGTGCTCGTCAACAACACGGGCATCAACCCGCAGTTCGGCTTCCTGATGGAGGCCGACCTCAACGCCGTCCGGAAGATCTTCGACGTCAACGTCGTGGCCACGCTCGGCTTCGTCCAGCTGGCGTGGAAGGCGTGGATGGGCGAGCACGGCGGCGCGGTCGTGAACGTCGCCTCGATCGGCGGCATCCGCTCCACGGGCGTCATCGGCGCGTACGGCGCCTCGAAGGCGGCCCTGATCCGCCTCACCGAGGAGCTGGCGTGGCAGCTCGGCCCGAAGGTGCGCGTGAACGCGGTCGCGCCGGCCGTCGTGAAGACGAAGTTCGCCGAGGCGCTGTACGTGGGCCGCGAGGAGGAGGCGGCGCAGCAGTACCCGATGAAGCGTCTCGGAACGCCGGAGGACGTCGCCTCTCTCGTGGCATTCCTGTGCTCCGACGGGGCTTCTTGGATCACCGGGGAGACCGTGCGGGTCGACGGCGGCCTGCTGTCGACGGGTACCGCGGGCTAGCCCGGCTCCACTCCCAGCACCTCGAGGAACGCGGCCGCGGCCGGGGTCGGCCCGGCCGCGCTCCACACCAGGTGCTCCACCCGGGACGGCCCGTCCACCACCGGCAGGGTCACCACCCCGTTCAACCGCGGCGCGTACTTCGACGGCAGCACCGCCACCGCCAGCCCCTCCCGGATCAGCCCGGCCATCAGCTCCGCGGTCGTCACCTCGAACGCCACCTCGCGGTCCACCCCGGCCGAGGCGAAGGCCTGGTCCGACTGCACCCGCCCGGGAGACGCCACCGGGAAGTCCGCGAACAGCTCGGACGCCATCACCTCCAGCGTCACCGACTCCCGGGACGCGAACGGGTGACCGGGTGCCACGACGGCCACGTGCTCGTCGCGCGCCAGTTCCCGCCCCCGCACCCCCTCCGGCCGCACGCCAGGCGGCAGCCCGAGGAACGCGAGGTCCAGCGCCCCCTGCCGCACCTGCTCGACGAGCTCGTGGCTGGGCAGCATCCGCAACGCCACCCGCACCTGCGGATAGCGCTCGCGGAACACCTTCAGCGCGGCGGGCAGGTCCACCGCGGCGACCGTGGGGATCACCCCCACGACAACCCGGCCGCGCACCTCCCCCACCGCCGCGGCGACCTCGGCGACGGCCCGCTCGGCGAAGTCGAGGCACTGCCGCGCGGCCGGCAGGAACGCCGCTCCGGCCGGGGTCAGCCGGACACTGCGGCTGGTGCGCTCGAACAGCCGCGCGCCCAGCGAGCGTTCGAGGCGCGCGATCTGGTGGCTCAGGGCCGACTGGACGACGAGGCACCGCCGGGCCGCCTTCGTGAAGCTGCCCGTCTCGGCCACCGCCACCACGTACCGCATCTGCTGGAGCTCCACGACATCCATCTTGAATCACGATGAATCGGATGAAAAGCATGTGTTGGACTCATCGACGCAGGAAACCAACACTGGGAAGCGTGAGAAACACCGATCTCCCCCGGCTCGCACTGGCGGCGTTCGCGCCGGTGGTCTGGGGTTCGACCTACGTGGTCACGACCGAACTGCTGCCGGCGGGACACCCGTTGTTCGCGGGCCTGCTCCGCGCGCTCCCGGCGGGGCTGATCGCCGTGGCGCTGACCCGGACGCTGCCGCGCGGCGCGTGGTGGGCGCGGGCGGCGGCGCTGGGCGTGCTCAACATCGGGATGTTCTTCCCGTTCCTGTTCGTCGCGGCCGAACGCCTGCCCGGTGGCGTCGCGGCCACCCTGGGGGCCGCTCAGCCGCTCGTGGTGGCGCTGCTGGCGGTCGGGGTGCTCAGGGAGAGCCCGTCGGCCTGGCGGTTCGCCTGGGGCGTCGTGGGACTGGTCGGCGTCGGGCTCGTGGTGCTCGGGCCGGCCGCCGGGTTCGACCTCGTCGGCGTGCTGGCCGGGCTGGCCGGCGCCGCGACGATGGCGCTCGGCGTGACGCTGACGAAGAAGTGGGGCAGGCCCGCCGGCGTGGGACCGACGGCGTTCGCGGGCTGGCAGCTCACCGCGGGCGGCGTGTTCCTGCTGCCGGTGACGTTCCTCTTCGAGGGCCCGCCGCCCGCGATCGGCGCGCAGGCGCTGATCGGCTACCTGTGGCTCGGCGGCGTCGGCGGGCTGCTCGCCTACGTGCTGTGGTTCCGCGCCGTCACCACGCTGCCGGTCACGTCCGTCTCGATGCTCGGCCTGCTCTCCCCCATGTCCGCCGCGCTGCTCGGCGTCGTCGTCCTCGGCCAGACCCTGGACCCGGTGCAGCTCGCCGGTTTCGCCCTCGCCCTCGCCGCCATCGTCGCCTCCCAGCGGCCGGCACCCGTTCTCGTCGAAGGAGCACTCCGGTGAAGATCGCAGTCGTCGGTGCGTCCGGCATGGTCGGATCGCGGGTCGTCGCGGAGGCGCTCAGGCGCGGGCACGAAGTGACAGCGGTGCACCGCACCGCGGCTCCCGGCGCGCACGTCGTCCGAGGCGACGCCGCCGACCGGGAGCTGATGGCCGGCATTCTGTCCGGAGTGGACGGTGTGGTGCTGGCGACCAGGCCGCGGCCGGGACAGGAGGCCACGACCGGGCCCACCACGACGGCGCTCCTCGACGCGGCGCGCACGACCGGGGCACGGGTTCTGGTCGTCGGTGGCGCCGCTCCGCTGCGCACCCCCGGCGGAACGGGGCTCGTGCTCGACGACGACCGTTACGTGCCACCGCACCTCCGCCCGATCGCGGAGGCGAGCCTGCGCCAGCTCGAAGCGTGCCGGGCGCACGGGGCCGACTGGGTCTACCTGAGCCCGCCCGCGCTCCTGGAACCCGGCGAGCGCACCGGCGCCTACCGCCGCGGCACGACCGAGATGCTCACCGGCCCGTCGTCGATCTCGGCGGAGGACCTGGCGGTGGCGGTCGTCGACGAACTGGAGGCCCCCGGCAGCGACCGGCACTTCACCGTCGCAGGTCCAGCCGCAGGATGACCTCGCCGTCCTCGTCGGTCTCCCCGGTCGGCACGAAACCGAAGCCGCGGTAGAACGGTTCGGGCGAACCCTCCCCCGGTACGCAGCTGGTCAGCAGTTCGGGAACGTCCCCGGCCCGCAGCAGCGCCACGACCTCGCGCAGGATCGCGGTGCCGTAGCCGCGGCCCTGGTGCCCGGCGCCCACGAGCAGGCGCCACAGGTAGTACGGCCCGATGAGTCCCGGCACCGGCGTCACGTCCCAGCTGAGCATGACGAACCCCACGGGCTCCTCACCGTCGTAGACGGCGCGGAACCACGGGTTGGCGTCGGGGTTCTCCTCGGCGTCGCGGAACGACCTCTCGACGGACGCGACGAAGCGTTCCTGCGCCGGATGCACGCGCACGGCGACCACGGCGTCGCGGTTGGCGTCGGTGATCTCGACCAGGCGGATCTGAGCGCTCATGGCGCCGGATTGTGCCGCCCCGGCAGCCGGTCCCTCAGCCGGTCGGCGAAGGTCGCGTGGGGAGCAGGCTCGACGAGGTGGCCGGCGGGACGGACGTCTGCGGGTTGCTCACGGGCGGCGCCTGCGGGCTGGACGGCGGGTCCGGCACCCTCGTCGACCACGGTGGGCTGGTCGGCTCGGGGAGCCGGACCGTCGTCGGCGTCACCCCGGCCGAACCCGGCGTCGGCGACACCGCGGAGGGCGTCGGCGGCGCGGACGTCGTGGACGGCAGCGGCGGCGTCGCGGGTTCGGAGGGCTTTGCGGCCGGCAGCACGGCCAGTGCCACGGCCACGACGCCCGCGGTGGCGAGCCCGGTGCCGACGACGGCGACGGTGCGGCGGCGCGAGCGCACGGCCTGGCCGCGCCGGATGAGGTCGGCGGCCGTGACGGCACGCGGCGGTGCCTCCGCGTCCTGGTGCAGAGCGGAGAAAGTCGCCCTCAGGTCGTCTTCGCGAACCATCACACCTCCAGCCTCAGGTGGTCGAACTCCGGCCCGAGCTTGCGCCGCAGCGTCTCCAGGCCCTTGCTGGTCTGCGACTTCACCGTGCCCGTGGAGCAGTTCAGCGCGGCGGCGGTGTCCTCGACGCCGAGATCGTGCCAAAAGCGCAGCACGAGGACAGCGCGCTGCCGTGCGGGCACGGCGGTGAGCGCCTGCCACACCACGAGCCTGTCCTCCGCCCCTGCGACGGAGGACAGGCCCTCGGGAGGGGTGTCAGTCAGCTTCTCCCTGCGCCACCGCACTTTGCGGCGTTCGGCGAGGAACGTCCGCACGACGATCTGGCGCAGGTACGGTTCGAGCCCCGACCGGTCGCTCATCTTCGGACCGGCCAGGTACAGCTTCAAGAACGCCGACTGCATGACGTCCTCCGCCTCGTGCCAGTTGCCGCACAGCAGGTACGCCGTGAAGCGCATCGAGTCGGCGCACCGGTCGAAGCAGTCGGTGAACTCGGTCTCCCAGTTCAGCGGGTGCTCCTCACCCGGCCGGGGTCGACGACACCGGAGGCGTCGTCGCGGGAGGGGTCCAGGTGGTCGGGCCGGGCCGGGTCGCGGACGGCGTAGGGGGCACCGCGGGCCGGGCCGACGTGGTCGGCAGCGGCGTCGGCAGGATCGAGGAGGTCGGCGCCGGGGGCTGGGACGTCGGCGGGTGCTGCGGGCTGGTCGGCAGCGGCGTCGGCAGGACGGAGGAGGACGGCGGCAGCGCGTCCGGCGAGGTCGACGGCACGGCGGGCGTGGTCGACGGCGCCGGCGGGGCCGTGGTCGTGGGCTGGGGCGCGCCGTCGCCACCGCTCAACGCCAGCGCGGGCACCGCGATGCCGACGGCACCCAGCGCGACCGCTCCGGCCACGATCACCATTCGTTTGCGCACTTGCAGCTCCAGCAGGTCGGTGGCGCCCGGTTCAGGCACCCTCACCCGTATCCATGCGGCCGGCCGCCGGTCCGGTTGCCCGTGTGTCCTGGATCACGATCTCGACGCAGCGGGCGCGCCGGGCGGCCTCGTCCAGCACCGAGCGCCGGGGTTCCGGCACGTCCAGGACGCGGTCCTCGGCTTTGGCGAAGACGCCCGAGAGCCTGCGGTCGTCGCGCAGGACGTCCAGCGCCTGCCGGTCACCGCCGAGCACGACCGAGTCGAGTTCGGCGAGCCGCGGCACGAGGACGCGCGCCACGTCGTCCGCGGCGGCCTGCAGCGCGACGCGGGCCTGGCCCTCCCGGCGCCGCGCGAACCGCTGCTGCGACCACCCGCCCGCCCTGATGCGCCCGTGGACCTGCTTGCGGTCCGTGGCGGAGACCTCGACCCTCGCTCCGAACGCCACGCCGACGCTGTGACCGCCGAGCCGGACGAGCACGAGCCCGATCCGGCGGGGTTCCGTCAACCTTTCGACCACCTCTTCCGCACAGGCCCCACCGCGTGTGGCGAAAGTGGCCCTCGCGCCGTCTTCGGCGACGATCTCCACCTCGGTCCCGCGCACCCGGACGTCGATCTCACCGTGCCGGTCCGCGAACCGCCGGATCCACCCCGCCACCCGCTCGGGCTCCACTTCGACCGCCCGCCCGCCGGGAACCGGCCGGACGCGGCTCATCGGGGAACCGGGAGGTGCGGCGGGTCGTCGAAGGCCGTGAGGTCGGTCACCGCGCACACAGTAGAACCACCTCGACACAGGGCGTGAACAGCATCCGGATGTTACCGATGGGTTCGTAATGCTTGACAGATGAGACTCGAAAGCGTGAACTCATGAACCGTATGGATTAACCATTGACTCCATCCGGCTCCGACCAGCGATGTTCACGGACGGGTAGGGTCACTGGGGCGTGATCTTATGACAGCGGGGAGTCACCATGACGACTGCTGCCGGTCGACCAACACTGGCCGTTGATGACACGGACTCAACGGGCCACGGCAGCCTTACGCAGCTCTTGACGACGGGACCGTTCCCGGAGGCGTTGAGGGCGGCGATCAAGGCGAGCCGGCTCAGCCTCGACCGCATCCAGCACCGGTTGGCACTGCGCGGCGTCACCATCAGCGTCGCGACGCTCAGCTACTGGCAGTCAGGACGCCGAAGGCCTGAACGCCCCGAATCGCTGGAGGCGCTGCGGCACCTCGAGTCGGTCCTGGGCGTGCCCCAGTCGGGTCTGTCGGCGCTGCTCGGCCCACCTCGTCCGCGAGGCCGCCGCTGCCGCCCGACGACGATGATGCCGATCGACGCCCTCTGGGCGCGTCGTGAGCGGGTCGCGAACCTGCTCTCGAAGGTCGACACGTCCTCCGACCTGAAGCTCGGCAGGATCAGCCAGCACGACCGCATCGAGATCTCTGCCGACGGCGGGCAGAAGTCCGTGTGGGTGCGCCAGATCCTGCGCGCCGAGCAGGACGGCCCGGACCGCTGGGCGCTCGTGTTCGAGACCGAGGAGTCCGACGTGCTCCCCGAGATCGTGAACGTGCGCAACTGCCACCTCGGCCGCATCGCCCGCGACCACGAGGCCAACATCATGGTCGCGGAGATGATGTTCGAACGTCCCCTGGCCAGGGGCGAGACCCTCATCATGGAATACCAGCTGGTGTTCCCCGAGGGCCACGCCCCCAAGGGCAACAACACGTTCGCGCGCAAGTTCCGCCTGCCGGTGCGGGAGTACGTGATCGAGGTCCGCTTCGACGAGGCGAACCTGCCCTCGCGCGTGCAGCAGTACAGCGTGCCCGCGGGCGACGAGACGCCCTCGCGGCGCCGCAACCTCACCCTGGACTCGGGCGGCGGCGTGCACGCCGTGGCGCTCGGGTTCGGACCGGGCGTTTTCGGCATCCGCTGGGAGTGGCCGAACCGCTAGCCAGGCCTGACAGGGGCGCTTCCCGTTCGCGGGAGGCGCCCTTGTCGCTTCTCCGCCCGGTGGGGCGACAGGAAGGCCCCCGGCTCGTGAGCCGGGGGCCTTCCCACTCGTCAGCTAGCTCGTCACACCCAGCCGGCCACGTGCAGCGTCACGGACCGCACGGAACCGCGGTCCGAGCCCACCACGTCGGCGACCTTGAACGTCCAGTTGCCGTCGGCGGAGTCCGCCAGCAGCGAGGACAGCTGGCCACCGGCCTGCCACGACCCGGTGAACGGCGCCTCGCCGCTCAGGACCGAGGAGAACGGGCGCGCGGCCGAGTCGTCGAACACGGCCTGGCAGATGTTGTTGCCGGTGCCGCCGGAGCGCGAGAACAGCGTCACGGACTTGCCCGCCGGCGAGGTCAGCGTGCCCACCAGGTCACCCGCGAAGGTGTGGTCGATGCCCACCGTCGTGGAGCCCTCGGTGGACGAGCAGGTCGCGCCGTCCACGGAGAACTTCAGGTTCGAGGCCCCGCCGACACCCGTGACGGGCACCGCGATCGAGACACCGGTCTGGTCGTTGTCCGGGATGGCCACCGGCGCACCGGTGTAGGCGAACGTCTTGAACTCGCGCGACGGCTCACCGATGCGGAACGTGAACGAAGCCGCCGTCGGTGAGGTCGAGCCCGCGTAGGTCACGCGTGCGTCGAGCTTGACCGCCGAGCCGAGCGCGGCCGAGGCCGGCACGGACACCTTGTAGGTGTTGCTGACGGTCTGGCCCGGGTCGATGTTGCCGTAGTACTTGGAGCGCGGCGCGATGGTGATGCCCGGCGTCGCCGTCGACAGCACGACCGAGGTCGAGGCGGCCGAGCCGTCACCGCCGTTGGCGACCGGGACCGTGACCGTGGCGGTGGTGCCCGGCTTCAGGTACTGGCTGCCGTCGGCGTCGTTGACGATCGTCGGCTTCTGCGCACGGGCCAGGGCCTGCGGCGAGGCGCCCGTGTACTCCAGTGCCCTGTCGGCCATCACGACGCCGGCGCCGGTGCGGTTGTCCACACCGGACTCGACGATGTCGATCGCCGTGGTGACAAGGGCTTCCTTGACCTCGGCGGGCGTCAGGGTCGGGTTGCCGGACAGGATCAGGCCCGCGATCGCGGCGGCGTTCGGCGCGGAGGCGGACGTGCCGTAGAACGTCGTGAAGCCCGGCACGGACGTCGTCACGCCGTCGGCCGCGGTGATGTCCGGCTTCTGGCGGGTCTCGGCGAGCGGCGTGCCGTCGGGTGCGAAGAAGGTCTTGCGCGGACCGTCGGAGGTGAAGCGCTCCGGCTTCTGCGTGCCGTCGAAGGCGTTGGGGTACGGGCCCTTCGGGTTGGCGGGGTCGCCGGGCTCCAGGTCGAACGGCAGTGCCGCGGCGGCGGGGGCGGCCGCGACGGAGATCGCGCCCTTGGCCGCCGAGTGGCCACGGGTCATGCCGGGCGTGACGAACTTCTTCAGCCCGTCGTTGGAGTTGGCGAAGCGGCCGCCGAACAGCGACAACGCGAAGTACTTGTCTTCACCGCGGTACTTCACGACCGCGAGGCGCGTGCCCGTCGAGCTGCTCGGGGTGTTGATCCGCTCGAACGGGTCCTGGGCGCCGTCCTGGTTGTTCTGCGAGAAGGTGACAACGTTGCCCTGGGAATTGACCAGGTACAGGTCGTAGTCGTTGAACGACTGGCCGAGCGGGTCGGCCCAGTGCAGCGTCACCGGGCTGTCGCCGGAGTAGTTCGACAGCGGGTTGAACAGCTGCTTCGCGTTGGGGTCCGGGTTGAAGTCGTGCGCGGAGCCGGCGAACTTGCCCACGCCCGCACCGGAGTCGACGAACTGGCCCTCGTAGTGGCCGGCGGTGCCGTCCGCGACGTTGCCCTGGTTGCCGGCGCTGGAGAAAAACACCGCGCCGTCCGCGGCGACCGCGTCGACGGCACGCGCGATGATGCCGTCCTGGAACGGCGACTCGTTGAAGTAGATGACGTCGTCGACGATGACATCGCAGCCGAGGTCGAAGCGCAGCTTCTTGATGTTGTCCGCGAAGCTCGCGTCGCCGTTGAACGCCGTGGCGAAGCCGAGCTCGGCGTTGGGCGCGAGGTCGTGCAGGATCTCGAGCATCGCGGTGCCCTCGTCACCGGAACCCGCCTGACCCGGCACGATGTCGACGGCCGGCAGCTCACCGGCGGCCTGCGACACGGCCAGCGAGTTCACGCCGTCGGACAGGGCGCACAGCTTCACGCCGACACCGGTGACGCGGTACGTCCCGCGCGCGGCCTCGGCGGCGTGCGCCTTGTCGCTCTCGGCGACCTTGGCCGCCTGCACCGACAGCTGCTTCTCGGACAGCCGGCGCTCGACCTCACGAGCCTTGTCCTCTTTGGACGGAGCCTGCTTGCGGGCCTTGGCGTCCCGCTTGTTCTTCAGGTCCTGCGTCATCGCGTCACTGCCGGGCTCGACGCGGGCGACGTCGGAACGCCCGGCGATCTCGGCGATCTTCGCGACCGGGACCTCGGCACGCACGGTGCGGTGCTCGGGGGACACGGCCCGGATCTGTCCGCCCGCCGCGCGGACAGCGCCGACCAGGTCCTCGGAGTAGTGCTTGGCGCGGATGTCGACCAGCGTCGTGGACTGCGGCGTCACGGCGACGCCGGTCTGCACCTGCGGAAGGCCGCTCGTCGTCGCCGCCGACGCACGCTTGCGGGCCTCCACCACCAGCGTGCTGTCCACTTTGGACTCCGCCGGGGTGAGCGACTTCTTGATGCTCTGCAGCGCCGCGATCTGCGCGGCGGTGCGGTCGGTGATGGACTTGGACGCCTTGACCGGGTCAGCGGACGCGGGCGTGACTGACGTGAGTGCGGCCAGAAGAACTGCTGTACCTGCGGTGACTAACGAAGTGCCTCTTCGCGATCGGCGCACAGGGCTTCTCCCCCGAACGTTGGCGTGCCCCCGAGCACGCAGCCTGCGACCGGTGATTCCCGGTCGAGGCGCCAACGTATGGTGCCCGGCTGATCACAGTCAGCATCCGATTGGGCTACTTCCACTGAGCAGACGCAATCACACTTCACAGAACAAACGCGTCAGTCCACAACTGACCGGTTCGCCCGGAAAGGGCTTCCAGCAGGGCGGCCGCCTGGTTGTCCGTGAGCGATGCGATGAAGTCCACGACAGCACGCCCACGAGCCAATCCCCTGACCGCGTCAGGTCCGGCGGGCACCTCGCCCGTCGCGCCGACCAATGTGGACGGCTCCGTCCGGGCCAGCGCCGCGTACTCCGTTTCGGCCAGCTCCACCAGGTCGTGCAGCCTGCGCGGCAACCGGTCCGCCTCCGCCCGATCGGTCACCCACTGCTCCAAAGCGTCCACCAGGGAGGAGAGCAAACGCGCCTGTCCACGTTGGTGCAAAGCGAGATCGGGCCGCAGCAACACGAACCGCCGGTGGACGAACTTCAACACCTGCACCTCGTGCCACTGCTGCACCGCGAGCACGACGTGTCCGGACCGCGGCGTCGGCTCCTCGATCACCCCGACCGCGTCCACGAGCCGGCGCGTCCACCGCGCGCTGAACCCGGCAACCGCCTGTTCCGCCTCGACCGACCCGTCGAACGGCACCGCCAGCAACCCGTCGACGAGCTCCTTGCTGACCTTGCGCACCGCCAACGCGAACGCCTCGTCGCTCATCACCCAGGAGTCCTTGAAGTGCAGGCGCCGCCGCAACGTCTCCAACGACCGCCCCGGCATCCGGATCTCCGCACTCAGGTCCGCGTCGCTCAACCCGGCGAGGTCGAGCGCCTGCGCCTGCCACGTCCCGAGCTCCGCGGCGACCGTCGCGTGCTGCAACACCCCGACCCGGTGGAAGTCCTCGAGGTCGTGGATCGCGTAGGCGATGTCGTCCGCGGTGTCCATGACGCTGGCCTCGACGGTCTGCTGCCACGACTCGATCCGCCCCTCGAAGGGCTCGCGCGCCTGCCGCAGGTCGCTGATCTCCGTGACGTACGCGGAGAACTTGGAGCTGCCGGTGCCCGGCATGTCCTCCGGCTCCGACGCACCACGCGGCGCCACCGCGAGCCCGAGCGACTGCCGGCGCGTCCACGGGTACTTCAACATCGCCGCCCGCACCGCGACCGTCAGGTCGAGCCCGAGCGCCTTGGGCCCCCGCACGTCGGTGGTCGTGATGATGCGGAACGACTGCGCGTTGCCCTCGAACCCGTCCGGCAACCCGAACCGGTGCCGCGCCAGCCGGTCCAGTACCTGCTCGCCGAGGTGCCCGAACGGCGGGTGGCCTAGGTCGTGCGCGAGTGCCGCCGCCTCCACCACGTCGGGGTCGCAGCCGCCGAGCTTCTCCAGGACCGCGGTCAGCTCGGGGCGGGCGGTGAGGCGTTCTGCGATGGCGCGTGCCGCCTGCGCCACCTTGAGGCTATGGGTGAGGCGGTTGTGCACGAGCAGGCCGGAGCCGGTGGAGCTGACGACCTGCGTGACCCCGCCGAGCCTCGCGAAGAACGGGGAGCTCGCGACCCTGTCCCGGTCGACCCGGAACGGGTTCGTGGCGAGGTCTGCCGTCCTGCCCACTCCGGCCGAACGGCGGGCGGCGCGTTGCTCGTTGTGCATGGGAGAGAAGGTACCCGGCAGCCACGAGCCGCCAGCGCCCCACGCGTCTTCCTCATTGCGCGACGAAGATGACCATGGTTTTGGGACACCTCTCCGGCCGATGGAAATGACTACTAGACGGGGCAGGACGCGAATCCGGCCAGTGTTCACCCGGTTGAGTGAAGAGCTGTCTGGCGTCGAGCTGGCGTCAGTCTTGTGAGCTGATGTCGTGCCGAAAGCCGGCCGCACTCCGGAGAGCTGGCCGGCCGGTGGCGGGCGGCGTGGCCGGTGCGGCCGACACGGCGCTGCCGACGCGGTGATGGTGGAGTGGTGATGGCGGAGCGTGCCGGGAATCCGTCCCCGTCGGGTTGCCATCTGCGCGCGTTGCGCGTTGCGCTGGTTGGAGGACGACCGCGGTTTGGCTGCACGGGCCGGTCGACTCGTCTTGAACTTGATCGGGAGAAACGACAAAGCCCCTGCGGGGAGCGCTTGTGGCGCTCGACCCGCAGGGGCTTTGTCGAAAGAAGTTCGGCGGCGACCTACTCTCCCACACCGTAACCAGTGCAGTACCATCGGCGCAGAAGGGCTTAACTACCGGGTTCGGAATGGGAC
>NZ_JAJCXE010000001.1:0-122099 GCF_021056325.1 Lentzea sp. CC55 | reverse complement strand
CCACACCGAACCCGGAGGCCCTCCCTCATTCCAAGATCATCCGACTACGTGTCGGACCGTTCGTAACCTCTCACGGCAGTACAGCTAGGCGATCGCGCCGGGCGGCAGCTTCAGCTTGAACGGCAGCGTCGTCACGACGGCCAGGTCGGACGCGGTCGCCTTCATGAGCGAAGGAGCGTTGCGGGCACCGGGCTCCGGCAGGTCGAGCAACCGGTCGACGGCCTCGATCAGCGGGCCCTCGTAGATCCACACGGCCTGGGCCGGGCGGGCCGAGTCGCGGACCGCGGGCAAACGCCCTGCTCGCGCCTCTGTCTCCGACCAGAACAGGATCGAGTCGATGAAGCCTCTGCGCTGCTTGAACGCCATGATGCGGTCGAGCTGCCCGGCGTCGTCCCTCAGGTGGAGGAACTGGAAGCCGTTCTCGCGCAGCTCGATGACCTTGTTCAGTGCGTGGTCCATGGCGCACCTACCCCTGTGGGGTCACCTTTGGGGTGACCGATCAGTCATACGACCCAAAAGGATCGTACGGTAAGTCGATGATCGTCCGTAAGACGTACTCCGAACGAGTATCTCAATTGGTGGACGGTTGTGGCGCAGGGTAATCGTTCCTCTTCTTGGAAGAGGAAACGGCCAGGACGGCCGCTACGGTTCGCGTCAAGAACGCCAAACCGCCCAATGTGACTAGCGTCACTGTGATCCACATGTGCCGCCTCCGGGTGGGTGACCTACACAGGTAGACGTGTAGCACTGCGAAGAGGTTGTACGTACCCGCCACGCCGCAGGTCGGGGTCGGGCAGAATCTCCGTTCGTGGACTTCGAGGTCGTGAAGAAGCAGGCTCTGGACTTCAGGCAAGAGCTGCTCACGCGCAAGGAACAGCTCACCGTCGAGTTCGACTGGTACCCGTACGACACGATGGCCAACATCTACCACCTCGACGCCATGCTCACGGGTGAACGAAGGAACCTGTTCGGGCAGGTCGCGGGTGGCACGGTCGCGGACATCGGGGCGGCGGACGGCGACTTCGCCTTCTTCCTCGAGCAGCGGCTGGGGTGCTCCGTCGACCTGATCGACAACCCGCCGACGAACTTCAACGGGGTGCGCGGCGCTCGCCGGATGCGCGAGGAGCTCGCGTCGGGCGTGCAGATCCACGAGATCGACCTGGACACCCAGTTCCGGCTGCCGCGCGAACACTACGACCTCGTCTTCTTCCTCGGGATCCTCTACCACCTGAAGAACCCGTACTACGTGCTCGAGGAGCTCGCGAAGCGCGTCGACCGCCTGGTCGTCTCCACGCGGATCGCGCAGCTCTCGCCGGACCACGAGACCGCGTTCGCGCACCTGCCCGTGGCGTACCTGCTCCACCCGACCGAGGCCAACAACGACGCCACCAACTTCTGGATCTTCTCGGACGCGGGGCTTCGCCGGATCTTCGACAGGACCGGGTGGGCGGTCGAGGACTACGTCACCGTCGGTGTCACGGAAGGCTCGGACCCCGCTCACGCTGACCGCGACGAACGCGCGTTCGCGTTGTTGCGCAGCACCCGCCGATGAACAGCGCTGGAGAACGACTGATGGAGTTGGACCGCCGGATCGAGTGGACCGGGGAGCGCTGCGTTCCGTGGACCGAGGACACGCAGGTGGTGTACGAGCACTACCACCGCTACGCCCTGGCCAGGGACCTCGTCGCGGGCAAGCGGGTGCTCGACCTCGCGAGCGGTGAGGGTTACGGCGCCGCCATGCTCGCCGGGACCGCCGCGGAGGTCGTCGGTGTCGACATCGACGTGCCGTCGGTGGAGCACGCGCAGGTGAACTACGGCGGGCCGTCGCTGCGGTTCGTCGTCGGGTCGATCACCGACCCGGCCGTGCTGGCCGACGCCGGGCAGTTCGACGTGATCACCTGCTTCGAGGCCGTCGAGCACGTCACGGACCACGCCGGCCTGATGGAGCTGGTCCGCGCACGGCTGGCGCCCGGCGGTCTGCTGCTGATCAGCACCCCGGACACCGAGGTCTACAGCCACCAGCACCACAACTGCAACGAGTTCCACCTCAAGGAGCTCACCGAGCGCGAGTTCGCCGAGCTGCTGAAGGCGGACTTCGCCAACGTGGCCATGTTCCGGCAGAACGTCGCCGTGGGCTCGGTGATCACGTCGGTCAGCTCGGCCAAGGGCTCGCTCGGCGCGCACACCCTGCGGGCCGACGGTGACACGTGGACCGTCGAGAACGGCCTGCCGCACACCTACCTGGTCGCGGTGGCGTCGCAGGGCAAGCTGCCCGCGCTGCCCTCCGCCGCGGTCATGCTCGACCCGGAGCTGTCGCTGGTCGGCCGCGCCACGGCCCGGCTGCGGGCGCTGTACGAGGACAGCCGCGCCGAGGTCGAGCAGCTCAAGGCGACCATCGAGGGGCTGGAGCAGCAGCGCCGGACCGAGGAGCGCGACAAGCTGGCCGCGCTGGAGTCGGTGCGGGACTCGCACGCCGAACGCGAACGCCTCGCCGGCGAGCTGCACCAGGCGGTGCGCGCCGCCGACCGGTCTGCGGCCGTCATCGAGTGGATGCAGGACTCGTCCAACGCCCTCGAGCAGCGCGCGGTGCGGGCCGAGGCGGAGGCGCAGCGCCTGCGCAAGGAGGTCGACGAGCAGAACGCGCTGGTGCAGCGCGCGCTCGGCAAGTACCGCAGCGTCGTCGAGAAGGTGGCGCCGCGCGGCAGCACGTTGCGCGACACCTACGAGAAGGCGCTCGGCCGCCAGCCGGGCCCGGTGGAGCAGATCGCCGCGGAGCCGCGGACGCCCGTCGCCGTCCACACCAGCGACAAGCCGCTGGTCAGCATCGTCATCCCGGTGCACGGCAAGTGGAAGTACACGCGCCAGTGCCTGTTGAGCATCAACAGCGTGCACTCCACGGTGCCGTTCGAGGTCATCGTCGTCGACGACGCCTCCCCGGACGACAGCGCGGAGAAGCTCGCCGCGTGCACCGGCATCCGGCTCGTCCGCACGCCGCGCAACCTCGGGTTCATCGGCGCCTGCAACCTCGGCGCCGAGAAGGCCCGCTCCGAGCTGGTCCTGTTCCTCAACAACGACACCGAGGTCACGCCCGGCTGGCTCGAAGCGCTGGTCGAGACCGCGAACTCCGACGACAGGATCGGCCTCGTCGGCGCCAAGCTGGTCTACCCGGACGGCACCCTGCAGGAGGCAGGCGGCATCATCTGGTCCGACGCCACCGGCTGGAACTACGGCCGCAACGGCGACCCGAACGACCAGGCCGTCAACGTCGTGCGCGACGTCGACTACTGCTCGGGCGCGGCGATCCTGGTCCGCCGCGACCTCTTCGAACGCGTCGGCGGCTTCGACACGCGTTACGCGCCCGCCTACTACGAGGACACCGACCTCGCGTTCGCGATCAGGGAGTCCGGGCACCGCGTGGTCGTGCAGCCCAAGGCCGTGGTCATCCACCACGAGGGCATTTCGCACGGCAAGGACGTCGCCACCGGCGTCAAGCGGTACCAGGAGCTCAACCGCACGGTGTTCGCGGAGAAGTGGGCCGACGCGCTCGCCCGCCAGCTGCCGGGCCCGAGCGAGGCCAACCTCTGGCTCGCCCGCCAGCGCGACAGGTACGACCGCGGCGGCCCGCTGGTGCTGGTCATGGACCACCAGGTGCCCGCGACCCGGATGGACTCCGGATCGGTGCGGATGCGCGCGGTGCTCGAGGAGCTCGTGGACCTCGGCTGCCGGGTCGTGTTCTTCCCCGCCAACTTCGGCGAACTGCAGCCGGACACCGACGAGCTGCGCCAGCTCGGCATCACCGTGCTGACCCAGCACGAGCGGCAGTGGGAGTTCATCCGCGAGGCGGCCTCCGAGCTGTCGTTCGCGCTGCTGTCCCGGCCGAACGTCGCCTGGATCATGCTCGAGGAGCTGCGCACGCGGGCACCGCAGTGCGTCATCGCCTACGACACCGTGGACCTGCACTTCCTGCGGCTGGAGCGGCAGGCCGTGGTCGCCGAGCGCGACGGGCAGCCCGAGGAGGCGTTCGCGTTGCGCCGCAAGGCGAACGCCACGCGCGAGCTCGAGCTCGGCCTGGTGCGCGCGACGGACGTGACGCTGGTGGTGTCCGAGGCGGAGCAGCAGTTGTTGCGGGAGCAGGTGCCGGACGCCGACGTGCGGGTGCTGTCCAACGTGCACTCCGTCGACTGGACGCCCGTCTCCGCGGGTGGCCGCACCGACATCGTGTTCATCGGCGGGTACGACCACGTGCCGAACCGGGACGCGGCGCAGTGGCTGGCGAAGTCCATCATGCCGTTGGTGCGCAAGGAGATCCCGGACGCGACGCTGCGCCTGGTCGGGTCCAACCCGACGAAGGAGCTGCTCGCCCTGCACGACGAGGACGCCGGCGTGGACGTGGTCGGCTTCGTCGACGACCTCGGTCCCGTCTACTCCCGTGCGCGCATGACGGTGGCACCGCTGCGTTACGGCGCCGGAGTGAAGGGCAAGATCGGGCAGAGCGTCAGCGAAGGCGTGCCGGTGGTGGGCACGACGCTCGCGCTGGAGGGCATGCACCTCACGCCGGAGCAGGACGTGCTCGTCGGCGACACCGAGGAGGAGATCGCCGCGGCGATCGTCCGGCTGATGCGCGACGACGACCTCTGGTACCAGCTTTCCCGTTCCGCCAAGGAACAGGTCGCCGCCCAGTTCGGACCGCAGGTCGCCCGCGCGGTGCTCGAAGACCTGCTGAAGTAGGCAGGACGCGAAAAAGGCCCCGAGGAGACTCGGGGCCTTTTCCTTGCCGTGCGGCGACTAGCGCACCGTCGGCGGAGCGAACTCGAGCTGGTTCTTCAGCAGTTCCTTGAACTGGGCCTCCGCGCTGTCACCGCCGTCGGTGAAGACCTCCACGAAGACCATCTTGTTGTAGTAGACGTAGGTGGCGCGCAGAACCTTCTTGGCGGGGTCGGTGACGACCTTGACGCCCTTGTACGAGAGGTCCTTGTCCTCCTTCAGCGCGGCCTGGTCCTGCAGGTAGGCGGCGACGACCTTGCTCGCCGCGGCCTGGTCCGTGACCGCCAGGGCCATGATGCTGAGGGTGTTCTTGCCGTCGACCGACGTGCTGAGCGTCGCCTCGGTCATGCCCGCGGCCACCAGCGCGTCGGTCGTCTTGCCGACCAGCAGCTTCTGCGCGGCCAGCTTCGGCAGGTCGAACTGACCGCCACCGGCGCGTTCCGTGCCGGGCAGCGGGCCGTAGATCGAGTCGGCGGTCGCGCCGGAGTCCGGCTTCTGCGCGGGCGGGTCCGGGATCGGCTTCACCGTCGGCGTGGCCGACGTCGAGGTCTGCCCGGTCGGCGACTGCCCCTGGTTGTTGTCCTTGTTGCCGCTGAAGAAGAAGTAGCCGGCGACGCCGAGGCCCGCGAGGAGGGCCACGACGATCACGATGCCGATGATCTTCTTGCCCTTGCCGGACGACTCGCTGGCCGAGTCGAAGACCTCGGGGCCCTGGTTCCACGCCGGCGTCGAGAAGGAGTCGTCACCCGTCACCCACGGAGGGGGCGCCGCGTTGCTCGAACCGCCGCCCTGCTGCCAGCCGCCCTGGGGGAACTGCTGGGGCTGCCCGTAGTTCGGCTGGGGGAAACCGCCGCTGTTGGGCACCACCTGGGTGGCGTCCGGGTTCGCCTGCCCGCCGCCGTTGTTGACGGACACGACCTGGGTCTTGTCCGAGTTCTGCTGCTGCGGCTGCTGGGCCTGCTGCGGCTGCACGGGCTGGATGTACTGCGTCTTCTCCGGTGGTGGCACCGCCTGCCACTGCAGCGGCGGAGGGGGCGAGAAGGCACCGCCGCCCTGCTGCTGCCCACGTGTGTCACCGGCGAGGAGCGCGTCGCGCCGCTGCCGGTACTCATCAGCGGACACGCGGCCGCTTGCCAACTCAGCGTCGAGCTTCTGCAGCTCGTCCTGCCAACTCACAGTAGCCCCCTGCTGACGCGGCCTTGATGAAACCGCGCCATTGTCGCACCTGCTCACGAGAGACTTCGGGCTGAGGGTAGTTGGCCACGCGAATCGATCCCGAACGTTCGCCGATGTGGTTATCCACTCGTAGTAGTGGGATCAGTCGATCATGAATTCACGCCTCTCCGCGCATTCCACTACTTCCCCCGGCGGCGCTGCCGTTCCCTCCGGGCCGCCGCCGTCGGATACGCGGGTGGTCCCACGCCGACCCCCGCGCACGAGAAGTCCGCTCGGGCCGGACCGGGCAGGCCGAAGTCGTCCTGGCCGTGTCCGACCCGGTGGGGTTGAAGATCGCCGAGCAGCCGTGACCTGCGGCATGTGAGCTGATTGGGACTTGTTTTCCCAGTTCGGTCGACCTAGCGTGCTCGGCGAAGCCACGTTCACCGCACGGCGGGGGTTTCGCGCGGTACGTCGGGGGTCGTGTCGCGTCGGCGCGGTGGCCTGTTCCTGGGGAGTCTCACGTTGTCCGCACTTCGTGCGCGCGGTGTCGCGCGCAAATCCGCTGTCTTCGCAGCAGTTCTGGCGTTGAGCGCCACCACCTGTTTCACGGCGTACGCGCAGGAGGACCCTGCCACGCCGACCACGTCCGTCACGGAGCCGAGCACGCCGGCCGAAACCACGACGCCGACCGAAACGACGCCGCCCACCGAAACCACGTCACCGACCCAGACCAGCACACCGGTCGAGACGAGCGAGTCCGTGGCGCCGCCGACGGAGGAGAAGCCGGCTGACGAGGTCGCGGAAAAGCCTGCGGACAAGCCCGTCGAGCAACCGCAGAACGACCCCGCCACCAAGTCCGACATCAAGGCCACGGCCACCGTCGGCGCCGCTCCGCCCGTCGTCGGCCAGACCGTGCCGGTCGAGCTCACCATCACCAACAGCGGTCCGGCCGAGGCCACGGGAGTCTCCGCGCGGCTCGACCACATCTCCGGTTCGTACTACACGTTGAACTCCGACGAGTGGGACGGCCTGCAGCCGCCGTGGGGCAGTCCGTCCACGGTGAAGCTCGCTCCGGGCGAGTCGCGGACCTTCCACCTCAACGGCAGGTTCTACAACTACCAGGGCACTTCGCGGTTCACGCTGCGCGCCACCGCGACGAACGACGTGAACCCGTCCGACGGCGGAGCCACCGTCGAGATCGCCGTCCGGGAGCCGGTCAAGCAGGGCAAGATCAGCGGCATCCTGTGGGGTGACGCCAACGGCAACGGCACGCACGACGCCGGTGAAGGCCTGGCCGGTGCCGAGGCGTACCTGTACGGCGGCGGCAACCCGAACGAGACGCCCAGGACGCGCACCGACGCCAACGGCCGCTTCACCTTCACCGACCTGGAGCTCCGGGCGTGGGGCCTCAGTTTCCAGAACCTGCCCGGCGGCTGGATCGTGGCGTACAACAGCGAGCTGATCCCCGTGGTCGGCGGTGACACGACGTCCGAGCTGCGCTACCAGGCGGTCCGGCCGCTGGAGGACCAGCTGTCGGCGTCGGTGCGGTTCCTGACCACCGACCACGTGGACGGTGGCCCGGTGAGCCTGGAGTTCACGCTGACCAACAGGGGTGGCGCGGACATCAGCGGCGTCGTCGCCGGCTGCGGTCGTTCCGGTGAGGGTCCGCACATCAACGTCTGGGGCGGTCTCGGTGAGCTGAGCTACGACAGGGGCACCACCATCCCCGCCGGCCAGAGCCGAGTGTTCGCCGTGGCGGGTCAGGTCTCGGTCAACGCCTCCGACTACGGCTACTCCTACGTGGCGTGCGACTTCGGTCCGCGGGACGGCCTCGTCCACGGCTACCCGACCGTCTTCGACTACGTCAAGGTCGGGGAGAAGCGCACGAACACCAACGGTTCCATCTACGTCGACCGCAACGGCAACGGCTGGAAGGACGCCGAGGGTGAGCACCTCAACGGGGTGTCGTTCAGCCTGGTCGACCCGAAGACCGGTGTTGTCGCCGGCACCGCCAGCGGTTCCGGTGAGGAGGGGCAGGCCTACTTCACCGACATCCCGACGGGTCTCTACAAGGTCGTCGTGAACGGACCGTGGAAGGTCGAGTCGGAGTGGCTGGTCAGCGCGGCGGACTGCTCCCGGTGGTGCCAGACGGGCTGGGCCGTCGAGGTCGTGCCGACCGAGGAGCCGGGCGGCGAAGCTCCCGGTGGTGCTCAACCGCAGCCCGAGCAGGTGCGGACGCCGGTGATCCTGCCCGCGTCGAACTACACGGCGACGGCCGGTGCGCTCGCGGAGACCGGTGCCAGCGTCGGCGGCCTCGGCCTGGTCGGCGCGCTCACGCTGCTCGTGGGTGGCGCTTCGGTGTTCCTCGCGCGACGCAGGACCGCGTGATCAGCAGAAGATGATGCCGCACGGCCTCGTGGTCGTGGTCGTCGTCGTAGGCCGTGGCCGCGAGGTCGTCGTGGTGGTGACGGGTGGCGCTGTCTGAGTCGTCGTCACCGCGACGGTGGTCGTGTTCGTGGTGGTCGTTGTGGTCGACGCGTTGGAAGATGAGGACGCCGAGGACGACGACGAAGACGAAGACGACGCTGCGGACGACGAACTACCCGCCACGGTCTGTGACGGCGTCTCGGTCTGCGTCGGCAGCAGCGACGGGGTGTTGATCAGCGAGACGCGGGCCGGGTCGCCGCCTCCCGGCCGTTCCGAATCGCCCGACGCGAGTGACCCGACATGGGGCGCGAGCACGTAAAACGCGGCGACGACAACGCCCAGGAGAGCACCGGTTGCGAGCCGACCGGGCCCGCTCATCGCCGCCAACACCCCGACTGCCTATCCCGTTCACTCGATTGGGTCAAGCAAACCGGTTGTTTTCGATTCAATCAAAGCTTTGTGAACGGAATGATGATCACGCTCCGTGATAGCAGAGTGATCGTCTTGCGGGCGGTCGGCGCGCCAACAGTGAGCGCCTAGCCGGGGAACTGGTCCGCAGCGGACACGAGCAGCTGCCAATCGCCGTCGGGCAGGATGCGCAGTCGATCAAGCACGGCGGACATCCTCGTCCGTAACTCAGGGTGATCGGACCAGAAGGAATGATCTACTCTCAGTAGAGCGGCGAGCAGGTCGCCGGGGTACAGGGCGACCGATCCGAGCGGGTCGCGCTCGACGTGTTCCAGCGCCAGCAGCGCGGTCACGTCGAGGCCCACCTGGTGGGTGACCAGCAGGTGCAGCGACGTCGGTGTCAGCTGCCCCACCGGAAGGTCCCGCAGAGCGCACAGGTCCCGGTGGAGCTGGGTCGACGACGAGTCGGGGTTGCGCCAGTCGTCGCGGCTGAGGTGCGCCAGCGTTCTGTCCCGGTCCACGCACCCATGGTCCTCGCCGGAGGAAGACCTAGCGGGCTGACGGAGGCAACGGTTCGGCATTGGGTGCCTGCCAGCCGACGCGCACGAGCACCGCGCCCTCGTGCAGCAGCGGCTGTGAGGCCAGGCCCCACACGGTCGAGCTCCCGGCGCGGGTGCACCGACGCCACCTTGTCGTCCGCGTGGGGAGTCCGCAGCACGTGGCAGTCCCACCCCATCGCCGACAACGCGACCCGCACGTGGTGCAACACGGCTCCGCACGCGAGCAACGCCGTTTGATCTGTCCTTGTCGTCACGAGTTCGAGGCACTCGTTGCCGTTGCGCCAGCGCCACGGCGGGACGATGCCGAACGACGGCGCCCTCGCGGCGAGTTTCAGGACTTCTTCGACGGTTCCCGCGTCGGGGGTGCGCACGCTGGTCCTCATCCGGGCGAGCCTCCTCGCGCCCGGTTGCACGGGGACTGCGTCACGGCTGCGCGAGGTCCTTCGCGGCGACCTCCACCACGGCGGACACGGTCATCGCGGCACCACGGGCGAAGTGCTCGCCGTAGGCCTCGTCACCGAGGGCCTGCCGGCACAGCGCCACGCACCGGTCGTGCGAGGCCGCGAAGGTCGCCGACCCGAACAGCGGCAACCCGACCGACCGCCACACGCGGTCCGCGCCGCCCAGCAGCAGCGCGGCGTGCGCGGGGTGGCCGGTCACCGCCGCGATCAGCGCCAGCAGCTCCACGGACACCGCGATGCCGAGCAGGTCGTCGAACTTCGCCTTGATGTGCAACGACGTCGTCGCCAGCTCACGGGCCTCGGCGACGTCTCCACGTCCCATCGCGACGAACGCCAGGACGTACAACGCGTACGCGCGCGCCCACAGCTCACCGTTCTCCTCACACACGGCCCGAGCTTCTGCGCAGATCTCCGCCGCACGGTCGAGTTGGCCGCTGAACGCCACGGTGATGGCCAGCGCCACCTTCGCCATGATCACGTTGCTGTCCAGGTGCCCCAGCTCGGCGTGACGCCGGTCGGCTTCCGACAGCAGCTCCGCGCCCCGCGGCAGGTCGTCCTCGAACACCGCCGCCGCACCGCGGACGTAGGTCGCGAAAACGTCGGCGTCCTCGTCCCGCAGCTCCGCCGCCTCGCGGTGGCACGCCTCCAGCAGCGCCGGCACCGCGGAGGTGTTGCCCTGCAAAGTCGCCACGTACCCGTTGACCCACAACGCCTTGCAGCGCGCCTTCGACGGTTCGGTCTCGAGCGACAGCGCCCAGTCCAGCCAGTGCCGTCCCTCGGCGAACCGCCCGCAGCCGACCCAGTGGAACCACAGCGTCGCCGCCAGCCGCAGCCCGGCGTCGGCCTCGCCCGGCGTTGTCAGCGAGTGCTCCAGCGCCGCCCGCAGGTTGCCGCGTTCGGCCGTCATCGCGCCGACCGTCGCCAGCTGCCGTGGCGTGAACCAGGCCCGTTCACCTTGTGCCGCAAGATTTGCGTAGTAGTCGCGATGGCGGGCCTTCAGCCGTTGCTCTTCACCACTCGCACGCAACCGCGTCTGCCCGAACCGGCGCATCGTCTCCAGAAACCGATAGCGCGCAACGCCGGCGTGTTCTTCGTGCTGCAGCACGGACTTGTCGACCAGCCCGTCGACGGCGTCGAACATGAAGTCCGCGGTCAGCACGTCGTCCGAGCACACCGCCTCGGCCGCGGCGAGGTCGAAGCCGCCGGCGAACACCGACGCCCGCGCCCACAGCAGCTGTTCGCGCGGCGAGCAGAGCTCGAAGCTCCACTCCATCGTCGCGAGCAGCGTCTGGTGCTGGGGCAACGCGGTCCTGCCGCCGTCGGTGAGCACCCGGAACCTGTCGTCGAGCCGTTCCAGCAGTTGCGCCGGTGTGAGCGCCCGCACCCGCAACGCCGCCATCTCGATCGCCAGCGGGATGCCGTCCAGCCGCCGGCACAGGTCCGCCACGGCCTGCTCGTTGGCATCCGTGATGACGAACGAACCGGGAATCGCGGCATCGGCGCGTTGGGCGAACAACGTCGCCGCCGGATAAGGAACGGACAACGGCGCCACGGACAGCACCTGCTCGCCGTGCACGCGCAGCGCGCGCCGGGACGTTGCGATGACACGGAGCTTCGGTGCCACCCGCAGCAACGTGTCGACCAGGACCGCGCAGTGGTCGACGACGTGCTCGCAGTTGTCGAGCACCAGCAACGCGTCCCGGCCGGCGAGGAACTCCGCGAGCACGTTCAGCTGCCCCCGCCCGGTCTGGTCGACCACGCCCAGCGCCTCGGCGACGGTGTGGGGGACGAGCGCCCGGTCGCGCAACGCCGCGAGCTCGACCAGCCACGCGCCGTCCGGCGGCTGCTCGGCGCGGGCGACGTGCAGGGCGAGCCGGGTCTTGCCGACACCGCCGACGCCGATCAGCGTGACCAGCCGGTGCCGCCTGATCAGGTCCGTGACGTGCTCGGTCTCCGGACGCTCGACGAAGCTCGACCGGTCGGCAGGGAGGTTGCCGCGCACCGGCACCACGACCCGTTCCGGCAGGTCCAGACGCGGGTCGGCGGTCAGCACCGCCTGCTCGAGGTCGCGCAGCCGCGTGCCCGGCTCGATCCCGAGCTCGTCGACGAGGACGGCGCGCGCCCGCTGGAACGCCGCCAGCGACTCGGCCTGCCGCCCGCAGCGGTGGAGGGCGATCATCAGCTGCTCCCACAGCCGTTCGCGGAACGGGTGCCGCTCGACCAGCGCGGCGACCAGCGGCGCCACCGCGGCGTGCTCGCCGAGCGCGAGGGAGGCGTCCATCAGGTCCTCGGTCGCGTCCATCCTCAGGCTGACGAGCCGCGCGGACTCCTGGCGGGTCCACTCGCCCGGCCGGCAGTCCGCGAGCGGGTCGCCCGTCCACAACGCCAGGGCCTCGCGCAGCATCTTCGCCGACTCCGACGGCTCGTCGCTGTGCCGTGCTGCTGCGACGAGCGCCTCGAACCGTGCCGCGTCCACGGTCTCCGTCGACGCGTTCAGCACGTAGCCCGGCTCGCGGGTCGTGATCAGCTCGCCGAGCCCGGCGTCGCGGATCTGCCCGCGCAGGCGCGCGAGGAGGCTGTGCAGGGTCTTCGTGGCGCTGGCCGATGCCTCGTCCGACCAGAGCGCGTCCACGAGCGCACTCCTCGGCACCGTTTCCCCCGGGGTCAGCGCCAGCCGGGCCACCAGCGTCCTCTGCGCCGCGCTGCTGAGCTGAACCGCTCCGTTCGGACCGGTGAGTTCGAGCGGTCCGAGCAGCCGGATGATCACGTTGTTCGTCCTGTCGTCAGCCCCCGACAAAGGCTGGAACCGCGCCAAGATAGCGCAATGGAATTCGGCCCGAGAATCAACGCGCGGCGGGTGACCACATACGCCGGACTGCGCGCCGTGCCGGCTGATCCGGTGACGTTCTCCTCCCGGAACTCGGCAGGTCCGCAGCTCGCGGCCGTGGCGGCGCTGTTGCCGCCGGAGCAGCGGCGATTGTGGGAATTGATGTTCTCGCTCAACACCGCGGACGGCGCCAGGCGCGCGAATTCGCGGAACGGCGAACCACGAATTCACTCAAACGGCCGTGCGCCGAATGGCTGACCCGATCAGGAATCGCGCGAGGGCACTGCTCGACGAACTGGGGAGGAAGTCGACTTCGTCGGCGATTTCGCCGCCCCGTTCGCGCACGAGTCCTCGGCCGTACCTCGCCGCGATGGGGGAGTTCCGCGCCTACTTCGGGCGCTCGAACGCGTTCCGCGGGGGACTCTCGGAGCGGGAACGGCTGTCGCTGTGCCTCGCGGGCGTCGCCGCCGGCACCGGCTCGACGACGATCGTGCCGGCCAGCGCTGTCCTGCGGCTGGACGCACGAGAGCGCCGATCAGGTGGCGTGCAGGTCGAGGAGGGTGAGCACCTGTTCCTCGACTGCGCGGCGGGCAACCGCGACCCGGAGGTGTTCATCGGGGACTTCGACCCCGGCAGGCCGTCCGTGCCGCCGCACCTGGGCTTCGGGTACGGCCCGCACCACTGCCTCGGCGCCCGGCCGGCGCGCCTGGAGGGCCGGATCGTCGTCGAAGAGCTGCTCGACCGCTCGTGCGAGGTGGCCGAGCAGCCCGGCGACGTGCGCTACCGCGGGCACCTGATCAGTCACGGGCCCGCGGAGCCGCGGTTCAGACCAGGGCAGCGTCGAGGGTGATGTTCTCGACGGCCGCGAGCGCCTTGGAGACCGGGCAGTTCGCCTTGGCGCCCTCGGCGGCCGCGACGAAGTCCTCCTGGGACAGGCCCGGGACGGAGGCGCGGACGGTCAGGTGGATGCCGGTGATGCCGACGCCCGCCTGGAACGAGACCTCCGCCTTGGTGTCGATGGAGGTGGGCGGCGTGCCCGCGCCGGTCAGGCCGTGCGACAGCGCCATGGAGAAGCAGGAGGAGTGCGCGGCGGCGATGAGCTCTTCGGGGCTGGTCTTGCCGCCCGCCTCCTCGGCGCGCGCCTTCCAGTCGATGTCGAAGCTGCCCGAGCCGGAGGTGGCGAGGCTGACGTTGCCCTTGCCCTCGACGAGGGAGCCTTCCCAGTGCGCGTTTGCCGTCTGCGTGATGGCCATGGTCTCCGAGTCCTTGTCGAACGAGCTCGATCAGGGTGATGCGAGCGAACGCTTCCACCCTTTCACGGCTCGGCCGGGAGATCACCTCGGGAACCACGGTGCGGGACCGGACCGCACCGACCGCGACTGGACCGTTTTCGACGGGCTGGGGGCGGTGGCCGAACTGGACGCCGGCGCGGGCACGCTCACTGCGGGGCCCGCAGTCTGCTGAAACGGAAGAAGTCCGGCACCCGAGGGGTACCGGACTTCTTCCGAGAGCGGATGACGAGACTCGAACTCGCGACCCTCACCTTGGCAAGGTGATGCGCTACCAACTGCGCTACATCCGCACTGCCTTACGGGAGAGAACTATACAACAGCCTCAGACCGCGTCTTGCGAGGGGGGTGCCAAACCCGCCAGCAGTTGATCCACCTCGGACAACTGCTCCTTGGGCCACCGCCACTCCCACAGCGCCCGCACCTTGGGCAGCACGTCGACCGGGAGCCACGCGGCGACCTCCTCGCGGAGGTCCCAGTCGTCGAACACGTGCTCGTAGAAGCTGATCAGTGCCGCGTTCTCCAGGAACTGCTCCGGCTGGTGGAAGCACCAGTGCGCGAACCCGTACGCGCGCCGCAGCACGTCGTCGTCCTGCTCGCGGTGCGCTTCCTGGGTCAGCTGGCAGAGCTCGGAGAAGAAGACGTGACAGGACCATTCCCCGGTTTCGGCGACAGCCCGAAGTTCCGGCACCAGAGCCGAAGCGCGTTCCCGCCAGTCCACCACGCACGTGACGATAGTCGCTCGATCTTCTTCGGCCGACCGTCCGACGCCTACCTGTGACCGTCCTGTCACCGATCGCGTTGCGCTGAACAGCCCACTACGAACGGATGGTCTTGTATATCGACCTGTTCTCGACGAGGAGCAGGTCTGGCCCCTTGTGGCATGTTGAGCCGTGTGATGGTCGACGAGAACGAGGTCGACCGGGACCTGCTCGCCAGGGTGCGCGAGGGAGACGACTCGGCCTACGGCGAACTGTTCTCCCGGCATGCGGACGCGATCCGCCGCTTTTCCCTCAGGCACGTCCGCGAGGCGGCCGAAGCCGACGACCTCACCGCCGAGGCGTTCTTCCGCATGCTGCAGGCGATCCGCCGCGGCAGCGGTCCGACGGACCACGTCCGCACCTACCTGCTGACGGTCGCCCGCCGCGTCGCGTGGGAGTGGAGCGGGCGCCGCCGGGACGTGCCGGTGGAGGACGAGGAGCTGGGCCGGCGCGTCGAGCCGGTGAGCGACAACGCGAACAGCCGGGTCGAGCACAACCTCATCACCAGGGCTTTCTCCAGCCTGCCGGAACGCTGGCGGGTCGTGCTGTGGCGCGTCGAGGTGGAGGGCGAACGCCCCGCCACCGTGGCACCGCACTTCGGGCTCTCACCCAACGCCATGTCGGCGTTGGCCCGCCGTGCGCGCGAAGGCCTGCGTGCGGCGTATCTGCAAGCGCACCTCGCCGCCGACGACGGGCGTTCGTCGTGCGCGGCGATCCGGTCGAAGCTCGGCACCTACACGGCAGGCGGGGTCCAGGGCGTCGAGGAACGCCGGATCCGCGCCCACCTCGACACCTGTTCGTCGTGCTCGCAGCTGCACGCCGAGCTGAACGAGGTCTGCGCGACGCTGCGCGCCAACGCGGCGTTCCTGGTCGTGCCGGCGGCGCTGGGCCTCACGTTCGCCGGGAAGGTGCTGCTCACCAAGGCGAAGATGGCCCTCGCGGCGGCGAGCGTGGCGACGATCGGCCTGGTCGGCACGATGGCCGCGGTGTTCAACGGCGGACCGGGCGTCGCGGTGCTGCAGCCGGACCAGAACCCGGTGATCGCCCTGGACCTCTCCGGCTCGACCAGCTCCGAGCACAGCCGCGGCCTCGTGGTGGCCGACCCGCCACCGCCCGCGCAGGAGCCGCAGCGGGAGAAGCCGCGCGAGAACGTGGTCAACCCCGGCGGGCAGAGGCAGGAGACCGTGCGCAAGACGCAGTCGTCCGCGCCGATTTCGACCTCCGAGGCGCGGCAGGCACCGCCGGTGGAGCGGGCGGAGGAGGTCGTCGAGTCGTCCGGCGGGACCGAGGTCGTGAGCACCGCGGCGACGACGTCGCGGGAGATCCAATCGCTCAACGCGCCGTCGACCTCGTCGAGCCCGTCTTCCTCGCAGCCGTGCTCGTCCCCGCGGACGACGGTCACGACCGCCACGCTCTACCCGACGGAGCCCCGGCAGAACTGACGGTGACGATCAAGTCAGGGCGAGTTCACCCACAAGGCTCGGCCCGCGCCAGGTACGGTTTGACCAAGACCGACCGAGCGTGGGAGACGGGTACATGACGCGGCTGGTGCGCGGTGCGGACGGGCGGATGTGGACGGTCCACAGCCGTATCGAGTGGCGCAACCCGGTGGAGTCCGACGACTTCGAACACGACGTCAGCGGTGGTGTCCTGCCCGGCGTCATGATGGCGGGCATGCTCGCCGTGATGGTGGTCGTGCTGATCGCCTGGACGCCGGAGCAGGTCGTCGTGCCGGCGTGGCTGATCCTCGCACTGATCTTCCTCTTCGCCTTCTTCCCCGTCCGCTGGGCGCTGCGCCGCCCGCACACGCTGGTCGCGGAGAGCAAGGCCACGGCCGACGAGCTGCCGCCCGAGAGGTGGATCGGGCAGGTCAGGGGTCCGCTCGCGGTGCGCCAGGAGGCCTCCCGCGTCGCCCGCACGATCGAGATGCACTCGCTGCCGGACGTCGAAGGCCCGTTGCAGCCCGTCGACTGATGCGACACTGGACCGGTGCCCGAGCTACCCGAGGTAGAAGCACTGGTCCACCACCTGCGTGAACACGCTGTCGGCCGCACCGTCCACCGCGTCGACGTGGTGTCGCTGCAGGTGTTGAAGACGTTCGACCCGCCGTGGACAGCGCTGCACGGCCAGGAGGTCGTGGCCGCGCACCGGCACGGCAAGCACCTCGACCTGGAGGTCGCGGACGGCCTGCACCTCGTCGTCCACCTCGCGCGCGCCGGCTGGCTGCGCTGGGCCGACACCATGGCCGCGCCACCGCCCAAGCAGGGCAGGGGGCCGCTGGCGCTGCGCGTGCACCTCGGCCCGCCCGGCCAGGGACCGGGGTTCGACCTGACGGAGGCGGGCACGAAGAAAGGGCTCGCGGCGTGGATCGTGCGCGACCCGAAGACGATCGCGAGCGTCGCGAGGCTGGGCCTCGACGCGCTGGGGATCACCCGCACGCAGCTGGAAGACCTGTTCGCCCAGCGGACCGAGCGGCTCAAGACGGCGCTGACGGACCAGAGCCTGATCGCGGGCATCGGCAACGCCTACTCCGACGAGATCCTGCACATGGCGCGGCTGTCGCCGTACGCGACGGCGGGCAAGCTGAACGACGAACAGCTCGACCACCTGCACGAGGCGATGCTGAGCACCCTGACCGATGCGGTCGCACGGTCCGTGGGTCAGGACGCGGCCCGGCTCAAGGGCGAGAAGCGGTCGGGCCTGCGGGTGCACGCGCGCACGGGCCTGCCGTGCCCCATCTGCGGTGACACGGTCCGCGAGGTGTCGTTCGCGGACAAGGCGTTCCAGTACTGCCCGACCTGCCAGACCGGCGGCAAGCCCCTGGCCGACCGCCGGTTGTCGCGGCTGCTCAAGTGACGACGAGGACCTCCAGGGTGCGGGGGCCGTGGACGCCCTCCACCCGGTTGAGCTCGATGTCGCTCGTCGCCGACGGGCCGCTGATGAACGTCAGCGGCCGGGTGGGCTCCAGCCTGTGCAACGCCTCCGGCACCGACGCGGCGATCTGGTCCGCCCGCACGACGCACAGGTGGTGGTCGGGGAGCAGCGTGAGCGCGCGCCGTCCCTGCGCCACACCGCCGTCGAGGACGATCGTGCCGGTGTCCGCGATCGCCACCGCGCACCCGGTGAGCACGCCGTCCGACCGGTCGAGCTCCTCGATGGTGAGCGGCTCGTGCAGCCACTCCACACCGTCGACCAGCCACTCGGCCGGGACGTCCCGCGGCACGACGATCCTCTTGCCGCGCAGGCGGTCGAGCGCCCCGGGAACGTCCGTGACGACGTGCACGACCGCGCGGTAGTCGGCGACCCGTTCGGCGAACAGCTCGACGCCGCCCGGTCCGGTGTCGCGGTAACCGCGGACGACAGGGTCCGCCGCGGGCACTCGTGCGTCTCGGATGCGCCGCAGGATCTCCTCCCGAGCACTAGCCACGGTTCCTCCTCCACCAGGCGCGGAACGACTCGGACGGCGGCGCGGGCACGTCACGGGACGACGTCCACCTCGAACCGGGCCACGGCAGCGACGTGATGCGCCCGTCCCTGGCCAGGAACCGTGCCAGGGCACCGGCTCTCTGCGCCTTCTCGTAGCGCGACGCCTCCCTGAACATCCACGCGGCGGCGGCCATCGCGACGGACTCCGCCGTGCGCCCCTTGGCCTCCACGGCCTCGGCGCGCAGGTGCGTGAGGACGGACGGGATGTCGATGCGCACCGGGCAGACCTCGAAGCACGCGCCGCAAAGCGAAGAGGCGTAGGGCAGTGAGGCCGCCTGCGGGTCGTGCATGTCGCCGACCAGCTGCGGTGTCAGGATCGCGCCGATCGGTCCCGGGTAGACCGAGCCGTACGACTGACCGCCGGTGCGTTCGTAGACCGGGCAGACGTTGAGGCACGCCGAGCACCGGATGCACCGGAGGGCCTGACGACCGATGGAGTCCCGCAGCGTCGCGGTGCGCCCGTTGTCGATCAGCACGAGGTGGAAGCTCTGCGGACCGTCGCCGGGGGTCACGCCGGTCCAGACGCTCGTGTACGGGTTCATCCGCTCCGCGGTCGAGGAGCGGGGCAGCAGCTGCAGGAAGACCTCGAGGTCCTGCCACGACGGCACGAGCTTCTCGATGCCCATCACCGTGATCAGCGTGTCCGGCAGCGTCAGGCACATCCGGCCGTTGCCCTCGGACTCCAGCACCACGATCGACCCGGTGTCGGCGACGGCGAAGTTCGCGCCCGAGATGGCGACCTTGGTGGTGAGGAACTTCTCGCGCAGGTAGACCCGTGCCGCCTCGGCGAGGTCGGCCGGTTCGTCGGACACCTCGACGCCCATGCGGCGCCGGAAGATCTCGCGGATCTCCGAGCGGTTGCGGTGGATCGCGGGCACCAGGATGTGCGACGGGCGGTCGTCGCCGAGCTGCACGATCAGCTCGGCGAGGTCGGTCTCGACGGCGTGCACGCCGCCGGCTTCGAGGGCCTCGTTGAGCCCGATCTCGGCCGTGGCCATCGACTTGACCTTGACGACCTCGGTCGCCCGTTCCTCCCGGCACAGGTCGAGCACGATCCGGTTCGCCTCCTCGGCGTCCCGTGCCCAGTGGACGATTCCACCGCGAGCCGTGACCGACTCCTCGAGCTGTACGAGGAGCGTGTCGAGGCGCGCCAGGACGTCGTTCTTGATCTGCTCGCCGGCGACCCTGAGCTGTTCCCAGTCGGTCATCTCGGCGACCGCGGCGGCCCGGCGAGCGCGGATGGTGCCGGTGGCCCTGCGCAGGTTCTGCCGCAGCTGCGTGTCGGCCAGCGCCTCGTGCGCGGCCTTCGGGAACGTCGGGCTGCCGAGCCACGTCACCGGGTTGCGAGCCACGGGTCCTCCTCCGTCGAAGCCAGGATCTCCGCCAGGTGCACCGGCCGCACACCCGCGCGCAGCCGGGAGAGCCCGCCGCCGATGTGCATGAGGCAGGAGTTGTCGCCCGCGCTCAGCACCTCGGCCCCGGTCGAGAGCACGCACGTCATCTTGTCCGCGAGCATCGCCGTGGACGTCTCGGCGTTCTTCACCGCGAACGTGCCGCCGAAGCCGCAGCAGTGCGTCGAGTCCGGCAGTTCCACCAGATCGAGTGCCTTCACGGCCCTGAGCAGCGCCAGCGGCTTGTCCCCGACGCCCAGCATGCGCAACGAGTGGCACGTGGGGTGGTAGGTGACCCGGTGGGGGAACCACGCGCCGACGTCCGTCACGCCCAGCACGTCCACGAGGAATTCGGCGAGTTCGAACGTCCTCGGCGGGGACTCACCCAGCGCGGGGTGGATCTCCCTGACCATGCCGGCGCACGACCCGGATGGCGCAACGACGTGGTCGTAGCCGCTGAAGACGTCGGTGTACTTGCGGGCCAGCGGCTTCGCGTGCTCCCGGTAGCCGGTGTTGAAGTGCATCTGGCCGCAGCACGTCTGGTCGAGCGGGAACTCGACCGAACAGCCGAGTCGTTCGAGCAAACGCACCACGGCACGGGCCGTCTCGGGGAAGAACGTGTCCGTCAGGCAGGTCGCGAACAGAGCCACTCTCACCCGCACACCCTCCCCCCAAATTCATCGGATGTCTACCCGCGGCGGTGGACCGTACGGGCGTACGGCGGGCGCGCCTCTTGCTATAGGGGTGCCCCACAGCACAGCATGTGCACCGTGGGCGACCTGTTGACCGAGCGCGCGGTGCTCGGTGTCATCGCGACTCTGGCAGTTTTAGGCCTCTTCGTGATGCTGTGCCGCGCCCGACGGGTCAGCACCTCCGTCGAGGACGCCGTGATGGACATGCTCGACCGCATGTCCAAGGCGTCGAGCGACCTCCGCGCGGGCCTGACCCAGGAGGCCGCCGACAAGGCCACGCCCCACCTGCGCGAGATGCTGCGGTGCGTCGCGGTCGCCATCACCGACGAAGAAGGCACCGTCCTGTCGTGGGACGGCGGCGCGAACGACCACTACGAGTACCTCCGCGACACGGTGGCACGAGCCATCAACAACTGCCACAAGGAACACGTCGACCACCGCAAGCTCGGCTGCGAGCTGCAGGGCCCGTGCTCCCTGCACAGCGTTGTCGTCGTGCCGCTCGTCGTCGAAGGCGACGTGGCGGGCACGTTGATCGTGGTGTCCGGCGTGGCCTCGAAGCGCCAGATCCGCATGGCCGAGGAGACCGCCCGCTTCGTCTCGACCCAGCTGGAGCTGGAGGTCGTGCAGAAGCAGCGGCAGGCCCTCGCCCAGGCCGAGGTGAAGGCGCTGCGGGCGCAGATCTCGCCGCACTTCGTCTACAACGCCCTGAACACGATCTCCTCGCTGATCCGCACCGATCCGGCGCACGCCCGCGAGCTGCTGCAGGAGTTCGCGGAGTTCACGCGCTACTCGTTCCGCACCGACGGCCTGTTCACGACGCTGTCGGACGAGCTGACCAACATCGACCGCTACCTCACCATCGAGCAGGCCAGGTACGGCTCGCGGCTGACCGTGCGCCTGCGCATCGCCCCCGAGGTGCTGCAGGTCGTCCTGCCGTTCCTCGTGCTCCAGCCGCTGGTCGAGAACGCGGTCCGCCACGGCCTCGCCAAGAAGCCCGGCGGCGGCATGCTCACCATCACCGCCGAGGACAACGGCAGCGAGGCCCTGATCAGCGTCGAGGACGACGGCGTCGGCATGGACCCGGACCGCCTCGACGACATCAAGGACGCCCACCAGACCGGCGCGCACGTCGGCATCGGCAACATCAACGACCGCATGCGCACCGTGTTCGGCGCCGAGTACGCCCTGGTCGTCGAGACCGCGCCGAACGCGGGCACGAAGGTGATCCTCAAGGTGCCGAAGTTCGCCCGCAACGTGCTGCCGAACCTGAACCTGGGCAACCAGCTGACGGACGAGCCGATGACGAACGAACAGCCGGCGATCCGCGCCTGACCGCACAGGGCTGAGCACGTGGCGTTCGCCTGCTTCGGGACGGCGCAGGGGTTCCCGGCGGACGCCGAGGTGCCGTTGAGCCTCGTGCGTGAGGTCCTGTGGGTTTGCCGGAAAGCCGCGGCGAGCGGCCCGCCGGACAGAACTGGGTCGAGACGGACTGATCCGCGAGCGCGCTCTCAGAAAATTGCAGGGTCAACCATGCTCAACCCGGACGTTCGCCCTGCCGATTGTGGTGGTGACCAATGAACAGCCGGTCCTTCGAACAACCAGAGGCCGGCCGCGAGCAAAGGCCATTCATCCAGTGCAGGAACAACAAGCACCCGAACGCGTCCGCGTCTGCATCAAGTGCACCGCGAAGGGGATCACCAGCTGCAAGTGCTGACGGGGCTCAGCGCGCCGCGACCGCCAGGGTCGTGATCAGCACGACGGCGCACACGCTCCAGCTCACCCACATCCAGTAGATGTGCATGGGCGTCGGCCCGGCGGCGTTCTGCCTGCCCCGGTCGTCCCACCACTCGACATAGCGCTCGAGCCAGCGGATCGGGTTGAACGTCACAGCCCGAACCTAGCACCGGGACGACCACTTCCTGTGTTCCAGGTCACGCGGGAGCGACCGACCACCGTCGAGGCTCCCGCGTGTCCGCGAAACGCACGTACTGTCGAGTACATGAGCGTCACGGACAAGATCGCTGCCCGGCTCCCGAGGGTCATGGACCGCGGTGAACGGCCTCCCGTCGTCGCGGCGGTGCGGTTGCACGGGGTCATCACCCCGCAGTCCTCGCCCGTCGCGCGCAACACGATCAGCCTCCAGAACGTCGAATCGGCGATCAACCGCGCGTTCGACAACGAGCGGCTGATCGCCGTGGCGCTGCTCATCAACTCGCCCGGCGGCGCGCCGACGCAGTCCGCACTCATCGCCGAGCGGATCCGCGAGCTCGCCACCAAGAAGCACGTGCCGGTGCTCGCGTTCTGCGAGGACGTGGCGGCGTCCGGCGGCTACTGGCTGGCGTGCGCGGGTGACGAGATCTACGCGCACGGCACCAGCCTGGTCGGTTCCATCGGCGTCGTGAGCGCGGGCTTCGGGCTCAACGGCCTGCTGGACAAGGCCGGCGTCGAGCGCCGCGTCTACACCGCGGGCGAGAACAAGGTGCGGCTCGACCCGTTCCAGAGGGAGAAGCCCGAGGACGTCGAGTGGCTCAAGGGGCTGCACGCCGACCTGCACGAGCAGTTCAAGGCGTGGGTCACCGAACGCCGGGGCGCCAAGCTCCAGACCGGGGAGGACCTCTTCAGCGGCGAGGTGTGGACCGGGAGCAGGGCCCAGCAGCTCGGGCTGGTCGACGGCATCGGCACCATCCGCAGCGTCATCACGAAGCGCTTCCCGGACGCCGAGCTGACGATCGTCGAGCCGCGCAAGCCGTTGCTGGCCAAGCTGGGGCTCGCCGGTGCGTCCACCCGATCGGGCGATCTCGTGGCGCAGGTGCTGGCCAGTGTCGAGGAACGTGCTCGCTGGTCCCGATTCGGGCTCTGAGCATCAGTTCGGTTTCACAGGGCGTGTCGACACCTGCCCCGGCGTAGACACGACCGCACATTGGTGGGCAAGATGCCCGTCACAGTGAGTACCCCAGAAAGAATGCCGTCCGACAACGCCGGTCTCCTCGTCCTCGCAGTCGACGACGAGGCTCCCGGGCTGAGCGAGATCAAGTTCCTGCTCGAGAGTTCCCCTCACATCAGGAGGGTCCTCACGGCGTTCGACGCCGCGGAGGCCCTGCGCATCCTGAGGGGTGACTACGAGCAGGAGGTCATGGCGAGGACCAAGGCCGGCCTGCCGCCGGTCGACGCGGTGTTCGCCGACATCAACATGCCCGGGCTCTCCGGCATGGATCTCGCACGGGTGCTCAGCGCGTTCCGCTACCCGCCCGCGCTCGTCTTCGTGACGGGGGTCGAGGAGCGCGACGCCCTCGTGACGGCGTTCGACGTCGGTGCGCTCGACTTCATCAACAAGCCGATCAACGAGGAGCGCGTCCTCAAGGCGATCTCGCGGGTCGCCGACCGGGTGGGCCGCACCTCGGCCCCGGCGGCACAGGCGAGCCAGGCGGCGCAGAACCCCGCCGAACCGACCGACGACGAGGTCATCCCCGTCGAGCTCGGCGGCACCATCAAGCTCGTGCCGCGCGCGTCCGTGCGGTACGTCGAGGCGCAGGGCGACTACGCCCGCCTGCACACCCAGGACGGCAGCCACCTGGTGCGCATCCCGCTCGCCCAGCTCGAGGAGCGGTGGGCCAACGCGGGGTTCGTGCGCATCCACCGCTCGTACCTGGTGGCGTTGCCGCTGGTGAGCGAGCTGCGGATGACGGCGAACGGCTACGCGGTCGTCATCGGCACCGGTGAGGGAGCCAAGGAGCTGCCGGTCAGCCGCCGGCACACCAAGGAGCTCAAGGAACGGATCGTGCGACCGCCGAAGAGCGGCTGGTGAGCAGGCACGACGCGGGAAAGCCCGAGCAGCCCGCCCGCGAGGCGTGGCTCGGCGAGCAGGGCCGCAAGCCGCGCCGGCGCAGGGTCGTGCTCGCGGACTCCACGAAGAAGAGCGGCAAGGCCCTGCGCACGATCATCGAGCTGGAGGAGCAGACCAGCGTCGGTGAGAAGCTGGTCCGCGACCTCATCCGCCAGCAGCTCAAGTCGGCGTTCGGGCTCGCTTTCGCGGTCCTGATCGGCATGTGCCTGCTGCCGATCACCTTCTACCTGGTCCCGCAGATCGGGGACCTGGAGTTCCTCGGCATCCCCGTCCCGTGGCTCGTGCTCGGCGCCGCGCCCTTCCCGATCCTCTACTGCGTCGGGTGGGTGTTCCGCAGGCAGGCCGAACGGCACGAGCGGGACTTCGTGAACATGGTCGACCGCTGACGTGACCACCACCGTCTACAGCCTCACCGCCATCGTCCTCATGGCGATGGTGACGTTCCTGCTCGGCTACGTCGGGTCGCGCAAGGCGAACACCACCCCGGACTTCCTGGTGGCGCGCCGCGCGATCCCGGCCACCCGCAACGCCGCCGCGATCTCCGGCGAGTACCTGTCCGCGGCGTCGTTCCTCGGCGTGGCCGGGCTCGTGCTCAAGGACGGCGTCGACGCGCTCTGGTACCCGATCGGCTTCACCGCGGGCTACCTCGCGCTGCTGCTGTTCGTGGCGGCGCCGCTGCGGCGGTCCGGCGCGTACACGTTGCCGGACTTCGCCGAGGCGCGGCTGGGGTCGGTGAACGTGCGGCACTTCAGCACGTTCTTCGTGGTCTGCATCGGTGTGCTGTACCTGGTGCCGCAGCTGCAGTCCGCGGGCCTGACGCTGACCACGATCACCGGCCTGCCCGCGTGGCTCGGCGGCCTGGTCGTCACGGCGATCGTCGTGGTCAACGTCCTCGGCGGCGGCATGCGCGCGATCACGCTGGTGCAGGCGTTCCAGTACTGGGGCAAGCTCTTCGCGATCGCCGCGCCGACGTTCGTGCTGTTCGTGGTGTTCCTGGCGTCGCCGAACCGGGCCACGCAGCCGCTGTCCGACGAGGGCGTGATCCGGTTCCCGCAGGCCGAGAAGATCACCGTGGCCGAGCAGGTCGTGAAGGTCCGCGTCGACGAGCCGCTGATGTTGAGGGTGAGCGGCCAGATCGACGGCAGGGACGCGGACGGGCCGGTGTTCTGGGGCCGCGGGGTCTACGAGCTCAGCCCCGGCACGACGATGGAGTTCACCGCGGGCAGCCCGGTGCCGGTGGTCGAGGGCTCGCCGACGACGAACGACGCCTGGTCGCGGCCGCAGACCGGCGGCATCTCCGAGCTGGTCAGGACGTACTCGCTGATCTTCGCGACGTTCCTCGGCACCATGGGCCTGCCGCACGTGCTGGTCCGCTTCTACACCAACCCCGACGGCAAGGCGGCCCGCCGCACGGCGCTGCACGTGCTCTACCTGCTGGGCCTGTTCTACCTCTTCCCGACGGTGCTCGGCGTGCTGTCGAAGCTCTACCTGCCGCAACTGCTGGTGAACGGCAAGACCGACGCGGCGGTGCTGATGCTGCCGGAGACGATGCTGCCGAACCTGGGCGGGCAGATCCTCGGCGCGATCGTCGCCGCCGGTGCGTTCGCCGCCTTCCTGTCGACCTCGTCGGGACTCGTCGTGTCCGTCGCCGGCGTGGTCTCGACGGACATCCTGCCGGGCAAGGTCCGTGACTTCCGGTGGGCAACCGTGTTCACGGGAGCCATCGCGATCGCGCTCGCGGTGCTGCTGCCGCGCTCCGACGCGTCACTGACGGTGGCCATGTCGTTCGCGCTCGCGGCGTCCACGTTCTGCCCGCTCCTGGTCCTCGGCATCTGGTGGCGCGGCCTCACGTGGGTGGGCGCGGTCTGCGGGCTCGTGGTCGGCGGCGGCCTCGTGATCAGCGCTCAGGTCGTGAGCGTCGTGAGCTCCTACACCGGGCGCTGGGCGCCCGCGTTCATCACCCAGCCTGCGCTGATCACGGTGCCGGTGGCGTTCGCGGTCATGATCGTGGTCAGCAAGGGGACCCGCAGGCGGGTGCCGGCGGACGTCAGCCAGATCCTGCTCCGGCTGCACGCGCCGGACCCGCTGGGCTTCATCCGGGACCGCGACGTCGCCCGCTTCGGAACCGCCGAGGAGAAGGCCCGGATGGCCGAGGGCAAGCGCAGGGGATCTGGACGCGCACGGTAAGTAGCCGACACGAACGGGTGAAAATTAATCACTCGAATCGGTGAACGGTGAACTAAGTCACGCTGAGTGCTATTCGTCTACGGATACTGACCGTTCGTCGCATCACCCGACTGCTGGGCGCAACGGCACGAACGGAGTCTTACCTGAGTGACTCAAGTCTCCATACGGTTCTCGACCAAGAACGGACCGCACCTGGAGGCATTACGTGCACGTCACGTTGCTGACACCTACGACGAGTACCGCGAGGAGGGGCCTGTGAGCACCGTCGATCACACCCCGTCCGAGTCGGCCCCGGACGCGCAGAAGTGGGCCGACGTCCAAGCAAGCGATGACTTCGCCGAGCTGAAGCGCCGGCTCCTCAAGTTCGTCTTCCCCGTCTCCGGCCTGTTCCTCGCGTGGTACCTGCTGTACGTGCTGCTCGCGGACTACGCGCACGGCTTCATGTCCACCAAGGTGCTGGGCAACATCAACGTCGGGCTCATCTTCGGCCTGCTGCAGTTCGTGTCGACGTTCGTCATCACGACGCTGTACGTGCGGCACGCGAACAAGAACCTCGACCCGCTGGCGGAGAAGCTCCGCAACGAGATCGAGGGAGACGGCAAGTGAACGAGTCCAGCCCGATCCTCAACATCAGCATCTTCGGCGTCTTCGTCATCGCCACGCTCATCGTGGTGATCCGGGCGAGCCGCAACACGAAGACCGCCGCGGACTACCTGGCCGCCGGCCGCGCGTTCACCGGTCCGCAGAACGGCATCGCGATCGCCGGTGACTACCTGTCGGCCGCGTCGTTCCTCGGCATCGCGGGCGCCATCGCCCTCAACGGCTACGACGGCTTCCTGTACTCGATCGGCTTCCTGGTGGCGTGGCTCGTCGCGCTGCTGCTGGTCGCCGAGCTGCTGCGCAACACCGGCAAGTACACGATGGGCGACGTGCTGAGCTTCCGGATGCGCCAGCGTCCGGTCCGCGCGGCGGCGGCCACGTCGACGATGGCGGTCTCGTTCTTCTACCTGCTGGCCCAGATGGCCGGTGCCGGTGGTCTCGTCGCCCTGCTGCTCGGCATCACGGGCACCGGCGGCCAAGCCCTCGTCATCGCCGTGGTCGGCGCCCTGATGATCGCCTACGTCCTCATCGGCGGCATGAAGGGCACCACCTGGGTGCAGATCATCAAGGCGGTCCTGCTGATCGCCGGTGCCGGCATCATGACCGTCTGGGTGCTCGGCAAGTACGGCTTCAACCTCTCGTCCCTGCTCGGTGCCGCGGTCGACGCCGCCCCGAAGGCGGGCGAGAAGCTGCTCGGCCCCGGCCTGCAGTACGGCAAGACCGGCACCAGCAAGCTCGACTTCCTCTCGCTGGCGCTCGCCCTGGTGCTCGGCACCGCGGGCCTGCCGCACATCCTGATGCGCTTCTACACCGTGCCGACGGCGAAGGAAGCCCGTCGCTCGGTCGTCTGGGCGATCTGGCTGATCGGCATCTTCTACCTGTTCACCCTGGTTCTGGGCTACGGCGCCGGCGCGCTCGTCGGTCCGGACAAGATCAACGCGGCGCCCGGCAAGGCCAACTCGGCCGCTCCGCTGCTCGCGCTGGAACTGGGTGGCCCGATCCTGCTCGGCCTGATCGCGGCTGTCGCGTTCGCGACGATCCTCGCGGTCGTGGCGGGCCTGACGATCACGGCGTCGGCGTCGTTCGCGCACGACATCTACGCCAACATCATCAAGAAGGGCCAGGCGGAGGACAAGGACTCCGAGGTCAAGGTCGCCCGCCTCACCGCGATCGTCATCGGCCTCGTGTCCATCGGTGGCGGCATCATCGCCAACGGCCAGAACATCGCGTTCCTCGTGGCGCTGGCCTTCGCGGTCGCCGCCTCGGCGAACCTGCCCACGATCCTCTACTCGCTGTTCTGGAAGAGGTTCAACACCTCGGGCGCGCTGTGGAGCATCTACGGCGGTCTGTTCGTGACGATCACCCTGATCATCCTGTCGCCCGCCGTCTCCGGCACGCCGACCTCGATGTTCAAGAACGCCGACTTCGACCTGTTCCCGCTGTCGAACCCCGGCATCGTCTCGATCCCCGTCGCGTTCCTGCTGGGCTACATCGGCACGATCCTGTCGAAGGACAAGGCCGACCCCGTCAAGCAGGCCGAGATGGAGGTCCGCTCCCTCACCGGTGCGGGCGCCGAGAAGGCGATCGCGCACTAGTTCGTCGTCTCCGAAGAACGGGCCGTCCTCAGCGGGGCGGCCCGTTCTTCGTGCGTGCAACCCTGGACCCGCTGACCGCGTACTGAACTGCGAACGCGGCAGAAGCTTGGGGGACCGGTGCGACGAGACGAGGAGTTCTCGGAGTTCTTCACGAGCAGGTTCGACTGGGCGCGGCGCACGGCCTACGCGTTGTGCGGTGACTGGTCGGAGGCGGAGGAACTCGCGCAGAACGCGTTCGTGAAGGCGTACGCGAAGTGGCCGGGCATCAGGCGCGAAACGGCGGAGGGGTACGTCCGCACCATCGTGACGCGCCTGTTCCTCGACAGCAGGCGTCGTGGCCGCGAGCGCGAACGTCCTGTCGCCGATCTCCCCGAACGCGGCGTCGGCGGTGGCTTCTCCGATCCCGACGCCAAGCTCAACGCCGCGTTGCAGCAGGTGGGGCCCAAGCAGCGGGCCGCGCTCGTGCTGCGGTTCGTGCACGACCTGTCCGTCGAACAGACCGCTGCCGAGCTGGGCTGTTCGGTCGGCAACGTGAAAAGTCAGACAGCCAGGGGTTTGGCGGCGCTCCGCGAGGCGTACGGCGAGCCGGTCAACTCGGAGTGTGCTTGATGGACATCGAAGAGAAGCTGCGCGGAGCTCTCGACATCGCCGCGCCCCCACCCACGACGACGCTGGACGCCGTGCTGAAGCGCGGTCGCCGCAGGGTGTTCGCCCAGCGGGCCGGGGCGATGCTCGGCGTGGTCGCGGTGGTGGCCGGTATCGGCATCGGCGCCACGACGCTGAACCAGGCCGCACCGGCACCGCAGCACGCCGACCGGCCGCCCGCCACCACGGAGCGCGCGTTGGCCTGGCCTCGGGTGAACACGCCACCGCAGACCCCGTACAGGACCTGGTCGCCCGCGTCCACGGCCCCACCGCCCGCGGGGAGGGCCGTGGTCGACATCCCCCTGTGCGACATCAAGAGGCCGTCCGTGCCGCGGAATCCGGGCCTCGGAGCGGAGCAGCTGGCTCCCGAGCTCATCGCCCGGTGGCGTGATCGGGTGAGGGAGGTCCTGCCGGAGATGACCATCGGTGAGGTGTCGGGCTACCCGTCCAACGTCTTCTACACGTTCGACGTGTCCGACGCCCTCGGCACCGGCAGCATCCGGATCTGGGCCGCCAGGTTCTCCGGTACGCCACAAGCCAGTGCCGACGACGCGCTGTGGGAGACCGGGGACTGCGAGCCCGCCCGGCGGCTCGTCCGACCGGACGGAGCGGTCATGCAGCTGCACAGCGTGCGGCCGAAGGAGCCGTTCCAAACGCTCACCCAGGCGCTCGCCGTGTTCCGCGTGGACGGCCTGCTCGTCCAGCTCGAGGTGAGCAACTACGGAAGCCCGGACTTGACCGCCGACGACCCGGCGAACCCCGCCGCCACGCGGCGCACCGGTGCCGGCCGTACGACGCTGCCGTTGTCGGAAGAGCAGTTCGCCAGGCTCGGGCCCGTCTTCGCGGAGTAGGGACCGGGATGTTGCCGTGCCGGAGGTTCACGTCCGTGCAACCTCCGGCATGGGAACATCTACGGCGTGACTGTTCCAAGCGTGGAGATCGCCGACGTTCCGGCGCAGCTGCCCGAGGGCGCCGTCCTGCTGGACGTGCGCGAGCAGGACGAGTGGGACGCCGGCCACGCACCCGGCGCGCTGCACATCCCCATGAGCGAGATCGCCGGCCGTCTCGAGGACGTGCCGAACGACGTGCAGCTCTACGTCGTGTGCCGTGCCGGTGGCCGCTCCGCCCGCGTGACCCAGTACCTCAACCAGAACGGCTGGGAGGCCGTCAACGTCGAGGGCGGCATGCAGCACTGGGAGGCCGCCGGCCGTCCGCTCGAGGGCGGCGTCGACGGCATGGAACCCGAGGTCATCTGATCGTGCAGCCGTTGCAGCCGATGCGCGTGGACTGGGTGGCGACCCCGCCACCCGGTGCCTACCCACAGCCGCAGTCGAGGCCGCAGCGGCTGTCCTACGGCGGACCGCCGAACTACCCGGTGCCGCCGCGCTGGGGCTTCCCGCTGCTCGCGTGGCGCTGGCCCACGGCCGTGCCCGGCAGGGTCGAGCGCGCCGACTCGGTCGACGGCGTGCGCCGCCTCGGCAGGACCGCGCAGAACTCGCTCTGGCTGCTCGCCGCCGTCGCCGTCTGGGCCGCGTTCTCCGAGGTCTGGCGCTACGTGCTGGTCGCGATGAGCCGCTTCGGCGCGCTGTCGCCCGGCGTCGTCAGCGCGTCGGACGCGATGGTGGTGTCCTCCTCGGCCATCACGATCTGCGGCTGCGTGCTCTCGCTGGTCCTCACGCTGCTGTGGGTGCGGCGCACGCGGAACGTCGCGGCGACGCTGGTGGGCTACGGCCCGTCCCGCTCGGACGGCGAAGCACTGCTCGGCCTGGTCGTGCCCGGTGTCAACCTCGTCGTCCCCGGCTCGGTGCTGGCCGAGCTCGAACACGCCGTGACCCGCAGGCCCGCCGGCGAACGCCCCCGCCCGTCGAAGCTCCTGCGCTGGTGGTGGGGCTTCTGGGCGGGCTCCGGTCTGCTGTTCGCGATCACCGTCCTGTGGTCGTTCCGCGACAGCACCCAGGCGCTCGCGGACGGCGTGCTGCTGCACGCGTTCGCCGACCTCGTGCTCGCCGGCGTCGCGGTGACGACAGCACTGGTCGTCCGCCGCACCACCACGCTGCTGCTGCCGGTGGACTCCGCGTCCGTCCGGCTGTTGCGGGTGGTGGAGGTCAAGGACGCCCCCGAACCCCCGCTGCGGTCCGTCCGCGCCTCCGGCTCGCCCCGCTGACCGTTCAGCCGACGTTCGCCCTGCCGGACCTGCCGGCGCCGTGCCGCGAGTGCCAGGTTGGGTGGATGCGGACACTCATCGGGGCCTTGGTGATCGCGCTGGTCGCACCGGGCGTCGCTCAGGCGCACCACCGGGACTTCGACCTCCAGGCGCACCGCGGCGGCATCGGCCTGACCGTCGAGAGCACCCTCAAGGCGTTCGGCACAGCGCTCGAACTGGGCGTCACCACCCTGGAGCTGGACATCCAGATCACCAGGGACGGCCGCGAGGTCATCACCCACGACCGCAAGACCAACCCGGCGAAGTGCCAGGACACCGCGCCCGCCTTCCCGGGTGACCCGGCGTTCCCCTACGCGGGCAAGTACGTGAAGGACCTGACGTTCGCCCAGGTGCGCACCCTCGACTGCGGCAGCACGAGGTGGTCCCAGTACCCCGGCCAGGAACTCTCGCCGGGCGCCCGCATGCCCACCCTGCGGGAGCTCTTCGACCTGGCCCGCCGCCACCGGGCGTGGGGCGTCCGCTTCAACATCGAGACCAAGGTCGAAGCCGCCGCACCCCACGAAACGGCCCCGCGCGAACAGTTCGTGCAGCGCGCCGTCCACGAGATCCGCCGCTCCGGCTTCCTGCGGAACGTGACCGTCCAGTCGTTCGACTGGGGCACCCTGATGCGCGTGCGCCAGGTCGAACCCCGCATCCCGCTGGTGGCGCTGACCCAGCCCGAGATGCTCCGCCCCGGCTCACCGTGGACAGGAGGCCTGGAACTGGCGGACTTCGGCGGCAGCGTGGCCCGCGCCGTCCGCAGCTTCGGCGCGCACGCCCTGTCCCCGGTGCACGGCAACCCGCAGAACGGCAAGGCCGGCGACCCCGGTTACGTCCCGTTCACGACGAAGGAGTTGGTCCGGGACGCCCACCGCCAGGGGCTGAAGGTGGTCCCGTGGACGGTGAACGACCCGGCGACGATGCACAAGCTGATCGACGACGGGGTGGACGGCATCATCACCGACTACCCGGACCGGCTGCGCGTCGTGATGGAGGAGCGCGGCTTCAAGCTCCCCAGGCGGTACTAGCGCGGCCGCCCGGTCACCCGCCGTTGCCGAGGGACAGGGAGTGCAGGCCGCGGATGACGAACTCCGCGCGGCGGCCGGGTTCCCCGGCCAGGACGGCGCCGGGCAGCTTGCGGTGCAACGCCGACAGCGCGGCCTCGACCTCGATGCGGGCCAGGGGCGCGCCGAGGCAGTAGTGGATGCCCATGCCGAACCCGAGGTGCTGGTTCTTCTCGCGGCCGATGTCCAGCACGTCGGGGTTGTCGAACACCAGCGGGTCGCGGGCGGCGGCGCCGAGCAGGGCGGCGATCTTCTCACCCGGTTCGACAACGTGACCGGCGATCTCCACGCGTTCGGTGGCCGTGCGTTCGAAGAGCTGCAACGGCGAGTCGAAGCGGATGAGCTCCTCGACGGCCGTGGGCATCAGCTCCGGCGAGAGGCGCTCCCACTGCGAACGGTGCTGCATCAGCGCGTTGACGCCGTTGCCGATGACGTTGACCGTGGCTTCGTGGCCTGCCATCAGCAGAAGGACGGCCGTGGCGACCAGTTCGTCCTCGGTGAGCCTGGCGCCGTCGGTGTCGGTGACGGCCACGAGGTCGGACACCAGGTCGGAGCCGGGGGAGACGCGGCGCAGCGCGACCAGCTCGCGCAGGTAGGCGACGAACTCGGCGGCGGCGCGTTCGGCGGCGGCCCGCTGGTCGGCGGGGAGGCCGTACTCGTACATCTTCACGATGGCGTTCGACCACGGCTGCAGCAGGTAGCGGTCCTCGCCGGGCACGCCGAGCAGTTCGGCGATCACCTCGACGGGCAGCGGCGCGGCCACGTGCGCGAGCAGGTCCGCCTGGCCCTGGTCGGAGATCTTCGCGACGAGCTCGTCGACGAGGCGGTCGGCCAGTTCGGCGACCCACGGCCGCAGGCGCTCGACGTGGCCGCGGCCGAACGCGGCGGCGACCAGGCGGCGCAGGCGGGTGTGCGTCGGCGGCTCGTTCTCCAGCAGCGAGTTGCGGTGCAGGAGGTTGAACGCCATGAACTGCTCGACCGGCTTGACGTCCGACCAGATCCGGCCGAGCGACCGGTGCCGCAGCACGGCCGAACACGCCGCGTGCGAGACGGCGACGGCGACGCCCAGCTGCTCGTGGTGGTGCACCTCACCGGCTTCGCGCAGGGCGGCGAAAGCCGGGTAGGGGTCGGCGATGAAGGCGGGATCGCGCTGGTCGAACGTCACAAGGCGGGACGGTAAGTCGCGATTCGCGATTCGTCCACGCAGATTTGATTGATGACTCAAATTGTTGCGAAGCAACTATCGTTCCGCTTGTGCAGCTGCCTTCGATCGTCGCGCACCGTGGCGCGTCCACCGACCGTCCCGAGCACACCATCGGCGCCTACGAGCTCGCGCTCGAAGAGGGCGCGGACGGCCTTGAGTGCGACATCCGTTTGTCACGCGATGGCGAGATCGTGTGTGTGCACGACCGCACGCTCTCCCGCACGTCCAACGGCCGTGGCACGGTCAGCGCACTATCACTCGAACAGCTGAAGGCGTACGACTACGGCAGCTGGCACCGCCACGGGCAGCCGGCCGGACTGCTCGTGCTCGACGAGCTGCTGGAGCTGGTCAAGGGCACGAACGTGCAGCTCTTCGTCGAGACCAAGCACCCGGTCCGGTACCGCAACGACGTCGAACGCAAGCTCGCCGAGGCGTTGAAGAGGCACCGGCTCGACGCGCAGATCGTCATGATGTCGTTCTCCCCGACGGCCGTGAAGGTCTTCCGCGACCTGGCTCCGGCCGTTCGCACGGTGCTGTTGCTCGACCGCCTCGGCCGATACCGCAGCGGCGCGTTGCCGTCGTTCGCCGACTACACCGGGCCGGGGGCGCACCTGCTGCGCAACGACCCCGGATATGTCGATCGCGCGCGCAAGGCGGGCCACGAGACGTACGTGTGGACGGTGGACAGCGCCGAGGACATCGCGCTGTGCCGTGACCTGGGGGTCCGTTACCTCGCGACGAACGCCCCGGCGAACACCCGCCGCCTGCTGACGGCTAACTTGGCGACCTGACCAAGCCTGAACACGAGGAGGGGCCGAGGTGGCCAAGCGGACCGCGGTCAAGGACGCACCGAAGGACGGGATCAACCCGAAGCAGCCCTGCCCGTGCGGGTCCGGCAAGCGCTACAAGGCCTGCCACGGCGCGCCCGGTGGCGCGACCGACGTGATCGTGTCCCGGCCGTTCGAGGGCCTCGCCGCCGAGTGCGAGCTGATCGCGCTGCGCGAGTTCGTGCCGTCGGCGGTCGTGAAGCTGCCGGTCAAGGACGGGCGCGAGGTCACGCTGGCCACGGTGCTGCCGATGGCGGCCGCCGGTCTGATCCGCGGCGACGACGTGCCGTTCGTGGGCCTGCAGGTCCAGACGCGGTCCGGCGACATCAGCCGCGACCTCGCGCGCGCGGTGCAGTGGGCGCAGCAGGCGAAGACCGGTGACGTGCTCGCGGTCGTCGGCCCGGACAACGGTGAGAACCCCGGCCGCCTGCAGGACCTCCTCGACCCCGAGGCCGAGATCACGCCCGTGCTGCACACCGACTTCATCTGGTGGATGCCGGAGGGCACCGAGCCGACCGGTGACGTCGCGCTGTCGCTGGAGCGCGCGAACGCGGCGATCCTGCCGACCGAGCGCCTCGACGCGCCCGGCGTGAAGGCCGCCTACTGGGTGGATGCGGGCGACAAGGCGCACCTGCGCTGGGTCCGCCCGGAGCCCGAGGAGAAGTTGCTGACCGCGATGGCCCGCCTGGCCGCCCGCGGCGAGCTCGACCTCGGCGAGGGCTCCCGCTACGCCGGTTCGTTCCGCGCGCACGGCCTGCTCGTGCCGGTCTGGGACCTCGACCGCGAGATGCACGCCCGCGAGTGGGCCGAGCCGGCCGAGGCCCTCGGCCAGCGCCTGCTGGAGGCCCTGGCCTCCGACGAGCCGCTGAGCGACGCCGAGCGCCGCGCCCGTGAGGGCCTGCGGGGACGTCAGATCACCCTGCGCTAGTCCACAGGTTGTCCACATAGTTGTACACAGGGAGCTGTGGACAGGTGCTGCTGCACATCATCACGACGGCCGGCTGGGCTGCCGCCCGGTCGGCCGGCTCCATCACGCCCGCCGGGGGCGAAGAGTTCGTGCACTGCTCCGACCGCGGTGTCGTGCACGTGACGGCCGGCAAGTTCTTCCACGGGCAGACCGGGCTGTTGCTGCTGGTCGTCGACCCGAAGCTGATCGACGCCCCCGTCAGGTGGGAGGCGGTGCCCGACTCGCCGCTGTGGTTCCCGCACGTCTACGGCCCCATCCCGGTGACGGCGGTCCAGGAGGTCCACGACTTCCCGCCGCGGCCGGACGGCTCGTTCGTCCTGCCGGACGCCGTCGCGACTCCCTGATCCCGCGAGGCAACCGCTTCGCCGTCTTGCGCGTGCACACCCCGGGGCAGTTTGCTTCGGGGAGGGGGCCGTGCCGTGACGGCGGTGCTGCAGAGGGGACCAGCCGCCGAGTGGGGCGGGGGGAGAGCGGAAGCCGTGGGGGATTTCGCGGAGTTCGTGCGCGCGTCCATGCCGGGGCTTCTGCGTTATGGCCACGCCCTGACGGGAAATCCGCACGACTCCGCCGACCTGGTGCAGTCCGTGCTCGAGAAGGTCGGCTCGCGCTGGGCCGCGGTGCAGCGCAAAGGCGACGACCCGCTCGCGTACGTCCGCCGCGCGATGGCGAACACCCACATCAGCGTCTGGCGCCGCCGCCGCAGGGAGAACCTCGTCGCGGAGATCCCCGACAGAGGTGCCGTGGCACCCGAGCTCAGCAGGCTCGAGAACGAACCTCTCTGGCAAGCCTTGCGCGCACTGCCGCCGCGCCAGCGGGCGGTGGTCGTGCTCCGCTACTACGAGAACCTCTCCGAGGCCGAGATCGCGGACGCGCTCGGGATCTCGTGCGGCACGGTGAAGAGCCAGAGCAGCAAGGCGATGGCGAGCCTGCGGGCACGCCTGGGAAGGGACTGACCGGTGGGCGACCTCGACGACGACCTGCGCAGGCTGTTCGGCGACGACCGGCTCGACGTCCACCCGGCGCCGGACGCGACCGACGCCGTGCTGCGCGGTGCCCACCGGCGCCGCCGGCGGCGTGCCGCGATCTCCAGCGCGTTCCTCGTGGTGGCGCTGGTCGGCGTGGGGCTCGGGGCGACCCAGCTCCGCACGCTGTCGCACGACGACCCCGCCGACGAGTTGCTGGAGACCGCCACCTCCACCGCCTCCACGACCTCGCTGCCACCGTCGACCAGCACGGTCGCCGCGCCCGGCTCCTCGGGGCGGCCGGTCACGCCGCCGGCCTCCAGTGGCGGCACCACCACGCCTCCGGGCACCGGGACGGGCAAGCCGCGGACGACAACGCCGTCCCCACCGCCGCCACCGCCCGCGGAGCCGGGCAGGCTCGGGGCGCTGCTGCTCGGGATGTCCGAGGCCGACGCGCTGGCGACCGGCGCGTTGATCGAGCCGAGCAGCCCGGCCGACCAGGAGAACCGGTGCAAGGCCTACGCCACCCGGTCGGTGCCCGACGGCGACGCCGTGGTGATCTCACCGGCCAGGGGGATCGTGCGGATCACGCGGCCGAGCACGGCCAAGACGCAGAAGAACGTCGGCGTCGGCTCGACGGTGGCCGAGGTGAAGGCCGCCTACGGCAACGCCACGCAGAGCGGGACGACCGTGCTCGTGCCGATGGCCACGTCGCCTTCGTGGTCGTACGTCTTCACGACGAACGGCACCACGGTCACGACGGTCCACATGCGGCTGGCCGCCGACGACTGCCCGGCCGCCTGAAAAATTCTTCCGGCCACCACGTCGAGATCCGCGTTGCGGCGTCGTCCCCGGTGGTGACAGTGGCCAGGATGGTCGCGACAACACCGAGGGAGACCCCAGAGATGGCGAAGTACCTGCTGCTCAAGCACTACCGCGGCGCCCCGGAGCCGGTGAACAACGTGCCGATGGACCAGTGGTCGCCGGACGAGATCACCGCGCACATCGACTACATGAACACCTTCGCGGAGAAGCTCAAGACCACCGGTGAGTTCGTCGACGGCCAGGCCCTCGCGCAGGAGGGCGCCTGGGTCCGTTACGACGGCGAGGGCAGGCCGCCCGTGACCGACGGCCCGTTCGCCGAGACGAAGGACCTGATCGCGGGCTGGATGGTCGTCGACGTCGACAGCTACGAGCGCGCGGTGGAGCTCGCCGGTGAGCTGTCGGCGGCACCGGGCAAGGACGGCAAGCCGATCCACGAATGGCTCGAGGTCCGCCCGTTCTACGGCACTCCGCCGACGATCACGGAGTGATGGTGGACGAGGCACTGCTCAGGAGTCTCACCCCGGCCGTGCTCAGCGTCCTCGTCCGCCGCGGAGCAGACTTCGCGGCGGCCGAGGACGCCGTGCAGGACGCGCTGGTCGAGGCCGTCCGCGTCTGGCCGGACGACCCGCCGCGCGACCCGAAGGGCTGGCTGGTCACGGCGGCCTGGCGCAAGCTCCTCGACGCCACCAGGGCCGAGAAGGCGCGGCGGCGGCGTGAGGACCTCGTCGACGCCGAGCCCGAGCCGGGGCCCGCGCCGACGTCCGACGACACGTTGCAGCTCTACTTCCTGTGCGCGCACCCGTCGCTGACGCCGTCGTCGGCCGTCGCGCTCACGCTGCGGGCGGTCGGCGGCCTCACGACGCGCCAGATCGCCCAGGCCTACCTGGTGCCGGAGGCGACGATGGCCCAGCGCATCAGCCGGGCCAAGAAGACGGTCTCCGGCGTGCGGTTCGACCAGCCCGGCGACGTCGCCACGGTGCTGCGCGTGCTCTACCTGGTCTTCAACGAGGGCTACTCCGGCGACGTCGACCTGGCCGCCGAGGCCATCCGGCTCACCCGGCAGCTCGCTGCCGTCGTCGACCACCCGGAGGTCGCCGGCCTGCTCGCGCTCATGCTCCTGCACCACGCCCGCCGCGCCTCCCGGACGGCCGGCGGCAGCCTCGTGCCGCTCGCCGAGCAGGACCGCGGGAAGTGGGACACGCGGATGATCGCCGAGGGCGTCGAGGTGCTGCAGGCGGCGCTCGCGCGGGACCGGCTGGGGGAGTTCCAGGCGCAGGCGGCCATCGCGGCGCTGCACGCGGACGCCCCGGTGGCCGAGGAGACCGACTGGGTGCAGATCGTCGAATGGTACGACGAGCTGCTGGCGCTGACGGACAGCCCCGTCGTCCGGCTCAACCGCGCGGTCGCCGTGGGCGAGGCCGACGGACCGCGAGCGGGGTTGAAGGCCTTGGCGGAACTGGACGACTCCCTGCCCCGCCACTCGGCCGTCTCGGCCTACCTCCACGAGCGCGACGGCGATCTGCGCACGGCCGCGCGGCTCTACGCCGAAGCGGCGGAGAAAGCGACGAACCTCGCCGAGCGGGAATACCTCACCCGGCAGGCCGCCCGGCTCAACAACTGAAAAGACCTCCCGGCCCAGGCGGGCCGGGAGGTCTTTTGTGATCAGGCACTCAACCGCGCGAAGGAAAGGTCAGAGCGCGCCACCCGCGGCGGCCGGAGCGCTGGTGTCGGCACCTTCGTCGCCCACGCTCTCCCGGGTGAGGAAGGTCTCCACGTAGAACATGTTGCCGTCCGCGCGGTCCATGATCGTGAGCAGCGTCTTCATCGAGGAGACCTCCTCGACCTGCTCCTTGAGGAACCACTGCATGAACTGCTCGCCGATGTAGTCGCCCTCCTCGCGGGCGGCCTTGGCGAGGGCCACGATCTGGTCGGTGACCTGCTGCTCCTGGCGCAGCGCCAGGTCGACGAGGTCGCGCGGGGCCTTGAACTCGTTGAACGGCGTCTCGGTGCCCGGAATGGCGACCGGGATGTCGTTGTCCATGAGGAACTTGACGATCATCATCGCGTGGTTGCGCTCTTCGAGGGCCTGCTTGTAGAAGTGCGACGCGAGGCGCGGGAGGTCCTCGTTGTCGAACCACACGGCGAGTGCGATGTACTGCTGCGAAGCGGAGAACTCGTTGCCGACCTGGGCCTGCAGGAGCTCGTGGAACTTCGACTTGCCGGACAGGATCTTCTTCACGTTCGAGGCCATGAGGAGTACGTTAGCCGAGAATGCCGGAATTTGCATTCAAGGAATGCCTAACCTTTGTTCGGAAAGGGATGCCGAACAAAGGTTAGGCATTCCTAATGATCACACCAATGGCGCGCGGTCGATCGGGCACGACATGCACCGGGGGCCGCCGCGGCCGGAACCCAGCTCCGAACCGGCGATCCGCAGCACCTCGACGCCCGCGTCCTCCAGGCGGGCGTTCGTCTCGACGTTGCGCTCGTAGGCCACGACGAGACCGGGAGCCACGGCGAGGGTGTTGTTGCCGTCGTCCCACTGCTCGCGCTCGGCGGTGACGGTGTCCAGGCCGGTGTCGATCACGCGCAGCCGCTCGATGCCCATGGCCTCGGCCGCCGCCTCCAGGAACGGCACGGGGCCGTCCACGCGCACGCCGCCGTTGCCGTCGGACCGCATCGGGTAGGCGGTGAGCGAGTCGCTGATCGCCGGGTACATCACCACGGCGTCGCGGTCGACCATTGTGCAGACGGTGTCGAGGTGCATCGTGGCGCGTTCCTGCTTGATCGGCACCGCCAGCACCGTGTGCGCGAGGCCGTCCGCGAGAGCGGAGCGCGCGAACGACTCCGCACCGGCCGGGGTGGTGCGCTCGCCGACGCCGATGGCGATGACGCCCGGCGCGAGCAGCAGCACGTCGCCGCCCTCCAGCGGTGCCGAGTGGGCGCCGTACGCGCGGCCCGTGCGGCGGAACCGCGGGTGGTAGGCGTAGATCAGGTCGGTCAGCGTCGTCTCGCGGTCGCGGGCGGGCAGCGCGAGCGAGGTGATGGCCACGCGGTCGCCGACCCACACCGACGAGTCGCGGGTGAAGAGCAGGTTCGGCAGCGGGTCGACGGCGAAGTCGATCGGCAGGTGCATCTTGCGCACCAGCGACGCGCCCTCGGCGGCCGGCAGCTCCTCGAACGTCATGCCGGTCATCAGGACCTGGGCGAGCTGCGGGGCCGGCAGCGACGTGAGGTGGCTGCGCAGCGCGTCGGCCAGGTCGATGCCCAGGCGGCGCTCGTTGACGGCGCTGTGGATGCCCGCGATGCGCGCGCGGTTGTCCTCCAGCGCCTGCACCAGCACGTCTGCCAGCAGCAGCACTTCGACACCGCGGGAGGTGAGCGTCGCGGCGAACGCGTCGTGCTCCTCCTGGGCGCGGCCGACCCACGGCACGCCGTCGAACAGCAGCTGGTCGTTGTTGCGCGGGGTGAGCCTCTTGAGCTCGTTGCCCGGCCGGTGCAGCAGCACCGTGCGCAGCGGGCCGACCTCGCTGTCCACGCGGGGCGCGGCGTCCGGGAGTGCTTCGGTTTCGGCGATCGTGTGCGCAGTCACCGGTCGAGCGTAACTCCGAACAGCACAAATCGCCGCTCCAGAGCTTCAACAGGCAACGAATCGCGTGTGAATATCGATCAGAGCAACGAATCGTTAGGGCAACCAGCTGACTTTGCCGCGCAACATTGCGTAGCCCACGAACGCGACGACGTCGAGGATCGTGTGAGCGATCACCAACGGCCACAGGCGCTTCGTCCGCTGCCAGTAGTAGCCGAAGACCAGGCCCATCACGAGGTTGCCGACGAACCCGCCGAAGCCCTGGTAGAGGTGGTACGAGCCGCGCAGGACGGCCGCCGCGACCAGCGCGGTGTACTGCCGCCACCCGAGCTGCCGCAGCCGGGTGATCAGGTACCCGACAACGAGCACCTCCTCCGCCCACGCATTGCCGGCGGCGGCGAGGACCAGCGCCACGTTCATCCACCACTGGTTGTCCAGGGTGGACGGCTGGACGGCGAGGTTCAGCCCGAGCGTCCAGGCGGCGAAGTAGAACGCGAGCCCCGGGATGCCGATGATCGCGGCCAGCCCGAGCGCGCCGAGCGAGTCGGCGAGCTTGCGGGTGCCGTCGAGCCCGATGACCTTGAGCTTGATCCCCGTGCGCCACAGCAGGTACAGGCCGATGCCGCCCCACGCGGCCAGTTGCAGCACGCCGAGCAGCTGTGCCACGAGGTCCAGCAGGTCGGCGCGCGCCTGCGGGACGTTGAGCGCGACGGACTGCTGGTTGAGCGGCGTCGGCTGCAGCAGGCTGTCGACGAGCCGCACGAGGCTGCGCAGGCCCGAGAGCCCGAGGGTCATGCTGAAGACGATCAGCAGTTCGAGCTGGTAACCGCGCTTCTCGTCGGTGCGGATCTCCGGGGCGGTCAAGGTCACCCGCGTGACGCTACCCGCAGCCCCCGCTCACCTCTGTGCGAGGAAAGGGCAGCCCATCAGGCGCCGGAGCTCCGCGGCGAGCTCCGCCGGGGTGCTGACCGGCTTGGAGAACGCGATGCGCACGTCGTGGTCGTCGCACTCCGCCTCCACCCGCAGCCGCAGCCCGAACCGGTCGAGTCCGAGCGGCCGCACGCGGCCCGCCCGCAGCTCCCGCGGCAGGTGCCGGGCGAGCTGGCCGACGACGTCGCGGTGCGCGGCCTCCAGGTGCCGCAGCCAGTGGTCCTCGTTGCCGCAGAACGGGTCCGGCGTCGCGCTCGCGAACTGCTCCGGCCGGATCGACGACGTGCCCTCGGCGTCCGCGATCACCATCGACGCGGGCGTGAGCCGCAGCACCGCGGCGCCGTGACCGGCGTCGAGCAGCCGGTGGTCCGGCCGCACGTCGGCGACCGCGAGCACCTCCTCGCGCGCCTCCCGGTCGTCGAGCGCGGAGACCCAGCCGGTGAGCCACAGCAGGCCGCGCACGGGTTCGCGCAACGCCACCGGTGCCTGGTCGGCGATCTCCAGCATCGCCGTCACCTCGGTCCGCGGGGAGTGCCAGAGCTGTGCGACCAGCGGGTGCTCGTCGGGCAGCAGCAGGGTCGTGGAGCCGCACGGGTGGACGTGGTGGAACAGCGGGGTGGTGCGGGACCCGGCCTGGGGGAGCAGGGCGGCGGAGCCGTGGCGGGCCGCGATCGTGCGGGCGCGCTCGGCGGCGTGCGGCGCCGGCGGGCGCTTGGTCTGGGTGTCGGTCACCGCTCCACCTCCTCGAAGGTTAGGCAAGCCTAACTTAGTGGTGCTCGGGAAGGGAACAGTCACCTGTACGGTGGACGCGTGGCCGTGCCCAGCAAGCCGTCCACCGAGGGGGCGGCGCTCGACGACCGGTGGACCCGGCACTGCGTGGACCGGGCGAGTCGTCACGCCCTCATGTGGACGGTTCTCGCAGGTACGGCTTTCGTCCTCCAGTTCCTCCTGGTCCTGGTGTGGTCGTGGTCCTCACCGGTGGCGCTGGTGCTGCTCTTCTCCGCCGCGGTCGTGCTGTGGGGGGTCACCCGACGGCGTCCCGTGCGTTTACCGGAAGGTGAACCGTGGCATTTCGCTCATGTGCAGTGGGAGGGAGGGCGTCTGGTCGTGCTGTCGTCACCGCCTCTGTTGCTGACCTTGAGCGCCGGTCGGCTGTTGCGCGGCCGCATCGCGCGTCACCGGCGTGCGTGGTTCGTGCCGCCGGACGCCGCCGGGAACACCGTCGTGACGTTCCGCGGCGTGCCGCGCCTGATCCCGGCGCGGGTGACCCGATGACGACGATGGTCGAGAACTGGAGCGACACCTGCCTCGCGCGGGCGGACCGCCGCGCCGTCGGCCACATCCTGTTCTCCCTCGCCGTGCTCGGCCTCGTGCTGCTGATCGGCTGGCTCTGGCTCACCGTCCTGTCGGTGCCGGTGGTGCTCGAACTGGCCGCCCCGGGGTTGCGGCACTTCCTGCAGCGCGGCGGCACGGTCGAGCTGGTCGAGCGGTTCCCGTTCCGCCCGGTGTCGGTGAAGTTCGTGCCGGGCAAGCGGATCGGGCGCCAGGCCTACCTGCGGGTGGCCGACTCGGAGAACGACCTGCGCCTGCCCGAACTGCCGGAGCGGGCGCGCGTGCTGGTCCGGCACACCGGCCGGATCTGGATCGCCGGGCCGGACGAACGCGGCCGCGTCGTGGCGATGACGCGCGGTCTCGCGTTCCTCACGCGCGGACGGGTCATCGACCGCTGAGCCAGGCCCGGTGGTGCTTCTCGGGCGCGTCGGTGAACGAGACGTGCCGCGGCCGCCAGCCGAGCAGCCGGTGGGCCTTGGCGCTCGACACGAGCTCGTCCTGGCCCGCCGCGACCTGCATGATCCCGCCCGCCTCCGCGGGTTCCAGCCGGATCCCACCGGTGAAGCCCGCCGCGCGCACCGCGACCCGCTGCACCTCCAGCGCGGTCAGGCGCTGGTCGTCCGCGATCACGAACACCTCGCCCTCCGGCCCGCGGTCGAGGATGCGGACGTAGGCCTTGGAGAGGTCGTCGACGTGCACCCAGCTCCAGCGCTTGGCGGTGTCGCCGTAGAAGACCGGTGCACCCGCCCCGGCCGCGGCGAACCACTGCGCGGTCATCGAGGTGGTGGCCGGGCCGCCGTAGAGGAAACCGGACCGCACCACCGTGTGCGCCAGGCCGCTCGCGGCGAGCTCGCGTTCCAGCGCGAACCGGAACCCGATCGGGCTCTCCGGGTTGCCGGGCGTGTTCTCGTCCATGAGTGCCACGCCCGTGCGGCCGTAGGAGGAGATGCCGGTCGTGTAGCTGGCCAGGACCATCGCGGCGCTGGCCGACGAGCTGGCCTAACGGCCCGTGGCGATGCCCTCGGCCTCGGCCCACTGCGTCAGGTCGTCCTTGCGCAGGGCGGCCGCCATCAGTTCGGGGAACTTGTCCGGCGTGCAGGCGAACGCGGGAGCGCCCAGCGCGTGCAGCTTCGCCGCCAGCTCGTGGTCGTAGGCGGGGGTGCCGGAGTCGCTGAGCGCCAGCAGGTTCACGACCGTGACCCCGCTCGCGACCAGTTCCCGGACCCGGCGCCGCAGCTCGGACTCCGACCCGCCCTCGTAGAGGTCGCTGATGATCACGACGACCGTGTCGGTGGGCCTGCGGACGAGCGTCTGCGCGTAGGCGACCGCGCGGTTGATGTCCGTGCCGCCGCCGAGCTGGGCGCTGAACAGCAGGTCGACCGGGTCGCTGAGCTGGTCGGTCAGGTCCGCGACCTCGGTGTCGAAGACGACGAGCTTCGTCGAGATCGAGCGGATGGACGCGAGCGCCGACCCCAGGACCGCCGCGTGCACCAGCGACTCGGCCATCGAGCCGGACTGGTCGACGAGCAGGACGACGTCCCGCATCGCCGCGGCCCTGCTGCGCCGGCGGTGGCCGATCAGGTCCTCGACGATCACGGTCTTGTGCCGCGGCTGGTAGTTCTTGAGGTTCGCGCGGATCGTGGTCGCCCAGTCGACGTCCGGCAGCTGCGGCCGCCGGGTGCGCCGGGACCGGTCGACGGCGCCCCGGACGGCCTCGACGAGCCGGGCCTGCAGGCGTTTCTCGATGTCCTCGACGACCTTGGCCACCACGGCCCTCGCCGTGTCGCGGGTGCGGGCGGGGATGGCGCGGGAGAGCTGCAGCAGGGTGCTGACGAGGTTCACGTCCGGCTCGACCGACTGCAGCAGTTCGGGTTCGAGCAGCAGCTGCTTGAGTCCCAGCTTCTCGACCGCGTCCCGTTGCATGACCTGCACGACGGACGTGGGGAAGTACTTGCGGACGTCGCCCAGCCAGCGGTGCAGCTGCGGGTTGCTGGCACCGAGACCGGCGCCGCGGTCGCCGCCACCGCCGTAGAGGCCCGTGAGTGCGCTGTCACGCCGTTGGTCGTCGTCTCCGAGCTGAGAGACGTCTTCAGCGCTCGGGCCGAGCAACAGCCGCCAGCGCCTCAGGCGTTCGTCGGTCATTTGAGCGCCGCCGCCACTTCTTCGGCCGCGCGCACGACGTGAGGGCCGACGACATCCGCGTCGAGCTTCTCCAGCGCCACGACGCCCACGGACGCCCGCAGGCCGGGCACGCCGCGCACCGGTGCCGCGACGCCGAACGCGTTCGGCGGCAGCTCGCCCGCGGACACCACCCACACCTCCGCGGGCTGCGAGATGGCCTTGCCGGCCGCCCCGCGGTGCACCGGGTGGCGCGATCCCACCCGGTACGCCACGTGGAAAGCGGTCCACGACGGTTCGACGACGGCGACGGCTTGGGCCTCGCTGCCGTCCGCGACCGTCAGGTGCGCGGTGGCGCCTACCTTCTCGGCGAGTTCGCGCAGCGCCGGGTTGGCCGCCATCCGCAGCTGGGGGAGGACGTTGGAGGCGAGGCGCAGCACGCCCAGGCCGAGCCGGACCTTCGACCCCTCCCGGCGCACGAGACCGCGCGCCTGGAGCGGGACGAGGAGCCGGTAGACCGCGGCCCTGGACGCGCCGATGGCCGTGGCGAGCTCCGAGATCGACGGCGCCTCGGACTCCGCCTCGGCAACAGCCTGGAGGAGCGCCAGACCCCGTTCCAGGGTCAGCGAGCTCTCCTTCGTCGCTCCCACCATCACGCACTCCGAACTGTGCCCACCACCTCGGCGAGACCGACCACGGAGCCGCCCTCCCCGGGAGCCGTCGCGGTCAGCCTGACCGTGTCGCCGTCCTCCAGGAAGGACCTCGTGGAGCCGTCGTCGAGCTTGAACGGTTCCTTGCCGCCCCAGCTGAGTTCGAGGAACGAGCCGCGCTCGTCCTTCTCCGGTCCCGAGACCGTGCCGGAGGCGAACAGATCACCTGGCCGCACCGTAGCCCCGTTCACCGTCATGTGGGCCAGCTGTTGCACAAATGACCACGACATCTCCCGGAACGGGGGCCGCGCGACGATCGTGTCGTTCAGCTCCACCGTGATGGTGATGTCCAGGCCCCACGGCTGGTCGCACGTCAGGTAGTCGTGCAGTTTGTTCGGCAGCGGCGGCGTCGGGACGCGTGCAACTGAAAACGCCTCCAGCGGCGTGATCCACGCGCTGATCGACGTGGCGAACGACTTGGCGAGGAACGGGCCCAGCGGCTGGTACTCCCAGGCCTGGATGTCGCGCGCCGACCAGTCGTTGACCAGCGCGACGCCGAAGACGTGCTCGGCGGCCCTGCTGGTGCTCACGTTCGCCGCCCGCGGACCGCCGCAGACGAACCCGACCTCGGCCTCGATGTCGAGGCGCTCGGACGGGCCGAACTTCGGGCCGTCGCCGCCGCGCTTCTGGCCTTTCGGGCGCTTGACGTCGGTGCCGGAGACGTAGACCGTGCCCGCGCGGCCGTGGTAGCCGATCGGCAGGTGCGTCCAGTTCGGGGTGAGCGGGTCGCCGTCGGGGCGGAACATGCGGCCGACGTTCTCGGCGTGGTGCCGGCTCGAGTAGAAGTCCACGTAGTCGCCGACGGTGAACGGCAGCTTCGCGGTCTCGATCCCGACGAGCTCGGCGCCCCTGGGGGCGGAGTTCGACCGGACGATCTCCCTCAGCTTGGCGCGCAGCGCGCTCCACACCGGGCGGCCCGCCGCCAGCAGCGGGTCCAGCGAGTCGCCCTGGACGAACTCGCTGCACTTGCCCAGGGCGAGGCTCTTCAGCAGCAGAGCCCGGTCGCCCACGCGGACGGCCACACCGCCGTCGACGACGCCGTAGGGGAGGGTCTGCGGTCCGAACGGCTGGTCTTCGGTGAAGTTCGGGTCGCTGATCCAGCTCACAGCAGTCCAAGCCCCTCGAGGTCGGCGACAGGTTCGGCGAGCGAGCACGAGCCGTAGCTCGCGAACACGCCGCGGACGGCGTGCGCGGCCTGGTCGCTGAGCGCCTTGGCCTCGGCGGTGAGAGCCTCGGCGTCGGTGCTCGCCAGCGCCTCGCGGACGTCACGGCCGCTGAGGCTGCGGGCCGTGGCGACGAGGAGGTTGAGGAAGCCGTGGTGCGTGAAGCCCTGCTCGTCGGTGTGGCGGACGGCCCTGTGCAGGCCCGCCGTCGCCTTGAACGCGACGCCGCCACCGCTGACGACGGACAGGAAGTCCGCGACCTCCTCGACGCTCGGGAAGTTCTCCTGCGACAGGCCGCCGCAGCGCAGCTTGGGCCAGCTGCCGTGCTCGATGACCCGGCGGACGCCGTCGAGCCACTCGGCTCCACCGCGGCGGGGTTCGACGACGCGGATGACGTCCTCGGGGACGAACTCCGACACGCGCTCGAGCCACACCTCGTCCACATCGGACGGTGCGGGCATCTCGACCATGCGCAGCGCCAGGAGCTCGCTGCGGCTCTCGACGATCGACACGGCCTTCGGCACACCGCCGAGACCCGTGTCGATCACGAGGGAGAGCGCGATCGGCTTCGGGGGCTTGACCTTGATGAGTTCGGTGATCAGTTCGGCGAGGCGGGAGGCCGGGCACAGGAAAAGACCCATGACACCGGACCACTCACCGACTCGTCCGTCGAGGTGACCGCGCACCGCGTCGGGCATCGACGCGCTCCCCGGGGGGAACAGCGCGGCATCGTCCACAAGCCTCGCGAGCAGGGGCGGAGTACCGCGCGGACCGGGCGCACGGAGTTCGACAGCGCTTGACACGGCTGACACGCTAGCCGTGTACCGCCAACTGAACAAAGATGTCCGATAGTCGAACGCCCTCGGAGAGGTCATGGCCCACTACCGCCAGGTCGGGGAGATCCCCCGAAAGCGCCACACCCAGTTCCGCAAACCGGACGGTGGGCTCTACGCGGAAGAGCTCATGGGGGTCGAGGGGTTCTCGGCCGATTCGGCCCTGCTCTACCACCGGTACCTGCCGACCGCGATCGTCAACGCGGAGACGCTCAAGGACGAGCGCGGCACCGTGGCACCGAACCTGCCGCTCAAGCCGCGCCACTTCAAGACCACCGACCTGACCTGGGCTTCCGACGAGGTCGACGCGGTGACAGGCCGTCGCCGGCTGTTCCACAACCCCGACGTGACCATCGGTTTCGTGGTGGCCAACGCGCCGTCTCCGCTGTACCGCAACGCTTCCGGTGACGAGCTGCTGTACGTGCAGGGTGGTTCCGGCGTCATCGAGACGATCTACGGCGCGCTGGAGGTGGGCGACGGCGACTACGTGGTGATCCCGACCTCCTGCACGTACCGGGTGGTGCCGTCGTCGCCGATGTCGCTGCTGGTGCTGGAGGCGACCGGGCACATCGGGCCGCCGAAGAGGTACCTGTCGAAGGCCGGCCAGTTCCTGGAGCACTCGCCGTACTGCGAACGCGACATCCGCGGGCCCGAGGAGCCGTTGCTCGTCGAGGGCACCGACGTCGACGTGATCGTGCGGCACCGCGCGGGGCTCACGAAGTTCACCTACGCCAACCACCCGTTCGACGTGGTGGGCTGGGACGGGCACCTGTACCCGTGGGCGTTCAACATCCGCGACTTCGAACCGATCACCGGCCGCGTGCACCAGCCGCCGCCCGTGCACCAGACGTTCGAGGGCCCGAACTTCGTCGTGTGCTCGTTCTGCCCGCGCAAGGTCGACTACCACCCGCTGGCCGTGCCGGTGCCGTACAACCACGCGAACGTCGACTCGGACGAGCTGATGTTCTACGTCGGCGGCAACTACGAGGCGCGCAAGGGGTCGGGCATCGGCATCGGCTCGATGTCGCTGCACCCCTCCGGCTGCACGCACGGCCCGCAGCCCGGAGCCGTCGAGGCCTCGCTGGGCGTGGACTACTTCGACGAGACCGCGGTCATGGTCGACACGTTCCGGCCCCTGGAGCTGGGCGAGGCCGCGGAGGCCTGCGAGGACCCGGCGTACGCGTGGACGTGGGCCCGACGCGGTCCGGCCTGATTTCCTGTCAGGGGTCCTCGCTACTTTGGTCCCGTGAGGACACGAGCCGTTCCGACGCGCTGGCAGGGCCTGGGCAAGGCCCTGCCGGTGCTGTGGGGCCTCTACACGGGCTCGGGCTCCGTGCCGTACCGCGTGTGCGTCGACCTGGCCGCCGGCTCGGCCAAGTGCACGTGCCCGTCCCGCAAGTTCCCCTGCAAGCACGCCGTCTCGCTGCAGGAGCTCGACCTGCCCGACGCCCCGCCGCCGGACTGGGTGCGGGAGTGGGCGGCCCGCAGAGCCGCTCGTGAGCTCGACTCCTCACCCGAGGCCGTGGCCAGGCGCCTGCGCGCCCGCGAGAAGACGGCGGCGAACCGCGCCTCGGCGATGTCCTCGGGCATCGACGGCCTGCGCGACTGGCTGCTCGACGTGGCCTCCGCGGGCATCGCGTCCCTGCCCGGCCGCCCGGCCTCGTGGTGGCAGGCGTTCACCGCCCGCATGATCGACGCCCAGGTCCCCGGCGTCGCCGCGGCCGTGACCGAGGTCCAGGAGATCGTCGCCCGCTCGGGCCCGCGCTGGACCTCCGACGTGGCCGACCGCCTGGGCGGCCTGCACCTGCTGTGCTTCGTGCAGCCACGATCGCGCCTGGGTGTCACGATCCCCGAGGAGACCGTCCGGGCCACCCCCGGCGTCTTCGACCACTGGGTGGCCCTCCTGCGCCTGGAGACGGACGACGGCCGCGTCCGCACCGTCCGCCAGTGGTGCTGGGGCCGCCGGACGTCGGGCTGGGTGGTCGCGATCCGCCACTCCGCGGTCGGCGCCCCGGTCCCGCTCCTGCCGCACGGCCAGGAGTCCTCCGCGCTCGTGCACCGGTACCCGGACTCGGACCGCGTGGCCCTCGGCGAACTGGAGGGCTCGCGAACCCCGGACCCGGTGCCGGCCCCGCTCACGTGGCGCACGGCCCTGGCGGCCCTGGAGCCGATGCTGACGGCCGACCCGTGGCAGCGCCTGTTCCCGCTCGGCTGCGCGTCCGTGAGGCTGCACGGGGGCTCTCTGGTCGACCCGTCCGGTCACGGCCTCCCGGTGCGCGACGACACGGGCCTGGACATGGCGCTGGCGCTGAGCGGCGGTGTCCCGTTCGACGCCTGGGGCCTGTGGGACGGGCACGCGCTGCGGCTGGGCGCGGTGTCGATCGACGGCACCCTGGAGGTGGTCGCGTGACCGCGCCACGACCCGGCCGCGCCCTGCGCACCCGCGTCGCCCCCTTCTCCGGCCGCTCCCAGCCCCTCCCGGAGGTGGCGGCGTGAAGGACGACTGGTCCAAAGCCGTCCAAGACCTCCTGATCGGCACCACGAGAGGCGGCGGCGACCCCGCGGTCCTCCTCGCCGACTGCGCCGCCCTGGGCGTGGCCGCGTTCGGTGCCACCCTCCCGCAGGAGGTGCGGGCCGACCCGCTCCCACCGGCCCCGCCCGAGCCGGCGGACTTCCCCAGGCCGGCCGCCAAGGCCGTCCTGGAAGCGATCATGAGCCTCGACGACGAGGTCCTGCTCACCGAGTGGTGCGCCCTCGCCAAGGCAGGCGGCGTCGTGGCCGAGCACCGCATGCTCCCCGCGCTGCTCGCCCTCGGCACGGCCCGTCCCGGCCTGCGCGCCGCCGTGGTCGAGGTGCTGGGCACGCGGGGCCGCTGGCTCGCGGGCACCCGCCCGGGCTGGTCCTGGGCGAGCGGTGCCGCGCCGCTCGTGGACGAGGTGCCGCTGGAGGAGGTCCTCGACCTGCCCAGCGCGCAACGGGTCCGCGCGCTGCGCCGCAAGCGCAAGGCCGACCCGGTGGGCGTCGGCGGGTTCATCGCGCGGGAGTTCGCCGCGTCCCGCCGCTCCGCCGACCGCCAGGTGCTGGTCAGCGCCCTCGAGACCGGCCTGGGGCCGCAGGACGAACGGCTGCTCGAAGCGGCCCTCGACGACAAGGCGGCGGCCGTCCACGACGAGGCCCTCCGGCTCCTGCGCACCCTGGGGCGCACGCGTCTCGCCGCCCGCGCGGCCCACCGCCTGCGCCGCGGGCTCCGCCTCACCGCGGACGGGCTCGACGTCCGGCCGGAGGAGCTCTGGACCGCGCAGGCCGACCCGGCGGAGCAGCGCGACCTCATGCGCGACGGGTCCGAGAAGGGCGTGGCCGGGCGCATCCGGGCGGCGGCCGCGAGCGTTCCGCCGTCGTACTGGACCTCGACCCTGCGGGCGGACGACGCCAAGGCCGCGGACGTGCTCCGGCGGGGGCCGTGGGCCGCGGCTCTGCTCAGGGGCGTCGCCGGTCAGCTCTCCGCGGCGAAGGACCCGCGTCCGTGGGCCGTCGCGGCCGCCGAGACGCTGACCGGCATGGAGCAGCTGGAGATGCTGGCCGCGCTGCCCGCGAGCGTCGCCGAGCAGGCGGTCGTGGCCGTGTCGAAGAACTGGCACTACGACCTCCTCGACCACGCCTGCGCCCAGCTGCCGGCGCCGTGGTCGCCCGAGACCACCCGCGCGCTGATGCACCGCTACGCCGCGCTGCCCGATCCGCGCTGGCGGGCGGGCCGTCCGCCGGCCGTGCTGCTGGCGCGGGGTGACGCGGACCTGCTCGGGGCGAGCTGGGAGGCTCTGACCCGCCGCTGGCCGGAGAACTCGCTGGAGCTGGAGGTCCTCCGCCTCCGCATCCGCCTGCGCGAATCGTTCGCACCACCGCAACCGCCCCGGGAGGCCCCGTGACCGCCGTGCTCAGGCCGACGGCCGAACAGCAGTACGCCGCCGAGCTCGAGGCCGTCGCGGCTCAGGACGACCGGCAGCGGCCACCGAACTGGCGCCTGTCACCGCAGGCCGTGGTCACGTACGTGCTGGGCGGCACGCTGCCCGACGGCACGGTGATCACGCCGAAGTACGTCGGCGCGCGCAGGCTGGTCGAGGTCGCGGTGGGCACGCTGGTCACGGACAGGGCGCTGCTGCTCGTCGGCGTGCCGGGCACGGCCAAGTCGTGGCTGTCCGAACACCTCGCGGCGGCGGTCAGCGGCGACTCGACGCTGGTGGTCCAGGGCACGGCGGGCACGAGCGAGGACCAGGTCCGCTACGGCTGGAACTACGCCCGGCTGATCGCCGAGGGCCCGAGCGAGAACGCCCTGGTGCCGAGCCCGGTCATGAAGGGCATGCAGCAGGGCTCGGTGGTGAGGGTCGAGGAGCTGACCCGCATGCCGTCCGAGGTGCAGGACTCGTTCATCACGGTCCTGAGCGAGAAGTCGCTGCCGGTGCCGGAACTCAACTCGCAGGTCCAGGCGGTGCCGGGCTTCACGGTCATCGCCACGGCTAACGACAGGGACCGCGGCGTCAACCAGATGTCGTCGGCGCTCGCGCGGCGCTTCAACACCGTCGTGCTGCCGCCTCCCGCGACCGAGGACGCGGAGGTCGAGATCGTCATCACCCGCGCGCAGCAGCTCGGCAAGGCGCTGCAGCTGCCCGCCGAACCGCCCGCGCTCGACGAGGTGCGCCGCGTCGTGCGGATCTTCCGCGAGCTGCGCGGCGGTTCCACTGTGGACGGTCGCACGCAGCTGAAGAAGCCCAGTGGCAGCCTGTCCACCGCGGAGGCGATCTCGGTGATCGCGAACGGCATGGCGCTCGCCGGCCACTTCGGCGACGGCACGCTCGGCGCGGACGAGCTGGCCAGCGGCCTGATCGGGTCGGTGGTCAAGGACAGGGTGTCGGACGCGGCGGTGTGGCGGGAGTACCTGGAGACGGTGCTGAAGGAGCGCGCCGAGTGGCGCGACCTCTACCGGGCCTGCCTGGACGCCAGCGGTGACTGAGCCGGACCCCGGGCCGGTCCTGCTCGGCATCCGCCACCACGGTCCCGGCTCGGCCCGGATGGTCAAGCGGGCGCTGGAGGCCGTCCGGCCGGCGCTCGTCCTGATCGAGGGGCCTCCGGAGGCGGACGCCCTCCTCGACCACGTCCACGCCCTGACACCGCCGGTCGCGATCCTGCTGCACGACGAGACCGAGCCGGAGAACGCCGCGTTCTGGCCGTTCGCGGAGTTCTCGCCGGAGTGGCAGGCGCTCAGGTACGCCGCCGAAACCGGTGCCACCGCGCGCTTCTTCGACCTGCCCGCGGCGGCCTCGATCGGTGACGACGGTCCGAGCGGGACCGTCGACCCCATCGGCCTGCTCGCCGAGGCGGCGGGCTTCGACGACCCCGAGCGCTGGTGGGAGGACGTCGTCGAGCACAGCGCCTCCGATCCGCTCGACCTCGCGAACGCCATCGCCGAGGCGATGGTGGCCGTCCGCGAGGAGTTCGAGGACCAGGTGGGGGAGCGCACGCTCCGGCGGGAAGCGTTCATGCGCCAGACGATCCGCAAGGCGCGCAAGGAAACCGACGGCCCGATCGTCGTCGTCTGCGGCGCGTGGCACGTTCCCGCGCTGCTGACCACACCGACGGTCGCGAGCGACACCGCGTTGCTGAAAGGCCTGCGCCGCCGCAGGATCTCCGGCACCTGGGTGCCGTGGAGCCACGGCCAGCTCGCCGCCGAGTCCGGCTACGGCGCGGGTGTCGACTCCCCGGGCTGGTACGCGCACCTCTGGCAGCACCGCGAGGACGTGGTCCCGCGCTGGTTCGCCAAAGCCGCCGCCGTGCTCAGGGAGGAAGACCTGCCGGCCTCGACCGCGAGCGCCGTGGAGGCCGTTCGTCTCGCGGAAACCCTTGCCGCGCTGAGGGAACGCCCCAGCGCGGGGCTGAGCGAGGTGAACGAGGCCGCGCTCGCCGTCCTGTGCGGAGGCGAGGAGATCCACCTCCAGCTCGTCCACCGCAAGCTCGTCGTCGGCGAACGCCTGGGCGAGGTGGGGGAGGCCGTCCCGCGGTCGCCGCTGGCGGCGGATCTCCAACGCCTGCAACGGAAACTGCGCCTCCCCGCGGACGTCCAGCCCAAGCAGCTCAAACTGGACCTCCGCAAGGACACCGACCGCGAACGCTCGAAACTCCTGCAGCGCCTGGAAGTTCTCGGCGTCCCGTGGGGCAGGCCGGACCGGTCCAACTCCCTCGGCACGTTCGCCGAGGTGTGGCAGCTGCGCTGGGACCCGGTCTTCGCGGTCTCGGTCGCCGTCGCCGCCCGCCACGGCACGACCGTCCACACCGCAGCCGAGAACGTCCTCGTCCAGTCCGCGAAGGACGCCAAACGGGTCGCCGACGCCGCCGCGACCCTGACCAGGTCGGTGGGTTGCGAGCTGCCCAAGGCCGTCGCCGAGGCCCGCGGCGCGCTCGACCGCTGCGCCGCCATGGCCACCGACGCCCTCGAACTGCTCGCCGCCCTCCCGGACCTGGCCAGGACCGTGCGCTACGGGTCGGTCCGCGGCACCGACCCGGAACTGCTGCGCGTGGCCCTGCACGGCCTGCTGACGCGAGGGGCGGTCGGCCTTCCCCTCGCCTGCCGGGGCGTCGACGACGAAACGGCCGAGAACGCGCTCGCCACCGTCGACGGCGCCCACGAGGCCACCCGTCTCGCCGCGGACGACGACCACCAGCAGACCTGGTGGCGGGCCCTGCACGCCCTGGTCGAAGCGGAGGCGCACGGCCTCCCGACCGGCAGGGCCACCCGCCTGCTTTGGGAAGCGGGCGAGCTGACCAGCGACGACGTGGCCGCCCGCCTGCACCGCAACGTCGCCACGGCGTTCGTCGCGGGCTTCCTGCGGGGCTCGGCGACGCTCCTGGCCGCCGACCCGCGCCTCTTCGGCCTCATCGACGAGTGGCTGAGCGGCCTGCGGGGCGAGGCGTTCGACGACGCCCTGCCCCTGCTCCGCCGGGCCATCACCGACTTCACCCCCGCCGAACGGCGCCTGCTCGGCGAACGGGTCGTGGCGGGTGAGACCCCCACCCCCGCCGCCGGCGACGAATGGGACCCGGACATCGCGCAACGGCTCGCCGCGCACGTCCGAGGCCTCATGGCCGGAGTTTCACGTCCCTCCGATCCGGTGATCCCAGAGGCGTGACCGCACCTGACGAAGACCGCGCGACCGTGTTGGACGAAGAACGCCCCGTCGGCCGGGACGAGGACAGCGCCGTGGTGCCGGACGCGGAGCGCCCCGTCCCCGTGGACGACGAGCGCTCCGCCGAGGTGGACGACGAGCTGCCCGGCGCGCCGGACGGAACGGACCCCGTCGTGCCCTCGGGCGAGCGCACCACCGCTGCCGCGGACGGCAGCGACCTCGTCCCGCCCGACGAGAGTCGCCTCGAAGAGTCGCAGCAGCTCATCGACGAGGCCAAGAAGATCGCTCACGACCTGCGCGAAGAGGTCCCGGACACCGCGCCGGAGCCTCCTCGCGAAGAGGGCTCCCCGGCCAACTGAGGCGAGCCGTCCACAGCTCGCCGAACGGCGGCGATCCCGACCAGGCCCCGATGGCGGGCAGACCCCCCGGCAGGGCGGGCTGCCCGCCGTCCGGATCAGAGCGACCAGGGCGGCGTGATCGTCCGCCCGTCCGCCAGCGTGCCCTGGATCCCCACCGAAGTGGCGACCAGCACGCGCGCCGGCCCTCCCGTCAGCGACAGCTCGGTGTCCGGGGGCACCACCACGGCGTCGCCGGCCCCGGCGGTCTGCCCCTGGATCGTCACCGATCCGGACAGCACGTAGAACACCTCCTCCTTCGACGCGCGGTGCGGCGTGCCGTCCCCGCCCTCGGGCACGTCGACGGTCCACAGAGCGATCTCGGTGCTGCCGCGCGACGGCACGGCCAGCGACCTGAACTCGAACCCGCCGAACGAGTGCGTGGCGGCGGACTCTCCCGTGACCAGCAAGACGACCTCCAAAGTAGTCAACCAAGTTGTCTAACCCTAGAATAAGGTCAACCTGGTTGTCTACATCGGAGGAGCAGCGGTGGAACCGGTGCCCGTGCTGCTGGCGATGACGTACCGCGCCCTGGGCGACCAGTTCCACGACCGGCTCCGGCAGATCGGTCTCGAACCGCTGCGGCCCGCCCACGGCTACGTCTTCCGGTTCCTCGAGGAGAAGCGGGCCACGACCGTCGACATCGGACAGCACCTCGGCGTCACGAAGCAGGCCGCGGCGAAGATCGTCAACGAGCTCGACGAGTGGGGCTACGTGCTGAGAGAGCCGCATCCGACGGACAAGCGCGCCCAGTACGTCACGCTCACCACGAAGGGTCGCGACTACCTGAAGCTGGCCGGCAACCTCTGGTCCGACCTCGAGGCGGAGATGGCCGAGGCGATCGGCGCGGACACGCTCGCCACCGTCAAGCAGGGCCTCGCCGCGTACTTGGGGCACGTCCACGGCGAGGACCGGCCAGGGCTTCGCCCGGTCTGGTGACCAGGCACAACACCACGCGAAGCCCGTCAGAACACCTGCGTCAGCGCGACCACGCCGAACACCGCGAAGACCACCCCGGCCACCCGCTGGATCCAGTGCGTCGGCAGGCGACCGGCGAGCTTGCGCCCCACGAGCACGGCGAGCCCCGCCACGGCAACCAGCGCCAGCCAGGCGCCCAGGCCGACGGCCAGCGGTTCGGCGTAGCGGGCCGTGATGCCGGCCGTCGCGAGCTGCGAGGCGTCGCCCCACTCCGCCGCGAACAGCACGCCGAACGACGTCAGGGCAGCGCGCCAGAACGGCACGACGGTGCGGGTCCCGGCCTCGTCCGCGGAGTCCCCGTCCTGCGAGAACCCCTCCTTGAGCAGCATGAACGCACCCACGCCGAACAGCACGGCGACCACCGCCGCCACCACGCGGTCGGGGAGCAGGGTCAGGGCCGAGCCGAACGCGGCCGCGACGACGCTCTGCACGGCGAAGGCCGCGACGACGCCGACGAACACCGGCAGCGCGCGGTAGCGGGTGGTCAGCACCAGGGTCGCGACCATGGTCTTGTCGGGTAGCTCGACGAGGAACACCACCGCGAAAGCGGTGATGAACGCGAGCAGTGATGTGGCCACGAGGTCCCTCCACGTCCGAATACGAGCCCGGACGGAGGCGCAACAGACCCCGACCAGGCGTGCTGCAGCCTGGCCGGAGGTCTCGTTCGCCCGCTGAAGGCGGGTGTGGGACCGGGTCCGCTCGAAGGCGGGCCAGTATGTCGATCACCACGCCACCGGCCGAAAGCTCCGGTGGGAACTACTCCCCTCTGGCGCATCCATCGTAACCGACGCATGTCACGCGCAAGGCGTGACCTCGCGCACGGGACCTTGGTCCCGAGGTGGAACGGGACCGTCGTACCTGATGACGGCCATGATCCACACCTAGGCTCGAAGACGTGGAAGTACTCGAGCTCGCGCGGTGGCAGTTCGGCATCACCACCGTCTACCACTTTCTGATGGTGCCGTTGACGATCGGCCTGTCGCTGCTGGTCGCGGCGATGCAGACCGCGTGGGTGCGCACGGGCGACGAGCGCTACTACAAGATGACGAAGTTCTGGGGGAAGCTCCTCCTGATCAACTTCGCCATGGGCGTCGTGACGGGCATCGTGCAGGAGTTCCAGTTCGGCATGGCCTGGAGCGCCTACTCGCGGTTCGTCGGCGACGTGTTCGGCGCGCCGCTCGCGATGGAGGGGATCGTCGCCTTCTTCGTCGAGTCGACCTTCCTCGGCCTGTGGATCTTCGGCTGGGACAAGCTGCCGAAGAAGGTCCACCTCGCCTGCGCCTGGGCGTTCAGCCTCGCCACGATGGCGAGCGCCTACTTCATCCTCGCCGCCAACTCGTGGATGCAGCACCCGGTCGGCATCGTGATGGACGAGGGCCGGCCGCGGCTCACCTCGATCTGGGCCGTGCTGACCAACAACACGACGCTCGCCGCCTTCCCGCACACCATCGCGGGCGCCTTCGCGGTCGCCGGCGCGTTCCTCGTCGGCATCGCCGCCTGGCACCTGTACCGCAGGTCGCAGGACGAGGGCGTGTGGCGCAGTTCGCTCAAGCTCGGCACCTGGGTCGGCGTGGTCGCGTTCGGGGCGCTGAGCATCAGCGGTGACCTCCAGGGCAAGCTGATGTTCGAGCAGCAGCCGATGAAGATGGCCGCCGCGGAAGCGTTGTGCCACACCGAACAACCGGCGAGCTTCAGCGTCTTCGCGATCGGCGACGTCACCAGGCCCGACTGCGAGAACGTCAAGAGCATCACGGTGCCCGCACTGCTGAGCTTCTTGGCGCACAACGATTTCAGCAGCGAGGTCAAGGGCATCCAGGACCTGGTGCCGATGTACCAGGAGAAGTACGGCGAGTTCTACCCCGTCGACGAACGGCTGGGCGAGCTCAGCGGCAAGCCGATCGACTACGTGCCCGCGCTTCCCGTGACGTACTGGGGTTTCCGGTTGATGATCGGGTTCGGTGCCGTCTCGGCCGGCCTCGGGGTGTTCATGCTCTGGTTGACGCGCGGGAACCGGACGCCCACCGGATGGTGGTTCCCGGCTCTCGGCCTCGCCGGCATCGCGACCCCCTTCCTGGCCAACAGCGCGGGCTGGATCTTCACCGAGATGGGCAGGCAGCCGTTCGTCGTGGTGCCCAACCCGTCCGGTGTGGACGGTGTCTGGATGTTCACCGCGCAGGCGGTCTCGAACAGCACCCCCGGCGAGGTCCTGACCTCGCTCATCGCGCTCACCACGGTCTACAGCGTGCTGGCGGTCGTGGAGTTCCACCTGATCCGCAAGTACGTCCGAGGCGGCATCCCCGGCGTGCTGCCCCAGAAGACCGACGACGGCGCCCTGGCGTTCGCGTACTAGGGGAGAGGCGACGTGGAAACGCTCTGGTTCGTGCTCATCGCCGTGCTGTGGCTCGGCTACCTGTTCCTCGAAGGTTTCGACTTCGGCGTCGGCATGCTGCTGCCCGTCCTGGGCCGCGACAACGCCGAACGCCGGGTCATGATCAATACCATCGGGCCGGTCTGGGACGGCAACGAGGTGTGGCTCATCGTCGCGATCGGTGCCACGTTCGCGGCCTTCCCCGGCTGGTACGCGGCGCTTCTGAGCGCCGCGTACCTGCCACTGACGTTGTTCCTCATCGCGTTGATCGGCCGCGGGGTCGCGTTCGACTACCGCGGCAAGGTCGACAACCCTCGCTGGCGCAAGGCCTGGGACTTCACCATCGTCGCCGGCTCGTGGATCGCCACGCTCTGCGTCGGCCTGCTGATCTCGACGACGGTGCTCGGCCTGCCGATCGACGCGAACGGTGACCGCGTCGGCTCGCCCTTCGCGGCGATCCGGCTCGACACGGTCATCGGCGCGCTCGCCTTCGCGGGGTACGCGCTGGTGCACGGCGCCGTGTTCACGGCGTTGAAGACCGAGGGCGAGATCCGCGAACGGGCACGCCGGGTCGCGATCACGCTGGCGCCGGTGGCGCTGCTGCCGCTCGTGGCGCTGCTCGCGATCGTCGCCGGCCTTTGGGCGGCCGTGGTCGTGGCGATCCTCGGCCTGGCGATGTGGCGGCTGGTCGCGGACCGCGACGGACAGTCGTTCGCGTTGATGGGCCTGGCGATCGCGGCGACCGTCGTGATCCTGTTCGGCTCGCTCTACCCGAACGTCCTGCCGTCGACGCTGAACGACGCGTGGTCGCTCACGGTCGCCAACACCGCGTCGAGCCCGTACACGTTGAAGGTCATGACGTGGGTGGCGGCGTTCGGCACGCCCGCGGTGCTCGTCTACCAGGGCTGGACCTACTGGGTGTTCCGCAAGCGCATCGGCGTCCGCCACATCCCGGCGGCGCACTGATGAGGCGAGGCCCGCTGGGAGCTCTGCCCCAGCTCTCGAAGAACGCCAGGCGCGCCCTCGCCGGGGTGGGGGCGCTGGCGTTCCTCAACGCCCTGGCGCTCGTCGCCCAGGCGGTCGCCCTGGCGTCGGTGATCACGACGCGCGAAGGCCTCCCGCTGCTGGCCGTGGCGGTCCTGGCGCGCGCCGGTCTGTCGTGGGCGACGGAGAGCGCCGCCGCCCGCGCCGCCGCCGGCGCCAAGGAGGAGCTGCGGACCCAGCTGCTCGCCAAGACGTTCGAACGCGGTCCCGGCTGGATCGCCGACCGCGGCACGGCCGAGCTGTCGGTGCTCGCCACCAAGGGCCTCGACGCGCTCGACGCCTACTTCACCCGCTACCTGCCCGCGCTGGTCACGGCCGTGATCGTGCCGCCGCTCGCCGGGGCGTGGATCCTCTTCACCGACTGGCCCTCGGCGGTGCTGATCGCGGTCACCGTGCCGCTGATCCCGGTCTTCGCCGCGTTGATCGGCTGGTACACCGAGAAGCGCGTCCGCAAGGCCGCGGACGTCACCGAACTGCTGTCCGCCCAGCTCCTCGAACTGCTCCGCGCACTGCCGGTGCTGACCGTCTTCGGCCGCGCGAAGCAGCAGGCCGGCGCGGTCCGGCAGATCGGTGAGCAGCACCGCAGGGCCACGATGGGCACGCTCAAGACCGCGTTCCTGAGCGCCCTGGTGCTGGAGATCGCGGCCAGCCTGAGCGTCGCGCTGATCGCGGTCGGCATCGGCGTCCGGCTCGTGCACGGCGACATGACGCTGATGACCGCGCTCGTCGTGCTGATCCTCGCGCCCGAGTGCTACCTGCCGCTGCGGGCGGCCGGTGCAGCCCACCACGCCAGCGAGGACGGCCTGGAAGCGGTCCGGCGCGTCGCGGAGGTCGTCGACCACGAGGACCGGTCGCGGCCGCGGCTGCCCGGTGGGTCGGTGCACGTCGACAACCTGCGCGTGTTGCGCCGGGGTGGCTTCGCGCCGGACGGCATCAGCTTCGACGTGCGGCCGGGGGAGATCCACCGACTCGAAGGTGCGAGCGGTGCCGGCAAGTCGACGACGTTCGGCGTGCTGCTGGGGTTCGTGGAGCCGACGGACGGCACCGCGTTCGTGGCGGGCGACATCGCCTACGTGCCGCAGAAGCCCGCGTTCGCCGCCGCGACGCCACGCGCCGAGCTGGAGCTCACGGTTCCCGGGGCCGACGACGTCGAGCAGGTCGCCGACGAGGTCGTGGCCGCACATCTGCTCGACCGCCAGATCACGGACCTCTCGACCGGTGAACGCCAACGAGTCGCAGTCGCGCGCGCTCTGCTGAGGGTTCGCCACGGTGCGACGGTGCTGCTGCTCGACGAACCGACCGCGCACCTCGACCCGGTGACAAGTCGCAAAGTCGACAAAGCGATCAAGCGAGCCAGCGCCACCGCGGCCGTCGTCCTCGCCTCGCACCGCGACAAGGAGACGACCGAGGACGAGACCTTCGCCAGGGTCGTCACCGAGGAGACCCAGCGAGAACGGCCGAAGCGACTGCCGATCCCGTGGAAGGGCGCCGGGCTGGGCGTGCTCGCGGCCGTCGCGGGCATCGCGCTGACCGCGCTCGCCGCGCACCTCATCGCCCGCGCCGCCGAGATGCCGCCGATCCTCACCCTGTCGGTGCTGGTCGTGGGCGTGCGGACGTTCGCGCTGAGCAAGGGCGTGCTCCGGTACGTCGAGCGCCTGGTCACGCACCACGAGGCGTTCAAGCTCGCGACGAACCTGCGGGCTGAGCTGTGGCTACGGCTCGTGCGGACCCAACGGCGTGATGGGCTGCAACGGCTCGTCGAGGACACGGACACGGTTCGCGATCTGGTGCCGCGCGTGCTCGTGCCGCCGGTCGTGGCGATCGGTGCCGGCATCGCGTCCACGGTCCTGTTCGCGTTCATCGACCCGGCGGCCGCGCTGACCCTGGGCGGTCTGCTGCTCGTGGCCGGGCTGGCCGCACCGGCCGTCGCCGTCCGGACCGAGCGCCGGGCCAGCACGAAGCTCGCCAGGGGCCGCCGCGGGGTCGCCAGGGACACGATCAACGCGCTCACCGCCGCGCCGGACCTCATCGCCCACGACGCCCACCACCGCCTGCTGGCGCGGCTGCACGCGGAGGACGTCGAACTCGCGCGGGAGACGCGCAGGCAAGCGTTTGGCACGGGTGCCGCCACGGCGATCGTCCTGCTCGCGACCGGTCTGGCCGCCCTGGTCTGCGCCACGACCGGCAACCCGGTGCTCGGCCTGGTCCCGCTCGCCCTGGCCGAACCGCTGGCCGCCCTGCCCCTCGCCGCCCAGCAGCGCAGGGCGCTCCAGGAGGCGGGTGCGCGGCTGCAGTTCGACGCCCCGGACGCCCCGGAACCGCCGCGCGGCAAGCGCATCCGGCTGGAGAACGTCGACGTCCGCTGGCCCGGCGCGTCCGAGCCGACGCTGACCGACCTGCACCTCGACGTCGAACCCGGCACGCACGTCGCGATCGTCGGACCGTCGGGCAGCGGCAAGTCGACGCTGTTCGCGCTGCTCCTGGGCTTCCTGCAGCCGGAGCGGGGCATCGTCGAGCTGCCGCGCGCCACCTGGTGCCCGCAGGAGCCGATGCTCGTCAGCACGACCGTGCGGGAGAACCTGCGGATGTCGGGCCGGCACGACGACGAGGCGTTGAAGGAGGCCCTGCGCAAGGCGTGCCTGCCGGAGTGGGCCGACCGGCTCGACACGGTCATCCGGCCGGACCAGGTGTCGGGCGGCGAGGCGCAACGGCTCGCGCTGGCGAGGGCGTTGCTGCACGACGCCGACGTGGTGCTGCTCGACGAGCCCACCGCGCACCTCGACGAACCGACCGCGCGCAAGCTCCTGGACGAGCTCCGGCGCGACCGCAGGACGATCTTGCACATCACCCACCGCCCCGATGAGGCGGCACGGGCAGACCTCGTGCTGGACCTCGGCACGCCCGCCTACCGTTGAGGACCATGGACCCCTCCCTCGCGCGGCGCGTGCTCGTCGCGTCGACCGAGATCACGTCGGCGGCGCTGGAAGACCCGGAGAACGTGCTGCGGCTCGTCGTGGACGCGGCCGCGGAGATCGCGGACGCCGACCTCGTGCTCGCCATGCTCGCCACCGAGGAGGACGACGGCACGCTGACCGTCGAGGCGTCCAGCGGCGAGCCGGTCGTGGCGACGCTCAGCCCGCGCAGCGCCGCCGCCAAGGCCGCGCGCACGGGCGTCCCGGTGATGGCCGACGACGTGACGAGCGATCCGCGCACGGCCCCGTACGTGCCGCACGCGCTGAGGAGCTACGGGCCGTTCGCGGTGGCGCCGTTCGGCACCTCGGACCGCAAGATCGGCGCCCTGGCCGTCTACCGGCGCCGGGACAAGCCGCCGTTCACGCAGGAGACCGTGGACGTGCTGTCGGCGTTCGCGGCCCAGGCAGGCCTCGCCGTCGTGCTCTCCGAGGGCTTCACGGCACGGCAGCGCGTCGCTGTCTACGAGGAGCGCGAACGGATCGCCCGCGACCTGCACGACGTGATCATCCAACGGCTCTACGGCGCCGGTGTGCAGCTCAGCCTGCTGGAGCGGCGGCTGGGCGGGAAGCTCGACCACTCGCAGCGCGCCCGGATCAACGAGGCCGTCGACCTGGTCGACGAGACGATCGCCGAGGTCCGCGCGACCGTCCGCAAGCTGCGCAACACAGACCCCGCCGACTCCGCCGACCTGCTCGACTCCATCAAGGCCGAGGTCCGCACGGCCGGCGAGCTGCTCGGCTTCGCGCCGCGCCTGCACGTGGCGGGCGACCTCGCGAACGTGCCGCGCAAGTACGCCGACGACGCGCGGGCGGCGTTGCGCGAGGCGTTGTCGAACGTCGTGCGGCACTCAGGCGCCACGAACGTCCAGATCGACGTACGGCGCGACGAGAAGCATCTGCTGCTGCGTGTCGCGGACAACGGGTGCGGCATCCCGTCCGGCGTCACTCAACGCGGATTGCGGCACCTCGCGGAACGGGCCAAGGCGGCGAGCGGTGATTTCCGCGTCGCGAGTTCGCCGAACGGGACGACGCTCACCTGGTCCGTCCCCGTTTAGCCACCCAGGCGGCAGCTTGGGTGCGCCGTTCCATGCCGAGTTTGGACAGAACCGACGTCACGTAGTTCTTCACGGTCTTCTCCGCGAGGAACAACCTTTCACCGATTTGGCGGTTTGTCAGGCCCTCGCCGATGAGTTCGAGCACGCGCTGTTCCTGGTCGGTGAGTCCGACCGGGGCCGGGTTGCGCATCCGTTCGAGTACCCGGCTTGTGGTGGCGGGGTCCAGAAGGGACCGTCCTGCCGCGACCTCCCGCACGGCCGTCACGACGTCCTGGCCGCGGACCTGCTTGAGCAGATATCCCGACGCACCGGCCATGATGGCCCCGACGAGCGCCTCCTCGTCGTCGAACGCGGTCAGCACGAGGCAGCGGATGCCGAGGTCCCGCAGTTCGCGGCAGAGGTCGACACCGCTGCCGTCGGGGAGCTGAACGTCCACGACGGCCACATCGGGCGTCGTCCGCCCGGCCCGCGTCACCGCCTCGCCGACGGAACCGGCTTCCGCGATGACGGAGATGTCCTCCTCGTCATCGAGCATCTCGCGCAGTCCTCTGCGCACCACTTCGTGATCGTCAACCAACAAAACGCGCACTGGCACGAATCCACCGTACGTCGAATGGCTGTTCCTGAGCGTGACTCGGATTGAGACAGTTCTTGTCATGGCAGAAGGCTCGGTAAGGCCGATCGAGGAAGCAGATCGCATAGTTGTCGCCCGATTGGTCCTCGAGCTGTGGGGAGCGCACACCTCCGTCGCGCACGGCGAGGTGTTCTTCCCGGCGAGTCTGCCGGGCTTCCTCGTGGAGAAGCAGGGGCACGTGCTGGGTCTGCTGACCTACGCGGTGGCGAACCACCAGCTGGAGATCGTGACGATCGACGCGCTCAGGCGTGGTCGCGGCGTCGGCACCGCGCTGGTCGACGCCGCGGTGCGCCAGGCCCGCACGCTCGGGTGCAACCGGGTGCGGCTGACGACCACCAACGACAACCTCGACGCGATCCGCTTCTACCAGCGCCGCGGCTTCAAGCTCGCGGCACTGAGGCCGGACGCGGTGCGCGAGGCCCGCAAGCTCAAACCCGAGATCCCCGCGGTCGGTGACTTCGGCATCCCCATCACAGATGAGCTCGACCTGGAGAGATGGGTCGCTCCACGGCAGTAGTCCACAGCTGTCCACAACTCTGTCCACAGGGTTGTGCACAACCTGGGCTCAGACGTGCAGCGGGTTGAACGCCTCGTCCCACGCGATGGCGACCTGGTGCGCGCACGTGGACGGGGCGACGCCCCCCACCCCGGTGCCGAGGCCCGGCATCGCGATGGTGCGGACGGCGTCGCGCACCGGCGTGCCGTCCTCCAGCCGGCCTTCGAGCCACAGCCGGAGCACGGCTCGCGCCGCCAGGTACGGGTGGACGGTGTCGACCGGTAGCCGTTCGCCGGGCAGGCGCATGGTCGGCGCGCTGATCATCCAGGCCGGCTCGGTCTCGCCGGTCGCCACGATCTGCGCGTCGCCCACCGGGAGCTCACCGCCGTGCAGCGCGAGGACGGCGCTGCGGACGTTGTTCTCGACCTGGGGGAACGCCGTGGCGTAGACGGCGTCGATGCCGCCGCGCATCCAGCCCTGCGAGTTGGCGGGACTCACCACCGCCTGCGCGTGGATGTCCAGAACGGACCCGCGGTGCACCCGCACTCCCGTGCGTCCGTCAGCGACGGCGAGCCAGGCGTTCGCCATCGGTTCGTCGACCGCGCACAACACGAGTTCTGGCGCTAGAGCGGGCACGCCCCAAGCATTCCAGTTCGAACGGCCTCGGCGGAACCCAGGTCCGGCGGTGGTCACAGGCGTGATTTCCGCCTCGGATCACCGCACTACGCTGACCTGATGCCGCGCATTGCGTACTTCGGACCACAGGGCACCTTCACCGAGCAGGCGGCGATCCGCTTCGGGGCGGACCTGGTGCCGGTGGGGACGATCCAGCTCGCCATCGCGTCCGTGCGCAAGGGCGAGACCGAGTTCGCGTGCGTGCCGATCGAGAACTCCGTCGAGGGCGCCGTGCCCGCGACGCTCGACGCCCTGGTGCGCGACGAACCGGTCGTCGCCGTCGCCGAGACGGTGCTGGACGTCCGGTTCAGCGTCCTGGTCCGGCCGGGCACGGCGGAGATCAGGACGATCGCCTCGCACCCGCACGCGCTGGCGCAGGTCCGCGAGTGGATCGCCGCGGAGCTGCCGGGCGTCACCTCGATCGCCACGTCGTCCACCGCCGCTGCCGCCGCCGCCGTGGAGCGCGGCGAGTTCGACGCCGCCGTGACGGCCCCGGTGGCGATCAGCCACTACGCGTTGGAGGAGTACGCGACCGACGTCCTGGACGTGGCCGACGCGCGCACGCGGTTCCTCCTGCTCCGCCAACCGGGCGCACTGCCGGAGCCGACCGGCGCAGACCGCACGAGCGTCGTCGTGACCACCCCGGACCGCATGGGCGTGCTGTCGGAGCTGCTCACCGAACTGGCTCTGCGTGGGATCAATCTCACCGGCCTCGAATCGCGCCCCACGAAGGGCAAACTGGGCGAGTACCGCTTCTACATCGACGTCGAGGGGCACATCGCAGAGCCGAGGATCGGTGACGCGCTGGCCGCGCTGCACCGACACTCGCGTGAGATCCGGTTCCTCGGGTCCTTCCCGAAGGCCGACCAGAGGCCCGTCGAGGCCCGCAACGACGAGTTCGCCGCAGCCGCCACCTGGGTCGATGCTGTCAGAAAGGGCGAGCGCGGGTGAGGTTGCTGCTGGTCAGGCACGGCGAGACGGCGTCGAACATCGAGCGCAAGCTGGACACGGCCATGCCGGGTCCGCCGCTCACCGAACTGGGCCACAAGCAGGCCCGCGAGCTCGCCGACTTACTCGCGTCCGAAGAGGTCGTGGCCGTCTACGCCAGCATCGGCCTGCGCGCCCAGCAGACCGCCGCTCCCACCGCCGAACGCTTCGGCCTGCCCGTGCAGGTCCTCGAAGGCGTCCACGAGATCCAGGTCGGCTCTCTCGAAGGCCGCAACGACACCGAGGCGTACCGCACGTACCTCGAGACCGTGGTCCGGTGGGCGGAAGGCGAGCTCGACGTGCCGTTCCCCGGCGGCGGCGAGACCGGGCAGCAGGTCCTCGACAGGTTCCTCGCCGCCATCGCGTCGATCGAGCAGGACGGCACCGTCGTCGTCGTGACCCACGGCGGCTGCGGCCGGATGGGCGCGCTGGCGCTGGCGTCGAACGTGCCGGTGGAGCTGGCGGAGAACCTGCTGCCGAACACCGGCGTCGTGGTCCTCGAGTCCGGCGGCGACGGCTGGCTGTGCCGGTCCTGGGCGGGCGTGGAGATCCAGCCGGAGGGCTAGCCCCAGCCCAGCTCGTGCAGCCGCGCGTCGTCCACCCCGAAGTGGTGGGCGATCTCGTGCACCACGGTGATGGTCACCTCCTCCACGACGTCCTCCTCGGTGTCGCAGATGTCGAGGATGGCCTCGCGGTAGATGAAGATGTGGTCGGGCAGGGTGCCGCCGTAGTCGGTGCTGCGCTCGGTCAGCGCGATGCCCTGGTAGAGGCCCAGCAGCGACGGCTCGTCCGGGTTGCGGTCCTCGACGAGCACCACGACGTTGTTCATGGCGTGCAGGAAGTCGGGCGGGACCAGGTCCAGGGCCTCTTCCACGAGCTCGTCGAAACGGGCCCGCGTCATCTCGACGGTCATCGGTTCTCGGTGGTCGGCGCGGGCGAGCTGGACGACGGCTTGTCGGGCTTGCCCGAGTCCGACGGCTTGCCCGCCTCGGAGGACTGCTGGCCGTTGCTCTCGGAGTGCAGCGGGGCGCCGGTCGGCTCGTCCTGGGCCTTGACCGACGTGGTCTGCGGCGGGTTCGAGGTGGTCAGCGGCGCGCCGTTGGGGTTGCGGACGCTGCCCTCCCACGCCACGAGGTTGTTGCCCTGGGGGACGGCGCCGATCTTGCAGTTGGCCTTGCGCGAGCCGACGGCCCAGCTCTCCTCGGCCCGCGTGTCCCACGTGACCAGCAGCTTCTTCGCCTTGAGGTCGGCGCCGCCGGTGTACTCGGCCGCGATCGTGGCGCACTGCTCGGACATCACCTTGTCCTGCTGCTCGAGCGCGATGAAGGGGCCTTCGGGGTGCTGCACCACGCCGACGATCTCGAACGCGTGCGGCTTGGCGCACTCGACCGGGTCACCCACCGTGTTGTTCTCGGCGAGCGCGACGCAGACGCCGGGGTCGTACACGTTCGACTGGTCCTGGGTCTTCGCGCTGCCGTACGACGGCAGCGCGGCGCCGGACGGGGCCGTGACCTGCAGGCCGCAGCGGAGCTGGCGGTAGCCGCTCGACCAGCGGGTCTCGTCCGGGTTCAGGGTGCTGACGCCGTACTTGCCCTTCGGGTCGAGCTTGCCGGACATGTACGTGGTCGCCGCCTGGGCGCAGTTGTCCTGGGCGATCTTCTCCCAGGCCGCGGCGTCCGGGAACGGCGCTTCCTTCGGGTAGGCGGCCGTGATGTCAGCCGTTCCGGTGACCTCGAACTTGTGCGCGGCCGAGCAGTCGACCTTCTGCGCGTCCGACAGGTCGGGCTTCTCCCAGTTCAGGCACTCGCCGACGCCGGCCTGGTACGCGGCGTTCACCAGCTCGCGCTTGGTGGTGGTGACAGGGCCTCCTGCCAGCACCGACGTGAACGCCGACAACATCAACAGGCCGAACGCGCCCACGAAAGCACCGACCATCACAAGCCGCGTGTCGCGGATGTGACCAGATCGACTCAACCAACCGGCGTTCGGAGACATCTCATCCATGATGCCCGTGCCGTGTGAGACGGCTGTGCGCCGGGTTGGTCGAGTGTTGCTTTTAGGACACTCGTCACCGATTCGGCGGCGTTTCCGACGTCTCGCTAGGTACCTTGCCCGCGGGAGTGGTGATGACTGACAACAACCTGCCAGGACCTGGCCAGCCGACGCCGCAGTCGGGACCGCCCGGTCAGCCGCAACAGCCGCCGCCGTACCAGCCGGCGCCACAGCAGCAGCCCGGGCCGAACCAGCCGGCGCCGCAGAAGCCCGTCAAGGGCGCGGTCCGCCAGCAGCAGGCCGGCGTGACCAAGGCGCGCCAGCCGTCGGTCGCCGAGCAGCGCGCCCGTGCCGCCGCGCTCAAGGCGCAGCAGGAGCGGTTCGCCGCCGAGTCCGCCGCGTTCGAGAAGAAGCGCAAGACGCGCAAACGCCTGCTCATCGGCGGTGGCGTCACCGTGGGCGTGATCGCGCTGGTCGCGATCTGGTACGCGGCCGCCAGCCCGAAGAACGTCACGGCGCAGTGCACGGACCAGAACAACGTCATCGTCGACGACGACTACTGCTCCGACAGCTACTACCGCAGCCACGGCGGGTACTCGAGCGGTGGCTTCATCTACATCGGCAGCAGCTCGTACCGCTACAACTACGGCGGCTCGGGCACCGTCGGGCAGAAGGTCAGCGGCGGCAGCTACACGATCCCGAAGGGCGCGAACGTCACCACCAAGTCGGGCACGTCGGTGCAGCGCGGTGGGTTCGGCGTCAGCAGCGGCTCGAAGAGCAGCGGGGGCTGAGCACAGTTGCGTCGTGAAGCCTCACACCCGCGGCCGAACTGGCAGCGGACGGTCTCCGACCAGGGCTTGGTGTTCGGGCTGCCCGCGAAGTACGCGAACGGCGCCGACCGCCCCTACTGGGACGAGTCGGTGCACTACGTGTTCGACATGAGCGAGGTCCTCTCGCTCGAAGCCGACGTCGAGCTCCTCCACTCCATGTGCCTCGAAGCGGTCGACAACGTGGTCCTCACCGAGCGCTACCGCGACTTCGGCATCGCCGAATGGGTGTGGCCGCACATCGCCGAGTCGTGGCGGCGCCGCGACCCGCACGTCTACGGCCGCTTCGACCTGCGCTACGACGGGTCGGGCCCGGCCAAGATGCTCGAGTACAACGCCGACACCCCCACGTCGCTGCTCGAGGCCGCCTACGTCCAGTGGTACTGGAAGGAGGAGGTCTTCCCCGACGACGACCAGTGGAACTCGCTGCACGAGCGCCTGGTCGAGCGCTGGGGCGAGATCGGTGCCAAGCTCCCGTCCGGTGAGCTGCACTTCAGCTGGTCGAGCGCCGACCCCTCCGGTGAGGACCACCTCACGATCGCCTGCCTGCAGGAGACGGCCGCCGAGGCCGGGCTGAACACCGTGGGCATCGCGATGGAGGACATCGGCTGGGACACGCTGCTCAACCGGTTCGTCGACCTCGAAGAAGCCCCCATGGGCACGGTGTTCAAGCTCTACCCGTGGGAGTGGGTGGTCGAGGAGCAGTTCGGCCGCCACGCCGTCGAGTCGCTGCCCGGCACCCTGTGGGTCGAGCCGCTGTGGAAGATGCTGCTCTCCAACAAGGCGCTGCTCGCGATCCTGTGGGAGATGTACCCGGGTCACCCCAACCTGCTCCCCGCCTACCTGAACGACCCCGGCATGCTCACCGAGTACGTGCGCAAGCCGATCCTCGGCCGCGAGGGTGCGAACATCCAGATCGTCGCTCCGGGCTACGAAACGCAGACCGGTGGCGTGTACGGCAAAGAAGGATTCGTCTACCAGCTGTTCGATCCGCTTCCGGACTTCGACGGCTACCGCCCCGCGTTGGGTGCCTGGGTCGTGGGCGACACGTCCGCCGGCCTCGGCATCCGGGAAACGGTCGGTCTGGTGACCGACGATGGCGCGGCGTTCGTGCCGCATCGAATTGTTGAGTGAGACACCGAAAGGGAACAGCACATGACGACCACGCTGCTCGCGTTGGATCCCGGCTTCGGCGCGACCTTGGGTCGGAACATCGGCGCGATCGCGCTGTACGCCGTCGTCGGTCTCGTCCTCATGGTCTTCGGCTTCTACGCGATCGACTGGACGACGCCGGGCAAGTTGTCCGCCCTCGTCCGCAACGGCGCCCCGAACGCCGTCATCGTGACCGCCTCGGGCCTGGTCTCGATGGCGTTCATCGTCGTCGTCGCGATCACCAGCTCGGTGGGCAAGCTCGACGAGGGCCTGCTGTCCGCGCTGGTCTACGGCCTCGTCGGCATCATCGTGCAGGTCGCCGCGGTGCGCCTGCTGGAGTACGTGACCAAGCTGGACATCGGCTCGATCATCGAGTCGGACCGCTTCGCCCCGGCCTCCGTGGTCGTGGCCGCGGCCCACGTCGCGCTCGGCCTCGTGGTGGCGGTCGCCATCAGCTAGTCGCACGACCGCGGAGGGACCCGGCGCCTCAGGTGCCGGGTCCCTCCGCTTTTGCGTGATCCATCCGCTGATCAGGCCGGACGGATATCCGGATGAAGCGCGGGCGAGGCGGGGACTACCCTTTTCAGGGTGATTGACCTCAAGGTGTTGCGCGAGAACCCGGAGATCGTGCGCGCTTCGCAGCGCGCCCGTGGCGAGGACGAGGGCGTCGTCGACTCCCTGCTGTCCGCGGACGAGCGCCGGCGGACCGCCATCTCCCGCGCGGACACCCTGCGCGCCGAGCAGAAGGTGCTCGGCAAGGAGGTCGGCAGGGCGAAGGGCGACGAGCGCGCCGCGCTGCTCGTCAAGGCGAAGGACCTGGCCGCCGAGGTCAAGGCCGCCGAGGCCGAGCAGAACGCCACCGCCGAGGAGGTCAACGAACTCCTGGCCAGGATCCCGAACCTCGTGCACCCGGACGCCCCGGTCGGCGGCGAGGACGACTTCCGCGTGGTCAAGCACGTCGGTGAGCCGCGCCAGTTCGACTTCGAGCCGCTCGACCACCTCGACCTGGGCACCAGGCTCGGCGCGATCGACATGGAACGCGGCGCGAAGGTCGGCGGCTCGCGGTTCTACTTCCTGCGCGGCGTCGGCGCGCAGCTGGAGCTCGCGCTGCTCAACATGGCGGCGGCGCAGGCCACGGCCAACGGCTTCGAGCTCATGATCACGCCGACCCTGGTCCGCCCCGAGATCATGGCGGGCACCGGCTTCCTGGGCGCCCACTCGAGCGAGATCTACCACCTGCCGAACGACGACCTGTACCTCGTCGGCACGTCGGAGGTGCCGCTCGCCGGCTACCACGCCGACGAGATCCTCGACGGCGAGCGCCGCTACGCGGGCTGGTCGTCGTGCTACCGCCGCGAGGCCGGCTCGTACGGCAAGGACACCCGCGGCATCATCCGCGTGCACCAGTTCAACAAGGTCGAGATGTTCTCCTACGTCCGCCCCGAGGACGCCGAGGCGGAGCACGCCCGGCTGCTCGGCTGGGAGGAGGAGATGCTCGCGAAGATCGAGGTCCCGTACCGCGTCATCGACACGGCCACCGGCGACCTCGGCACGTCCGCGCACCGCAAGTTCGACTGCGAGGCGTGGGTCCCGACCCAGCGGAAGTACCGCGAGCTGACCTCGACCTCGAACTGCACCACGTTCCAGGCCCGCCGCCTCAACGTCCGCTACCGCGACGAGAACGGCAAGTCGCAGATCGCGGCCACCCTGAACGGCACCCTGGCCACGACCCGCTGGATCGTCGCCATCCTCGAGAACCACCAGCAGGCCGACGGCTCCGTGGTGGTGCCCGAGGCGATGCGCCCGTTCATGGGCGGCCTGGAAGTCCTCGAGCCGAGGTAGTGGCGAGCTCCGGCTGCCGCACCGCGGCAGCCGGAGCCGTCTTCCGGGCGTGCGGCCTCGTGATGAGAGCCCGCCCGAGGTCGATCATCGGCAGCTCCACCCACCGGTACAGCAGGTCCGCCATGGCCAGCGCCACCAGTGTGATCACCACGGCCGCCGCCAGCCTCGGCGTGCCGAGCCGCGGGATCGTGTAGATCACCGCGAAGCACGCGATCTCCTGGACCAGGTAGAGCGAGTACGACCGCTCACCCACGAACGCCATCGGCCGCACCGACAGCAGCCACCGCACCGGGCCACGTCCCAGCGTCGACGTGACGAGCAGGGCGATCGCGACGCCGTACAGCGCGACGGGGACCAGCCCACCGCTGCCGCCGAACACCGCGTCGATCTCCGCGATGTTCGTCTGGACCAGCGCGGCGACCACGAGCACCGGCAGCGCGGCGAGCGGGTGCGTGAACGGCCGCACGACGGCGAACGCCCCGGGGCTGTGCATCACCAGCGCGAGCAGGCAGCCCAGCAGGATCATGAAGTAGGCGGCGGCGCTGAGGCCGGAGACGCCGGAGAAGTGCCCGAACACCGCGAGCACCATGAGGCCGATCGTCATCGGGAGCCGGCGCTTGAGGGTGAACGCGCCCACGGTGAACATCAGCGCGGGCCACACCAGGTAGAACTTCTGCTCGACCCCGAGGGTCCACGACTGGCCGTAGATCTGGCCGGGCATCGCCCACTCGTTGGTGAAGGTCAGGTAGTACGGCAGCAGGTCGGGCAGCCGGTAGGCGGTGAACTCGCCGCGCAGCCACAGGAACGCGACGACGACCAGCAGCACCGCGTAGTACACGGGCAGGATCCGGAACGCCCGCCGCAGGTAGAAGTCGCGCAACGACAGCTTCCCGGAGCGGCTCTCCTCGCGCAGGGCCAGCGTGGTGATCAGGAAGCCGGACAGCACGAAGAACAGGTGCACGCCGATCCAGCCGTTGAGCCACTTCCAGTTCGGCCCGGCGAAGTGGAAGAAGACGACCATCACGGCGGCGATCGCCCTCATGCCGTCCAACGCCGGGAACCGCTTCAGCGCCAGGTACTCGGCATGGGTGATCGTGCGCATGCGGAGGTCCCTCTCAGCTCGGCGGTGTCACCAGGTCGGGTGAGTATGCAGCGCTGAGTAGTTGATCTAAGGGTCGGGGTTCACTCCAACGGAGTAACGATCTTGTCAGCGACGTGCTTGGCGATCTCCAGTGAACCCGTCGCGGCCGGAGACGGCGCGTTCAGCACGTGCACCTGCCGTTCCGCCGTCTCGATCAGGAAGTCGTCGACCAGCGACCCGTCCGGCAGCATCGCCTGCGCCCGCACGCCCGCCTCGGCGCGCACCAGGTCGTCCTCGCGCACGGCCGGGACCAGCCGCGCCAGCGAGGCGGCGAACCGCTTGCGCGAGAGCGAGCGGAGGACCTCCTCGGCGCCCGTGCGCGCGTACCTGCGGGCCAGCCGCCAGGTGCCGGGGAAGCGGGCGACGTCGGCCACGTCGGCCAGCGAGAAGTCGCGCCACCGGTAGCCCTCGCGGCGCAGCGCCAGCACGGCGTTCGGGCCGCAGTGCACGCTGCCGTCGAGCATCCGGGTGAGGTGCACGCCGAGGAACGGCAGCGTCGGGTCGGGCACCGGGTAGATCAGGCCGCGGACGAGGCCGGTTCGGCGCAGTTCGAAGTACTCGCCGCGGAACGGCACGATGCGGGCCGACGGGGTCAGGCCGGCGAGCCGCGCTACGCGGTCGCTGTGCAGGCCCGCGCAGTTCACCAGCGCGTCCGCCCTGACCACGCCCTGCGGCGTCGCGACCTCCACGCCGCCGGGGACCGAGCGGATCGCCAGCGCGGGCGAGCGCAGGCGGAGGTCGTGCGATGACAGCCTGCCGACCAGCGCGGTGCACACCGCCGGGAAGTCGATGATCGCCGTGCTCTCCACGCGCAACGCCGCTACGCACGACACCTCGGGCTCGTACTCGCGCGCCCGGGCGGCCGAGATCAGCTTCGCCGGGACGCCGTTGGCCTCGGCGCGTGCCGCGAGGTCGTGCAGGCGGGGGAGCTCGGACTCCGAGGTCGCCACGACGAGCTTGCCGCAGACGTCGACCGGCACGCCGTGCTCACGGGCGAAGGCGACCATGGACGCGTTGCCCGCGACGGACATCCGCGCCTTGAGCGAGCCGGGCTTGTAGTAGAGGCCGGCGTGCACGACGTTGCTGTTGTGGCCGGTCTGGTGCGCGCCCCAGACGCGTTCCTTCTCCAGCACCGTCACGCGGGAGCCCCGCGAGGCGAGCTCGTCCGCCACCGCGAGCCCGACGATTCCGCCACCGATCACCACGACATGTCGCACGGTGGACACCGTAAATGCCCTAGTGACCCAGAACGGGCAGAACGTCCGCCGCGATCTCCTCGACCACCGACTCGCTGCCCGCGTACACGCCGTCGTGCCGCGGCCAGTGGGCGACGACGTCGGTGAAGCCCAGCGCGGCCGCCCGGCCGGCGGCGTCCTGGAAGCACTGCGCGCTCGACAGGGAGTACACCGGCGCGGAGTCGAGGTTCAGGAAGCGCTGCACGCGCGTGGTCCTGCCCTCTGTGGCCAAGGTCTCGGTGAACTGCTCCGAGAGCGTCCGCACGCCGCGCCACCACGCGTCGACGTCCTCGGTGGGCGGGCCGGTGGTGACCCAGCCCTGGCCGAACCTCGCGGCGACGCCCATCGCCTTCGGGCCGTTCGCGGCGACCAGGAACGGCAGCCTCGGCCGCTGCACGCAACCGGGTGCGCTGCGGGCCTCCTCCGCGGCGTAGAACTCGCCCCGCCACGACGTGCGGTCCTTGACCAGCAGCTGGTCGAGCAGCTCGACGAACTCGGCGAACCGGGCCGTGCGGTCACGCGGCAGCGGCGGCTTCTCGCCGAGAACGGTCGTGTCGTACCCGGCGCCACCTGCGCCGACGCCCAGGGTGAAGCGCCCGTCCGACACGTCGTCGAGGGCCAGCAGGTCCCGCGCGAACGGCACGGGGTGGCGGAAGTTGGGGCTTGCGACGAACGTGCCGAGCCGGATGTGCGAGGTGACCATCGCCGCGGCCGTGAGTGTCGGCACCGCGCCGAACCACGGGCCATCGACCAGGGTGCGCCAGCCGAGGTGGTCGTAGGTCCACGCGTGGTGGAAGCCGTACTCCTCGGCGGCGCGCCACTTGGGTTCGGCCATCCACCACCGGTGTTCGGGAAGGATCACGATTCCAGCGCGCACGGTCGTACGGTAACCAGCTGTTCAGCGGGTGCCGAACTTGGACCAGGCACCATGGGGGCGTGGAACAGCCCAGATTGGTCGCATCGGACGTCGACGGCACCCTGCTCACCCCGCCCCCCGGAGACATCATCACCCCCCGCACGGCCGCGGTCGTCGCCCGCGTGCTGGAGGCGGGCGTGCCGTTCGTCCTGGCCACCGGCAGGCCCCCGCGGTGGGTGCCGCAGGTCGCGAAGGCCGCCGGGCTCGACGGCCTCGCGGTGTGCGCGAACGGCGCGGTGCTCTACGACATCGGCCGCGACGAGATCGTCTGGGCGCGCACGCTCGACCCGGTGCAGCTGCACGACATCGTCTCCGCGATCGACAACGCGCTGCCCGGCTGCGCCTTCGCGGTCGAACGCGTGGGCACGGCGGTCGACGACGTCACGTTCGTCGCCGAGATCAGCTACACGCACCCGTGGCCGGAGGGGCCGAACGTGGGCGCGACCCGTGCCGAGACCCTCGGCCACCCGGCGATCAAGCTGCTGGTCAGGCACACGAACATGACCAGCGGCGAGATGGCGGCGGGCATCGGCGGGGTGCTCGGCGACCAGGTCGACGTGACCTGGTCGACGAACGACGGGCTGATCGAGCTGTCCGTGCACGGCGTCACCAAGGCGTCCGGGCTCGCCGACGTGGTCGAACGGTTCGGCGTCACGGCGCAGGACGTGATCGCGTTCGGTGACATGCCCAACGACGTCGAGATGCTCCGGTGGGCGGGTCACGGCGTGGCCATGGCGAACGGGCACGAGGCCGCGCTCGCCGCCGCCGACGAGGTCACCGCGTCCAGCGCCGAGGACGGCGTGGCGCTGGTCCTCGAACGCTGGTTCTAGCCGACCAGGGGCTTCTGCGGGTCGACCTCGGTCCACCACTTGAAGGCGAGCTCCAGCTCGGCCGGGATCTCACCCGGCAGCTGACCGGCGGCGTAGGCGCTGGTCAGCGCCTCGATCGCGGCGTCGGAGATGCCGGAGCGGCTCATGCCGACCGAGTTGACGCCGTGCACCCGGACCGGGCTGCCGTACGCGCGGGCGAACGGGGGCACGTCCTTCGAGACGGGCGTGCCCATCCCGACCATGGCACCGGCGCCGATGACGCGGCGCTGGTGCACCGAGGCGTTCATGCCGACGTTGACCTTGTCGCCGATCTGCACGTGCCCGCCGAGCGAGACGCCGGCGGACAGGGTCACGCCCGAGCCGACCAGGCTGTCGTGCGCCACGTACACGCGGTTGAGCAGCCACGAGTCGGCGCCGACGGTCGTCGCGCGGTAGGAGCCCTGGTGGACGGTGCTCAGCTCGCGGACGACGGCCCGCGCACCGATGTGCACGCCCGCGTGGGCCAGCTCGCCGTCCCACGCCCGGTTGTGCTCGGCGGAGGTGATCTCGGGCGGGGTGCCGATCACGCAGCCCGGGCCGATCCACGCCCCGTCCTCGACGACGCACGGGCCGAGCACGACGGCGCCCGGACCGATGGTGATGCCGTCGCCGAGCTCGACACCGTCACCGACGACGGCACTGGGGTGGATGTGGTTGACCACGGGCGTCCGATCAGGAGGTGGGGACAGGCGGTATCGCCCGTACGGGTAGCGTGGGGCCCCGCGTGCAGGCCAGAGCACTGTACCGGCCGCGCCGGTGGAGATCCCCGAAGGCGAGAGACTGCTGAATGATCCCGATTACTGTTGTTGACGTCGCTGCCGCCGAGCAGCTGGTGCTCCAGGTGCTGCGCTCGGGAGCCATCGCGCAGGGCCCGATGGTCAAGCGCTTCGAGGACGCCTTCGCGGGCGTCGCCGGAGTTCCGCACGCCGTGGCCGTGAACAACGGGACCACCGCGCTCGTGGCGTCGCTCCAGGTCCTCGACCTGCAGCCGGGTGACGAGGTCATCACCTCGCCGTTCACCTTCGTGGCGACCCTGAACGCCATCCTCGAGGCCGGCGCGACCGCGCGGTTCGCGGACATCCGCGAGGACGACTTCAACATCGACGCGGACAAGGTCCAGGCCGCCCTCACCCCGAACACCAAGGTGCTCATGCCCGTGCACCTCTACGGGCAGATGGCGGACATGGGCAAGATCATGCCCCTCGTCCAGGAGCACGGGCTCGCGCTCGTCGAGGACTCCGCCCAGGCCGTCGGCGCCACCTACGAGGGCCGCCCGTCCGGCAGCTTCGGCCTCGGCTGCTTCTCGCTGTACGCGACCAAGAACATCACCACCGCCGAGGGCGGCGTCATCACGACGTCGGACGACACCCTCGCGGACCGGCTGCGCGTGCTGCGCAACCAGGGCATGCGCCAGCGCTACCAGTACGAGGTCGCCGGTCACAACTACCGCATGACCGACATCCACGCGGCGATCGGCATCCCGCAGCTGGAGAACCTCGAGACGATCACGAAGGCGCGCCAGGCCAACGCCGAGACCCTCACCAAGGGCCTCGCGGGCGTCAAGGGCCTGCGGCTGCCGCAGGTGCTGCCGGGCCGCACGCACGTCTGGCACCAGTACACCGTCCTGATCACCGACGACGCCCCGATCAGCCGCGACGAGTTCGCCGCGAAGCTGACCGAGAAGGGCATCGGCAACGGGATCTACTACCCGAAGACGGTCTTCGACTACGACTGCTACCGCGACAACCCGAAGGTCGTCATCTCCGACGTCCCGGTCGCCGAGCGCGTCGCCCGCCAGGCCCTGTCGCTGCCGGTGCACCCGAAGCTGACCGACGCCGAGCTCGACACGATCATCTCGACGGTGCGCGAGGTGCTGGGCGCATGAGCAACCTCCCCCGCATCGCGGTCATCGGCGTCGGCAACATGGGCTCGCTGCACGCCCGCGTGACCGCCCAGTCCGAACGCGCCGAACTCGCCCTGATCGTCGACCCGCGCGAGGAGATCGGCAAGGCCGCCGCCGAGAAGTTCGAGACGTCGTGGGCGCCCGAGATGGGCGACCTGACCGACATCGACGCGGTCGTCCTCGCCTCCAGCACCGAGAGCCACCACGGCCTCGCGCTGGAGATCCTCGACAAGGGCAAGCCGCTGCTGGTCGAGAAGCCGGTCTGCGCCTCGCTGGAGCAGACCGAGGAGGTCCTGAAGCTCTCCGAGTCGAAGGGCCTGCCGATCATGTGCGGCCTGCTGGAGCGCTACAACCCGGCCGTCATGACCGCTCTCGGCCTGCTGACCGAGCCGGTCTACGTCTCGGCGCAGCGCCACTCCCCGTACGCGCCGCGCATCCTCACCGGCGTGGCGTGGGACCTGCTGGTCCACGACGTCGACCTCGCCATCCAGTGCTTCGGCGGCGCCGAGCCCGAGCGCGTGTCGGCCGGCGTGGCCCAGTTCCACCCGTCGTCGGTGCCGGGCGCGGAGGACGTGGTCGACACGCTGCTCACGTTCCCGTCCGGGGGCATCGCGAGCGTCTCGGCGAGCCGCATCGGCCAGCGCAAGATCCGCTCCCTGACGATCCAGGAGCTGGAGCGGTCGATCGAGGTCGACCTGCTGCGCCGCGACGTGACGATCTACAAGCACATCTCGCACGACTCGGACCCGGACGGCCGCGGCTACCGCCAGCAGACCGTCATCGAGATCCCCGAGCTGGTCACGGCACGGGAGCCGCTCGCCACCCAGCTCGACCGGTTCCTCGACCTCGTCGCGGGCAGGCTCGACGCCGACGACGAGCGCCGCCGCATCCTCCCCTCGCACCGCGCCGTCGCCGAGGTCAAGGCGAAGTCCGCCGCGGTGACCGGCTGATCCGAGGAACTGACTTCTGATGGGTGCACTCGTCGTTCTGGCGTTCATCCTGCCCGGCCTCGCGGTCGGGCTCGCGCTGCGGCTGAGAGGCTGGACCCTCGCGGCCGCGGCGCCGGTGCTCACGTTCGGCACCGTCGCGCTCGGCACGCTGGTGATCGGCAACCTGGGCATCGCGTGGAACCTGCTGTCCCTGGCGCTGTGGACGGTGGTGCTGACGGCCGTGGTCGGCGCGGTGACGTGGCTCGTCGCGCGCCGCACCGGCAGCGAGCCGCTGATCGAGGAGCCCCGGCGCTCGCTCGGTGAGAACCTCGTCGTCCTCGGCGGCGTCGTGCTCGGCATGGCCGTGGGCGCCGCGACGTTCCTGCGCGGCATCGGCGGCACGCTCAGCACGGTCAACCAGGACTGGGACGCGCCGTACCACGGCAACGCCATCCGGTGGATCTCCGAGCACGCCACCGCGCTGCCGTCCGCGCTGGCCCAGATCGCGAACCTGCCGGCGGGTACGAAGTACTTCTACCCCAACACCTACCACGCGCTGCTCGCCCCGCTGCTCGACAAGGCGGCGGGCATGCCGGAACTGCTGAACCTCGCGGCGCTCTCGGTCGTCCTCGCGTGGCCGCTCGGCATCGCCGCGATGGCGCTGGCGTGGCGCATGCCGCCGCTCGGCGCCGCGATCGCCGCCGCCGTGTCGACGTGGTTCACCGCCTTCCCGTACGACTCGCTGTGGCGCGGCCCGTTGTGGCCGTACGTCGCCGGTGTCGCGCTGGTGCCGGCCGTGCTGGCCATCGCCCGCAAGATCCTCACCACGCCCGGCCTCACCGGCCCGCTCGGCCTCGCGCTCGCGGTCGCCGGTCTGACCGGCCTGCACACGAGCCTCGTGTTCATCGCGTTCGTGTACCTGCTGATGCTGGCGCTGGCGCTGGTCTTCAAGTTCGAGCCGATCGACTGGCGCGTGAGCTGGAAGCCGCTCGCCATCACGGCGGTGCTCGGACTCGTCGCGGTGATCCCGGTGATGATGCCGGCGCTCGTGCAGTCCGCCGGCGTCACCGGCGCGCAGTGGGACGAGTTCGCCTCGCCTGCGGAGGGCATCGGCCAGACGCTGCTGTTCTCGCCGGTCGCCACCTATCCGCAGTGGTTCCTCGGCCTCGCGGCGATCACCGGCATCATCCTGATGATCAAGCACCGCGTGATGCTGTGGGTCGTCGCCGCGTTCGTCGTGGTCGGCGGCATGTACGCGGGTACCGCGTCGCTGAACAACGACCTGATCAACACGCTCAGCGGCCCGTTCTACAACGACGCCTGGCGCTTCGCGGCCCTGATCCCGCTCGCCGGCGCCGTCGCCGTGGGCTACTTCGGCTACAGGGTCGCCACGGCGTTGACGGCGAAGCTCGGCTCCCGGGTCAGCCCGCAGCGAGCCGCTTTCGTCGTGCCCGTCGCGTTCGGACTCGCCGGCGTCCTCGTGCTCGGGTTGCTGGGCAAGGGCGCGTACATCGGGCGCAACGCGGAACGGTTGTCGGAGACCAACAACGAGGGTGCGACCGTCACCAGGGGAGAGCGCGAGGCCTACCAGTGGCTCGCGCAGCACTCGAAGGACCGCCCGGTCGTCAACGACCGGCTGGACGGTTCCGTGTGGATGTACGCGCTGGCCGGCGTGAAGCCCGTGGAGTGGACGTTCTACGGCGCCGACGAGAAGAGCAACGCCGGTCAGATCACCTGGCACCTGCAGGACATCGACAAGGACCCGGACGTCCGCAAGGCCATTAACGCGCTCGGCGTGAAGTACGCCGTCGTCGGCGCGGGCTACGTGCGGCAGAACTCGCGGCCGGCGCCGGGGCTGATGGCCCTGGAGCGGCTGCCCGAGGTGCGCAAGGTCTACGAGAACCCGCAGGCCACCATCTACGAGTTCGTCGAGCCCGGGACCGGGCAGTCTTCCTGATCTCGTCGGTTTCGCGCCCGGCCGGGGTTGTCCCGGCCGGGCGTTCTGCTGTCCGGGGTCGGGTTGCGTTGGTCGGGTGCCGGTTCCAGCGGGGTGGGTGCGCTGGCGCGGTCGGGTCGCCTTGCGAGGGTGGTCCGTCAGGTCGGACGAAGCGCCGGGGTTGCGATTGGGGCTTGACCTCGCGCCTCTGGCGGGATGCTTGGACGGCCTTCAAAAGCCGGGCAGAAAAGCGCCCGGCCGTGCCCTCGAGGGGAGCATCCCGCCCCCTCGAGGTAAAGCCCCAATCGCCTTGGCCGGTGCCGACCGCTGCTCGGCGGCGCATAGTTCGAACGGCTCGCTTCGCATCGCCACGCCAGGCTGCGTGCGTGGCTGAGTTGCGTTGTCGGCAGTCCGGTTGGGTGCGCGCGCCGGGCCTGGGTGCGTGGTCGCCTTGCGTTGGCGACTGCGGTTGGGTGCGCGCGCCGGGCCTGTGAGGCTGGTCGCCACGGGTTAGCGAGTGCGTTTTGTTTTGTTGTCGCAAAGAAAATGCCCGGCATCCCTGAGGGTGCCGGGCATGTCCTTTGAGGACTCAGACGTAGCCGAGCTGCGTCAGCGTGTCCGCGATGATCTCGCTCGGGTGGTACTTCTCCATGATGGACGGACGGCGCAGCGTCTCGTACTCGCCGAGGAACTTCTCGAGCTTCGAGGTCTCCATGCCGGTCAGCACGATGTTCTGGCCGAGGCCCTGCTTGGTCTCGGTGCGCTCGCGGTGGATCGCGCACGGCATGCCGATGTAGGAGCACTCCTGCTGGAGGCCGCCCGAGTCCGTGACGACGAACTTGGCGCGGGCCAGGATCGGCAGGAACTGCAGGTAGCGCTTCTTCGGGCGCATGATGAAGCGCTCGTTGTCGAAGAGGTGGCCCCAGCCGTGCCGCTCGATGCGCTCCCGCTCCGGCGCGCCGGCCAGGTAGAGCATCGGGGTCTTCTCGCTGGCCTTCTTCAGCAGCTCCAGTGCCTCGCGGAACTTGTCCGTGCGGGACACGAGCTCGAAGCGGTGCAGGGTGGCGAGGCCGAACTCCTCGGGGAGGTCTTCGGTCGTGTTCGCGTTGATCGCCAGGCGCATCGCGTCGATGACGGTGTTCGCGCCGGTGTTCACGACCACGCCGCGGGCGCCGCGGAGGTTGTCGACCTCGTTCTGCGACGGGGCGAAGTGGACGTCGGTGAACTTCGTCGCGATGCGGCGGTTGAGCTCTTCCGGCAGCGGCGAGAGCAGGCTGCCCGAGCGCATTCCGGCCTCGACGTGGGCGACGCGCGCGCCCAGGAGGCGGCGGGCGATGAGGCTGCCGTACGGGGTCGTGAAGGTGTCGCCGTGCACGACCACCAGGCCGGGCTTGCCGTCCGTGGTGAGCGAGCGCCGCAGCTCCTTGCGCTGGCTCCACGCGGTCTGCGCGACGGAGAGCGCCCAGCCGGGGACCTGCTTGGGGGTCTCCAGGTTGCGGGCCTTGCCCCGCGGGACCAGCCACAGGTCGGGCTCGGGCAGCTGGAGGTCTTCGAGGACGTCGGCGACCTCGTCGAAGTGCTGCGCGGTGAACCACAGCAGCGGCTTCGTGCCGCGGGCGACGAGCGCGTGGTAGACGGGTGCCACCTTGATGAGTTCAGCGGTGGTACCTGCGATGAAGGCGATCACGGGAAGGACCCCTGAGGCTCGGGATCAAAGGACCGCCTGGATACTGTCAGGTGTGACGAGCCGGAGCAAATCCCTCCCCGACGTCCCCAGCCTCAGCATCGTGATCCCGGTCTTCAACGAGCAGGACTGGATCGGCCGCTCGATCGAGGCGCTGGTGACGTCGCTCGACCGCGCCGGTTGGCCCGCCGAGATCGTGGCGGTCGACGACGGCAGCACGGACGGCACGCCGAAGCGGCTCGTGGAGCTGACCGAGAAGTTCGGCATCACCGTGGTGAGCCAGGAGAACGCGGGCCGGTTCGCCGCGCGCCTGGCGGGCATCCGCGCCGCCACCGGTGAGCGCGTCCTGCTGCTCGACGCCCGCGTCATCATCGAGCCGGACGCCTTCCTGTTCCTGAAGGACCAGTTCCTGCGGCACCCGGAACGCAAGGTGTGGAACGGCCACATCAACGTCAGCACCGACGGCAACCCCTACGGCGGGTTCTGGGCCGGGCTGGTCGCGATCGGCTGGCGGCGCTACATGGCGAACCCGCGCCTGGTGTCGTTCGGCGCCGACGAGTTCGACGTCTACCCCAAGGGCACCGGCTTCTTCTGCGCGCCGCGGGAACTGCTCGAGGCGGCGGCGCGGTCGTTCGAGTCCCTCTTCGACGACGTGAAGCTCGCCAGCGACGACACGCGCATGCTGCGGTGGATCGCCGAGCAGGAGAACATCCACCTCACGCCGGAGTTCGCGGCCACCTACAACAGCCGCGACTCTTTCAAGAAGTTCGTGAAGCACGCGTACTTCCGCGGCACCACGTTCGTCGACAGCTACCTCGACTCGCCCGGCCCCGCGCGCAACGCGCTGTTCGCCGCGATGGCGGTCGGTGTCGTCGGGCTCGTCATCGCGGCGAAGTTCCCGAAGACGGCGCTCGTGCTCGTCCTGCTGGGCATGGTCGCGGCGGGTGCGGTGGCCCGCAGGGCCGGCGCGTCCCAGGGCCAGGCGCTGGCGGTGTCGAAGCTGCTGCCCGTCTTCGCCGCGAGCTTCGGCTCCGGTGTGGTGCGCGGTCTGTTCCTCGCGCTGAAGAAGGTCTTGTCGAGGTGACCGGGAAGACCGCGGGCCGGTCGCTCGGCACCGTCGGAATCGCGGTGCTGGTCGCGGCGGGGCTGGGCTATCCGATCCTGATCGTGACCGGCCGGGTCCTGTCCGAGGCGGACGCCGCGGTCTTCCTCACCTTCTGGGGTCTCGTCTTCGGCGTCGGCAGCACTCTCGCGCCCGTCGAGCAGGAGCTGTCCCGTCTCGCGGCGGTGGCGGACGTGGCGGGCAAGCGCGTCGGCGGAACCGCCGTGCGCACGGTCGCCGTGGCCGCCGCGGCCGTCGGGGTGTTCGGGCTGCTGGTCCTGGTGCCGCCGGTGAGCGGGCGGCTCTTCGGCGAGTACTCCGTGATCGCGCTCGTCGCCCTGGTCTCGGGGCTCGCGTTCGCCGTGCAGTTCGGCACGCGCGGCCTGCTCATCGGCTTCCACGAGGCGAAGGCGTTCGGCGGCCTCGTGGTCACCGAGGCAGCGGTGCGGATCGTGCTGCTCGGCCTCTTCCTCCTGCTCGGCCTGAACGGCGTGGTGCCGCTCGCGGTCGCCGTCGCCGCAGGGTCGTTCGCGTTCCTGCCGTTCGGCCTGCGTGCGCGCAAGCACCTCCACGTGGCCGGCGACGCCGAGCCGTGGGGTGTCGTCGCCCGGCGGATCCTGGTGCTGATGCTCAGCGCCGGCCTCACCGCGTCGGTGCTCACGGGCTACCCGGCGATCGTGAAGCTGTTCGCCACCACGCAGGGGGAGTTGGAGGCGCTCGGCGGCCTGTTCCTCGCGCTGAGCGTGGCCCGTGTGCCGTTGCTGCTGCTGTCGCCGGTACAGGCGATGGCCGTGCCGACGGTCGTGCGGCTCTCGCAGGACGAGGAGGGGCACGGAAAGCTTCGCGCCCTGTTGGTCAAAGGTTCAGCCGGGGCGTTCGGGCTCGCGGCGGTCGGCGCGGCGCTCGGCTGGCTCATCGGCCCGTGGGTCGTCCAGCTCCTCTTCGGAGCGAAGTTCGACGTCCCCGGCTGGGTCGTGGCCGGTCTGGTGTGGTCGTCGGTGCTGCTCGGCGCCGTGATGCTGCTCGCGGCCGTGCTCGTTGCGCGCACCGAGGGCGGCAAGGTGCTCGTGCTGTGGGCGGTCGTCGCGGCGCTCAGCGTGCTCGTGCTGGCGCTCGCGCCCGGTGACCTGGTGTTGCGCGCCGTGCTCGGCCTGGTGGTCGCGCCGACGGCCGGTGCGTTCGTCGCCATGGCTTTCGTGCTGCGGCCTGGTGTCCGTGCCGAAACATCCACTGGCTAGGCTCCTCGACGTGTCTGACTCTGTCGACCTGCGACGAGTGCTCATCGTGCTTCCCGCGTTGAACGAGGAGCACAACATCGAGAAGGTCATCGCCGAGGTGAAGGCCGCGCTGCCGGACGTCGGCGTGCTGGTCGTGGACGACGGCTCCACGGACCAGACCTCGCTGCGTGCCCGGGAGAGCGGCGCCAAGGTCGCGCGCCTCGCGGTCAACCTCGGTGTCGGTGGCGCGATGCGCACCGGGTTCCGCTACGCCGTGCGCAACGGCTTCGACGTCGTGGTCCAGGTGGACTCCGACGGCCAGCACAACCCGGCGCACGTGCCCGAGCTGCTGCGCGAGCTCGACCACGCGGACATCGCCATCGGCGCCCGGTTCGCGGGCAAGGGCGACTACAAGGCCCGCGGCCCGCGCCGCTGGGCCATGAAGCTCTTCGCCGTGGTGATCTCCAAGATCTCCGGTACGAAGCTCACCGACGTCACGTCGGGGTTCAAGGCCGCCGGCCCGCGCGCGGTGCGCCTGTTCGCCGCCCACTACCCGGCGGAGTACCTCGGTGACACGCTGGAGGCGCTCGTCATGGCCGCCAGGGCCGATCTGAAGATCGTCCAGGTGCCCGTGGAGATGCGCGTGCGCGCCGGCGGCACGCCGAGCACGTCGCCCGTGAAGTCCGCCGTCTACCTGCTGCGGGCCACCCTGGCGCTGACGCTCGCGCTCGTTCGCCGCAAGCCCAAGACCGGCTCCTTCGAAGCCGCTTAGGAGGCTCCCGTGTCTGCGTTCCGATTGCTGGCGATTGTGGTCGCGGCGCTCGTTCTCCTCGTCGTGATCGAAATGATGCGGCGCCGCAAGCTCCGCGAGAAGTACGCGGGAATGTGGCTGTTCGTCGGTATCGGTGTGGTCTGTTTGGGTGCGATCCCGGGCCTGCCGACGTGGCTGTCGAACCTCACCGGGATCCAGCTCGCGGCCAACTTCCTGTTCGCCGCCGCCGCGTTCACGCTGCTCTTCGTCGTGCTGCAGCTGTCGAGTGAGGTGGGTCACCTGGAAGAGGAGGTGCGCACCACGGTCGAGGAGATCGCTTTGCTGCGCTGCGAGCTGGAAGGCGTGCGCGCTGAGCTGGACAAGCGCGTCACGAACGCCGAAGAACGACTTCTCCGAGCCCAGCCCTGAATTCGGGGCACTCCGGGCGTGCAGGTAACCTCGCTTGCCGTGAGCTTCGCAGGTTATGACCTGATCGTCGTCGGTTCCGGATTCTTCGGCCTCACGGTCGCCGAGCGCACCGCGTCCCAGCTGAACAAGCGGGTGCTGGTGCTGGAGCGGCGTGACCACATCGGAGGCAACGCCTACTCGGAGGCAGAGCCCGAGACGGGCATCGAGGTGCACCGCTACGGCGCGCACCTGTTCCACACGTCGAACAAGCGCGTGTGGGACTACGTGAACCAGTTCACCTCGTTCACGAACTACCAGCACCGCGTCTTCGCGATGTACGACGGCCAGGCCTACCAGTTCCCGATGGGTCTGGGCCTGATCTCGCAGTTCGTGGGTCGCTACATGTCGCCCGAGGACGCGAAGGCGTGGGTCGCCGAGCAGGCTTCGGAGATCGACACCAAGGACGCGAAGAACCTCGAGGAGAAGGCGATCTCGCTGGTCGGCCGCCCCCTCTACGAGGCGTTCATCAAGGCCTACACGGCCAAGCAGTGGCAGACGGACCCGAAGGAGCTGCCCGCCGCGGTCATCAGCCGCCTGCCGGTGCGCTACACCTTCGACAACCGCTACTTCAACGACACCTACGAGGGTCTGCCGGTCGACGGCTACACCGCGTGGCTCGAGAAGATGGCGGACCACCCGAACATCGACGTCAAGCTGTCCACGGACTTCTTCGACGTCCGCGAGGAGATCCCCGCCGGCACGCCGATCGTCTACACCGGCCCGGTGGACCGCTACTTCGACTACTCCGAGGGCTGGCTGGGCTGGCGTACGCTCGACTTCGAGCAGGAAGTGCTGCCGATCGGCGACTTCCAGGGCACGTCGGTCATGAACTACAACGATGCGGACGTGCCGTACACGCGCATCCACGAGTTCCGCCACTTCCACCCCGAGCGCGAGTACCCGAGCGACAAGACGGTTATTGTTCGGGAGTTCTCCCGCGCCGCGGAGAAGGACGACGAGCCGTACTACCCGATCAACACGCCCGAGGACCGCGCGAAGCTGGAGCGCTACCGCGAGCTGGCCAAGCAGGAGGCCGCGGAGCGCAACGTGATCTTCGGTGGACGTCTCGGCACGTACAAGTACCTGGACATGCACATGGCGATCGGTTCGGCGCTGAGCGTGTTCGACAACAAGATCGCTCCGCACCTGGCGTCCGGTCAGGCGCTGGACGGGTCGCTGGAGGACTGAATCGCAATGCCGGGCAAGTCCAACCTCGTGCAGCACGAGGCGCCGGAGAAGCTGCTGACGCAGCGCGGCCTGTTCGCAGGGCCCTCGCAGATCGTCTCGGAGGACCTGTACGCCGAGGTGAAGCGCGGGATCGCGGACCGGGAGCGCCACCGCATGGTGGTGCACCCGAACGCCACGGTCACGATGAACACCTACTTCGGCCGGTTCCCCGCGTCGTACTGGCAGCGGTGGTGCGTGAGCCCCGAGGTGGAGCTCGAGCTCGAGGTGACCGGCTCCGGCCAGGTCTCCCTCGTCGCCTCGGACTCCGAGGGCGAGACCCGCACGGTCGCCGCGGAGAAGATCGCCGGCGCGAAGGCGCAGAAGGTGCGCCTCTCCGCGAAGATCGACAAGTTCACCGACGGCGGTGGCCTGTGGTTCGACGTGATCACCGCGGACGACTCGCTGGTCGTCGAGGGGGTCCGCTGGACGGTCGCGCCGCCGAAGACGGTGCGTCCGACCGCGGTCGTCATCTGCACGTTCAACCGCGTGGACGACTGCCTCAACACGATGGCCGCGCTGGCCTCGGACCCGGAGCCGCTGAAGCTCGTCGACACGGTCTACGTCGTCGACCAGGGCACGGACCCCGTCGAGTCGCGTGAGCGGTTCGCCGAGGTCTCGGCCGCGCTGGGTTCGAAGCTGCGCTACATCCGCCAGCCGAACCTCGGTGGTGCCGGCGGCTTCACGCGCGGCCTCTACGAGGTCACCGAGATCGACCACGCGGAGCACGCCAACGTCCTGTTCATGGACGACGACGTGCTGTGCGAGCCCGAGATCGTCATCAGGCTCACCGCATTCGCGAACCGCACGACGCAGCCGACGATCGTCGGCGGTCAGATGCTCTACCTGCTGCACCCGAACTTCCTGCACGTCGGTGCCGAGTACGCGAACCTCGACACCCTCTCGCCGGGCCAGGTCGTGGAAGGCGCGCTGTTCAACGCCGACCTCACCGGGTACGACGAGGAGACGGGCAAGCGCAACGTCCAGGACAAGCGCGTCGACGCCGGCTACAACGGCTGGTGGTCGTGCCTCATCCCGTCGGAGATCGTGAAGGCGGTCGGCTACCCGCTGCCGCTGTTCTTCCAGTGGGACGACATCGAGTACGGCTACCGCGCCCGTGCGCACGGCTTCGCCACCGTGTCGCTGCCCGGCGCCGGTGTCTGGCACGCGGACTTCCACTGGAAGGACTGGGACGACTGGCACAGGTACTTCAACCTGCGCAACGCCCTGATCACCTCCGCGCTGCACAGCCGCTTCGACCCGAAGATGATCGTGCGCGGCATGGCGAAGCAGTTCGCCACGTACATCCTGGGCATGCAGTACGGCCTCGCCGCCACGCAGCTCAAGGCGGTCGAGGACTTCCTGAAGGGCCCGGACTTCCTGGCGGACGGCGGTGTGCAGGCGGCGGCGGACATCCGCAAGCTGCGCGCCGAGTTCCCGGAGACGGTGCGGCACCCCGCGTCGGAGATCCCCGGCTTCAAGCCGGGCAGCCTGCCGATGATCACCGCCGCGCCGACGCCGAAGCTCATCGCACCGGTGTTCGCCAAGCGCCTCGTGAACCAGCTGCTCGGCAAGTCCGTGCACCAGGCCGGCGCCGTTCCCGCCGGTGACGCCGCGTGGTGGCACGTCTCGCTGTTCAACACGGCGGTCGTGACCGACGCGTCGCAGGAGGGCGTGCGGGTCCGCAAGCGGGACAAGGAACTGGCGGTGCGCCTGTCCAAGCAGGGCGCCAAGCTGTTCCGCGAGCTGTACCGCAGGGCTCCCGAGATCCAGCGCTCCTACAAGGACGCGATGGGGAAGCTCACCAGCCGCGACACCTGGTCGCGGTTGTACGACCTCTGATCCACACAACGTTCTGCACGGGCGGTCCGGATCTTCCGGGCCGCCCGCACTACTGACGGGGGAAGGTCTGTGGACCAGAACTGCGTGCTGCAGCGGGTGATCCTGCCGAGGGACTCCGACCCGCTCGACGTCCGGCCGCTGTACCTGGACGAGCCGGACACCGTGCACTGCCACGTGGCGTCCCGCCGCAGCACCACGGTTCCCCCGTCGGCGAAGGTCTCCTTCTCCACCTACTTCAACGCCTTCCCCGCCTCGTACTGGAAGCGCTGGACGACCGTCGAGGAGGTCGTGCTGCGCCTGTCGGTGCGCGGCAGCGGTCGCATCGACGTGTACCGCTCGCGGCCGTCGGGCGACATCATCCACGTCGAGGGCCACTACGTCCGCGACGCCGGTGAGTGGGCCGACGTCGAGTTCACCGTGTCGCTCAAGCCGTTCGAGGACGGCGGCTGGATCTGGTTCGACGTCTTCACCGACGAGGCGCCGCTCGAGATCCGCGAGGCGGCGTGGACCGTGCGCCGGCCGTTGCCGGAGCAGAAGGTCGCCATCGGCATGACGACCATGCGCCCGGTCGACGCCGTGATCGCGTTGCGCGCGCTGGGCGAGGACGAGGCCGTTCTCAGCGTGCTCACCAAGGTCTTCGTCGCCGACCAGGGTGCCGTGAAGGTCCGTGACACCGAGGGTTTCGCGGAGGCGGCGGCACTGCTCGGCGACAAGCTCGAGGTCATCGAGCAGGACAACCTCGGTGGCTCCGGCGGCTTCACCCGCGGCATGTTCGAGGCGATCGAGCACAGCGACGCCGACCAGATCATGTTGATGGACGACGACATCCGCCTCGAGCCGGACGCCGTGCTGCGCTCCAACGCGTTCGCCCGCGCCGCCGCCCAGCCGGTGATCGTCGGCAGCCACATGCTGAACCTGCACTCGCGGGCCCGGCTGCACAGCTTCGCGGAGATCGTCGACCTCAACACGTGCTTCTGGCGTGCGGCGCCGGGCGCGGTCACCGACCACAACTTCGCCACGGACTCGCTGCGGGAGACCAAGGAACTGCACCCGCGCGTCAACGCCACCTACAACGGCTGGTGGATGTGCCTGTTCCCGCGTGAGGTCGTGCGCCGCAGCGGCTACCCGTTGCCTCTCTTCATCAAGTGGGACGACGCCGAGTACTCGCTGCGCGCCCTGGAGCACGGCTTCCCGACGGTGTCGCTGCCGGGTTCGGCCGTGTGGCACATGCCGTGGACCGACAAGAACGACTCGACGGACTGGCAGGCGTACTTCCACACGCGCAACCGCCTGATCCTCGCCGCGCTGCACAGCCCGTACGACGTGAAGAACGGCATCGTGAAGCACGGCCTGAAGCTCACGCTGCGCCACCTGCTGTCGATGGAGTACTCGACCGTCGCCCTGCAGCAGAAGGCGATCGAGGACTTCCTCGCCGGCCCGTCGTCGTTGTTCGACTCGCTGCGCACCGCACTGCCCGAGGTGCGCAAGCTGCGCGCGGAGTACTCCGACGCGCAGACCCTGCCGTCAGCTCGCGAGTTCCCGCCGCCGACGTTCGACCAGGTGCGCGCCGAGGCCCTCCTGCAGCCCTCGCAGTCGAAGATCACCACCGCCAAGCGCGCCGCGAAGTCGTTGCTGCACAACCTCAGCAAGCCGGCTCCGGACGCCGCGGGCCGCCCGCAGATGAACGTGCCGGCCCTGAGCGCCCGCTGGTTCCTGCTGGGCAACCTCGACAGCGCGACCGTCTCCACCGCCGACGGCACCGCGGTGGCGTTCTACAAGCGCGACCCGCAGGAGTTCCGCGCCCTGGCCAAGCGGGCGGCCCGCAACTACCGCCGCCTCGGCCAGGAGTGGGACCAGCTCAAGCGCGTCTACCGCGACGCCCTGCCGGAACTCACCTCGACGGAATCGTGGCGAAAGGTATTCGAGCGCTGACCGCCCCCTCCTTCCCAAGGCAGACACACGGCCTTGGGAGGGAACCGTGGCTACAACGCTCAGCTTCATCGCGCACCCGGACGACGACCTGCTGTTCATGAACCCGGACATCGCCTGCGACGTCTGGGACGGGAACGACGTCTGGGTCGTGTACCTCACGGCGGGCGACATCCCGCAACGCCCCGGCGCCGCGTACGGCGGAATCCAGTACACGGAGATGCGCCTGGACGGCGCACGCGCCGCCTACGCGCGCACAGCCGGCGTGGCCAACGAGTGGTCGTACGAACAGATGACCTTCGGTGGCCACCCGGTGTCCACGAACAGGCTCGTGGGCACCAAAGTGCGAATCGTCTACACGTACGTCCACGCCGCCGCAGGCCCGGAGGACAACTTCGGCGACCTCTGGCGCCTGCTCACCGTGCCGGGCTTCCGGGCCCAGCCCATCGACGGCCGCCCCTCGTACACCTGCGACGGGTTCACCGGCATGCTCCGCGGCCTGATCGACGCCACGGCCCCGGACCTCATCCGCACGAGCAGCTCCGTCGGCCACCGCGAAGGCGACCACGTCGACCACACGGCAGGCGCCATCCTCGTGGCCGACGCGGACACCGACGACGCCCGGCGAACCCTGGTCCGCCGCTTCGAGTACGACGGCTACAAGGTGCTCGGCTTCCCGGAGAACGTCCACGGCTTCCTGCGAGACCAGAAGACCGCGATCTGGGACGCGTACTGGCCGCACGACCCGGAGCTGAACGCCTGGAGCTGGCGCGGGGCGCTGAGCAGGCGGTACCAGCCGGACGGGCGGGTGTTCCACCCCGGCTCGGTGTGGGTGCCGCCCGCGGACTTCGCCAGTTCGGTGGCCTGAGCGCCCTGCGCGGTGCCGCTCACCCCTTGATCCCGGTCTCCGCCACCCCGCGCACCAGCCACCGCTGCATCGCCACGAACACGATGACCAACGGCGTGATCGACACCGCCGCCGCCAGGAACAGCTCGTGCACGTTGATCGACTGAGCCGTGAGGAACGTCGACAACGCCACCTGCACCGTCCAGGACTCCTGGTCCTGGGCGATCACCAGCGGCCACAGGAACTGGTTCCACGAGGTGACGAACGCGATCACGCCGAGGGCGGCGAAGAACCCGCGCGAGTTCGGCACGACGACCCGCCAGAACGTGCCCCAATGCCCGAGGCCGTCGATCCGCGCGGCCTCTTCCAGTTCCCGCGGGAAGTTCAGGAAGTACTGCCGGAACAGGAACGCCGTGAACCCGCTGAACAGCCCCGGGATCACCAGTCCGCGCAGGTCCGACACCCACCCGAGGGTCGACACGACGACGAACGTGGGCACGAACGTCACCGCCGCCGGGATCATCAGCGTCGCGACGACGAAGTAGAACACCACACCCGAGTACCGGTAGGGGATTCGTGCGAGCCCGTACCCGGCCAGCGAGCACAGCAGCAGCTGGCCAAGAGTCTGCAACACCGCCACCACCAGCGAGTTCACCATGCTGCGCACCAACGGCACGGCCGGGTCGGAGAACAGCTCGGCGAAGTTCTCCCACCGCACCGAGGACGGCAGGAACGTCCAGGAAGCCGCGCTGAGCTCGGCCTCTGACACCAGGCCGTTGCGCACCACCAGGTAGAACGGCACGAGGAACAGCACGGCCGCAATGCTCAAAGCCAGGTACCGCAACGCCTTCACCGCCGCACCACCCGGCCCTGCAGCAGCGTCACGCCGACGATCAGCAACGTCAGGATCACCGCACCGGCACTGCCGTGCCCGAAGTCCTGCCCGCCGCTGCCCAGGGCGGTGTAGTAGAGGTAGATCAACGGTGGCCGCGCGAACGGCGGGTAGCCGCGGTCGGTGCCGAGGACGTTGTAGAACTCGTCGAAGGCCTGGTAGGCGCCGATCAGCAGGAGCAGCAGCACCGCCACCGAGGTGGTGCGCAGCTGCGGCAGCGTGACGAACCGGAAAGCCTGCCAGGAGCGGGCACCGTCCAGGGCGGCTGCCTCGTACAGCACGGCCGGGATCCGTTGCAGGCCGGCGATGAACAGGATCATGTAGAAGCCGAGCTGCAACCAGAGCCGCAGCGTCACGAGCACGAGCCAGTACCAGGGCGGCGACGTGGAGACCGTCCACGCGATCGGATCCGCGCCGAACCAGCCCAGCACGGTGTTCGCGAGACCGGAGCGCAGGCCGTTGAAGATCGACAGCTTCCACACCAGCGAGGCGACGACGTACGAGCAGGCCGTCGGCAGGAAGAACACCGAGCGGAAGAACGCCTGCATGAAGCTGATCCGGCTGACCAGCAGGGCCAGCACCAGGGCCAGCACGAACGTCAACGGCACGATGAACGCCGCGAACGCGCTGAAGGTGCCCAGGCTCCTCAGGAACGGCCCGTCGGTCAGCATGTCCGCGTAGTTGCGCAGCCCGACGAACTCCACCGGCGTCACCGTGTTGCGCGCGTCGAAGAACGATAGCAGCACGCTCCACCCGATCGGCACGTACACGAACACGAGCAGCCCGGCGGCGAACGGTCCCACGAAGAGCCAGAAAGCGCGAGCGTGACTCATCCGTACAGGCGCTTCAGCTCGTCCCGGACCACTCCGGCCGCACTGCGCAGTTCCGCGTCCGCGGGCGCTCCGTCGCGGACCACGCGGGACACGGCGTCGTTGAACGCGGTCCGCATCACCGAGGTCCAGTCCGGCGGGTTGGACGCCTTGGCGTTGTCCCGCACGAACTTCACCGCGTCCGCCGCGGCGCCCGAGGTGAGCTTCGCGGCCTTGTCCGAGATGCTCTTGCGCGGCGGGATGTGGAAGCCGTAGCTCAGGTTGAAGTCCTCCTGGTAGTCGGTGCGCTCGATCCACAGCCAGCGCACGAACTCCTTGGCCTCGTCGATCCGCTTCGACTTCGCGTTGACCATCGCGCCGAACGCCCCGACCGGCACGCTCGCCCTGCCGCCGGCACCCAGCGAGGGGAACGGCAGCACGCCGAAGTCGTCGCCGAGCGCCTTCTGCACCGCCGGGACCGCCCACAGACCGGTCCACTGCATGGCGACGAGGCCCTGCGTGAACGCGTCCGGCTCCGCCCAGTCCTTCACCGCGCCCAGCAGCAGGCTGCCGCTCGTGTAGAGGTCGCGGAGCTTGCCGATCGCCTTCGCCGCCGAGGGGTCGTCGAAGCCGACCTGGCGGTCGCGCACGTAGTCGAGGCCCGCCGACCACAGCGCGGGGCCGCCGAGCACGCCGCCACCGCCGTCGTTGCCGGCGAAGAGCCCCTTGACGCCGCCGGTGCTCAGCCTGCGGGCCGCGTCGAGCAGCTCGTCCACAGTGGACGGTGGACGCACACCGGCCCGGTCGAGCATGCTCTTGCGGTAGAACAGCATCTGCATGTCCACGGCCTGCGGGATGCCGTAGATCTTCCCCTCGACGGTGTGCGTCTCGAGGATGGACGCGGAGAAGTCGGTCTTGGCGTCACCGAAGAGGTCGTCGAGCGGCACGAGCTGGCCCGCCCTGACGGAGCTGATCTGCGGCGTGGACTCGAAGACGTCCGGCCCGCCGTCGGACAGCAGGCTCGTGGCGAGCTTCGAGTCGTAGTCGCCGGGGTTCCACTGCACGTCGACCGGGGTCTTGGTGAACGCCTCGGCGTAGCGCTCCACGGCCTGCTGCACGCCGGGTTCGCCGTACGCGTGGTACCACTGCTGGAGGGCTGCGCCGCTGCCGCCGCGGCCGGTGTTCGATCCGCACGCCGCGAGCAGCGCGCTCGCACCGGCCAGGGAGAGGAGTCTGCGTCGGGAAATCACCCGTCCCGTCTTACTCCGATCACCTCGCGTGCGCGAGTGGTTACCCGAAGTGGCCGAAGGGCGGGACTCCGGGGAGTCCCGCCCTTCGAACGAACCGGCTCACTTGCGGAAGAAGCGCTCCCGCTGGCCGAGGCGCACGAGCTTGATCCACTCGACGAACGCCTTCGGGTCCCGCTTCACCGCGAGGAAGTACAGCCCGAACCGGAACACCTCGAGCGCACCGAGCTTGCGCATGCCCGGCTGCGACAGCAGGTACCCGCGGTTGCGGTAGGTGTAGTAGCGCTTGATCGGGTTCTCCGGGTCCTGGGCGTGGAACTTGCCGCCCAGCATCGGCTTGAACTCGTCGGAGCCGTCCGGGTGCACGTACGCGACCCGCAGCGACGTGCCGAACGGCAGGCCGGACCGCACCATGCGCCGGTGGATCTCCACCTCGTCGCCGCGGAAGAACAGCCGGTAGTCCGGCACGCCGACGACGTCGAGCGTCGAGGCCCGGAACAGCGCGCCGTTGAACAGCGACGCGATCCCCGGCAGGAAGTCGGTCCCGAGCTCGGCGGCCGAGCGCTTCCACGTCAGGCCGCGGCGCAACGGGAACGCGAGCTTCTCCGGGCTGTCGATGTTCGTGACGACCGGGGAGATCTCCGCGAGCTTGCGCCGCTCCGCCTCCTCCAGCAGCACCGCCAGGACGTTCTCGTCGGCCGGGCGGCCGTCGTCGTCGGCGAGCCACACCCAGTCCGCGCCCAGCGAGAGGGCGTGCAGGATGCCCAGCGCGAAGCCGCCGGCGCCGCCGAGGTTGCGGTGCGACGGCAGGTAGGTCGTGGGGAGCGGGCACTGCTCGACGAGGTCGTTGACCGGCTGGTCCGGACCGTTGTCGACGACGACCAGGTGGTCGGGCACGCGCGTCTGGGTCGCGAGGGCCTTCAGCGACTCGGCCAGCAGGTCCCTGCGGTGGCGGGTGACCACCACGGCCACCACGGAGCCCTTGGGCAGTGCCTCGAGGTTCACGGTCTACTCGCCACCATTTCCGCTGAGGACGGGGGTCTCGTCGTGCTGGTGCGCCCGTTCGAAGGGGTCGAACCCCTTGTACGCGGTCAGCACCTCGCGCAAGCCGCCGAACATCTTGACGTGGCCCTCGTCCATCCAGATCGCCTTGTCGCAGAACTCCGCGAGGAACTCGTCGGAGTGGTTCGCGAACACCAGCAGACCGGAGCGGGCGACCAGGTCCTTGAGGCGGTCACGGGCCTTGGCCATGAACGCCGCGTCGACCGCGCCGATGCCCTCGTCGAGCAGCAGGATCTCCGGGTTGATCGACGTGACGACGCCGAGGGCCAACCGGACGCGCATGCCCGTCGAGTACGTGCGCAGCGGCATCTGCAGGTAGTCACCGAGCTCGGTGAACTGCGCGATGTCGTCGACGCGGGATTCCATCTGCTTGCGGCTCATGCCGAGGAACAGGCCGCGGATCATGATGTTCTCGTACCCGGAGATCTCCGGGTCCATGCCGACGCCGAGGTCGAAGACCGGCGCCACCTTGCCGATGATGCGCGAGTGGCCGCGGGTGGGCTCGTAGATGCCCGCGAGCAGGCGCAGCAGCGTGGACTTGCCGGCGCCGTTGTGGCCGACCAGGCCGACGCGGTCGCCGTCCTTGAGCGACAGCGTGATGTCGTGCAGCGCCTCGATGATCGGGACGCGGCCCTCCGACTCGATCTTGCCGCCGACCTTGCCGAGGGCGAGCTTCTTCAGCGACCTCGACTTCGCGTCGAAGATCGGGAAGTCGACCGATGCGTTCCAGACGTCGATGCTGACCATTGGTTCGTCGACCTCCTTCTCAGACCCAGTAGGAAACGCGGGCGCGGTAGTTGCGCAGGATCACCAGAGCGGCGAACCAGCCGAGGACGGTGAAGCCGCCGACGACCGCCCAGTGGTGCCAGTCCACGGTGTGGCCGAGGAGCGGGGCCCTGACGATCTCGACGAAGTGGTACACGGGGTTGAGCTCGGCGACCAGCACGCGCCAGCCGACGTCGCCGCCACCGGTGACCCTGGTGAGGATGCTGGCGTCCCAGACGATCGGGGTCATGAAGAACACCAGGTTGATGAAGCTGTTCACGACCGGCGGGATGTCGCGGAAGCGGGTGCTGATCACGCCGAAGAGCAGGGCGACCCACACCGCGTTCACCGCGAGCAGCACGAGGCCCGGGACCGCCAGCACGATTTCCCAGCTCAGGCCGGGGTTCGTCGGACCGGTCGGGGTCATCTTGTACGGCTGGTCGAGCGCGCCGAAGAAGATCGCCAGCACGATCACGTAGACCACGAGGTTGTGCAGCAGGAACAGCACCTGGCGCCACACCATCCGCATCACGTGGATCGTGATGGGAGCGGGCAGGTGCTTGATCAGCCCCTCGTTCGCGATGAAGACGTCCGTGCCCTCGGTGACGCACCCGAGGATGAAGTTCCAGATGATGAAGCCGACCGTCACGTACGGCAGGAACGTGTTGATGGGCGTGTCCAGCAGCGTCGAGTACAGCAGGCCGAGCGCCAGGGCCGTCGTCGCCATCGAGATGGTGATCCACAGCGGACCGATGACCGAACGGCGGTAGCGCTGTTTGATGTCCTGCCAGCCGAGGTGACCCCAGAGTTCGCGGTGGTCCCACGCCTCCCGCACATCCGCGAACGCGCGTTTGAAGCTGCGCGACTTCACGGCAGGGGGCGCCTCAGCCTGGTCGAGCGTACTGGTGGCTTGCACGAGGACTGAGCGTACCGGCGACCGCCCGGCGCCATGCTCACCGGGCGGTCACGGTGCGGTCAGACCTTGATCACTTTGACGATCACCTGTTCGTGGTCGTACGTGTACCCGAGGTACTCGAACTCGACGCCGTGCGCCGCCACGTGCTCCAGCCAGGCCTTGTGCTCGTGGTCCTGCCACTGCGGGTAGTTGAAGTACTCGTCGAAGACGATCACGCTGCCCTCGACCAGCCGCGGCCCGACGAGGTCGAGGACGGTCTTCGTCGACGAGTAGAGGTCGCAGTCGACGTGCAGGAACGTGACGGGGCCCTCGTGGTCGGCGAGGAACTTCGGCAGCGTCTCGTCGAACCACCCGGCGACGAGCTCGGCACCGGGCACGTCCGGCAGGCCGTCCATGGTGAAGGTGCCCGCGGGGAACCCGTTGCGCCAGGTCTCCGGCAGGCCCTCGAAGGAGTCGAAGCCGTAGACCTCGCCGCCCTCGCGGGCGTTCGCGATGATCTTCAGCGTGCCGCCGGTGTAGACGCCGAACTCGAGCGCCATGCCGCCCTCGGGCGCCTGGTCCAGCGCGAACTCGAGCGTCTCGTGCGGCGAGCCGAAGTGCGGGACCCGCGGCATGTTCTCGTGCACGAACCGGGCGCTCTGCGACGCGGCGTCCCTGTCCGCGGCGAACACGATGTCGCGGCGGGCCCGCACCTCGTGGCCGACGGTGTGGTCGACGATGCGGTTCGCCTGCTGCGCGACCTCGTCGCGCAGGCCGTCGAGCTGGACCTGGAGGCGCGCGATCTGCTCCTGCTGCGGCTGCAACGCGTCCTGGATGAGCTCGATCGCCTTGACGCGCAGCTTGTGGCGCAGCTGCTTGGCCTGCAGACCTTTGCGGACTCGGTCGAGCACGGTGGCTCCTCTCCAGAACGGTGAGCGCATCGTAGAGCCACCACCGACTGCCTTAGCTAGAGGTACTGACCCGTCCCTTTGCCGGTTGTTCCGCCTTCGTTACCTTCGCCGCCACCCGCCGGCAGTGCGCGGCCGCGCATCTGCTCCAACTGGGCGCGTGCCGCCATCTGCTGGGCGAACAGCGCGGTCTGGATGCCGTGGAAGAGGCCTTCCAGCCATCCCACGAGCTGGGCCTGGGCGATCCGCAGCTCGGCGTCGGACGGGGTGCCGTCCTCGGTGAACGGCAGCGACAGGCGCTCCAGCTCCTCGCGCAGCTCCGGCGCCAGGCCGTCCTCGAGCTCCTCGATGGACCGCTTGTGGATTTCCTTGAGGCGGTTGCGGCTCGCCTCGTCCAGAGGTGCCGCCCGCACCTCCTCCAGGAGCTGCTTGATCATCGTGCCGATCCGCATCACCTTGGCCGGCTGCTCCACCATGTCGGCGATGTCGCCGTCCTGGCCACCGACGATTACGACGGGCTGCTCCTGTTTCATGGTCTCCATCCTCGCGTCTTTCACCTCGTGACGATTATCCGGGTGGGGGCTGCTCGACACCGTGGTTGCGTTCATACGTACGGTGTGTGGCATGGCGTTCGACGTCGCACGGGTACGAGGGCTCTTCCCCGCGCTCGGCGACGGCTGGGTCCACCTCGACGCACCGGCCGGCATGCAGGTGCCGGAGCAGGTCGCGACCGCCGTCTCCACCGCGCTGCGCGCTCCCGTCTCCGGACCCGGTGGCATCTTCCCGGCCTCCCAGCGGGCCCAGGGCATCGTGGACGCCGCCCGCAGGGCCGTCGCGGACCTCGTCGGGGGTGACCCCGCGGGTGTCGTGCTGGGCCCCTCCTCCGCCGTCCTGCTGCAGCGCCTCGCCGAGGTGATGACGGACGACTGGTTCATGGGCGACGAGGTCCTGGTTTCCCGCCTGGACCACGCCGCGAACATCGCGCCGTGGTTGCGCGCCACGCAACGCACCGGCAGCGCGGTCAAGTGGGCCGAGATCGACATCGAGACCTGCGAGCTGCCGGGCTGGCAGTACGACGACCTCGTCACCGACCGCACGAAGCTGATCGCCATCACGGCGGCGTCCGGTGTCGTCGGCACCAGGCCCGACCTCGCCAAGATCTCGGCGGTCGCGCGGGCGCACGGCGCGCTGATGGTCGTGGACGCGTCGTCGGCGGCGCCTTTCGTCCCCTTGGACATCGTTGGCATGGGCGCTGACGTCGTCGCCCTCTCCGCCGGCCAGTGGGGCGGGCCGCCCGTCGGCGCGCTGGTGTTCCGCGACCCGTCGGTGCTGGAACGGCTGCCGTCGGTCTCGGTCGACCCGACGGCCCGCGGACCGGAACGCCTCGAACTGGGCCCGCACGCGTATCCGATGCTCGCCGGGCTCGTTGCCTCCGTCGAGTACCTCGCGGACCTCGACGACGCGGCTTCCGGCACGCGGCGCGAGCGCCTGCTCACGTCCCTGGGATCCGTCAAGGCGTACCAGGCGGGGCTGCTCGCTAACCTCATCAACGAACTGCGTTCGCTGCGCCACGTGATGGTGATCGGCGACGCCATGCGGCGGGTGCCCGCGCTGGCGTTCACGATCGCCGGGGTCAAGGCGGAGGACGGCGTCGAACACCTCGCGTCGCGGGGCGTCTGCGCGTTCGCCGACCCCGGCCAGCACGGCGTGTTCTCGGTGCTGGGCGTCGGTGAGGTCGGCGGCGCCATCCGCGTCGGGCTCGCGCACTACACGAACGCGGTCGAGGTGGACGACCTGGTGCGGGCGGTCGCCGAACTGGGCTGAGGGAACACGGGAGAGCACCGTTGGACGACTCGCTGGCACGCGAGCTCGCGGACCTCTCGGCCCTGCAGCGCATCGGGTCGCTGAACACCGAGTACCTGCCGCGGTTCTCCTGCGACCTCCGGCCGGCCGAGCTCGTCGCGGTGATGGACGAGGTCGTCCTCGGCGCCAGGACCGTCCTGGTCGCGCTCGGCTGCGGCTCGTCCTCGGTCCTGCTCGCGCGTCTGCTCCAGCAGCGCGGTTTCGGGCACCTGCTGTCGATCGAGCACGACGAACGCACGGCTGCTTTCGCCGCCTCGCAACTGCGACGCGAAGGTCTCGGCTCGATCGCCCGCGTCGTGCACGCGCCGTTGTCGCGGCATCCGGCGGCGTTGTCGCGGCACGGCCAGTGGTACGCGCCGCAGCAGGTGCACGACGAGGTGCTCGGCTACGTCGAGCGCTTCGGCCTGGTGGACCTGCTGCTCGTGGACGGGCCGGGTTCCGGCGACTCGCGCTACCCGGCGCTGCCCGTGCTGCGCGCCGTGCTGGCGCCGGGCGCGACGGTGCTCGCCGACGACGCCGACCGGCCGGACGAGCAGTCCGTGCTGACGCGGTGGTCCGAGGAGTTCGGCATCGAGTTCCGCACGGCTCCCCGGACCTCGCTGGCGACCGCTACCGCTCTCGCCTGAGCAGGACCTTGCCGAAGACGTCGCTCGCCTCCAGCAACCGGTGCGCCTCGGCGGCCTCCCGCAGGGGCACGACCCTGCCGACGACCGGCTTCACCGCACCGCTGCCGACCAGCGGCCACAGGTGCTCGCGGACCTGCGCCACGATCGCGCCCTTGTTCTCGACGGACCGGCCGCGCAGCCCGGTCGCCATCACCGAGGCGCGCTTGGACAGCAGCTTGCCGATGGGCAGCTCGCCCTTCACGCCGCCCTGCATGCCGATGATCATCAACCGGCCGTCCGGCGCGAGCACGTCGATGTTGCGCGGCAGGTAGGAGGCGCCCATGTTGTCGAGGACGACGTCGGCCTTCCCCACCTCGGCCACGAAGTCCTGCGTCTTGTAGTTGACCAGGACGTCGGCACCGAGCTCTGCGCACTTCGCGAGGCGTTCCGCCGAGCCCGCGGTGACCGCGACGGTCGCGCCGAGCGCCTTCGCGACCTGGATCGCGTGCGTGCCGATGCCACCGGCGCCGCCGTGCACCAGGAACGTCTCACCGAGCTTGAGGCGGCCGTCCATCACGACGTTCGACCACACCGTGCAGGCCACCTCGGGCAGCGCCGCGGCCGTGACGACGTCGACGCCGTCCGGCAGCGGGAGGACCTGGGGCGCGGGCACGACGACCTTCTCGGCGTAGCCGCCGCCGGCGAGCAGCGCGCACACCTCGTCGCCGACGTTCCACCCCGTGACGCCCTCGCCGAGCGCCGCGATCGTGCCGGAGCACTCCAGCCCGATGATGTCCGACGCGCCGGGGGGCGGCGGGTACGAGCCCTGCCGCTGCAACAGGTCGGCGCGGTTGACCGCACTCGCGGCGACGTCGATCAACACCTCGCCGGGACCGGGCACCGGGTCGTCGACCTCGGTCCAGGTGAGCACTTCCGGGCCGCCGGGTTCGCGAACAGTGATCGCATGCACGCAGCCGACCGTAATACCGTTCGACACCTCCGGCACCATCGGAGCATGGACCCCTGGCCTCTGCGACACCTGGTTCTCCGCACCCCGCGGCTGGAGCTGCGCCCCGACGACGACGAGGGCCTCCACGAGCTCGTCGAGGTGGCGAAGCAGGGCGTGCACGACCCCGAGGAGATGCCGTTCCTCGTGCCGTGGACGGACTGGGTCCGCGACGACGGCGGGTTCGGCATGATCAAGCACTACTGGGCTGCGCGCTCCGCGTTCGCCGCCGGGGACTGGACGATCAACTTCCTGGCGCGGCGCGAGGGCGGGGTCGTCGGCATGCAGGAGATCTCCGCGAAGGACTTCGGCGTGCTGCGCGAGGTCAACACCGGCTCGTGGCTCGGTCTGGAGCACCAGGGCGGCGGGATCGGCACGGAGATGCGGATCGCGGTCCTGCAGTTCGCGTTCGACCACCTGGGTGCGGACGTCGCTCGTTCGGCGGCTTGGCTGGGCAACCACGCTTCCAACCGCGTCAGCGAAAAACTCGGCTACGTCCACGACGGCACCATGCGTGCCGCACCGCGCGGACAACGCCTTGAGCACGTGCGATTGCGTCTGGACAAGGAGAACTTCGTGCGCCCGGAGTGGGACGTGGCCGTCGAGGGGCTCGCTGAGTGTGTTCAGCTGATCACGAGCTGAACACCCGCCGACCGTCGGATTGTGTCCCAGGTCTCCTTCTTGTGAGGGTTCTGCCATCTCGAACGAAGGGGAACGTTCAATGTCCGGCAGAACCAAGCTGGCGACTGTGCTTGCCGTCTCGGCATTAGTCGCGGCCCCCACCGCCACGGCGTCCGCCGCCGAACCCGCCGGCCCCGCGCTGGCGAAGAAGCTCTCGAAGAAGGTGACCGTCGAGGGCGTCAACCGGCACCTGATCGCGTTCCAGCGGATCGCCGACCGCAACGGCGGCACCCGCGCCGCCCTGACCCCCGGCTACGACGCGAGCGTCGACTACGTGGCGGGCAAGCTCCGCGACGAGGGCTTCATCGTGACGACGCCGACGTTCAGCTACGAGATCAACGTCAACGACGCGGAGACCGCCCGCGTGGACGGCGTGGACTACCAGGCCCTGATCATGATCGCGTCGCCGCAGACCCCCGCCGGCGGCGTCACCGGCCCGCTGCGCGTGGTGCCCGAGGACGCCGGCACCGGGTGCGAGGCGAGCGACTTCGCGGGCCAGGACTTCACCGGCTCGGTCGCGCTGATCCGCCGCGGTGGCTGCACGTTCGAGCAGAAGCACCTCAACGCGCACGCCGCCGGCGCCATCGCCGTGCTGGTGTCCAACAACACCGCGGGCCCGCTCTCCGACGTGACGCTGACCAACCCCGGCAAGATCCCCACCGGCGGCATCTCCCAGGCAGACGGCACCACGCTCGCGGGCAAGGCCGGTTCGGCCGTCACGGTCGACATGCGCTTCCACACGGAGACCCGCACCGAGCGCAACGTCATCGCCCAGACCCGCACCGGCCGCACGAACAACGTCGTCATGGCGGGCGCGCACCTCGACAGCGTCGAGCTCGGCGCCGGCATCAACGACAACGGCACCGGTTCCGCGGCCCTGCTGGAGACCGCGCTGCAGCTGGGCTCCCGCCCGAAGGTCGACAACGCGGTCCGCTTCGCCTGGTGGGGCGCCGAGGAGCGCGGCCTGATCGGCTCCGAGGAGTGGGTCCGCTCGCTGACGTTCGAGCAGCAGCTCGACATCGCGCTGTACCTGAACTTCGACATGGTCGGCTCGCCGAACGCCGCGTACTTCATCTACGACGGCGACAACTCCGACGGCGTGGGCGCGGGCCCCGGCCCGTTCGGCTCGGCGCAGATCGAGAAGGCGTTCGCGGACTACTTCGCGGCGAAGGGCATCCCCACCGAGGGCACGGACTTCTCGGGCCGCTCGGACTACGGCGAGTTCATCGCCCAGGGCATTCCCGCCGGTGGTCTCTTCACCGGTGCCGAGGGCGTGAAGACCGCGGCCCAGGCCGCCAAGTGGGGCGGAACGGCCGGGGTCGCCTACGACCCCTGCTACCACGCCGCCTGTGACAACCTCGGCAACGTCGACCGGGTCGCCCTGGGACGCAACGCCGGTGCCATCGCGTTCGTGACGGCCGCCTACGGCGTGTCCACCGAGGACGTCAACGGCGTGCCGCCGCGCTCGAAGCGGGCCGAGGCCCGTGCCGCGGCCAAGATGTCGCTGACGGCGCACGAGGACCACTCGCACGCCGCCGTTTCGTAGGTCTCGCACGCGCAAGGCCGGGTCTCCCCCGGGAGGCCCGGCCTTGCGCTCGGACGGGTGTCAGCCCAGGTTGTCGGTGTCGAACGTGTTGCAGCGGGCCGGGTCGCCCGTCTGCATGCCCGTGGTGAACCACTTCTGGCGCTGCGCCGAGCTGCCGTGGCTGAACTGGGTCGTGTCGACCTGGCCGCCGCCGAGCTCGCGCTGGATGAAGTCGTCACCGATGCGCGCCGCCGCGTCGAGCGCCGCGTTCACGTCCTCCTGGGTGATGTTCGTGATGAGAGGCTGGCCGTTGGACGACGGGGTGGTCGTCGCCGCCTTGGCCCAGGCGCCCGCGTAGCAGTCGGCCTGCAGTTCCAGGCGCACCGAGTCGGAGGTGGGGCCGGTGCGGGAGCTGACGCGGTCGGACGTGCCGAGGAGGTTCTGGACGTGGTGGCCGTACTCGTGGGCCAGCACGTAGGCCTCGACGAACGGGCCGCCGGTCGCGCCGAACTTGGTGCGCAGCTCGTTGAAGAAGTCGAGGTCGATGTACACCTGGGAGTCGGCGGGGCAGTAGAACGGGCCCACGGCCGAGGTGGCGTTGCCGCAGCGGGTGTTGACGCTGTTGCGGAAGAAGTTGGTCTTGGTGACCTGGTAGCTGCGGCCGGAGCGGGCGAACTGGTCGGTCCAGAAGGCCTGGATCGAGTTGATCGTCGCCACGACCCGGCAGTCGCTGTCGCGGTTCGCGTCCGCGCCGGTCTTGCACTTCTCGGCCAGCTGGCCGGACTCGACCTGGGTGTTGCTGCCCAGGCCCTCCAGCCCGCCCGCCGGCAGCTGGATGCCGGTGAACTGCTGGAACAGGAAGTAGATGATCAGACCGACCACGCCGAGGCCACCGCCGACACCGGCCACCCGGCCGCCGACGCCCCGCTGGTCCGAGACCTGGGAAAGGTCGAGTCCCGCGCCTTCGTTGAACTGCACCGCATCCTCCTGCCAAGGACCCCCTGGGTGCCGCAAACGATAAAGCACCAAACACGCCTTGGTGCGGTGCCCGACGTCGGGCACCGCACCAAGGCTTTCCCATGTGGTTGTGACGACTACGGCCCACGGAGGTTGGCGTGGCGCTCAGCCGGTGACGCCATGAGGCGACACCGATGCCGAGCTCAACAGCGTCGAAGTGCGCGGAGCGACGCCTGACGGCGCCTGGGCACCCGAAACCTCGTGCTCGTCGCTACACAGTCGCGACCGGACCGGTCACGTCCGATCCACTCGCGGGGATGCGACAGACCGCGTTTCGCCACAGCGAGGAGATACCTGCACAGCACCACCTACCCCTTCTGGGCGTGGCCACCGGGCGGTCCACTTCATTCAACTACCGGTTGCCAGCTCGTTGTCGAGCATGCGCTTGATCGTCGTATTTATCAACACTTCACGGGAAACCTGAATTGGTGAAGTCGGACGGGTGACCTGCGGAGATCGACAGTGCGGACAGCAATCGCCCGGCGGGAGAAAATCCCGCCGGGCGATTTGTGAAAAATGATCGGAATCAGTCGATCAGGCTTTCCCGGTGCGCCTGGCGCCGCGGCGGGCCATCACACCCGCGGTCATCAGGCCGAGGCCCGCGAGCAGGAACTCGAGCGGGTCGGCACCGGTCCTCGACAGGACCGGGACCACCGCGGAAGCCCGCTGCGAGGCCTTGTCGCCGGTCTGCGGGACGCCGGCGCCCGAGTCGTCGCCGGTGTCGCCACCGCCGGAGTTGTCGCCGCCCGGGTTGCCGTTGCCCGGGTTCTCGTCGCCGGGGTTCTCGCCGGGCTGCTCCGGCTGCTCGGGCTCCGGCTCGGGCTGCTCGGGCTGCTCCGGTTCCGGCTGCGGCTCCTCGGGCGTCCCGGTCCCGCCGCAGTCGCCGCTCGCGGTGCCGAGCACCGCCGCGCTGGTGCCGCAGACCGTCACCGGGGCCTCGACGGAGCCGTTGGCCTGCTTCGGCCCGGTGTCGCCGCAGCTGCCGTTGCCGCCACCGGCGACACCGACCGCGTTGCCGCACACCGTGACGGGCGCGGAGACGAGGGCCTTGTCGGCCTGGACGCGCTCGGCGGGCTCGTCCTGGCAGGTCGCGTCGCTGCTGCCCAGCACGTTGACGGCGTTGCCGCAGACCTTGACCGGAACGCTCAGCAGGCTGCCGACGCGGACTTCCTCGTCGACGTCGAGCGGCACCGGGACGGCCTGGGCGAAGCCGGCGGTGGCGACCAGCAGGCCACCGGTCAGCAGAGCGGCGGACATGGTGCGGTTGAGGTTCTTGCGCATGGCTGTTTCTCCCTGGAGTGCGAAGACGGATCCCTGTCTGGCCGTGGGCCGGGATCAGTCCGGGGAGAACGTCGGTTCCTCCGCGCGCACGGAGCGCGGGACGTCGTGTTGTTCCGTGCTGACAAGCGATGTCGTGGTGGTGGGCGGCCGCGTCGCGTGCGGCAGCGTGCCCACCGGGACCTGCGTGCCGGAGGACGTCCCCGCGCCGCTCTGCGGGAGCGTGCCGGGCGTCGGCTGCTCCGCCTGGGGTTCCTCGGCAACGGGCGCCGGGCTCGTGGGCTGCGTGTGGTGCTGCTGTGGCGGCAGTTGTTGTTGCTGAGGCGCCTCGGTCTGCACGGAGGTCTGCACGGCAGGCGGGGCGGGTGGTGGAAGTTCCTTCGGCGGTACGGGGTTCTCGGTGCGCGGGGTCGGCTTCGGCGGAACGGGCGCTTCCGGCTGTGGCGGTGCGAGCCCCGTCTCGACCTGGAGACCGACGTCGACGAGGGGGATCTCCAGCTCGACCTCGAGCCGGTCGATCTCGACCCGGACGTCGGCGTTCGCGTGGCCGGTGCCGCCCAGCAGCCAGGCACCGGTCACCAGACCGGCGAGCAGCAGGAGCCGACGCAACCACGACATCGGCCCTCACCCTAGATCAAACGGAGCAACGGGGCACGCGAAAAGGCCGCTCCGGCGACCTCGGTCACCGGAGCGGCCCAACGCCGGCCGCCGTTACGGCAGCTGCGTGATGCGGTCGAGCGCCGGCGCGCCCTGGTTCGGGTGCGCCGCCAGGTAGGCGGAGAACGCGTCCAGGTCGATGCCGCCGCCGGTGATGTCCCTGCCCTTGGTGAACTCGCTGAAGCCGTCACCACCGCCCTGCAGGAAGCTGTTGATCGTCACGCGGTAGCTCGCGTTCGGGTCCAGCGGGGCGCCGTTGAGCGTGACGTCGGAGACCTTCGAGCCGAACGCCGCACCCTTCGACCACGTGTACTTCAGGCCGGACGACGGCTGGAGCACGAACTGGCGGGCAGCGGTGAACTGCTGCTCCAGCACGTTCTTGATCTCCGCGCCGGTCAGCGTGACGGTTTGCAGGATGTTGCCGAACGGCTGCACGGTGAACATCTCGCCGTAGGTCACCACGCCGTTGCCCTCACCCGCGGGCGAGCCGGCGAACGTGAGGTCCGCGCGGACACCGCCGGGATTCATCAGCGCGAGCACCGCGCCGTTGCCCTTGGTGGCCTCGAGCTGCGAGTCGGCGATCAGGTCGCCGAGCGGCGACTCACCGGCGGCGTTCTGCGCCCGCAGGATGTCCGAGCTGATCGTGCCGACCGGCTTGTTCGCGATCGGGCCGGACTTCTGCTTGGCCAGGTCGATGATCGCCTGGACGGTCGGGTCCGGCGTGACCGTGCGGGTGACGATCTTGTTGTCGGCCTTGGTCTCGCCGCGGATGACGTCGCGCGTGCGGCGGTCGATCTTGAGGTCGACGACGCTGAGCTCACGACCGAACGCGAGGCCCTCGATGAACGGCCGCGGGTTGCCCGCCGGGTCCTTGATCACGCAGTTGTAGTGCTGGTGGCTGTGGCCGGAGAAGACCGCGTCGATCTTCGGGCTGACGTTCGTGGCGATGTAGCTGCCGGGGTTGTTGGCGGCGACGTTGCACGCGTTGGGGCCGCCACCGGAGGAGGTGACCTGGTCGCCCTGGTGCACGAGCAGCACGATCGACTTCACGCCGATGGCGTCGAGGAGGTTCGCGTACCTGTTGGCCGCCTTCACCTCGTCACCGAACTGGAGGTCCTTGATGCCGTTGGGGTCGACCAGGATCGGCACGTCCTTGAGCGGCATGCCGATGAAGCCGATCGGCATCCCGTCGCGGATCTCCACCCAGAACGGCGGAAGGGCCGGCAGCCCGGTCTTGGCGTGCGTGACGTTCGCGCCGAGGATCGGGAACTTCGCACCCTCGTACTTCTCGCTGAACTGGCACCCGTCCACCGGGTGGCAGCCACCGCGCTGGATGCGCAGCAGCTCCTGGTAGCCCTCGTCGAACTCGTGGTTGCCCGCCGCGGTCGTGTCCATCCCGACCTTGTTGAGCACCTCGATCGTCGGCTCGTCGTGGAACAGCGCCGACACGATCGGCGAAGCACCGATCAGGTCGCCCTGCCCGACGATGACGGAGTTCTTGACCTCGCTCTGGAGGTTCTTGATGTGCGTGGCGTTGTAAGCGGCGCCACCGGCGTCGACGGTCGTGCCGTCCGGCAGGATGACGCGCCCCGACGACCCGGTGGGCGGCTCGATGTTGCCGTGCAGGTCGTTGATGCCGATCAGGCGCACGTCAACCGTGCCCCGACCGCGCAGTGACTGGACATCGGCCTGGGCAGGCCCGGTAGCGCTGATGACAGTGGCCGCGGCGGCGGTGATCGCCAGAACGGAGAGCCGTCTGAACGAACTCATGGGTGAAGCCTTTCGAAGGCAAGGTTAACGCGCGTGTACGGCGGAGGAGTCTGCCTCGCGAAGGCCCCGTTTTCCAGAGGAATGACAGGATCGTCATCCTGCCGTCTAGCCTTGTTCCCGTGACACCAAGCGAGCAGGAGCCCCGCTGGCTCGACGAGGGCGAGATGCGGGCGTGGCGCACCTACGTGAACGGTTCCTCGATGCTCATGGACCGCCTGCACCGGGAGCTGCAGGACACCCACGGAGTGTCACTGGCGGACTACGAGGTCCTCGTCCGCCTCTCCGAACAGCCGAACCACCGCATGCGCATGACCCAGCTGGCAGAAGACGTGGCCTCCTCGAAGTCCCGCGTCTCCCACCAGGTCGCCCGCATGGAGAAAGCAGGCCTCGTCACCCGCCGCGAGTGCACGGAGGACGGCCGCGGCGTACTCGCCGAGCTGACCCAGAAGGGCATGTCCCAACTGGTGGAGGCCGCCCCCACCCACCTCCGCGGCGTGCGCACCCACATCGTCGACCTGCTCACCCCCGAGGAGGGCGAGGTGCTGGCCAAGGTGTTCGACCGGGTCATCACACACCTGCGGGAGTCGAACGGCTAGGCTTCTCGGCTGACGCCGGTGGCGTCGGGGAAGCGTGGCAGAGCGGCCGAATGCACCCGCCTTGAAAGCGGGAGACGGGCAACCGTCCGGGGGTTCAAATCCCTCCGCTTCCGCAGTTTGACCAGCGCAAACAGGGGTGGCTCACCAGTCGGTGAGCCACCCCTGCTGCGTCCAGTCTCATTTCCAGTATCATTCGGGTGCCCATTTACTGGCAAGGCTATGGATGAACTTCTAGCCATCGAAGCTGGTTACGCCGAATTCGCGAAGTGGCTCAACCATGACAGTGGCGACATGAGCAATGCAACGCGCTGGTACGACCACGCGTATGAAGCTGCGAACGCTGCCGGTGATGAGCGTATGAGTGCATTCGTCTTGACGCGGCGCGCGGTTCAATTTGTCGGAGAAGGTGACCCGTACTACGCGGCAAAGTTGGCGCGATTGGCGCAACGTGACGAGTCGATAGTGACCGCCCGCGTCCGTGCGCTCGCTACTCAAACGGAAGCGATTGGGCATGCGATGTCAGGGAATCATAGCGAGACAGACCGCGCGCTGGATACTGCGGCGTACTTGACTGAATTAGGTATTGGTGTGCGCCCGGACGGTGACCCGTCTGTAGGTCGCTACTGCGAGCCCGGTCTCTACCTGAAAATCACGAATGCAAAATGTCAGCTTGAGCTTGGACGGGCTGAGAACGCGGTTAGCGCGTTCAGGGATGTACTTGGCTCCTTGCCGAGCAGCTATCACCGTGACCGCGGCAACTACCTAGCGCGGCTGGCGCAGACCTGCGCTCTTGCAGGAGAACAGTTGACGCCTGCGTCGCGATCGAAGAATCGCTAGGTATAGCATTGGCCACTGGCTCGACTCGAACGATCGCCGACCTGGAGAAGATAATTCCTGTCCAGTTGGCGCAGCGGGCCAAAGAGCCCGAAGTCTTTCGGGCTCGTTAGATGCACGGAAGATCTGCGGACCAAACGTCACGACGATGCTGCTCTCGCGACCGTCGTTGGCGGGCTTAGCGCCGAAGTGGTGCGAACTGATCTGCGCCCAGCCTGCGGGAGACGTGAAACGGCACGTCAAGCGCTTGTCGTTAATCGTTTCGCGGGCCCCTTAAAAAGATCGCAACATCCTGACGCGGCCACCTGAAATTCAGTACGGCAATCTATCGGGATGCTCACTCTGCAGTTGAGCGCTCGGTTTGGGTTGGGTAAGCACGACTGGTACTGGAACCAGTCGCCTCATGTTCAGTACTTCATTAGCAAATCCGGATCCCTGGCGATGATCGTCAATCGTCCAACCAGCCGGCCACGCACGCCCGACCGATATTTCCGTCGCTACAGCCCCCTTCATTGATACGATATGCGTAAAAGTCGCCTCGTCGAAGTACGTGTCGTCAGTGAAGGTCGCCTCGTCGAACCATGATCTTCCGGCGAAGATCGCCTTGTCGAACTGCACGCGGCCGGTGAAGGTCACTTTGCCGAACCATGCTTTGCTGGTGAAGTTCGCTCCGAAGAACCATGCATTTTTACTGAAGGTCGCCTTGCCAAATATCGCGTCGCGGATAAAGGTGGCCCTGTCGAACCAGGCGTTTTCTTTGAAGATCGCTTCGTCGAACTGCGCATAGCTTCTGAAGGTCACGTTATCGAAGTGCGCGACGCCTGTGAAGATCGACTCTCCGAACCACGTATGGCTGTTGAAGTTCGCCTCGCCGAAACGCGCGCGACCGATGAAAGCCGTCTTTCCGAACAGTGTATCGCCATTAAAGACCGCCTTCTCAAAGAAGGTAAGGCGGGTGAAGTTCGCCTCGTTAAACCGCACGTCGCCGATGAAGTTAGTCCCGCCAAATAGTGCGTCACCTGTGAAGGTCGCCTTGTCGAACAAAGTAGGGCCGGTGAAGGTCGCCTCGCCGAACTGCGCGTCGCCGAAAAAGTGCGCGTTGGCAAAGATCGCTTGTCGCACAGTGAGGCGAGCGGCGTTGAAGTTGATAAGTGTGGCGTCAGTGAGATCTAGGTCATACTCCTCGGCCCAATACCGGAGGTTGGCCGGCTGGCTGGCGGTCCTGTCGTGACCGAGGCAGAGATGGGTGGTGAGGATGCGTTGCGCAGTGAGCCGGACCTCGCGTTCCTGCCGCAACTGCTCGGACGTGACAGCCGATACGGGTGGCGCGAGGCTGATACGGCGCGCGGTCGCAGCGCGAGCGGCGACGCGGTTTGTCGCGGTGCTTCGGCGGTCGGCTGCAGATAGCCCGGTCCGACGTGCGGCGGGCCGCTCAGGCGGCGGTGTAAAAGGGCTGCGCAGGTAGGCGCAGATCACGTTGATCACGGTCTGGCGTTGGTCGGGGTTGTCTTGGGCGACGCGTTCCAGTGCGTACAGGCCACCGTGGCGAACCGCAGCCTTGTCTGAGCCCAACTGCTCGACCGCCTTCAGGTACAACTCGGTGATCCGCCGCGCCGCCGCGTCGTGCGCGGTATCAGCGGCGGTCTTGCGTTGCACTGCCAGGGATAGCTCGGCCGCGCGTTGCCGGCGGGCGGCCAGAAGCAGTGCGGCGGCACCACCGGTGCCCACCAGCAGTGTGGCCGCGGTCCGGATCGCGTCCAACCGGTCTCGCGGATTGGTCCCGGAAAAGTTGACCAGCAGCAGCACCGCCGCAGTGACGCCCAAACCCAGCAGGACGAGCCCGCCGAGCAGGATTGCCCGCGGTGTCAACGCCGGCATCACCTCCGTCCCCGGCTCCGCTACCGGGCGGGGCGACAAGTCCGGGTGACGAGATCGCAGCACCCCGAGTGCTGCTGCGGCAACGAGCAGCAGCACCGTGATCGGCACCATCCACCACCGGCCCAGCCACACCCACGCCATAGACCACCATGACCAGGATCTCGCCATCCACATCGCCATACCTAGGCCTGCGGCGGCCAGCAGCCAGGCCAGCACCCCCAGCCCATGTCGTCCGGTCACCGCCCCTCGGACACGGGTCACCCGCCCTGTTGGGCGATCAGTGGAGGGCGAAGTCGCAGCAGTCGTCACGCACACGGCATCGTGAACTCACCCACAGTGTTACTGCAGCGGATGCTCCCACCCTGGCCTGACACACCAACGCGCGCAGGCGGCAGCAGGCCACCGAACACGACGCCACCGAACGCAGACTTACCGAGCTCTACGTCAAGGCAGTGGAGCAGTTCGGCTCGGACAAGGCCGCCGTGCGCCACGGCGGCTTCTACGCCCTTGAACGCGTCGCCCAGGACAACCCGGCACACCGCCAAACCATCGTCGACGTCATCTGCGCCTACCTGCGCTCCCCCTGTACCCCACCCCGCATCCCCGGCACCAGCAAACTCGGAGGCTTACGCGCACCCCTGCGACCTGGATGGGCACGCCCTCTCCCAGGCGCCGTTCCGGACACCACACCGAAAGACGCCGATCAGGAAGCCCGACAAGAACGCGAGGTCCGACTCACCGCCCAGCGCATCCTGCGCGACCACCTTCAGCCCCGCACACCCGCCCGCGCCTGGGCGCGATGGTTCCCGCGCCCAGCCCACACCTTTTGGCCAGACATCGACCTCGACCTCACCGAAGCCATTCTGGTCGACTTCGACCTCACCAACGTGATCATTCGCAATGCTCGGTTTGACAAGGCGCAGTTCAGCGGTATTACCGAGTTCGTCAAGGCGCGGTTCAACGGCTACGCCTGGTTCACCGCAGCGCAATTCAACGGCGACGCCTGATTCAGTGAGATGCGGTTCGGCGGCGCCGCCTTTTTCGACGAGGCGCAGTTCAATAGGATCGCCGGGTTCGACGGTGCACAGTTCGATGACGCCGTTCCGAACGAGGTCAACCATTATCTGTCACCGGATCAGGACGACACTTCTACGTAGGTGCTGGCAGCCTTCGAACGCCAGAACCTGGCCCGCCACTGTCAACCAGCACAAGTAAGCGGCTGACCGATCGACCCTGATCTCGCCAATTAGGTTGGGCCACGCAGCATATTAACGATCCATAGTAGATGACGCAGTCTCGCGGACAGTCTCATACGGGATCGTTCATGATAGTTCAGCCGTTTCGGCACAAGTCCTCTGACCAGCCTTAAGAACTCCCGCGAATAGGCTTGAGCGACCATGCCGATCCCTTGCGAACGGGAGACGGGCAACCGTCCGGGGGTTCAAATCCCTCCGCTTCCGCACACCGGACGGGGCTGTGGAGGACGTCCTCCACAGCCCCGTCCGCGTCAGCGGCGTGCCACCGCCAGCAACCGGTGGCTGCCCACCGAGAACGCCTCGCCCGCCACGCCCCCGTGCAGCTCGACCGACGAGAACCCGGCCTCGACGAGCATCCGGGTCAGCTCACCGGCCGTGTAGACGTGCTGCACGCAGGTCGACCGCTGCGTCCGCTCGCCGTCGCTGAAGGTGAAGTCGATCAGCAGTCGGCCCGTGGCCACGTCGTAGGTGTTCACGGCGACCATGTCGACGCCGCCCGCGGACATGCGGATCTCGCCGGGGAGCGAGGGCAGCAGCGACTCCGCCGCGCAGCTGTAGTCGATGACGAGCAGCGGTGCGGCGGCGGCCAGGTCGCGCAGGAACCGCCGCGAGCCCTCGTGGTCGAGGTAGCCGAAGCTGTTGCCCATGCACAGGGCCAGGTCGGCTGTCACGCCGAACGAGCCCAGCGCCGCCACGTCGCCTTGGCGCCAGTCCAGCGAGGGAGCGAGCGTTCTGGCGTGGGCGATGGCTTCGGCCGAGATGTCGATGCCGGTGACCGTGTAGCCGCGGCCGGCCAGTTCGATGCTGTGCCTGCCGCTGCCGCACGGTGCGTCCAGCACGCGGCGGCCGTCGGTGAGACCGGTCGCGAAGTCGATCTCCGCTGTGGTCTGCGACGGGGGGACGGCGCCGCGCCAGAAGGTGTTGGCGAGATCGGTGAAGAAAGAGGTGTACCAAGTCACGGTGGTGCTCCTGGTGATCGCGGGAGAAGAACGCGAGGGTCACCGGGTACTGCGAAGGCACCCGGTGTGTCCGGGGCTGCCCATGGCATCGACCTTGTCTCTGAGTACGCCTGAAGGCACCACTGAAGCACGTGGGGCGCGGAAAGCGGAAGCGGTTTTACTTGCGAGGCGAGGAAAAGCGGATCATGTTGCCGGACGGGTCGCGGAACGCGCAGTCGCGCACGCCGTAGTACTGGTCGACCGGTTCCTGCATGACTTCGGCGCCGGCCGCGCGGACCTGGTCGAACTTCGCGTCGACGTCGGGCACCTCGAAGATGATGCCGAGCAGCGAACCCTTGGCCAGCAACGCTTCCAGCGCTTCGTGGTCGGTCGGCGGGACGGGCGGGCCGATGCGCGACAGGCCGATCTCGACCTCCGGCTGGTCGGCGGGGCCCACGGTGAGCCAGCGGTAGTCGTTCTCGATGGTCTCGTCGGTGCGGACTTCGAGGCCGAGCACGTCGCGGTAGAACTTCAGGGCCGCGTCCTGGTCGTGGACGAAGAGGAACGTGTGCGAGAGCTTCATGGGATGAAACCCTAGGTAGAACGTGTGCGCGTCGCTTCTCGAAACCTGCTCGGTCGCGTCAGGCCCTTCAACTGGCATCCCGGCACGGCGGCCAGCGCGTCGTGCGCCCGTGCGCGGTAGGCGGACGGGGTCTCGCCGACCAGTTCGGTGAACCGGGCGGAGAACGAGCCGAGCGAGGTGCAGCCGACCTGGACGCACACCTCGGTCACGGACAGCGTTCCCAGGCGCAGCAACGCTTTGGCGCGCTCGATGCGCCTCGTCATGAGGTAGCCGTACGGGGTCTCGCCGTAGGCCGCGCGAAATTGGCGCGAGAAGTGCGACGGCGACATGAGGGCGGCACGGGCCATCGCGGGCACGTCCAACGGATTCGCGTACTCGCGGTCCATCAGGTCACGTGCCCGGCGCAGGTGCGCTAGGTCCTCCGGCGTCACGCCGACCAGCATGCCAGGCCGCGGACACACCCGTCCCCGCTGTGCTCACGCTTTTCCCGCGAGGTCGGTTGCCCCGCCTGGAAGAAAATCTTGAAATGTCATCGGAATGACGTGAATCCACAGATCAGGACCCTTGAATCGCTGAAAAAGCTTCGGAGAGAAGTCCGTTCGCGGTACTTTCCGGACGTCCGGCGGAGGCGTGCGGGGGCACCCGGCGGACGATCAAGTCTTCCGGGGGGAACCGTTGTCCAGCAGATCGCGCCTTGCCGTGCTCAAGAGCGGCGTTGTGGCCGTCGTCGCCGGGTTGTCGTTCAGCACGGCGAGCGTCACGGCGTTCGCGCAGAACGGTTCGACGCCACCAAGCGCCGAGCCCAGCGTCTCCGGTGTCGTCTACGCCGACAAGAACGGCAACGGGCGGCAGGACCCCGGCGAGGCGGTCGAGGGCGGCGTGGTCACCGTCGCCCGGGAGAAGACGACGACCGACGCGGACGGCCGGTTCTCCTTCACGGGCCTCGCCCCAGGCGACCACGTCCCGTCCTATGAGCTGCCGGACGGCTGGGTCGTGCACCACGTCCACGCCGGGGGACCGGACAGGATCTCGGTCACCGCCGGTGTCACCGCGGAGGTGGCGGTGCGGGCGGAGCGGCCTTACTCGGAGCAGATCAAGGCGACCGCGACCTTCGACCGCGACAGCTACGAGCACCCGGCGTCCGCGATCGTCGCGGTGGAGCTGACCAACACCGCCGACCGCAGGATCGACGGCATCCAGGCCGTGTGCGACCGCGCGAAGGCCGGCAACGCGCTCGACCTCGACGTGGCCGGCCAAACGCTTGCGGCCGGGGAACGGCGCACGGTCAAGAGCACGGCGCGGATCCCGCAAGAGGCGGTCAGCGCCGGGAAGTTCACCCTGGACTGCGAGTTCGCGCCGAACGCCGCGTGGAACCGCGACGGCGCGCGGCTGCACGTCGAGAAGCAGGTGACCGGCGGCGTCGGCCCCACGAAGGTGCCCGGCGGCCACGAGCCCGCCTCGCTGGAGTACGAGGTGAAGTTCGACAAGCCGCGCTACGAGTCGCACGAGACCGTGCGCGCGGAACTGGTCGTGACGAACACCGGTGGGATGCCCGCGGAACGCTTCCGGGTCGACAACGGCACCTACGACGTGGAGTTCGCCGACGCGCAATGGGGTGACGCGGACCGGCACGGCCCCGGCGTGCGCATCGCGGGCGGGGAGTCCCGCACGTTCAGCCTGTCGGGCGGGATCCGCCACTTCACCGGCGGCAAGCTGCAGCTGTGGCTGTACTTCGGCTACAGCGGCATGCCGAACGACCATCCGAGGCACGTCAACGCGAGCGCGGAGGTCGTGCAGACCCGCGGGGACCTGACCGGCGTCGTCTACGTCGACAGGAACCACAACCGGCGGCAGGACCCGGGCGAGGCCGCCGGGGGTGCCGTCGTGGAGATCAACGGCGGCGCGCCCCACGGGTACTTCAAGACCGTGACCGACGCCGAGGGGCGCTACGAGTTCAAGAACATCCCCTCCGGCGACTACACCGCCGGCTACAAGCTCGACGGCGGGTGGGTCGTGCACCGCGAGAGTGGTGAGCCTCAGGTCCGCGTGCTCCCAGGGGCACCGAAACGCCTCACCGCACGCGCGGAGCGCCCGTACACCGAGGCGCTCAAGGTGACGACCGTGCTCGACAGGCCGGTCTACGCCGTCGGCGACGACGTGCGGATCACCGTCACGCTGACCAACAAGGGCTCCTACGCGCTGACCGACGTCCAGGCCGGCTGCGCGAGGTACGAGAACACCTGGCCGGTGCAGGCGAACTGGGGTGAACTGCACGAGCCCGGTCTGACGCTCGCCGCCGGCGAGACGAAGACAGTCGTCGTCTCCGCGAAGGTGCCCGAGGAAGCGCGCAGGACCAGCAAGGTGGTCGTGCACTGCGGGTTCGCGCCGTGGGTGAGGTGGAATGAGGACGTCGTCGTCGGCTACGACTGGGCGAGCGTTCCCGGCGGCACCGGCACGGTGCGGGCGCAGCTCGCGCACGACGAGGACCGCGACCTGCGGGCGGGTCCCGGCGAACTGCTCCCCGGCGTCCGGGTCCGGCTGATGACCGAGCCCGAGTACGGCGGCGTCGTCGCGGAGGCCGTCACGAACGCCGAAGGGGTCCTGACCTACGACCGGGTGCCCGCCGGCACCTACTGGCTGCAGGTCGACGGGCCGTGGCGGTTCGAGGGCGGGTACACCGGCGAGGTCAGGGCGTCTCCCGAAGGCGACGCCTTCCACCTGGTCTTCGTGGTGCCGCAGTCAGCTCCCGCACCGCCGGGCACGGGGGACACCGGAGGCCACCGGGGAGGTGGCGCGCTCGCCAGGACCGGCGCCTCCGTGCTCGGCCTCGGCCTGGTCGGTGCGCTGCTCGTGGCCTTCGGCCTCGGCGCCGGAGTGGTCGGCCGGCGTCGCAGAACGACCTGACCGGCACCACCCCCGCTGTCAGCAGCGCCACACCTCGCTGGTCCGAACGGAGTGTTAGCGTCGCGAACCATCGGGTAACGGGGGTGGCATGACGGTCTGGGAAGCCATCTTGGTGGTCATCGCGGGTGTGTTCGCCGGCGGCATCAACACCGTCGTCGGCAGCGGCACGCTGGTGACGTTCCCCGTGCTGCTCGCCGTCGGGTACCCGCCCGTGGTCGCGAACGTCTCCAACAGCCTCGGCCTCGTGCCCGGCTCGCTGTCCGGGGCGTGGGGCTACCGCGAGGAGCTCAAGGGGCAGGCGGACCGGGTCAAGCGGTTGCTGCCCGCGTCGATCCTGGGCGGCGTCGTCGGCGCGATCCTGCTCGTCACGCTGCCGGACGAGGCCTTCACCGCGATCGTGCCCGTGCTGATCGTGGTCGCACTGGTCCTCGTGGTGATCCAGCCGTGGCTCAACCGCAAGCTCTCCCACCGGCGCAACGACAACGATGGCGGCGTGCTGCTGTGGTTCGGCGTGTTCGCGGCCGGCATCTACGGCGGCTACTTCGGCGCCGCCCAGGGCGTGCTGGTCATGGGGCTGATGGGCGTGCTCGTCAGCGAGCACCTGCAGCGGCTCAACGCCCTGAAGAACGTGCTCACCGCGTTCGTGAACCTCGTCGCGGGCGTGATGTTCATCTTCATCGCGGACGTGGCGTGGCTCGCCGTGCTGCTGCTGGCCGTCGGGTCGGTCGTCGGTGGCCAGATCGGGGCCAAGATCGGCCGCAAACTCCCACCCGCCGTGCTGCGCGGCGTCATCGTGGTGGTGGGAGTCGCGGCGATCGTCCAGCTGCTCGTGAAGTGACCGCTCAGACCGTGAACGCGCGGGCGGCGGCCAGGAAGGCGTCGTTCTCCTCCGGCTCACCGATCGTCACGCGGGCGCCCTCGCCCACGAACGCGCGCACCACGACCTTGTGCTCCAGGCAGTGCTCGTTGAACGCGCCCGTGCGCTCGCCCAGCGGCAGCCACACGAAGTTCGCCTGGGTCTCCGGCACGTCGTAGCCCATGGCCAGCAGCTCGCCGCGCACGCGGGTGCGTTCCGCGACGATCCCGCGGCAGCGGACCATCAGCTCGTCCTCGGCGTCCAGCGAGGCCAGAGCGGCCACCTGCGCGAGGGCGTTCACCGAGAACGGCACGTAGACCTTGCGCAGCACGTCCGCGACGACCGGCGGCGCGACCGCGTAGCCGATCCGCAGGCCCGCGAGGCCGTACGCCTTCGAGAACGTCCGCAGCACGGCCACGTTGTTGTGGCCCGCGGCCCACTGCTGCTTCGCGAGCTCGACGCCGTCGGGGACGTGGGCGTCGTCGACGAACTCCTTGTAGGCCTCGTCGAGCACCACGAGAACGTCCCGGGGCACGCGCGCGATGAACGACTCGATCTCGTCGGTGCGCAGCGCGGTGCCGGTCGGGTTGTTCGGGTTGCAGACGAAGACCATCCGGGTGTTCGGCGTGATCGCCGCCAGCATCGCGTCCAGGTCGTGCGTGTGCTCCGAGTTCAACGGCACGCGGATCTGCCGCGCGCCCGCCACGTGCGTGACGATCGGGTAGGCCTCGAAGGACCTCCACGCGAACAGCACCTCGTCGTTCTCGGTGCAGGTGGCTTGGACGAGCTGCTGGCACAGGGTCACCGAGCCGCAGCCGAGCGCCAGGTGGTCCGCCGGCACGCCGAGCTTGTCGGAGAGGCGGGCGGTGAGTTCGGTGCTCCCCGAGTCGGGGTACCTGTTGATGCCGGTGGCCGCGTCGGCGATCGCTTTGACGACGCTCGGCAGCGGTCCGGCGGACACCTCGTTGCTCGCGAGCTTGATGGCGCCGGGGATGGTCCTGCCGGGCACGTAGGACGGCAGGGACGCCAGGTCAGCACGGGTTCGCACGGTCATACGCCCGATCCTCGCATTGCTCCGTCCGATTGGTCACGTTGACTGGAGTTCACCCCGTCGTGGAAGGGTGGGAATCATGACCACTACCCGCATCGAGACGCTTTCCCTCTCCGACGGCCGTGAGCTGCGGGTGACGATCGCCGAACCCGACTCCGCGGTGCGGGGCGGGCTCGTGGTGCTGCACGAGGCCCGAGGCATCACCGCGGGGGTGCGCACGCTGGTCAGCAGCCTCGCCGACGAGGGCTGGCTCGCGATCGCGCCGCACCTCTACGACGAGGACCGCGTGCACGGTGCCGACATCAAGGACCGGGTGAGCAAGCTCAACGGCGACCGGTTGCTCGCGGACACCGACGTGGCGTTCGTCTGGCTGGGCCAGCAGGGCGTGAGCGCCGACCGCATGGGCGTCGTCGGCTTCGACATCGGCGGCACCGTCGCGATGGTGGTCGCCGCGAGCCGCACCATCGGCGCGGCCGTCACCGTGCAGGCCCCCGGCATCCTCGAGCCGCTCTCCGACGGGCTGCCCGCGCTGGTCGACGTCGCCGCGGACCTCTCCTGCCCGTGGCTCGGGATCTTCCGCGACGAGGACTCGGAAGAAGTGAGCAAGCTTCGTGATGCTGTGATCAGCTCGGAAACCGCGTCAGATCTGGTGCGTTTCACCGTTTCGAGTGACGAAGCGTGGTCTCGTGCGTTGAACTGGTTCGACGCTCACATGAGGTAAGAGTCTTTCCGGCGGATTGGAACCGAACCGTCGTCCGGGTACATCTAAGGAGTGCTTCGGACGGCTGACTGGGTGTAGCGCTGCGTAACGCCCAGTGCTGCGGTGACGAGTTATGCAGTGCAGGGGGTTATGAGGGATGGCTGAAGGCACTGGGACAGGCACCACCACGGGTACGACGACTGGTACGACCGGCACGACGACAACCACCGGGCCCACCGCCGCGGCGGCACCGCCGGTGACCCCCGACGTCTCGACGTCGGTCACCGCGCCGATCACCGCGGAGCAGCTGGCAGCGGCGAAACCCGCCCTCCAGCAGCAGATGCTGGTGGACAAGGCGCAGGCGAGCAACGCGGCGGCCAAGCTCGACCAGGCCGCCGACGACGGCAAGCTGACGCTCGACGTCGAGTCCGCGGACGCGTTGATCAAGGCCGTCGACGCCGCCCGCGACCAGGTGATGGACCTGTGGAAGCGCGCGACGGACCAGCTGGCCACACCGCTGCAGCTGGGGGAGAACCCGGTCGCCAAGGCGATCAGCGCGCGGTTCGCCGACCTCGCCGTCGGCGAGGACTCCGGGGCGGCCAAGGCGTTGCTGGACCTCTTCAAGGTCCTCGACGACATCGGGGACGCCCTGCGCCGCAGCCGTGACAGCATCCGCGACACCGACGAAGAGGCCGAGAAGGCCATGAAGAACGCCGGGGGGTCCTGGTGAGTCAGGGATCGCACGACAACAGGGGCAACGGCCACCGGGACGACAAGTCCTCGAACCACCACCACGACGACCACAAGTACGACCGCAGCTACCTGCACGAGCCGGTCGACTGGATGACGTACTCGCACGAAGAGCTCTACAAGATGGTGCACACCGGGGTGAACCTCGACGGTGCGCAGACCGCCGCGGCGAACTGGCAGAAGATCGGCGAGGACATCGCCGGCGTCCGGGCGAGCCTGCTCAAGGCCGTCGAGGACTCCGCGGTCGGCTGGGACAGCGAGTCCGCCCGGCTCGCCCGTGACGGCCTGACCGAGGTCACCAACTGGGTCGACGACACCGCGAACTACGCCACCAAGGTGTCCGTCGCGATCACGACCGAGACCAGCAAC